>JAGFIV010000015.1 GCA_024103275.1 Flavobacteriales bacterium
GTAGGCCACGGTGGTGGCGTCTTCCACGGTGAAGGACCACCGCTCCCCATCCTTCCGGAACCGGCACAAGGCCAGGTCGATGCCGTCCAATGAGCTGCCGCTCATCACACCGAGCACGCGGGTGCCATGGTTGTCGATCGTCATGCGCGGGGCGAAGGTATCGGCTACATTTGCCCGACCGCCTGCGGCACAGCAAAGGCCGCCGGAACATCAGGGCTGTTGCCCGCTTAAAAGACCGATCCCCGAACACAGGACTACATGGAGACCGCTACCGCCACCGGAATGGATTTTGAACTCAGCGAGGAACAGAAGGCTGTGCGCGACGCCGCGCGTGATTTCGCGCAGAACGTGCTGAAGCCCGGCGTCATCGAACGCGACCGCGAACAGCGTTTCCCCAAGGACGAGATCCGCCAGTTGGGCGAGCTCGGCTTCCTGGGCATGATGGTGGACCCCAAGTACGGCGGCGGCGGCATGGATGCCATCAGCTACGTGCTGGCCATGGAGGAGATCAGCAAGGTGGACGCCAGCTGCTCCGTGGTGATGAGCGTGAACAACAGCCTCGTCTGCTGGGGCCTGGAAGCTTTCGGCAACGAGGAGCAGAAGCAGAAGTACCTGGTGCCCCTGGCCAAGGGCGAGAAGATCGGCGCCTTCTGCCTCAGCGAGCCCGAGGCCGGCAGCGACGCCACCAGCCAGCGCACCACCGCCGTGGACATGGGCGACCACTACTTGCTGAACGGCACCAAGAACTGGATCACCAACGGCGGCACCGCCAGCACTTATTTGGTGATGGCCCAGACCCACCCGGAAAAGGGCCACAAGGGCATCAACTGCCTCATCGTGGAGAAGGGCATGCCCGGCTTCGTGGTGGGTCCCAAGGAAGACAAGCTCGGTATCCGCGGCAGCGACACCCACACGCTGATGTTCCAGGACGTGAAGGTGCCCAAGGCCAACCGCATCGGCGAGGACGGCTTCGGCTTCAAGTTCGCCATGAAAACCTTGGCCGGCGGCCGCATCGGCATTGCCTCCCAAGCCCTGGGCATCGCCAGCGGCGCATACGAGCTGGCCCTGGCCTACAGCAAGGAACGCAAGGCTTTCGGCAAGCCCATCAGCGAGCACCAGGCCATCGCCTTCAAGCTGGCCGACATGGCCACGGAGATCGAGGCCGCCCGCCTGCTCTGCCTGAAGGCCGCCTGGCTGAAGGACCAGCACTTGGACTACGACAAGGCCAGCAGCATGGCCAAGCTCTTCGCCAGCGAAGTGGCCATGAAGACCACCGTGGAGGCCGTACAGATCCATGGCGGCTACGGCTACGTGAAGGAATACCACGTGGAGCGCCTGATGCGCGACGCCAAGATCACCCAGATCTACGAGGGCACCAGCGAGGTGCAGCGCATCGTGATCGGGCGGAGCGTGCTGAAAGAGGGTTAGTTACCGGACGAAAGGACGCAGAAAGTAGGCGAGCCTTGTGGGCCCGGCATGGAAATGTCGTGTCCGGTGGTGCCATTCCGTTCAAGCCCTTTGAACAGCCGACCATCGCACATTGATCGTGGTTCCTTGGACCGCAATAGCTGCCCTTCCGGCGATCGGCGACTTGCGCTTGAAGATCTCGGAACAAGCTTAGAGCATTGAACTCCGATGTCCCGCCTTCGAGAATGCACTGATCGATCGGAGGTGTGGTCCTTGTTCTGATCGATCATCTTCCAAGAGCTTGTGTTCCATTGCTTTTCCAGAACACAATTGTTGAACAGATGGCGATGATCCAAAGAAGTATGACAAAGGTGATCATTGGAAAATTCGGGAGGGCAGCCGAGACTATGGAAATAGAAATGTTGTAGAAAGCATGCAATATGATGGAAAGTAGAATACTTCCATGGGTCCCATTATACAGCACCGTGTATAAAATCGACAATGGAGTGACCAGGATCAAATACTGGATCACGTAAACCGCTGCGAATGAAAGGCCATCCGTCAATGTTGACGTGAGCACCGTTTGCCAGAACAGTGTCCCTGTATGCCAGGCCGCCCACAACATGGCAACAAGGATGCTTGAGGTCAGAAAATTGAGCCGCCGCTGCAGCTGGCTCAACGCAAATCCGCGCCAGCCGATCTCTTCGGAGAGCCCTCCGTTCGTGAGCGCCAAGACCAGGAAGATGACCCCGGTCTCGATGGGGCCATTTTGCATGAACGAAACCAACCGGGTGATCACTCCCATGGATGGGGTGAATCCATTTGTTCGAACAATGAAATTGGTATCCCAGCTGTGCAGTTGGGAAAGATCGTAAGTTGTTTGAAAGAATACCATGTCAAATGCAATGGACAGAGCAATCGCTAATGGTGTAATGAATATGGCAAACAAGTACCATGAAAGCCTTGTTCTCCATTTGAGTATTCGTCTCAACAGATGCTTTGTGCCTGTTGATCCCGATATCGCTGCGGTAATTACAATGGCGGAAATTGAAGGTCCAAATTCAGCGAGCCAAATTATTTCTGAGGGAATGGAAATGTCCAATAGTCCGATCTTTGAAGCCGTGTATGGGATCCATCCCGCCCACGATATCAAAAGAGAAACAATGAAAAACGAAAGTATTGGATATCTTTTAGCTATCAATACCATTATCTATGGCGATGAGATGTAATTCATGGTAAGACACATGGATGAATTTGAATTGTGTATCAGATAAGATACTACAAAAGGAAATGGGTTGGTTTCATTTGGTTGCTTTCCGAGCAAAAACAAAAACGAGGCCGTTGGCCGGCGGATCGAAACCGATGGGGAATGACAATTCAGACCCATTGGCACTAGATCCCCGTGAGTGGCAGCTCCATTCAACATTAATGGCCTTGGGGCGTGATCAACCGTGAACTCCCATGGTCAGCGGGCTACATGCCCCGATCGGGTACGAAGATAGGGAGGCCCGTGCTCCGCACTTCCCTACTGGCGTCATGAGGAGGTGCATCTGACCCCCGTGCGATCGGACCTGTGCATAGGCGAGAAGGATACCGATGTCGGAGGGCCCAGAACATGAGCTGAAACAGCAAGGGGCAGGAGGGGCCGGCCATCCTTCACATGTTTTGGAGGTTATTGACACTCCGGTGATGAGCTGCCTGGAAAAGAGGTCCGAACCTTTGTGGGCGTTCAACTATTCCATGAAAGCAAAGCTTCTTTTCCCGGTTCTTGGCCTCCTGGCCGCACCGGGTACGTTGTTGGCGGCCGCGGGAGATGGGCATGGCTTCCGTTCGCACACGATCCACGACCCGGAACTGGGCAGGATCGACTACCACATGGTGGATGCCCATCTGGACCAGGAGCTTCCGCTCCTGGTATTCCTGGACGGGTCCGGTGCGCAGGCGATCCTGTCGGTGAAACGTGATGCAGACGGTGTGTGGCAGACGTATTCGAGCATCCCCATGGCCCAACGTGACGTGGCGCAACGGTACCATGTGCTGATGGTGAGCAAACCGGGCGTGCCGCTGATCGACACCGTGCATACCGACGGCCCTGCCAAGCCACCGGCCACCTATACCGAAAGGCTGAGCGCCCAATGGCGCGCCAGGGCAGCCAGCTTGGCCATCGGTGATGCGCTTGGGCGATACCCGGTGGACCGCCGGCGGATCGGTGTCATGGGGTTCAGTGAGGGAGGGCAGGTGGCACCCCGGGTGGCTGCGATCGACCCGCGTGTGACGCACGTGATGGCCTTCGTGGGCGGCGCGCTGAACCAATTCTTCGACCCGATCATCGCCCAGCGCATGGAGGCGGCCAAGGGCGCGATCACCGAGCATGAGGCCCAGGCCGGTATCGACAGCCTTTTCGCGGAGTACGAACGCATCTACGCTGATCCGGATGCCACCGACAAGGAGTTTTGGGGCCATAGCTACAAACGCTGGAGCAGCTTCACCGATCCCCCCACAGTGGACTTCCTCGTGGCGCTGGACATCCCGATCTACATGGCCCAGGGCAGCAGGGACCGCAACACACAAGCCCTCGGCGCGGACTACGTCCGGCTCGAGTTCATCCGCCGCCGAAAGAAGAACCTCACCTTCCGGTCCTATCCGGGCTGCGACCACTTCTTCCAATGCAACGAAGTGGACGAAGCCGGGGAAACAACACGGACCTGGCGACTGGGCGAGGCATGGAACGACGCCTTCACGTGGTTCGATGGCACGCCTTCGCCTTGCAGAAGCGAACCGCAGCGCTGAAAGGCCGCGACATCGCCATGGACAATCTACAGTACCCCCACCACCTCCTCCAGGCGGACCCCGCGTGAACCCTTCACGAGGATCAGCCTGCCCGCCATCGGGTCCTGTTGGAGCGCATGCATCGCGGCATTGGCGTCGGTGTAGGCCGTGATGCCCGTCTTCGCCAATTCCATGAACTCGGGTCCCACGAACACCGCCTCCAAGCCGAGCCTTCGCACCAGAGCGATCACGGCTTCGTGCTCCGCACGGCTGCCCTCGCCCAACTCCTTCATCCCCCCGAGGATTGCCAGCTTGGGGCGTTCGCTCCGCAGGGCCGCGAAGTTCTCCAAGGCCGCAGCCATGCTGGTGGGGTTGGCGTTGTACGCATCGAGCACCAGGTGGTTGCGGCCGGTGTCCTTGAATTGGGAGCGACTGTTGGCCGGCTCGTAGGAGCAGATGGCATCGGTGATGAGGTCGTCAGGCACGCGGAACAGCTTACCGACGGCTACGGCGGCCAAGGCATTCGGCAGGTTGTAGGTGCCCACCAGCTGGGTTTCGCAGTACCAACCACTGGGGATGCCTGGCACGGTGGCCACACCGGCGGGCGAAGGCGCGTTGAAGTAGAAGTTGAGATAGGGGGCCGGTCCATCGATGAAGTCACCGTGGATCCGGTTCTTTACGCCGGTGCCGTACGTGAAGCGCTTGGTGATGCCTTCGCTTTGCTCCATCAGCAAGGTGTCGTCGCCGTTCACGAAGGCGGTACCTTCATGTTCGCGCAGCCAGGCGTAGAGCTCGGTCTTGGTGCGCACCACGCCATCCAGGCTGCCGAAGCCTTCCAGATGCGCTTTTCCGATGTTGGTGATCAAGCCGTGCGTGGGCTCGGCGATGGCGCACAGCTCGGCGATGTCGCCCGGCTTGCTGGCGCCCATCTCGATGATGGCGATGCGGTGCTCCGGCTTCAGCTTCAGCAAGGTGAGGGGCACGCCGATGTGGTTGTTCAGGTTGCCCTCGGTGGCCAGGGTGGGCCGGTCGGCGCTGAGGACGGCGTGCACCAGTTCCTTGGTGGTGGTCTTGCCGTTGGTGCCTGTGATGCCGATGAACGGGATGTTGAACGAGCGGCGGTGGTGGCGGGCCAGGTCCTGCAAGGCTTTTAAGGTGTCGGGCACCAGCAGGAAACGGTCGTCCACGGCCACGGCGGGGTCGTCCACCACGGCGCAGGCCGCGCCGCCTTCAAGGGCATTGGCGGCGAAGGCGTTGGCGTTGAAGTTAGGGCCGCTGAGGGCGAAGAACATGCCGCCGGCCAAGGGTTTCCGCGTATCCGTGAACACGCCCGCCGTGGCCAGGAAGCGTGCATGAAGCGATCCGATGCTCACCATGGCGCAAAGGAAAGGCCCCGGCCGTTTGCACGGTCCGGGGCCTTGAAAGGGCGTTCAGCCAGGTTACTTCTTCAGGCTCTTGCGGCGCTTGGCATCACCCAGGCCCACCGGGCTGCCCACGCGCGTCATGGCGCAGCGGAAGCCGATGGTGGCGGTGCTTTGGCGCTCGTCCAGGAAGCGGCGGGTGCCGGGGTTGGCCCAGTAAATGCGGTCGGCCCAACTGGCACCCTTGTACACGCGGGCGTGGTCGTTGATCAACGTGGTCTTGCCCCAGTCGTACATGCGGTTGCCCTCCACTTCGTCCTGGTCGAAGGTGACGCTGCTTTCCTTGTCGCCGTCCAGGTAATTGATGTTGTCGGACTGGCGGTAATTCCGCCGATCGATGTTCTCCTCCACCGTGACTCGGCGTTCCTTCACCACGCCGGGCTCCAGGCTTTGATAATCGCTGATGCCTGACAGCAACATCGGGCAGATCTCCAGGTCCTGGCCCTTGATCAGTTCCACCATGTCCTGGATCTGCTGCTGGGCGGGGTCGCTCTTGCGCTGCTGCTCCAGTTCCACGGCCTGGTCCACCTTGGTGAGCAGGTTGTCGATCAGCGTGCCTTCCTCCTCGGTGGCGCGCCCCTGCATCTTCTCCTGGAACTGGGTGAGCCAGTACTTCACCCCGTCGATGTCGTAGATCACCTTGTCGTACTTGTCGGCCACGGCACCGTCGCTGTTGAGCACCTTGGTCTTGAAGACGTTGCCGCGGAAGGGCTGCAGGTCGTTCATGTCCTCGAAACTCAGCGGGCGGTACACGTCCATCACCCATTCGCTCACGTTGCCGGCCATGTTGTACAGGCCGTAGTCATTGGGCCAGTATGTGAACACGGGGGCGGTCACGTCGGCGTTGTCGTTCAGGCTGCCGGCCACGCCCATGTAGTCGCCCCTTCCACGCATGAAGTTGCCGCGGAAATCGCCGAAGAAGGAGCCGCCCTTCTTGCGGCTGTCATAACGCACGAAGTGGCCGTTCCACGGATAGGTGCGGCGTTCCACGATGCGCTCATCCACGGTGTTGCCCACCAGGCCGTATGCGGCATACTCCCATTCGGCCTCCGTGGGGAGGCGGTAGCGGGGCAGCAGGATGCCGTCCTCCATGCGCACGTTGCGCGTGTCGCGGTTCGGGTTGAAGTCGCGGATGCCGTCCACTTTCTTGCCGCTTTCATACTGCCCCACCAGGTAGCTGTCGGTGGTGAAGTGGTCTTCGTTGATCTGGTTGGGATAGTGCTCGAACAGGCCCTCGCGGATGAGGATGGCCTCGTTCACGCGGTCGCCGCGCCAGGCACAATAGTCATTGGCCTGCAGCCAGTTCACGCCCACCACGGGGTAGTCGCGATAGGCCGGGTGGCGCAGGTAGTATTCCACCTTGGGCTCCATGAAGGCCAGCTTGCTGCGCCACACCAGGGTGTCGGGCAAGGCCTTCTTGTAGATCTCGGGGTAGTCCGCGCCGTACACCCGTTCCAGCCAGTAGAGGTATTCACACCAGTGCAGGTTGGTCACCTCGGTCTCGTCCATGTAAAACGAGGACACGGTGACCTGGCGGGGGATGTTGTTCCACTCGTGGGTGAGGTCGTCCACCACGCGGCCCATGGTGAACTGGCCGCCCTCGATCAGCACCAGCCCGGGTCCGGTCTCCTGCTCGTCGAAGGGCGCCTTTTCGAAGCCGCCGTTGCGCGAGTCGTTGTAGTTCCAACCTGTGGCGGTACTCTGTTCAAACCGGCAGCCGCTGAGCAGCACCGCCGCGCAGGCCATCAAGCCGAGGTTCCGTGTCAGGTTCATGAGTTGCAGGTTTTCGTTGCAGGTTCCTTCCTTGTCATCCTTAGAATACGGGGCAGGGCACGGTGCGCACCCGGCGGCGTTTCTTCTTGCAGTCGAATTGCAGGGTGACGCTCACCTCGTGCGATCCCGCCGTGGCGGTGGTCAGCTTGCTGGTGGTCACATCGTAGCTGTAGCCGAATTTCAGGTGTTCCGTGTGGAACCCGATCAGGGCGATGAAGGCATCCTTGGAGCGGTACCAAATTCCCGCCATGATGGGCCCATGGTCCACGTACATGCCCAGGTTCAGCTGCCTGAACGCGGCCTGCTGCTGGTATAGTATGTTCGGCGACAGCTTGGTCTTGGCTTCGCCGTACTTGCCGCGCATGCCCATGGGGATGGCGGCACCGGCATGGGCGGTGAGCTTCATGGGCATTTTGCTCGTTCCTACGATCAACGATTCGTTGGGTTCCGTGAGGTGGTGCGCGGCGAAGCCCACGAAAAACACGTCGGTGTAGCCCAGGATGCCCGCCGAGAAGTCCGCATTGCCCACCTTGCCGCCGCGCGGCACGTCGTTGGTGGCGTAAATGAAGCCGCGCCGGGGATCGATCTGGTCGCCGAAGGTGAGCTTGTTCCAGTCCAACGACTTTTGGAAATAAGTGGCCTGGAAGCCGGCCTTGATGGAGAACTTGCGGCTGACGGCCTGGGTGTAGGAATAGATGCCGCTCACCGTGGTGGTGTTCAGCGTGCCCTTGCCCGCCTGGTCGCTGGTGACCAGCAGGCCCAGGCCCCCCATGATGCCCCGCACGTCCTGGTCGTAGCTGGCGCTGGTGGTGACGAAGGTGCCGCTGAGCGCCGGCCACTGGTTGCGGTAGTTCAGCGCCACGCGCGGGCAACGCGCCGTGCCCGCGAACGCCGGGTTCAGGTACAGCGGGTTGGCATAGAACTGCGTGAACTGCGGGTCCTGCGCAAGCGCCGCCAGCCCCCCAAATAGGCTGATGACCAGCCCCAGGGCGACTCTTCTACCGGTCCATATACTCATGCTACACGATCGTTCATTGCCTTTTGGGACCGCCAAGTATACGTAGCGTACCGCAGTTCGTTGTTATTGCTCCCGCAATAAGAGGGCGTGAAGGTCGTTGACAGGAAGTCCTGAATTGAACGGGTCGAAGGTATACTTTCGCTCCGATCCCGGTGAAAATTCTGCACGAACCCCCATTATGCGCGCCCTGTTCGGCCTCCTGCTCCTGAGCACTTTATCCCTGTCCGCACAAGAGAACCAGCCGGTGCGGAACACCCCGGCGACCGCTGCCAGGCCGGTGGCCGCCCCCGAGGCCAAGACCGGCGGCACGGGGAAGGAGGCCGCCCTGCCAACGTGGTGGCCCCGGGCCATTTTCGATGCGGACCGCCAAGGACTGCCCCTGGCCCATGAGGTGCGCCAGCTGTCGAGGGGGGCCACCGGGTTTACCGCCCACCTCGGCGACCAGCGCTGGCAGGCCCTTTCCGCGGCGGAACGGGAAGCCCTGCCGGGCCTGGGCACGCCGGGGCCCGAAGCCGTGCTGCGCACCGCCTACGGTACCTCGCGCAAGGTGCCCTTCGCCACGGTCGACATCGAACCCTACCGCACCAACCCGGCCACGGGACAGGTGGAACGCCTGATGGACTACCGCCTCGAGATCGTGGAGGAACACGGGGCCACAAGGGCCGGAAGGGCCGCCGACTACCCGGACAACTCCAAACTGGCCCAGGGAGACTGGTACCGCTTCACCGTGCCCAAGGACGGGGTGTACGAACTCACCTATTCCTTCCTGCGGCAGCTGGGCGTGGACGTGGACGGCCTGGCCTCCGATGCCATCAACATATACGGCAACCATGCCGGGATGCTGCCGTTCACCAACAGCCCGCACCTGCCCACGGACCTGCTCCAGAACGCCGTGCTGGTGGAGGATGGCGGGGATGGCCGCTTCGATCCCGGCGACCGCATCCTTTTCTATGCCTCCGGTGCCCAGCGCTGGGTGTTGAACAATGGCGGGACCCGGTTCAACCACGTGAAGAACATCTACTCCGACTCGGCCAGCTATTTCGTGGGCATCAACACCGACCTCCCCAAACGGATCACGCCGGCACCCCCGGCCCCCGGCCCGGAAACCGACCAGGTCACCACTTTCAATGACCGCCAGTTCATCGACAACGACCGCATCAACCTGCTGAAGTCCGGCCGGGTGATGTTCAGCGAGCGCTTTGACAATGTCACCAGCTACAACTACGGGTTCAGCCTGCCCAACCTGCATCCCGGGGACACCACTTGGCTGGAGGTGAAACTGCTCGGCCGGTCCATCGGTGGCCCCAGTTCATTTTCCATACAGGCCGGGGGCGTGCAGAAGAACATCAACATCACGGCGGTGGGCACCGATGAGACCTCACCCTACGGAAGGTATGAAAGCTCCCTGATCGGGGTGCCCAACGGCGGGTCCAGCCTTTCCATCGCCGTGACCTTCAACAAATATGACCCGGTCACTTCCATCGGCTTCATGGACTTCCTGGAGGTGAATGCCCGGCGCAACCTGGTCATGTCCGGCGACCAGATGGCCTTCCGGGACCTGGCCACCGTGGGTGTTGGCCGCGTGGGCCGTTTCAGCCTGGAACAGGCCGCCAACGTGCAGCACATCTGGGATGTGACCACCCCCACGGACGCACGGGAGGTGGAGGTGACCGTGGACGGTGCCCGGAAGAGCTTTTTGGCATCCACCGACAGCCTGCGCGAATTCATCGCCTTCAAGGGTACGGGACTGTTGTCGCCCACCGCCATCGGCCGGGTGGCACCGCAGGACCTGCACGCCACGGCGCTGCCCACCGACCTGGTGATCGTGGTGCCGTCCGAATTCCGCAGCGAGGCTGAGCGGTTGGCGCAGTTCCGCAGGGAGGAGGGCCTGACCGTGGTGGTGGCCACCCTGCAGCAGGTGTTCAACGAGTTTTCGTCCGGGCAGCGCGATGCCACCGCCATCAAACGCTACATGAAGATGCTGTACGACCGGGCCGGGAGCGACCCGCTGCTGCTGCCGCGCTACCTGCTTCTGTTCGGCGACGGGTCCTACAACAACCTGGCCTTGGGCGGCAACAACCAGAACTGGATACCCACCTACCAGAGCGAAAACTCCTGGGAGCTGATCCGCTCCTATACCTCGGACGACTATTTCGTGATCCTGGCCGACGGCCGGGGCGATGCCCAAAATGACCCGATCGACATGGGGGTGGGGCGCTTGCCCGTGAGCAGCCTGCAACAGGCCAGGGAAGTGGTGGACAAGTTGTTGAACTACGATAAGTTGGACCTGCATGACATACCGGGCACCAGTTGTGACGCGGGCGGCGACGGGGGGGCCAAGGACTGGCGGACCACGGTACTTTTCTGTGCGGACGACCAGGACGGGGCGGGCTACGAGGGCAAGGTGCACATGAACAACAGCGACATCCTTGCCAGGCGGGTGGAGAATGAGTCGCCGTGGCTGAACATCAACAAGATCTACCTCGATGCCTACGTGCAGCTGACCACCCCGGGGGGACAGCGCTATCCCGAAGCGGCCAACGAACTGAGGGACCGGGTGCAAAAGGGTACCTTGCTGGTGAACTATGTGGGCCACGGCGGGGAGGTGGGCTGGGCCCATGAACGCTTCCTGGACAATGCCACCATCCTGGGGTGGACCAATTTCAACCGGCTGCCGTTGTTCATGACCGCCACTTGCGAATTCAGCCGTTGGGACGATCCCGCCCGCACCTCGGCCGGGGAATATGTCCTGCTCAACCCCGGCGGTGGGGGCATCGGGCTGATGACCACCACCCGGATCGCCTACAGCAGCCAGAACCAGATGCTGTCCAATTACTTCTACGACGTGGTGTTCAAGACCACCGATGAGCAGGGGCGGCCCCAACGCATGGGCGACGTATACCGCCGCACCAAGGTGGCGGCCACGCCCAGCGGCACCTCCGGTACGCCCAACCACCGCAATTTCTCCCTCTTGGGCGATCCCTCCATGCGCCTGGCCATGCCTCGCAACCAGGTGGCCATCACCTCCATCACCGACACCCTGGGCAACCCGATCGACACCATCAAGGCCATGGCCACCGTGCGCGTCACCGGCATCGTGAAGGGACCGGACGGCCAACAGCTTACCGATTTCAACGGGCTGGCCGTGCCCACCATCTTCGACAAGAAGGTGGACGTGGCCACATTGGTGAACGACCCCTCGCCCCAGGCCACCCCCTTCCATTTCAAGCTTCGCAAGAACAGCATCTACCGCGGACGTGCCACCGTGTCCAATGGGCAGTTCAGCTTCGCCTTCGTGGTACCCCGCGACATCGACTACCGGGTGGATTCCGGCAGGGTGTCCGTCTATGCCGAAAGCATGGCCACCAATGCCTGCGGGTACACCAATGACCCGCTGGTGGGTGCGTCCGACGACAACGCCGCAGCCGACGGGGACGGCCCGCGCATCGACCTGTACATGAACGATGAGACCTTCGTGAACGGGGGCACCACCGATGAGAAGCCCATGCTCTTCGCCAAGCTCTTCGACGAAAGCGGCATCAACACCTTGGGCAGCAGCATCGGCCATGACCTGGCCGCGGTGCTGGACGCCAACACGCAGAACGCCATCGTGCTCAACGATTGGTACGAGGCCGACAAGGATACCTATAAGAGCGGGCAGGTGAGGTACCGCCTGTCCAACCTGGCCGAAGGGACCCATACCCTGGACCTGAAGGCGTGGGACGTGTACAACAACAGCAGCGCCAAGAGCATCGAGTTCGTGGTGGCCCCCACCGCCGAGCTGGCCCTGGAGCATGTGCTGAACTACCCCAACCCCTTCACCACGCACACCGAGTTCTTCTTTGAGCACAACCGGCCCTGCACCACCCTGGATTGCCAGGTGCAGGTGTTCACCGTGGCCGGCCGCCTGGTGAAGACCCTGAACAGGCGCCTGCAATGCAACGGGTTCCGCAGCGAACCCATGGCCTGGGACGGCCTGGACGACCAGGGGGACCGCATCGGGCGGGGTGTGTACATCTACCGGCTGAGCATCACCACGCCCACCGGCGAAAAGGCCGACAAGCTGGAGAAGCTGGTGATCCTGCGATGAGCATGCAATAAGCCCCATCCGTTCCACGTATATTTGCCGCCCTTTACCGCATGGCCCCGCCCTTTCGATCCCCCGCCCGCCTGTTGGGCGCATTGTGCACCCTGGCGGCCACCGCCTCCCTCACCGCCCAAGTGAGCCAAGGCTGCATCAGCGAGCTCAGCGGCCAGGAATGCGGGCCCCGCCTGAACACCATCACCACCGCGGTGCCCTTCCTGATGATCGGCCCCGATTCACGCTCCGGGGGCATGGGCGATGCCGGCGTGGCCCTGCCTGCCGATGCCAACGCCATGCACTGGAACGCCAGCAAGTTGGCATTCGCCGAGAACGAGGGCGAGTTCCGCATCTCCGTGTCCCCCTGGCTGAGGCAACTGGTGCCCGACATGAGCCTGGCCTACCTGGCCGGCTATAAGAAGCTGAACAACAAACGCAGCGCCCTGGGCGGCTCCCTCCGCTATTTCAACATGGGCAGCATCACCTTCACCGACATCAACGGCGGCATCATCCGTGATTTCAAACCCGCGGAATTTGCCGTGGACGTGGCCTTCGCCCAGCAGTTCAGCGACCGCTTCTCCGGCGGGATCACCCTGCGGTACATCAACAGCAACCTCACCGGCGGCCTCAACGTCAACGGCGCCAACACCAAGGCCGGCCAGGCCGTGGCCGCCGACCTGTCCTTCTTCTTCCGCAACGACGAGATGCAGATCGCCAAGAAGGACGCCGTGTTCGCCTTCGGCATCAACGTGTCCAACATCGGCAACAAGATGTCATACAGCGAAACATCCCGAACGGACTTCCTGCCGATCAACCTGCGCTTCGGGCCCGCGCTCACCCTGGACATCGACCCGTACAACTCCATCACCTTCAACGCCGACATCAACAAGCTGCTGGTGCCCACCCCGCCGATATACAAGACCGAGACCGATGCCGACAACAAGACGCAGTATGTGAAGGATGAGGACGGCAACTACGTGATCTTCAGCGGCAAGGACCCCAACCGCGGCGTGGCCGCCGGCATCTTCGGCTCCTTCATCGACGCCCCGGGCAATGTGTGGGTGGACAGTGAAGGCGTGCAGCACCTGGAGCAGGGCAGCGTGCTGAAGGAGGAGCTGCGCGAGATCTACTACGGAGGGGGCCTGGAATACTGGTACGCCAAGCAGTTCGCCTTCCGCACCGGCTATTTCTGGGAGGCGGCAACCAAGGGTGACCGCAAGTACTTCACCATGGGGCTGGGCGTGAAGTACAGCATCTTCTCGCTGGACTTCAGCTACCTGATCGCCAACACCACCCGCAGCCCCTTGGCCAACACCCTGCGCTTCACGCTGGGCTTCAACTTCGACGGCAAGGCCAAGAAGAAGGGCAGCACAGCGGAATGAACCTCCGCACCGGTTTCGGCTACGACTCGCACCGCCTGGTGGAGGGGCGGCCCCTGGTCTTGGGCGGCATCGAGCTTCCTTACCACATGGGCTGCACGGGCCATAGCGATGCGGACGTGCTGCTGCATGCCATCACCGATGCCCTGCTGGGGGCGGTGGCCCTGGGCGACATCGGGATGCACTTCCCCGACACCGATCCCCGATGGAAAGGGGCCGACAGCCGCAAACTGCTCGCCCACGTGACGGGCCTGTTGAAGGAGCGCGGCTGGCAGGTGGTGAACATGGACTGCACCGTGGTGCTGGAACAGCCCAAGCTGCGCCCCCACATCGACACCATGCGCGGGGCGATCGCCGGGTTGTTGGGGGTGGCCGTTGATGCCGTATCGGTGAAGGCCAGCACCAACGAGAAAATGGGATTCACCGGACGTGGCGAAGGCATCATGGCCTTTGCCACCGTGCTGGTGCAACGCGCCTAATCGTCGCCGTCGTCCGGGATGCCCTCCCGGAACCCGGCGTAGTCCTGTTCGTCCTCAAAGAAGAACACCCGGAGCTGCGCCGTATCCCGCAGCAGGTCGATGCGGCCCACCTCCACGCGGCTCACCTTGATGCCCAGCCGCTTTTCCAGGTCGGCGTACAGCAACGCCTTGTTTTCCGGCTTGATCAGGTCGATCCGCTCGTAGATCAGATGCCGCATGGCCTCGTGGCGTGTCAGCCACACCCGCTCCAGCAGGTACACCATCAGCAGGATCATCCCGTTGGCAAAGGCCAGCTCCGCCCAGCTGATCTTCTTTCCCGCCAGGGAGTTCACCACCGCGACGGTGATCACCGCAAACAGGTACGTCATGTCCTTGATCTCCACCTGCTCGGTACGGTAGCGGATCACGCTGAAGATGGCGAACAGCCCGAAGCCGAAGCCCACGCTCAGCTTCACGTTGTTCATCAGGATGCACAGGAAGAAGATCAACAGGTTGAACACGAAGTAGGTGAACAGGTTCTCCTTCTTGCGGTGTACCGGGAAGTAGATCAGGCGGATCAGGATGAAGACCACCGCGGCATCCAGGGCGAACTTCGACACGAGCTCCCAGAAGTCCTCGTGGAACAGGTTCATGCCGAACATTCTCATGGTCATGGGGAATTAGGCGGCCTGCCCCAGCTTGCGGGCCTGCAGCAACACGGGTTTGAAGAGGTTGTATTTGATCTCCGGGTGCAGCAGCACGGTGCCGATGCAATATTTGCTGAAGCGCGTGGGGGGTGTGGGCAACGCCCGCATCAGCGCCGCAAAGGGCGAACCATGGCCGGTGCGGCCCTCCTTGAGCTCGGCCACGCACACCCCCGGCAAGGCCGCCGCACGTTCCCCGTCGCGGAACATCAGCCCGGTGTCCAGCGTGATGCGCTCGATCCGTTCCGTATGCACCAGCGTAAAACGGCGGAACTCGTTCCACATCACGGGCACCAGGCCGGGGCCCAGGTCGCATGCGCCCGCGATGAACGCCAACTGCGCACCCGTGAGCGCGGTGCCGATGGCGGGGATGGCGATGCGGCGCTTCACGGTGCCCCCGCGGCCGGTGCGACGCTTCACCTCCAGGAAGCAGCTGCCGGTGCCCACGTATTCACGCATGCGCACCTTGCACCGGAAACTGCGACCGTTGTGGTGGTCGTAGTACGCGCGCCGGTCCGGGGTGTCGAAATAAAGCGTGCGGTAGGCCGCGCCCCGCTGCCCTTTCACCTCCAGCAGCCGGTATTCGCCCGTCAGCGCCGCCAACAGCTTGGGCAGGTCGGCCATGGCCAACAGGTACTTGCTGTCCATGCGCGATTGCAGCGACACGGCATCCATCTCCTTCAAGGTGATGCGCGCAAAAAGCGGTATGACCTGTTCCAGGGCCGGCATGAATCCAGGGCCAAGCTATGGAATGGCGGCGCAATGGCGGACGATGGGGAACGTGGGCGTAATTTCGGCACCCTTTATACCATGGCAAGCACAAGGAAAATTGCGCTGCACTACCTGCAGCACGCCTCTTGGAACGCGCTTCCGGCGGAGGACCGCGAACTGCTGGAGCTGGCGGCCAAGGCGGCCCGCAACGCTTATGCCCCCTACTCGAAGTTCAAGGTGGGGGCCGCCTTGCGCATGGAAAGCGGTGAGCTGGTGCCGGGCAGCAACCAGGAGAATGCGAGCTTCCCCGCCGGCACCTGCGCCGAGCGCACCGCCCTGCATGCCGCCATGGCCGTGCTGCCCAAAGGCGTGGTGGAAAGCATGGCCATCGTGGTGCCCCAGGTGCGGGGCACGCGCCCGGTGACCCCCTGCGGGATCTGCCGCCAGGCCTTGCTGGAACAGGAACGGCGCCAAGGAGGACCCGTCCGGATCCTTATGGGCATTGTCAAAGGACCCGTGCTGGAGACCTTCAGCGCGGAATCGCTCCTGCCGCTCTCCTTCGACAGCAGCCAGTTGCGCAGGAAGCCACGCTGAGCCGGTCTATCTTTGCGCGAAGTGAACCGATATCCATGAGCGATACTGCAACCAAGGCCGGGAAGGGCAAAAAAGCCGCCGCGGCGCCTGCCTTTGGCAAGGAAGTCCAATTGGGCTGGTACAAGCACATGCTGCTGATGCGGCGTTTCGAGGAGAAGACGGCCCAACTCTATACCCAGCAGAAGTTCGGGGGATTCCTGCATCTCTACATCGGGCAGGAGGCTATCCTGGCGGGATTGTCCACCGCCATGCGGAAGGACGACCGGATCATCACCGCCTACCGCGACCATGCCCACCCGCTGATGTTGGGCACACCGGCCAAGGAGCTGATGGCCGAGCTGTACGGCAAGGTCACCGGGGTGAGCAAGGGCAAGGGCGGCAGCATGCACTTCTTCGACCGCGAACGCAATTTCTTCGGGGGCCACGGCATCGTGGGCGGGCAGATCGCCATCGGGGCCGGCATCGCCTTCGCCGACAAGTACCGCGGCGGCGACCAGGTGACCTTCTGCTTCATGGGCGACGGCGCCATGCGCCAAGGCATCCTGCACGAGACTTTCAACATGGCCATGAACTGGAAGCTGCCCGTGGTGTTCTGCATCGAGAACAACGACTATGCCATGGGCACCAGCGTGGAACGCACCAGCAACGTGCGCGAGCTGTACAAGGTGGGCCTTTCCTATGACATGCCCGCCGCGCCGGTGAACGCCATGAGCCCCGAGGAGGTCCACCTGGCCTTTGCGGAGGCTGCCGCCCACGCCCGCGCGGGCAACGGTCCCTTCCTGCTGGAATTGAAGACCTACCGCTACCGGGGGCACAGCATGAGCGACCCGGCCACCTACCGCACCAAGGAGGAGGTGGAGCAATACAAGCAGCGCGACCCCTTGGAGGCGGTGAGGCGCACCTTGCTGGCCAACAAGTGGGCCACCGAGGAGCAGCTGGAGAAAATGGACCAGGAGACCAAGGCCGAGGTGGAGGAGGCGGTGAAATTTGCCGAGGAAAGCCCGCAACCCGCGGCGGAGGAACTGTACCTCGACGTGTACAAGCAGCACGATTATCCCTTTATCAAGGACTGAAGATGGCAGAGGTGATCAACATGCCGCACCTGAGCGACACCATGACCGAGGGCGTGGTGTCCGTGTGGCACAAGAAGGTGGGGGACACGGTGAAGAGCGGGGAGATCCTGGCCGACATCGAAACGGACAAGGCCACGATGGAGTTCGAGAGCTACTACGACGGTGTGCTCCTGCACATCGCCGTACCGGAAGGGAAGGCCGTGCCGGTGGATGCCCTGCTGGCCATCATCGGCAAGAAGGGCGAGGACATCAGCGGGCTGTTGCAGGCGGCCGGGACCAAGGAAGGGAAGAAGGAGGAAGGGAAGGAGATAGAGGAGGTGAAGGAGGTGAAGGAGGTGAAGGAGGTAAGGGCGCAGAAGATGGTGGCGGAGGCGGCCCCGGCGGCCGTGGTTGCCGCCCCCGTGTCCACGGCAACCGCCCCCGCGCCTGCCAACGGGCGTGTGAAGGCCAGCCCTCTGGCCCGCAGGCTGGCCCAGGAAAAAGGCATCGACCTGCGCTTCGTGCGCGGCACCGGCGACGATGGCCGCGTGGTGAAGCAGGACATTGAGAACTACCATGGCGGAATGGCCCCCATGGGCCTGCAGGAGGAACGCTATACCGAGGTCGCCGTAAGCCAGATGCGCAAGACCATCGCACGCCGACTGGCGGAAAGCAAGTTCAGCGCACCGCACTTCTACCTCACCGTCAACGTGGACATGGCCAACGCCATGGCGGCACGCGAGGCCATCAACAAGAGCATCGCGCCGGACAAGATCAGCTTCAACGACCTGGTGATCAAGGCCGCCGCCGCCGCGCTGAAGCGGCACCCCAAGGTGAACAGCAGCTGGCTTGGCGACCGCATCCGGTACAATGAGCATATCCACATCGGCGTGGCCGTCGCCGTGGACGAGGGCCTGCTGGTGCCCGTGGTCCGCTTTGCGGATACCAAACCGCTTCGCGCCATCGGAGCCGAGGTGCGCGAGTATGCCCAGCGCGCCAAGGCCAAGAAGCTGCAGCCCGCCGACTGGGAGGGAAGCACCTTCACCATCAGCAACCTCGGCATGTTCGGCATCGACGAGTTCACGGCCATCATCAATCCGCCCGATGCCTGCATCCTCGCGGTGGGCGCCATCAATGCCGTGCCCGTGGTGAAGGATGGCGCCATCGTCCCCGGCCATGTGATGAAGCTCACCCTGAGCTGCGACCACCGCGTGGTGGACGGTGCCACCGGGGCGGCCTTCCTGCAAACCTTGCAGGGCATGCTGGAAAACCCGGTGCTGGTGCTGGGCGAGGCGGCCATTTGAAAAACCCCTTGCACCATGGGAAACGTGACAAACGTCTTCCGGACCGGGTTTTCCCTCTTTCTCGTGGGACTCCTCGGGGCAGTGCTGATCAGCTGCCAAAAGGATGATGAAGGGACGACCCCGGCCTCCCAGGGGAATGGGGGAGGGAACGGTTCCGGGGCCTTCCAGCTCAATGTGACCGTGGACGGCGTGGCGCATGGCTATACGGATGGGGTGAGCAACTATCACATCGTCCCCGGGGCACAAGGGGATTGCGACATGCCGATCACCACCTGCACCAGCTACCAGGAATGTGTGGCCACCCACGAAGTGATGGTCGAGGACCGGTGGAAGATCGGCCTGGTGAAGACCTTCACGGGCTTGCAGGGTTCCAGCCCCTCCAGGGATTTGATCAATACGATGGCTGCTGTCGGCACACGGCCGTTCGGGAAATTCCTGGTGGTGAACTCCCAATTGGAGAAGGCGGACGGAGCGCGCATCGAATGGACGGACCCAACCGGGATGAAATGGTCCACCGACCGGGGAAGTGAGGACCAGGCAGGCAGTTCGTTCGAGATCACGGAGTCCGTGGCCACCGGTGCGGAAAATGGTGCCCGGTACCGCTTCCGGTGCACCTTCAATTGCAAGCTGTACAACGATGCCGGGCAAAGCAAGACCGTCACCGGTGGAGGCCTCTTCGGTCCGTTGCTCGTGGATTAGTGGCAGGCACACCGTGTGTTGGTGGATTGCACACGGCAAGGCCGGCAACTTCTGATCGGTTGGGCCATGTCGGCAAAGAGCAGCAACCTCACCGATAACCTGCTGGTCACCGCCCAACTCCTGGGCATCGGTGTGCTGACCTTCGGAGGTGGATGGGATTTGCCGCGGTGGGCGTGGGGCCTTTTCCTGTCGGGCTTCGCTGTGCTCGTGGCGGCCATCTTCTCCATCGGCCTGCACAACATCACCGTGATGCCGGAACCGGTACCCGGGAACACGCTGAGCAAGCGCGGCATCTACCGCGTGGTACGCCATCCCATGTACCTCTCCGTCCTGCTTTGCGGGCTGGCCGTCACGCTGGGGGCGCCCACTTGGATCCGCTGGGCCACCATGGCAGGACTGTTGGTGGTGCTGGTGATGAAGATCCGCCATGAGGAAGCCCGGCTGACCGAACGCCACCCGGAATATCCGGTGGTGATGAGGGGCGTGGCACGCTTGGTGCCGGGAGTGTGGTGAGGGGAGCCAAGGGAGAATTCGCCAATTCGCCAATGCGCCAATGCGCCAAAGGGCCTTCGTGCGCCCGCGGCGGTCCCGCACAGCGGACCCTGCGGCGGGATGGGCCAGGGCAATTTGCCAATTTGGCCTTGCGCCGATGGAGTAATTCGCCATTTCACAAGGGGCGAATGAAGGATATGGGTCCACAACGCTTTCGTCGCGGGTTAGAAGGTGCATCGGGCGATGTATGACCACCGACAATTGCGGCCAATGTCCGTTGAACAACGCCCCAACCCAGCCAACAGGGACCATGGTCACCCACCTCCCATCCTGCGGAAGGTCCGGCGTTCCCAGGCTCGGGCTATTTTCGGGCCATGCCCCACGTGCTGGAAACCCCCATTGAATACCTGAAGGGCGTGGGTCCCCAGCGCGGCGAGCTGCTGCGCAAGGAATTGAACATCGGCACGTACGGCGACCTGCTGCTCCACTTTCCGTTCCGGTACGTGGACCGCCTGCATTTCAACACGGTCCGGGAGATCGCGGAGGAGAACGCACCCGTGCAATTGCGCGGCATCCTCAAGCAAGTCCGTATGGTGGGGGAGCGCCAAGCCCGGCGCCTCACGGCCAAACTGGTGGATGCCACCGGCAGCATCGAACTGGTGTGGTTCCGCGGCCTGCGCTGGCTGCAGCCCATCCTCAAGGACGGGGGCGAATACATCGTGTACGGCAAGCCCACCCGGTTCCGCGACCAGTTCAACATCGCGCACCCTGAAATAGAAAGTGCGGCGACCTGGGACGAGGGATCGGCCACGCCTTTGCAACCGGTGTACAGCACCACCGAAAAGGCATCGGCCAAGGGGCTCAACAGCCGCGGCATCGGCAAATTGGTGCGTACCCTGTTGCCGCAGGTGAAGGGCGCCTTGCCGGAGACGCTCAGCAGTTCCCTGGTGCACCAGCTGGGCGGGATCGGCCGCGAACAGGCCATCATGGAGGCCCACTTCCCCCAAAGCCGCGAAAACCTTGACCTGGCCATCAGGCGGCTGAAGTTCGAGGAATTGTTCTTCATCCAGCTGCAAATGCTCAAGCAGAAGCAATTGGTGCAGCAGGATGTGGCGGGCCAGGTCTTCGGCCACGTGGGCGAGTTGTTCAACACGTTCTACGGCCACCACCTGCCGTTCGAGCTCACGGACGCCCAGAAGCGCGTGGTGAAGGAGATCCGCAAGGACATGGGCAGCGGCAAGCAGATGAACCGGCTGCTGCAGGGCGACGTGGGCAGCGGAAAGACCCTGGTGGCGCTGCTGAGCATGCTGCTCGCGCTGGACAACGGCTTCCAGGCCGCCATGCTGGCACCCACGGAGATCCTCGCCCAGCAGCATTTCAAGGGCATCACGCGTTTCCTGGAGGGATTGCCTGTGGTGGTGCGCCTGCTGACCGGGAGCACCAAGGCCGCCGAACGGAAGAGCCTGCTCACGGCACTGAGGCTCGGGGAGGTCCACATCCTGGTGGGCACCCATGCCCTGCTGGAGGACCGCGTGGTGTTCCGCAAGCTCGGCCTGGTGGTGATCGACGAGCAGCACCGCTTCGGCGTGGAGCAGCGCGCCCGCATGCAGGCCAAGGCCGCGGTGCCGCCCCATGTGCTGGTGATGACCGCCACGCCCATCCCGCGCACCTTGGCCATGACCGTGTATGGCGACCTCGATGTGAGCGTGATCGATGAACTGCCGCCGGGACGCAAGCCCATCCGCACCGTGCACCGCACCGACCATGCGCGCAATGCCGTCTTCGACTTCCTGGAGTCGGAGATCCGCAAGGGAAGGCAGGTGTACGTGGTGTATCCCCTGGTGGAGGAAAGCGAGAAGAGCGACCTGAAGGATGTGATGGACGGCTTCGAAAGCCTGTCGCGCCGCTTTCCGCTGCCCCATTATGCGGTGGGCATCGTCCATGGCCGGATGACACCCGAGCAGAAGGACTACGAGATGGCGCGGTTCATCAAGGGGGAGACCAACGTGCTGGTGGCCACCACGGTGATCGAGGTGGGCGTGGACGTGCCCAATGCCAGCGTGATGGTGGTGGAGAACGCCGAGCGTTTCGGCCTCTCGCAGCTGCACCAGCTCCGCGGCCGCGTGGGGCGCGGCGCCGAGCACAGCTACTGCATCCTGATGACCGGCGACAAGCTGGGCAACGACAGCCGCACCCGCATCAACACCATGGTGCGCACGCAGGACGGGTTCGAGATCAGCGAGGTGGACCTGCGGCTGCGCGGGCCGGGCGACATCATGGGCACCCAGCAGAGCGGCCTGCCCAAGCTGCATGTGGCCGACCTGGTGCAGGATGCGGCCGTGCTGCAACAGGCACGCCAGGTGGCCCAGCGGCTGCTGGACGCCGACCCCGGCCTGGTGCAACCCGCCCATGCTCCCATCGCGGCCGCGCTGCGCGAGCAGATGAAGGAAAAGGCGGTCTGGGGCCGGATCGGCTGATCAGGTGGTCAGCGCTTGGCGGCGCCGCAGATTGTCCGGGTCCAGCACGTGCGCCAACGCCCCGCCGGCGATCAACGCCTGGCCGGCCGCGTAGGGGACCATGATCCACAGCGGCGACCAGCGCAGGGGAATGCGGAAACGGTCCAACGCCAGGGCGCTGTCGGAGAAGACCAGCAGCAAGGCACCGGCCAGCACCATCCAGAAGCTGCGCGGATAGGTCCGCCGCCAACGGAACGCCGCCGCCATGCACATCACGCTGATCGCGACGATGTACGCCGATACCGGCAGGCCCAACCCTTCCTCAACGTGCGGCATCAGGTCCCACCCGAAGAAGAACGCAAACGTGCCGACGCCCGCACTGATCAACAACGGCGGCAGTATGCCTTCCCCCCCGCCCACGTCCGCGATGTTCACGATGAAGGCAATGGCGTAACAGAGCTGGGCCAGGAAGAAGGCGCCCAGGCCCACGATGAAGTTGAAGTCGTCCATGTAGGCCAACATCAACGCCACGTCCCCCAACAGCGAGAAGAACAGCCCCGCTTGGATCAACAGCGTGAAACGGTCGCCCACCCTGCGGCTGTTGAAGAAGAACCACGATGAAAGCACGAGCAACAGCAGCGGTTTGCAGATGAACTCCAACGTGTGCAGGCCACGGAGCTGGGCCACGCAGGTGCCGGCCAGCGCCAGCAGGTAGAGCGTCCCGTTGAGCAGGGTGTTTTTCCGCATGTCCATCGCCGGGCCGAATTTACACGGCCCAGGGTCGACGGACCGACAGGCAAACAAGTAGCGCCGCCGGTTGTCTCTTGCATGGGAAAGCAGCCAACCATGACGCCCCCCCCCGATGACGCACCGATCGATCAAGATCTTCCTCCGCCTGGCGCTTGCCACGGCCTTCCTCTCCGCCGTGGCGGACCGTTTCGGGATGTGGCCGCCGCAGGTGTCAGCCTGGGGCAGTTGGCAGGCTTTCCTGGCCTACACGCAGACGTTGGCACCATGGCTTCCCGCAGCGGCCATCCCGTGGGCCGGGGCAGCGGCCACATTCGCGGAACTGCTGTTGGGGCTCTGCCTGCTGATCGGCTTGCGCACGGAGCAGGCTGCTATGTGGAGTGCCTGGCTCCTGCTCGCCTTTGCCCTGTCCATGGCCGTCTTCACCGGCGTGAAGCGACCGCTGGACGCCTCCGTGTTCACCGCTTCCGCCGCGGCTTTTGCCCTGGCCTCCATGAAGGCGAAATACCTGGAGCTGGACCTGTGGCTGGCCCGTGTATAAGGCACGGCAAAGGCACGGCACCTTGGCTACTTTCGCGCCCTATCCCGCTTTCGGCATGCGCATCTCGTGGAACTGGCTACGCTCATTGATCGACATCGACAACCTGTCGCCCGAGGAGGCGGCCGACATCCTCACCGGCACCGGGCTGGAAGTGGAGGGCGTGGAGAAGTTTGAGCCCGTGCCCGGCATGCTGGCCGGCGTGGTGGTGGGCGAGGTGCTCACCTGCGGCAAGCATCCCGGTGCCGACCGCCTCAGTGTGTGCACGGTGGACATCGGCCAGGACGGACCGGCCCAGATCGTCTGCGGCGCGCCCAACGTGGCGGCCGGCCAGAAAGTGCTGGTTGCCACCATCGGCACCGAGCTGCATGCCCCGGGCGGCGAAGCCTTCACCATCAAGAAGAGCAAGATCCGCGGCGTGGAAAGCCACGGCATGATCTGCGCCGAGGACGAACTCGGCCTCAGCGGGGACCATGCCGGCATCATGGTGCTCGACCCCGCCGCACAAGTGGGCACCCCAGCCGCGCGCCAATTGGGGCTGAACGATGACCATGTCCTGGGGATCGGCCTCACACCCAACCGCTCGGATGCCATGGGGCATTGGGGCGTGGCGCGCGACCTGGTGGCCGCCTACAACCACCGGAAAGGCGCCGCCGCCAAGGTGTTGCTGCCCTCCGTGGAGGCTTATGGGCAGGGAGAGGAAGGACGTACCGTCGCCGTGGAGGTACAGGACGCGCAGGCGGCGCCGCGCTATGCGGGCATCACGCTCACCCACCTGGCCATCGGCCCGTCGCCCGCCTGGATGCAGGAACGCCTGATGGCCATCGGCCTGAAGCCGATCAACAACGTGGTGGACGTCACCAACTACGTGCAGCACGAGCTGGGCCAGCCGCTCCACGCCTTCGATGCGGACAAGCTGGCCGGTGGAAAGATCATCGTCCGCAAGGCCAGGGCCGGTGAGCACCTGGTCACCCTGGACGGCAAGGACCGCGCCTTGCATACCGATGACCTGCTGATCGCCGACGCGGAAAAGGGCGCCTGCCTGGCCGGCGTCTACGGCGGGGCGCACAGCGGCGTCACCGAGGCCACCACGGCCATCTTCCTGGAGAGTGCCTGCTTCGATGCCACCACCATCCGCCGCACCGCACGCCGCCACGGCCTGAACACCGATGCCTCGTTCCGCTTCGAGCGCGGCGTGGACCCGGAGATCACCGTGTACGCCCTGAAACGCGCGGCCCTGTTGCTGCAGGAGGTGGCCGGTGCGAAGGTCAGCTCCGCGATCACCGACATCGGCACGCCGCGCCCCTGGGCGGAAGTGGACCTGCGCCTTGCCCGCATTGAGCAGCTTGGCGGCGTGTCCATCGCCCCGGAGCAAGTGGCAGGCATCCTGGAAGCGTTGGATTGCAAGATCACCTCGCGCACCGACGGTGCATGGCGCGTGCAGGTGCCGCCCTACCGCACCGATGTCACCCGCGAAGCCGACCTGGTGGAAGAGGTCATCCGTATCCACGGCTACGACCAAGTCCCCGTCCCGGCCCGCCTGATGATGCCGGCACTGCCACATCCGGAAATGACCCCGGAGGGCTTCCGCCTGCAAGTGGCGCGCCACCTGGCCGCGAACGGATTCCGTGAAGTAATGACTCCGTCGCTGGTGAATGGCGCAAGGGCCGTGAAGCTGGGTGCCGCCAACGACGATGCCTTGATCCACCTGAAAAATCCGCTCAGCGCCGAGCTCGACGTGCTGCGCCCTACGCTGCTCTTCGGCCTGCTGCAAGCCGCCGCGCACAACATCGCCCGCCAGCAGCCCGACCTGCGCCTCTTCGAGCAAGGGCGCACCTACGCCATGGCAGATGGTGCGCACACCGAAGCGGAGCATACCACCCTGCTGGTCACCGGCCGCCGTTGGCTGGAGACCTGGCGCAGCTCCGACCGGCCGACCGAACAGGCCGATGTCAAGGAGGTGCTGGAAGGACTGCTGCAGCGCATGGGCCTTTCCGACGGTGCCAGCTACAAGACGGTGCCCCATCCGCTCCTGGCCAATGCGGTGCAGGTTTCATACGGGAAGCATCTCCTCGGCGTGGTAGGCCAGGTGCTGCCGACCGTGGCGAAGGCCATGGAGGTGGACCAGTACGTCTTCTATGCCGAGGTGCAGGACGAGGTGCTGTACAAGCTGGTGCATGGCCACCGTACGGTATACCGCGAAGTGCCCAGGTTCCCCGTCGTGCGCCGCGACCTCAGCCTGCTGCTGGACCGCGCCGTCACCTACGCCGACCTGGAGCGCATCGCCCGCCAAGCCGAGCGCAAGCTGTTGCGCGAAGTGGGCCTCTTCGACGTGTACGAGGGCGACAAGCTCCCCGCCGGCAAGAAGAGCTACGCCCTTCGCTTCATCCTGCAAGACCCGCAGAAGACCCTCACCGACGAGCAGGTGGACAAGGCCATGGGCCGCATCCGCCAAGCACTGGAGAAGGAGGCGGGGGCGGAGCTGCGGGGGTGAGCGGTCACTTGTCTTTCCGCTTCACCGGCGGAACACGGTGCGTGGTGGCAGCCCGCAACAGCGCGATCAAGGCCGGGTCGTTGAGCTGATCGGCCGCACGGACCTTCACATGGCGGAACAACTTGCCCGTACCTTCCAGGAGCCCGGTGGGGTCGGGCAATTCCGCGCCATAATTGAAGCCCAGGGTGACATGTGCCGTGGCCGGCATGATCCAGCAGAAGTGCTCGGTGTTCTTCTTCGGCCCGGTGCCGAAACCGGTGTTGCGTTGCCGCGGCCAGCTTACCTCCACCACCTGCGGCAATACGCGGTGAATGAGCTGCCGGGTCGCTATCGCCAACGCCCGGACCTTCGCTGGGGATCCCTCCAGGATCTGCACAAAGGGATCCCCGGATGACGGATGCGGTTCAGCCTGTTTCATCTTCCGCAAGCAAAGTAACGGATCGGACAAGACCCTTACCGACGAGCAGGTGGACAAGGCCACGGGCCGCTTCCGCCAAGCGCTGGAGAAGGAGCGGGGGGCGTGGATGCGTGTGGGAGCCTCACGCGCGGAGCTCCTCTGCCATCGCCCTGAACTCCTTCAATGCCGCCTCCAGGTCCTGCACGATCTCCGCCGCCAGCACACCGGGCTCCGGTAGGTTGGCGCTGTCCTCCATGCTCTCATCCTTCAGCCAGAAGATGTCCAGGCTGGCCTTGTCGCGGGCCATGATCTCCTCGTAGCTGTACTTGCGCCAGCGGCCCTCCGGCGTTTTCGTGCTCCAGGTCTCCTTGCGCTTGTGGCGGTCGGCCGGGTTGTAGCATTGGATGAAATCCGCCAGGTCCTCGTACCGGAGCGGGTCGGTCTTCAGCGTGTGCTTGATGTTGGTGCGGTAGTCGTAGATCCACACCTCCTTGGTCCACGGGGTTTTCGCGCCGGGCTTGTTCTCGAAGAAGAGCACGTTCGCCTTCACGCCCTGCGCGTAGAAGAGGCCGGTGGGCAGGCGCAGGATGGTGTGCAGCTCGGTGGTGCGCAGCAGTTGTTTGCGCACGGTCTCGCCCGCGCCGCCCTCGAAGAGCACATTGTCCGGCAGCACCACGGCCGCGGTGCCACCCGGTTTCAGCATGCTGCAGATGTGCTGCACGAAGTTGAGCTGCTTGTTGCTGGTGGTGGCCCAGAAGTCCTGTCGGTTGTAGGTGAGGGCCTCGCGTTTCTCCTCCCCATCTTCGTTGGTCACCGTCACGCTGCTCTTCTTGCCGAAGGGCGGGTTGGTGAGCACATGGTCGAACTTCTTCGTGGGTGTGGAACGAAGGCTGTCGTCACGGATGATGTCGGCCTTGTGGTCCATGTCGCCCACGTTGTGCAGGAAGAGGTTCATCAGGCACAGGCGCGCGGTGCTGGTCACGATCTCCCAGCCGTGGAAGGTCTCGTACTTCAGGAACCTCAGCTGGTCCTTGTTCAGCTTGTGGTGGTGCGTGAGGAAGTCGTAGGCCGCGAGGAAGAAGCCGCCGGTGCCGCAGGCCGGATCGGCGATGGTCTGTTCGGGCTGCGGGCGCACGCACTCCACCATGGCCTGGATCAACGGGCGCGGCGTGAAGTATTGCCCCGCACCGCTCTTGGTGTCCTCGGCGTTCTTCTGCAGCAGGCCCTCGTAAATGTCGCCCTTCACATCGGCGCCCAGCAGCACCCAGCTCTCGCCATCGATCAGCTGGATCAGCTTGTGCAGCTTGGCCGGGTCGCTGATCTTGTTCTGGGCCTTCACGAAGATGTCACCCAGCATGCCGGTCTTCTTGCCCAGCTCGTCCAGCAGCTTCACGTAGTGGCTCTCCAGCTCGGCGCCTCTCTTGCCGCGCAGGCTCTGCCAGTCGTAACCGGTGGGCACTTTGGTGTCGCGCTTGTAGGGCGGCTTGCTGTACTCGTCGGCCATCTTCAGGAACAGCAGGAAGGTGAGCTGCTCCAGGTAGTCGCCGTAGCCCACGCCATCATCGCGCAGGGTGTGGCAGAAGTTCCAGACTTTGTTGACGATGGCGGTGCTGGTCATGGGTGCATGATATGTTCCGTGAAGCGCTGTTTGATGAGATCCAATGTGCCCTGATCCACCTTGCCGATGACGCCTTCAATGTGCTTGCGCGGAATGATGTGCGCGAAGCTCAAGCGCGCCACGCCAGCGTAGCTCAAGCCCGTGCGCTGGAAGCTGGGATGTTCAGGGCCGAGGATCACATCAAGCCCTGCCACGGCGAGTTCGACATGACTTGAAATACCGATAACCAACCAGTCATTGAAAGGCGGGCAGGACTTGATCAGGATGGCTGGACGTGGCTTCCGGGCCATGTCGGCCTGCGGAAGCGCCGTACGCACTACGTCCCCGGCTTCCATGGGATGTAGTCGGGGTTGGGCTCCAGCAATTTGATCTGGCTGATATCCGGCTCGTCCTCCGCGTAAGCCCGCGACAAACCCCACAGCCCCACGTTCGCCCAGAACTCCCGCTCGTCATCGGCTTCAGGATCCAAGATCACCTCGACGTTGAACTCCTCCTTCAATTCCTTTCTCAGTTCCTGCGCGCCATTGTTGGACCTCAACTCGAGCAGCAGCTCATCGGCCCTGGGTTCACCCGATCCCTTCCGCTTCAGGAAATGCCGGGCGGCCAGCATCACCAGCATCACCATGGTGAGCCAGGTGTCCTGCGGCAATCGGGGCCTGCGCATGAGCAAGAGCGAATCGCCGGGGGCCAGGCCCTCCCGTTGGAACAAGCCATAGGCCGTGGTGCCGGCCTGGCTCTCCGTATTGATAACGATCTGCTTCATGGTGGCTGCAAGTTACGCCGTGCCCTTCTTCCGCTCCCGCAACACCGCCCGTATCCGCTTCACCTTCGCCGGGTCCTCGCCGGTCACCGGGTAGCGCCCCGCCGGATCTCGGGGATGGCGATCCCGCCCTCCTTCACCGTTCCCCACCGAAGGCTCTGCGGAGGCGGGCAAGCGAGCAGGTTTGCGATCAGGGGTTGCTGGAGGGGAATTCCCGGGGCGATGGACAAACGCTTAAATAAGCATGGTGCTGTGGCACAGGGAATTGTACATGGTGGTTCAACGGCGCAAGCGCATTGGCTGGAACAAGGACGCTTAGAACGCCCATCCTTCCTTCCGCATCAACCCGAGGATGCTGATGCATGGAATGCCCATCTCGCGGCACACGTCGGGGATGTAATGCGACCGCTTGGCCCTGCTCTTCTCCGAAGCGGGGGTCTCTTGCGTGACCACGATCCCGTTGGGCGTGCGTTGGGCAAGGGCGATCAGGTAGGCGTCGGCCTCCTCGTAAGTAGCCCTTGGGTCCAGCAGGCCCGGAAAGCGGTGCTGAATGGCAAGCGCACCGGCAAGCACATCAGCGTTGGGCACGAACATGTTCCTGTGGGCCTTGACCCACGCCACAAGCTCCGGCGCACCCACGGCTTCCACCTCTTCGCGTACCAGTGCTGGCGCCACCAGCCGGTCTTCGCTCACCAACTGGTCCATGCGAGACAGCATGCCCGGGAAGATGTCCGTGGGGTAGTAGCGCGCCTGCCAATCCATCAGGGAATTGGTGTCGATGCAGTACAAGGGCTTCGCTCCGTTGCTCATACGCCGGAAGCGTTGCCGAGGCCCTGCACCAAGCGACCGCGCAGTTCGTCGAAGTGGTTGAACTTCAGATCCAGGAAGCGGGCGGCATCCACCGAGGTGATGCGGTTGGCGGCCAGCGCGCTCAGCACCAGGGTGGTGAAGGGGCGGCCGTTGCGGCCCACGGCCTTTTGCGCTTGGGTAACCGGCCCGCCCTTGCGCGGCGGCAGCGTGGACACGTATTCATCCCATGCCTTGCGCCACGCGTTGTATTGCGGCCACGTCATCAGCCCGGCGGCGACCAACCGCGTGGCGGTGGCGCTGGGTGTGATCCGGAAACGGCGGGCGAGCTTGCGGATGTTCTCGAAGTTCCATGGACCTTGCTGCAGCCCCAGCACTTGGAGCACCTCGTGCAGTGCCACCTCGGGTACCAGGGTCATGCTGGCCACCTGCTCCGCGAAGCGTTCCACCTCCTGCCATTGCTGTTCGCTGCGTCGCTCGTTGATGGCGGCCGCTTCCTCGTTTGCGTTGGCCAGCATCAGGTGTACCACCTCGTGCAGCAGCGTGTAGGCCTTGGCCTCGGGCAACTCCTTGGTGTTGATGCCCACAACCGGCATGGGCGCACGCAGCAGGGCTACACCGCGTGCCTCGTCCAAGGGCACCTTGCTGAATTGGAACACCAGCAGCCCCAGGTGTTCTGCGGCATCGCGCCATGCGTTCCACGCCCGCGAGGCATCGGGCTGGGCCAGTTGCGCGGCCACGGTGAAGCCCAGTGCTGCGCGCAGGCGTGTTGCCACGGTAGCAGCCCCTTCACTTTGGTGTGCGGCGAGGGCGAAGGGCACCGGCACTTCGCCCAGCTCATCCATCAGGTCCAGGGCGGTCTCCCGGCGCATCAGCATGCGGCGCAGGGCCAGGCGCAGCTCAGGGCTTTCCTCGCCCGGCTTCACCTTGGGCAGGCGCCGGTATTCGGCGGCCAGCGGTGCCAGCTTGGGCGGCTCAGGCAGGAAGAACACGCTGAACGGCCGTTGCAGGAAGTGCGCGAGCTTCTCCACCTGCCGCATGGTGGGCTGCATCTCGGCGTTCAGCCACGCCCGCAGCCGCTCCTCCTTCACCGGCACCGCCTTGGCCACCCGCTCCAGCGGGTAGCCGCTCTCGGCCACGGCCCACTCAAGCAGCGGTGGATTGATGGGGACGGTCGCGCGGGCACTCATGGTTCAAAGGTACCGGTGGGGGTTATGGACGCGGGGTTGGTCCTGAGTAGCGAAGTTCATAATCTATAAACTCAAAGCAGCCTTCGCCTCTTTCGCCATCAGCTCAGCCGTATGGTAAGCACGCTCCTCAAACTTGTCTCTGAACTTCTCGAACAGCCAGTCGAAGAGCGGCACGCTGCGCTTGCGATGGTCGAAGATCTCATCCTGCAAAGCCCGCGATTTCGAAGCCATCGCTTCTGGCGATGCACGAGCAAGGCCATCCCTCCACATTGAATCGAGATGGTCCCTCAGCTTGTCCAAGCGCTTCGCTGATTCGATCTGTTCGTGCCAATGGCGAATACTAACGATCAACGCGGGGGCTAGTGGAACAACGACGTATTTGAGAAGATCAATCAATAGCATGCCCTTCACAACCCCAATGACGAGGAACGAAAGTGTGATGACGAGAATGGCACCGAGTAACCAACGGCACAGGTAGCGACGAAGCTGTCCATCCCAGTGAATATTCTCGCGCTGGCACACAACACGCGCCATTTGCAACGAAAGGCCATGAATTGCGGGCGTGTACCAATCAACCAGTGGCGAATGCTTGTGCGCGTTGGGGCGGTAGCGGTCACTCCATTCCTTTTCCACCTCAATGGCTTCGGGCTTCCCCACCTTGATGTCGGACCATGGTAACGCAAGCACATCGCAGTCGAACGCCTCCTGGATGCGTGCAGCGCTTTCCTTGAGCCGCCGTATATGGGGGGTGACGAGCAGCGTATCAATGAAGACCATGATCAGGCCAACCACTGGACTCAGTGGGCGATAGACTTGATCCCAGATACCAATGGCCGTTAGGGCGACTGGAACCGCGCCGAAGACGATGACATTCAGAATGAACCAGTCCTTCGCCCGTGAGTAAAGCGCCCGCTGCGCGGCAAGACGATCCAATTGTCTTGGCTCATTCTGTCTGGTCAGAATGGTGCTCATCCTTAGTACTTCGGGAACTCGTAGTAGTAAAGCTTATTCCACCAGTCGAAGGCGTCGGCGATGTTGCCCGCATTCTCGGCATCGCACGCCTTCTCTGCACGCGATACTGCGGTTTCCAACTTACCGAACGCATCGTCGTGCTTTGCATTCGTGTTGCACGGAGTGATATAGCCTCCAATTCCTGTTGGGTCTTGCATTCGAGCCAATCCGCCATCCAACATTTGCTTCAGAACGCGCTTCACATCTATGCTGTAGACAATACTCGATTCGCCGTCGGCATACTTCGCGGTCCTCATCTCCAAGTAGAAAGAGCTGATCGGAACGTCTCGGAAATACTTCCATGCCTTGACATAGCGTATCAGCTTCTTGACCTGTCCTGAGTGCTTGGCATTCACTGCGCGCACGTACTCATTGTGCGCATCTGGGCTGGCATTCATCCAGCCGCCGTTACCGTCGGCTATGCCATAGACCTTATGGCCATCATGCTCGACTTTATAGTAGGCTGGGACAATTTCTGTCTTTTGTGCCGCCGTGGTCCCGAATTCCAATCTCACGGCAGGTGTGCGGACTTTCACCTCGGTAAGCGGAAAGCGGTCATCCAGAACGCCCTTAACCTTGACGAGGGCGTTGGCTGAGTTGTCGGGTAGTCTATTCGATGGACAAACTGCGATGTAGTCCGTATCGCTGTGGCCAGTGATACTTGTTCCATTGCCGAACGACCCGATTCGCGCGAAACGGTACATGCCGAGATTGTCGCGCAGGCAACTCTCTACTGTTTCCCGATGACCGCTGGCACCCTTTTCTTCAGTACTCGTCGGGGTCAGTCGTGTGTGAAACTCTTGCCAGCCTTGGGCTATCGTCTTTGCCATCTATTCATGGTATTTCATTCGCCTAATTCGCTCAATAGCGAGGTCCAGAGTCTCGACCGTCGCAGAGCACGCTGGCTATTTCTCCCTCCTAGGCGGCGGTGGTGGATCTTGGTACTTCGGTATTTGGCCCTCTTGGATTCTGACCGGTTCTCCAGGGTTTGGCGGAGGTGGTTGAGGTTTAGGCGTTGACGGCTTAGGGGTGGGGGTCTTATCGCTCATCGTGCTTGGGTGTTGAATGCCTGTTTGAAAAAGTCGTCGCAAAGTTTCTTCGCCTTGTTTACGACAGATTTAGGTTCAGAACGTAGGGCCTCAGAGATTTGGGACCCAATCTCCTTTTCCCCATCCTTGATCTTATAGAATGCCTTCAAGGCTTGTTCTTCGGTCACACGACCAGCCTCATAGTCAAACCAGAGCTTTTCCAAATCGTTGTAGTAGGCTGTGTAAAACGACTTCGTTCGATCAAGTTGGTTCAGCATCTTATCGGTCACAATTAAATGCGGTTGTATCAACCGCAATAGTGATACCCCGGCTATTATGGCACACGAAATTACTGGAACGGTGTCCCATACCTTCCAGCCCATCACTCCACCAGTAGAAAACACAAGCATACCAATATTGAAGTAGCGCAACCACTGGCGCTGTATATCCGCGTAAAGACCCACATACTCAACGCTGTACCGGGCTTGCGTCATCTCGGACCATAATCTGCTCCTCATGTTATTGTGTTGGTTCTCATTGTTATGTCTACACCAACCTCCCCTCGAACGCCCGCTTCAACACCGCCTGACGCAAACGACCTGCCTGCAACAACTGTGCGTCGAGAGTGGAGTCCAACTCATCCGTCTTTTGCAGCCGGTCTTCGACGGCCTTCACGATCTGCAACTGGTCGGTTTTCGGCGGTAGAATGAAATCGAGCACCTTGAAGCGGTTCTTGTTGAGTAGTGGTAGCGTTGTGGCCGATGCGTTGTCCTTGATCTGCTGCTGGAAGAATGGCGAGATGCATTGGAAGTAGCCGTACTCAGGAACAAGGCTGTCGTTCGGCACGATAGCATTGATCTGTTGATTGCATGCGCCCGCAACTCGGATCAGCCCAGTCTTGCCAATCGTAGCACCAATACACGTTACGAGAATGCTCTTCGCAGGGAGCTCTCGTGCCTCTTTCAACCCTGCCTCGGTCAGGCCGTCGATTGACTCACTCGTTTCGTAACCCGCTGCTAGGTCTGTGGGCTTATAGAATGGATGGTCCGTACCATAGTAGTCCGCAATGCCCTTTGAAGGAGTGCTGCCTGTTACGATCTGCCCAACCTCTTCAACAGGGACGACCTTCCAGCCCTTGGGCAATTCCCCTTCCGACAAGTCGGGGTCCGTCAACCTCCCCTCCACCGCCGCCTTCAACACCGCCTGCTTGTACCGTTTCAACCGGGCCTTGGCCGCCTGCAAGCGCGCCACCCCCGCTTCCAGCCGCCCCAGCTGCCTTTCGATCGCCTCCACGATACGACGCTGCTCGGGGAGGGGGGCGACCGGAACAGGAATATTCGACATCGCCCCCTTAGTCAACTTCAACCGAGTTGTCCCTGTGACATAAGGAGAGTAATCGAGGATGTTCAGGAAGTGCATCAGGTATGCGTTAGGCATCCCACCCTTTGCTCGAAGAACATGGGCATGGTTGTTCACCCAGGATTTCCCGGAAATCATATACGCCTTCGCTCGAACTGGGTCCAAGAACGGCGCGCCGTCCTCACCGACCAACACAACCTCTTCATCAATTAGATGCTTGTCGATCCAACCTACTTGACCGGTCGCGCCGTAGTAGGGAACATTACCTTGTCGTTTCTCTCGTTCTGCAGCGTTGATTGGCTTTCGCTTGCTGTCAAGGTTGTCCGCTACGAGCCCCAGTGGCATCCACGACCAACCATTCGGCAGATCCGATTCTGTCACGGTCAAGTCTCTGTCTGTGTTTGCATTGGGTTCCATTGGTACATGTGGCTGGGCCAATGGAGCCTGAACTGGTGCGGATGTGCACACCAGTTCAGGTCTCCACTATATGCTATTTCTTAGGGTCTGGCGGTGGTGTCGGCCTGGGTGACGGTTGAGGGAGAGGCGGTGGTGGGACCTTGCCCTCCTGGATCTGTCTGTCCCGAGGCGGTGGTGGTGGCGGTGGTGGTTCTGGGGCCGGTGGTTGTTTCTCGTCGCTCATTGTTTTGTTTGGTGTTGGTAATTGAATTTGCGGTGACTACTTGCACTTGGTGTACATCTGGTGCTTTGTGGAAGTAGTTGTAGCCAAAGGGGAAACACGCGAGCGCCATGCACACCAAGCCGAGCACCATGTATCGTTTTGCTGTGAACACATGCTTTGTCTTGCGGTCATTAACTCGCATGTTGTAGTCAGCGTGTTCAGCAAATTTCTTAATAAGGTGTTTTCGATACTCTTCATCGGCTTGAGCTACGCCATTGCCATACTTCGTGTAATACTTCACTAGATCCTCACGCCAGTCGAATAACTCTTGTGGATAAGGTACGCCCTTATACTCATATCCCTTAATGAGATCGCTGAATGCACGGATCAACGAGTACACCGAAACCGCAATCAGTATTGTTGATACGATGGAGAGGCCAATGAAGGTGCCACGTATCCATCCACCTTGCCCATAATCGAAGGTGGTCAGCAGATAGAATGCGATGCTGACAAGGGCGGTAACTATCGCTATGGGAATACTTAGTGCGTCATTAACAGCGGCTCTCCTTTCATTCTCCGTATTATACAGCTCCTTGTAGAACTCGAACTGATCCATCGCTTGTGCGTTCCTCGTCATCACACCGTCAGCAATTCATTCAGACCATGTGCGCCAGCTCCGGCATCTCATCGTAGGTGCGCCCCTCCAGTTCGCGCCCGGCGGCCTTCTTGTTGGTGCCGCCCCATTGCTTGAAGAAGAAGGCCACATCGGCCCGGTCGCACTGGTCCTTGATGTCCAGCACCCAATCGGGATCCATGGGCCGGGGCTTGCGCCCGCTCTCGCCACCCACGATCACCCAGTCGATCCGGCTCAGGTCCATGTCGGGCAACGGGCCGATCAGTGGCTCACAACTCAGGAATTTTACGCGCGCACCGGTCTGCCGTAAGGCATCGATGCGGTGGCGCACCCGACCGTCCTCCACGCTCACGCCCATCCACACGTTGTGCGGCCAGGTCAACAGGCCTTCGCGGTCGTAGCGCAGCAGGACATCGGCCCGCTTGGTGAGCACCTGGAACACGTGCTGTGGGTTGTCCCGCATCACGGCGAACACCTGTTGGATGAAATCCACCGGCACATCCTTGTGGAAGAGGTCGCTCATGCTGTTCACGAACACCATCTGCGGCTTTTTCCAGGTGTACGGCCGGTCCAGTTCATGCGGGTGGATGCGCAACTTGAAGCCGTCCTTGTACTTCTCCAGGCCCATGGCCCGCAGGCGTCGGCTCATCACCTCCGCATAGCAGAATTTGCAGCCCGCGCTCAGTTTGTTGCAACCGGTCACGGGGTTCCAGGTCATCTCGGTCCATTCAATGCTGCTCTGTGCCATGGGTCAGAACATTTGTAGTTGATCGTTGCTGCCTCGCTGAACCTTGCCGAAGAACTGGGTGCCTAAGGGATGCTTGGAGTAGAACGCGAGATAGTAGATGATGTGACCGGTGCTGATCGAGATTGGTTCCTTCATTGCCTCGGTCAAGTATCCCAATTTCTTCATGTTGACGTCGAATTCGTCAGCCAAGAACTTGCAAAATCTATGCATTGGATAGTTACCTGCAAGAAACTTCTCGCGCCAGTTTGGGTTGCCTGTAAAACGCGCGAGTCGTTCATGGTTCTCTTGCATGTATATTTCACGGTTCCGCTGTCCATCCATCTTCAATGCGTGCAGCACAAGGATGTCGACCTTTTCCCTAGCGAGCACTTTCATGGTCTCAAAATCGAGATTCAGCGAGAATGGGTCCAGGAAGCAGAAAGTAAGCGTGCCGCGGTTGTTCGAGAACCTTGGTCTACTCGTTAAAATTTCTTCAATACATGTATTGGCATCCTTGCAGGAATACTGTACAGACACCGAGGGATGTAGTCGCTGAACTCTCGCCTCCATCGCTTCCATGTTCCGCGGAGAGTAATCGTTCAGGATGTAGTGATCGAAAGCCTTTGGAACACTCATCGAAATCAGACCGGCATTCCGCATAATCTGGCCGGTATCCCGGATCTTCACGAAGCCTGGCCCACAGAACAGGTCCATGTAGATCAAGTTCCACTTTCCTTTCATACTGCTTGTGAAGATGTCACAGTACTTACCCACGAGCTTGTATTTCTTTTGAGCCCATATGCCAACATCCATCAAAGGCAGCCCGTCATTTTCCTCGAACTGTATCGGATTGAACTTCTTGCCCATCACGCCGCCAACGCTTCGTTCAACTCATCAATGATCCCGTCCATGTCCGCCCCGAAAAGCTGGTGCATGCGGGCAAGGCCGCCCTGCTGGCCCAGGGTGCCCAGTTCCAGGTCGTCGCGGTCCAGGTGTATGCTCTGGGCGATGAAGTCGCGCAGCTGGCGCAGCCAGGCCATCTGCTCCTCGGTGAACTTCACGTTGCCCGCCTGCTTCCGGAACACCCACTCCTGGAAGTTCTTCCGCACGGTGTCGGCGTAGGGGCGTAGCTCGTTGTCGATCTTCAGTTCGTAGCGGATCAGGGAAACGAGATCGGTGAGTTGCACCAGCCCACTGCGTTTCCGGCCGGGGTTGTCGGTTGTCAGTTGTTGGTTGTCAGTCGCGCCGGACAACTGAGAACTGACAACTGACAACCGCTCATAGGCGTTCCACACCATCTCCAGGCTCAGGTTGTAGGGCGGCGTGCGCAGGGCTTCCACCACTTCCTGCACCATGCGGAAGGTGAGCTCCCGGCGGCGGTAGGGCTGGCTGTAGTAGATGCGCAGGGCGGTGAGGGTGTCGCGCTTTTCCTCCAGGAATCGCCTAAAGGTGCCCAGCACGGCCTGGGCCTTCTCCCGGGCCTGTTCACTGCCACCGGCGTAGGTCACCTCGTCCAGGTTGTGCGTATCGATCACCTGTTCGTATTGCTTGCGCACGTTCTCCACGTATTCGCGAAAAGCGGCATTGTCGAACACGGCGGTGGCGGCCTTGGGCAGATCGCTGCCGGGATGCGCGGCCACCACGTCGGGGTCGTGGGCGTCCAACAGGTCGCGCACGACGCGCTGGATGCTGCGGCCACCGGCCTTCTGCTGGAATTCCGCCTTCTCCTTCGGGGCGATCTGCTTCTCCATCCGCGTGAGGCGGTTGGCCAGGCTGGTGAGGGTGTCGGCATCGCGCTGGCCCATCACCACCCGCATCATCAGGTCCTTCAGGCTCACGCCGGGCAGGCGCTCCAGCGGGCGGCTGTCGGTCTTGCAGCTCTTGGTCACGCCCACGGCATCCACCAGCACGAAGTGGGTTTTGTTGGTGGTGGCGCTGGGGCTCACCTTGCGCAGGCTGTCGGCGTCGAGGATGCGGGTGCCGCGGCCCTTCATCTGCTCGAAGTAGTTGCGGCTCTTCACGTCGCGCATGAAGAGGAGGATCTCCAGGGGCCGCACGTCGGTGCCGGTGGCGATCATGTCCACGGTGACGGCGATGCGCGGGTTGTAGTCGTTGCGGAAGCGCGCCAGCAGGCCCTTGGGGTCCTCCTTGGTGTTGTAGGTGATCTTCTTGCAGAAGTCGTTGCCCTCGCCGTATTCCTCGCGCACGATGCGGATGATGTCGTCGGCGTGGCTGTCGTTCTTGGCGAAGATCAGCGTCTTGGGCACCTCGGTGCGGCCGAGGAAGATCTCGGACTCCACGGCGTGCTTGAAGGCGCGGATCACGGTGCGGATCTGGCTGGGGTTCACCACGTCGCGGTCCAGCTGGGTGCCGGTGTAGGTGATGTCCTCGTCGGCCTGTTCCCAGCGTTTGGCGCGGGTGAGGCGGTCGCGCTTGTCGATCTGCTGCTGCGCCTGGATGGTGGCGCCCTGTTGGGTGATGCGCGTTTCGATCAGGTATTCGTCGTAGCCCACGTTCACGCCGTCGGCCACGGCCTGTTCATGGCTGTACTCGCTCACCACGTTCTGGTGGAAGAAGGCGTAGGTGCGGGCGTCGGGCGTGGCGGTGAGGCCCACCAGGAAGGCATCGAAGTACTCCAGCACCTGCCGCCAGAGGTTGTAGATGCTGCGGTGGCATTCGTCCACGATGATGAGGTCGAAGAATTCCGGTGGATAGGTGGCATTGTAGGCCACGGGGGCCGGTGCGGAGGGAGCATCATGATGCGCCCGTACAGATCCCGCCCCGGCCACCGCGCGGGCCACCTCCGCCGCCGATGCCTCGTCGGCCCCTTCGGCCAGCTCCTCGCCCTGCAGAATGGAATACATGCGCTGGATGGTGCTGATGCACACCTGCGCGCCGGCATCGATGAAGCTGCTGGTGAGGCGCTGCACGGTGTACAGCTCGGTGAACTTGCGGCGGTCGTCGTTGGGGGTGTAGCCCTGGAATTCCTGCTCGGCCTGTTCGCCCAGGTTCCTGGTGTCCACCAGGAAGAGGATGCGCCGCATGCGCACGGGCGGCTTCAGCAGACGGTACACGCTGGTGATGGCGGTGAAGGTCTTGCCGCTGCCGGTGGCCATCTGCACCAGGGCGCGCGGCTTGTTCCGGCTGAGGCTCTCCTCCAGGTGGGTGATGGCGTTCACCTGGCAATCGCGCAGGCCGGTGGGGTCCAGCGGCGGGAAGCGGGTGAGGCGCGTGCGCAGGCTGTCCTCCTTCAGCCATTCCTGCAAGGTCTCGGGCCGGTGGAAGCTGAAGACCTCGCGGGCGCGGGGCTTGGGGTCGCGCAGGTCCCAGTGGGTGGTGATCTCGCCGGTGCTGAGGTAGCAGAAGGGCAGGGTGCTCTGGCCGATGGTCCAGCGCAGCATGGCGGTGGCGTAGCCCTCGGCCTGGTCCTCGTGCATGGTGAACTTTTCCCCTTCCTCGGGCTTCTTGGCCTCCACCACGCCCACGGGCACGCGGTCCACGAAGAGGATGTAGTCCGCTGGGCCCACGTCGGTGTCGTATTCGCGCACGGCCACGCCCAGGGCGGCCGAGGGGTCGAGCGCCTTCTTGTCCTGCACGGCCCACCCGCTCTGCATGAGCAGCCGGTCGATCTGCTCGCGGGCGCGTTGTTCGGGGGTGGACATGCGGGGTCGGTCCGGTGAAGCGGCAAAGTATCAAAGATCCGCCGGTGCGGGCCATTTCCGTGTGGAGCGCCTGCCGCTTGGGTCGTTGGGGCTGCTTTTCCCACGCCGGAAAGCCTTCTTTTTCGATTCGCTTTTCTCCCATCCCCGCCAGCCGCCGCCCATCCCTTTCCGGAAAAGATCGGAGGAGGGCTTAGCGTATTTCGTGCCGCCATTCGTCCTCGCCTTTGTGGAGCCCGAACGGATGGAACAGGTCATGACCCGGAGGGAGGGTGGCATCAGCGGTGCGGTGGCGAAGTATGGGCGGGCGTTGTTCGGCTTCATCCGGGCGCGGGTGCCCACGGATGCCGATGCGGAGGACCTGCTGCAGGACGTGTGGGCGCAGCTGAGCAGCCAGCCGGAGGTGGAGGCCATCGGGCAGATGAGCGGCTGGCTGTACCGCGTGGCCCGCAACAAGATCATCGACCGCTACCGCAAGGGCCGCACCGAGGCGCTGGAGGACCTGGCCATGGAGGATGAGGACGGCGAGTGGAGCATGGCCGAGCTGTTCCTGGCCGTGGAGGACGGGCCGGACCTGCGGATGCTGCGCGAGGCCTTCTGGCTGGAGCTGGAGGACGCTTTGGCCGAGCTGCCTGAGAACCAGCGCCTGGTCTTCGTGCAGAACGAGCTGGAGGAGAAGACCCTGCGCGAGATCGCTGAGGAGCAGGGCGAGAACATCAAGACCATCATCTCCCGCAAGCGCTACGCGGTGCAGCACCTGCGCGAACGGATGGAGACCATTTACCATGAACTGACCGGCCTTTGAACAACAGGCCACAAGACCGAAAGAACCATGAAACCGTTCCGCCGTTACTGGCTTTTCCCCTTGATCCCGCTCGTCGCCGTCGCGTTCTTCAGCCTGGTGGTGATGCTGCTGTGGAACGCGATCATCCCCGGCATCACCGGTTGGGCGGCCCTGACCTACTGGAAGGCCATGGGCCTGCTGGTGCTGTGCAAGATTCTCTTCAGCGGCTTCCCCGGCAAGCGTTGCGGCCCCGGCGGACCGCCCTGGGCGCGGCATCACGGCCACATGCGCACCGCCTGGTGGCGCAACCTCTCGGAGGAGGAGCGCGAACAGTGGAAGGAGCGCCGCCGCGAATGGCGCGAGAAATGGAGGACCATGAGCCCGGAGGAGCAGGCGCGGATGAAGGCCGAATGGAAGGAGCGCTGCCACCACCGGAGGGAAGGGAGCAGTAACTGAATGCGGACTCGACGCGTCACATGCACTTGGGGAACAATGGAGGCAGCAGTGGACAATGAGATGAAAGGGATGATGAACGGGGCAGGAGCGGCCGCGCCGGTGCTGGTGTTCCGCACCTCGGTGCAGCATGGGGCGCAGGTGGAGCTGTTGCGGCCCCAACTGGACCTGCTGATGCACGGTGGCGGCGAATGGAATTTCGACCTGGAGGACCGCGACCGGATCCTGCGCGTGGATTCGCCGGAGCTGGTGCGCGAGCGTGTGCAGGCCCTGCTGGAAGGCCATGGCTTCACCTGCACGGAGCTGGAGTGAGCGTGGAGCGTGCTGCTTAGCGCATCCGATAACTCAGGCTCATCATCACGCCCAGCGCGGAGTTCCGCCGTTCCAGCGCACCATCGCCCAAGCTGTTGGAAAGCAGTCCGCGCACGCCGGGTTCGATGCCCAAGGACCAGGCCGCGTTGAAGCGATAGCGTACGTAAGCACGCGCAGCGTAGCCCGGCAACAGTTCGCGGAACGGTTGATCAGAGAGGTTCATGTATCCATCCTCGGTGGCGTTGGGCACCGCGCCGCGCCTGCCGGTGAGCAGGCCCAAGGTTGGGCCGCCGCGCAGGCCGAGGCTCCAGCGGCCTTGCACCAGGTGCGCGTCGATCAGCAGCGGGATCTCCACGTAGCTCACGCGGTTCACCTGGTCGCGTGCATCACGAACGCGCTGCGTGGTCACCACGGTGTCGGGGCTGTTCATCAGCACCTGGATGGTGGTGTTCACGTTGGTTCCCGTGTAGGTCGCAGGATTGCCGGGCAACGTGTCCGTGATCACCAGCACCGTGGTGTCGACGGCGGTGAGGAACCAATGGTCCTGGATGCTCATGGTGCTGCGGTCGATGGCGGGTGCCTGCATCCGCTCGGTGTAGCTGCCGTAGTAGAGGCCGGTTCCCAGGCCAATGTTGCGGCCCATGTGCATGATCTCCGCGCCGAATGCGGGGCTGCGCTCCCCATGGATGTCGCCGTTCCACGTTTCGCTGTTGCCGCCGGTGTACCGGCTGCGCGTATCGAACAGGCCGCCCAGGATGCCGATCTCCCAAGGCGCGCGTTCCGGCACCAGCGGCGGCGCGGCCGGCGGAGGCGTGGAAGCTGCGGAATCGGAAGGCGAAGGATGAACGACGAATGCGGAAGTGCTGTCCTGCGTGGAAGCCGCGGACGTCGGGGTTTCTGGCGAGGCAGGCGGAGTCGCTTGTTGCCGGGTGCTCGCAGGTGCTTGGATCACTGTCGTTGAATTTCCGGATGGGTTGTTCAATTGCTGTTGATGCGTTGAGGAGATGATCGTGCTTTGCGTTGGGGCTGCATTCGGTGTTTCCACAGCGACGGCTTTTTCGGTGGCTGGTCGGTCTTCTGCATTGCCATTTTTTTTCACGGAGGAAGGTGCTTCGCTCGTACGCTGATCATTGGCACTTGCGGTCGCAGGCTTTCCGGTCGTGATCGCGGCGTGATCTTCCTTCGGTAGCGCTTGCGATGACGCGACAACCCGGCTTTGGCTGGGAACAGTGGTGGCTGAAGCCTCCGGCCTGCGTTCTGCCGGTTGCCGTGGAGCTGGGGATTGCGTGCTTGATGCGCTGGTTTCCATCGTGGCTTTTGGCGCAGGGCGCTGTGTTGGTTCAGCAGCTTCTTCGCGCTGGGAAACAGAAGCCGATGTCACCGATTGTGTTTCTGATCCCTGTACCGATGCATTTTCCGTGGATGCGGTGGTAGCCTGCTGTTGCGGCGTGATCACGGCTTGGGCCTCCACCTGCGCGGTTTGTGTGGATCCCTTTTCGGTCGACGCGTTCCAATACCACAGGCCGCCGGAGACCAGGAGCAGCGCCGCGCCAAAGAACCACGGCCACGGGTTCCGCTTACTGCGTTCGGCATCGATCAGCGCCCTTGCGGACTGCCAGTCCGCTTCCTGGTACGGGAAGTCCCGTTCCGCCAGTTTGCGGCGCGCCAGCTCGTCGAATTCCTCGTTGGTGTTCATGGCGATACGGTCTTTGGGGCCGTGGTGCCCGCCAGTTGGGCAATGGCCCGTTGCAGCACTTGGCGGGCGTGGGATACATGCCACTTGGACGTGCCTTCGCTGATGCCCAGCATCCCGGCGATCTCCGCGTGGCCGTAGCCATCGATGGCGAAGAGGTTGAAGACCTTTCGCGACATTTCGGGCACGCGCCCCAGCAGCTGGGCGAAGGCCTCGGCCTCCATGTGCCGCAGGTATTCGTTCACCGCGGTGCCAGTGTGCTCGTCCAGCGTGGCATCCATCCGTTCCATGGATTTTCGTTCTTGTTCCCTGCGGAAGCCGTCGATCACGGTGTTGATCACGATGCGCCGCACCCAGGCCTCGAACGGTACATCGGCTTTTCGTTTTTCCAGGTTGAGCAGCACCTTCAGGAAGCCTTCGTTCATGCGGGCGGCGGCGTTCTGCCGATTGCGCTCGTAGCGGGTGCAAATGCCCATCATCAGCGGGTACAGCGCCCGGTACAGCTCATGCTCCGCCCGCGGGTCCTTGCGGATGCAATCGGCGATGAGGGCGTCGCTCACCATCTGGATGCGTGCAAGGGTGCCCGCCGGAATGCGGGCACCCTTGTGAAGTTAGCGTGCGTTGTTCAGCGTGTCTTCAGGAAGCGTGCGCTGATGCTGTTGTTCCCGTTGCTGAGCCGCATCAGGTAGAGGCCCGGTGCGAGTTCGTCCACGGGTATGGTCAAGCGGTTCGTTCCGGAGGAGAATCGTTCCGCGATGGCCTTCACCGTGCGGCCGTTGCCATCGATGATCGACAACGTGCCGGTGCCACCGGTGGCCTGGAACGCCACGTTCAAGACATTGTCCACGGGGTTCGGCCAGAGGCGTAGCTCCGCATCGGCGTTCAGCTCGCTGATGCCGCTGGGGATCTCAGAGATCACGTTCAGGGTGAAGCCACCGGAACGCGGGGAGTAGGTGGTGGAGGGCGGATGGCCATCGACGACTAGGCCGTTGAGGATGCCGTCCTCATCCACGCTGATGCTGTCGCAAAACATGTCGGTGCAGTTGCCGCTGGTCATGGTGAGGCAGAGCAGCCAGGGGCCGTTGCCGCTGTACACGTGCGTGGGATAGGCCTCGGTGCTGCTGGTGCCGTCGCCGAAGTCCCAAAAGAACTGGTAGGTGCCGTTGCCGCCGCTGCTCAGGTTCCACACCCACACTTCGTTGGGGATGGGTGCCACGCCGCCGGGCACGCTGTCATAGGCTTGGATGGCCCAGAATCCAGCCACGCAGGTGGTTCCGGTATCCGGGATGCACAGGCAGTTCGTGTCCCAATAGCCGGTGTTGCCCTGCGGGTCGTTGCACGGGGTTCCCGGCAGGGCTGTTCCGTAGACCACGCCCAGGCAATCGTACCAGATCGGTGTGTTGCCGTTGATATGGCCGAGGCTGTCCACATAGATCGAATCGCAGGAGGTGGAGGTGCATCCGTTGCTGGAGGCCACCGTGAGGCAGATGGTGTAGGCACCCGGTGCATTGAAGGTGAAGGAAGGCTCCGTGTCCGTGCTGGTGGTGCCGTCGGGCATGGTCCAGAGGAAGGTTAGCGTTCCGGCGCCGGTGCTCTGGTTCACGGTGTTCATCACCCACGGAATGATCGCTCCGCCGCCGCTGGCCTGTGTCACGGTGAACAAGGCTTGGCAACCGGTCCCTACGCTGTCCGGCACGCACACGCAGTTGGCGCTCCAGGTCCCCGGGTCACCCAGGAATGTGACACAGGGCGTGCCCGGCAATGCCGATCCGCCGGGAACGCCGAGACAGTCGGTGGTACCGCCACCTTGCCCTTGGCACATGCAGTTCGTGGTCCACGTGTCGCCGGTGCTCATCGGGTTGCCGTCATCGCAAGGCGCACCGGGCACCGCCGGTCCCCACAGTGTTCCCTCGCAATCGTACCAGATGGGGTTGGTGCTGATCACACCGTTGGTGTCCACCACCACGCTGTCGCACATCCAATCCGTGCAAGTGCCGTTGTCCGCCGTTACGGTGAGGCAGATGCCGTAGAGCCCCGGTGCACTGAACGTCCATGTCGGTTCGGCCTCGGTGCTGGAAGAGCCGTCGGGCATCCACCACTGGTAGGTGAGGGTGCCTGTACCGGTGCTGGTATTGGTGGTGCTGATCTGCCAAGGCCCCGCCTGTTGCACGGTGAAGGCGGCGTTGCAGGGATCGGCCGGGCCGCAATTCAAGGTGATGAAGAGGCTGTCGGCCGGACTGGAACCCACGTCATAGGCCACGGTATCGGTGGCCATGCTCCCATTCCCGCAGCTGGTGGCGAAGTACAGGTTGCCGGCCGTATTCGCCAGGTTCATGGTGAGGTAGAAGTGGCAATTGGCATCCAGGATCGCGGTCACGGTCTGGGGCGGCTCCAGGAAACCCATGGTTGAGACGATCACCGTGCCTCCGGCATTGGCCGGGGCACACGGCGTCAATTGGCCGACCACCACAACGGTGTACTGGGCCGAAGCGGCGAGGCCTAGCAGTAAGGCCAGTGCGAAGTTGAGCAAGCGTGGAAGGTGTTTCATGGTGAAGGAGGTTCGGGTGTTCAGCTCCATACACGCAGAAAGGAGGCACCGCGTTGGGTGGTGACGAAAAAGTTTATGGCAGCCGTTGCTTTTCGAAAGATCGGACCCTCGGTTACCATGACCTTCCGGCCAACGTGCGGCACGCACGGGAATAGGCTGACCCTACCTCAACTCCCACCGCCGCACCGTGGTGATCGCTTCCTTGCGCCCCTTCACGCCCACCAGCTTCGCACCGTCCTCCGGGTCGTAGTTCAGCAACCAGGTGACGAGGATGTCGCGCGCGGCCTCGGGCAGTTCGCGGATGTCGTCGGCATCCACCGTGCGCAGCGCGGGGTCCAGCGGCAGGGCCACCAGCTTGTCGTCGCGCTCGCCGGCGTCCAGCAGTTCGATCACGCCGATCACTTCCACCTCCATCACCGTGCCGCTGGGCACGGTGCCGCAGATCACGAAGACGTCCACCGCGTCGCCGTCGCCGCCCTGGGCCTTGTCCATGCGCGTGCCGGGGATGAAGCCGTAGTTGGCCGGGTAGGGCAGGAAGGCGATGCGGCGCGGCTTCCCGCGGCGCAGGTCGATGGGGAAGGTGTTGCTGGCCTTGTCGTACTGGCGCTTCTCCACCGTGCCGGCGGGGATCTCGATCACGGCGCGCAGCACGCCGGGGCGCGCCCAGGCCTCCAGTTCCTCCAGGTTCATCGCAGGGCTTTTTCGATCAGGCCATCCTCGGCCTCGTTCGCCAACGTGACGTGCAGGCGCGGCTCGCGCTTCATGGCCTCGCGGATGCTCCACTGCGCGTTGGGGTTGCGCGCCCAGGCACGGCGCGCGATGCCGTTGTTCACGTCCCAGTGCAGCATGCTCCTCAGGCGGCGGTCGCTGTCGGCGCTGCCGTCCAGCACCATGCCGAAGCCGCCGTTGATCACCTCGCCCCAGCCCACGCCGCCGCCGTTGTGCAGGCTGATCCAGGTGGCGCCGCGGAAGGCATCGCCCGCGAAATTCTGCACCGCCATGTCCGCGGTGAAGCGGCTTCCATCGCGGATGTTGCTCGTCTCGCGGTAGGGGCTGTCGGTGCCGCTCACGTCGTGGTGGTCGCGGCCCAGTACGATGGGCGCACCGATCGTGCCGCTCTTGATGGCTTTGTTGAAGGCCTCGGCGATGCGGATGCGGCCCTCGGCGTCGGCGTAGAGGATGCGCGCCTGGCTGCCCACCACCAGCTTGTTCTCCTGCGCGCTGCGGATCCAGTGCAGGTTGTCCGCGATCTGCTGGTGGATCTCCGGCGGTGCGTCCTTCAGCATGGCCTCCAGCACGTCGCCCGCCAGGCGGTCGCTGGTGGCGAGGTCCTTGGGATCGCCGCTGGTGCACACCCAGCGGAACGGCCCGAAGCCGTGGTCGAAGCACATCGGCCCCATGATGTCCTCCACGTAGCTGGGATACCGGAATTCCTCGCCGTTCTTTCCCGCGATCTCAGCACCGGCACGCTTGCTCTCCAGCAGGAAGGCGTTGCCGTAGTCGAAGAAGTACATGCCGGCATCGGCCAGCGCGTTGATGGCCTTCACCTGGCGGCGCAGGCTTTCCTCCACGCGCTGCTTGAAGGCCGCGGGGTCCTTCACCATGAGCGCGTTGCTCTCCTCGTAGCCCAGGCCCACCGGGTAGTAGCCGCCGGCCCAGGGGTTGTGCAGGCTGGTCTGGTCGCTGCCGAGGTCCACGTGGATGTTGCGCGCGGCGAGGCGTTCCCACAGGTCCACCACGTTGCCCACGTACGCGATGCTGTGTGCTTCGCCCCGCTTCCGCCAGGCCAGCGCGGTGTCGATGCAGGCATCCACGTCGGTGATCAGCTCATCCACCCAACCCTGCGCATGGCGCTTGTGCGCGGCTGCGGGGTTCACCTCCGCGCAGATCGTCACCACCCCGGCGATGTTGCCCGCCTTGGGCTGCGCACCGCTCATGCCGCCCAGCCCGGCGGTGACGAAGAGCTTGCCCTTCGCGCCCGGCTCCTTCAGCATGCGCGAGGCGCTCAGCACGGTGATGGTGGTGCCGTGCACGATGCCTTGCGGACCGATGTACATGTAGCTGCCCGCCGTCATCTGGCCGTACTGCGAAACGCCCAGTGCGTTCATGCGCTCCCAGTCGTCGGGGCTACTGTAGTTGGGGATCACCATGCCGTTGGTCACCACCACCCGCGGTGCGTCCTTGTGGCTGGGGAAGAGACCCAGCGGATGGCCGCTGTACATCACCAGCGTCTGCTCGTCGGTCATCTCCGCGAGGTACTTCATGGTGATCCGGTACTGTGCCCAGTTTTGGAACACCGCGCCGTTGCCGCCGTAGGTGATCAGCTCGTGCGGGTGCTGTGCCACGGCCGGGTCCAGGTTGTTCTGGATCATCAGCATGATGGCCGCGGCCTGCCTGCATTTCGCCGGGTAGTGGTCGATGGGCCGTGCGTGCATCGGGTAGGTGGGCCGGAACCGGTACATGTAGATGCGGCCGTAATCCTTCAGCTCCTGGGCGAACTCCGGCGCCAGCACCGCATGATGCCTCGGATCGAAGTAGCGGAGCGCATTGCGCAGGGCGAGCTTCTTCTCCGCCGGCGAAAGGATGTCCTTGCGCTTGGGGGCGTGGGGCACGCTATCATCCAGCGGACGTGCCGGTGGCAGGGTATCAGGGATGCCTTCCGTGATGGATGCCTGGAAGCCCTGAAGATCGGGAACCATTGCTGTGGACATGCCGCTAAGTTCGGGAATGGGCCGTGGAAAACGGATATCCGTGGAAACGGGTTTGGGCAATGGTGCCGCCCATTCACCGGAAATGCGGCAAGTGGCCGCTTGCATGGGAAATGCCCACGCCAGATCCATTCACCCTAGGAAGGGCGGATCGTGGTGGGATCCCTGTCGGACCGCAGCAAGTTCCGCTGCCCAAAGGCGAACGGCGTGTCCTTGTCCGCCAGCCAGGTCACCATCTTGAACACGCCGAAGACATTGATCGCGATCCCCAACGGGATGCCGATCCAATAATCCGTTGCCGTGGCCAGCTGCTCCCCGTGGACCACCCGGAAGAAGAGGTAGGCCAGCGGGGCGAAGAGCAGCCAACTGGTGGCCAGCCCGGCGTTGTACAGCGTTCGGCCCTTGATGTTGAAGAGGAGGGTATGTGCGGCGAGGTTCCCCAGCGAAACGAGGATGGTGGCGATGCCCAGCCACACGGCCCTGGTGCCCAGCAAGGCCGCCAGGAAGTACCCGGTCCAGCCGATGCCGGCGTTGATGATGAGCGCCGTGTTGGTGTTGAGCGGATAGCGGTCCGGTTGCCCGCTGCCGAACATGGCGCGGTTGATCATCCCAGGGAAGGTGCCCGGCACGCGGTACTCCTCCAGTTGGTGCAGGAACAGGGAGATGAGGCTGAGCCAAACGATGCGGTCGTAGCGGCCTGGACCGGGGGCCAGGATCACGTATCCGATCACGGGAAGGATCAACAGGCCGCCGAGGTCATACCAGTGTTTCCGCAGGAAATCCACACCCAAAGTTGGGGACATGCATGCGGACATCCAAGGATCGGACCTGCCGTCGGCCTCAGGCCTTGGGTGATGCGGAGGGCGCGCCTCCGGGCAGCCTGCCGGGGCCCGGCGGGGGTTACCACACATACACCACGTGGGCATACACGTTGCGCCCCATGCGGGGGATGCCGAACCAATCCGAGAACGTGGTGTAGTACTGGTCCAGGATGTTGTCCACGCCCATGTTGACACCCAGGCGGTGGTTCCGGATGGCGAACTCGCGCGATACGGACAAGTGGCCGATCAGGAACCCGGGTTTGCTGGTCTCGCCGAACGAAAGGCTGGGCCGGTTGCGCGTGCTGCCCTCCACCGTGGCCTCGGCCGCGTACTGTTTCCGGGCGTAGCGCAGCTTGGTGCGGAATTGCAGCGGCTGGATCAGCGGCAACCGGGTTCCGTCGCTGCCTTCCCCGTAGCGCCAGCTGGCATCACCCCTTAGCTGCCATGTCTCGTTGAAGCGGTATTCCGCGTTCAGCCCCGTGTTGAACAGCGTGGCGTACGGGATCTGTTCGTACACCTTCACGCCGGAGGCGGTGATGTTCATGGGCATCAGCTCCGGGTGCGGCCTGCCGATGATGTAGTCCACCAAGTGGAACCACGCCGCCGTCCATTCCACGAACACCTTGTCCCGTTGATAACGACTGCCCAGTTCGGCGGACAACGAACCTTCGTTGCGCATGCGCGGGTCGCCCACGTAGTCGTGGTTGTCGTTCGCATTCAGCAGGTAGAAGCCGTAGCCTTCGGAAACCGAGGGTGCCCTTTCGCTGTATCCGGCGCCGAGCCGATGGGTGAAACGGCCTTGGCGATGCGTGATCGTCGCTCCTCCACTAGGCAGCCAGCGCTGCTTGCGGGGCGGCAGCGACACGTAGAAGAGCTCCAGGGAACGCCGCCCGAACTCGCTCCCTATCGTGTTCCCATGGATGCCCAGCCCCGCATGCACCGTGAGGTCCACACGGTCGTTGAAGCGGATCCGGTCCTCTGCGTTCAGGCCGCTGTACAGGGTACGCACGTCCGGCCAGGTGAGCATGAACATCACCGGCTCGGCCGGGTCGTGGGGGTACATGGTCATTTCCGCCAACGAGTTGTTGCGGTGGCCGGACAGGGTGGCCTTGATGGCGTGGCGGCCGGCCGAGGCGTACAACTTGGTGTAGAAGCCCTCGGTGGTGCTCCAGCCCGGCATGTCCATGCGGATGGGCACCACGGGGCGCCGGCTGTCATCCATCACGTGGGTGATGGTGTTGTAGTAGAGCTTGGTCTCCCACAGGCTCACCGGGCCAAGGCGCGGCAGGTGCCGGTATTGCACCGAGCCGATCAACGCCTGCGCCAGCGATACGTCCATCGGCAGGCCGGGATAGCCTACGTCGGTGGCCTTGTCGAAGATCACGGAGGCCTCCACCTCCTTGCCCTCGCCCGGCCTGTAACCCGCAATGGCCGAGAGGTTGTACTTGGTGAATTGGGAGAAGTCAACGGTGTTGGAGGCATCGGGCCGGTGGCCTGCGCGGTAGTTGCCGGCCTGGCGGAAGGTGAAGTCCACGTCGGTGTACAGCGCGGGGCTTGCATAGTGGAGGGCCGTGCCCAGGATGCGCTGGAGGTTGTTGGTCTCGAACCCCGCCGAGGTGGAGCCGCCCAGGCCGCGCGTGGCGCTGAAGCCGGAGCGCCGCCGTTCCAGGTCGATGGACCCCGCGATGGTGCCGCCGTGCTCGCCGCCCGAGGTGCCGGACCTTATCCGCGCCCGGGACAGGTTGGCGGTCTCCACGTAGGAGGTCACCGGGTCCATCTTGTCCGTGCAGGCACCATAGATGCGCATGCCGTCCACGGTGATCATGCTGCGCTCGGTGGCCATCCCGTTCAGCATGGGCTCCCAGGCGTAGCAGCCGCGCCGGATCATGTTCACGGAGTTGGATTCGGCCAAATAGCTGTCCAGCGCACCCAGGGGCTTGTCGCCATGCGCATGGCAGCCGGGCGCGGTGGGCAGCACCACCACCTTTTCCAGCTCCTGCATCCCCGTCAGGCCGGGGGTGGGCGGCAGTGTGTCCGACGGGGTCTGGGCCATCAAGGCCCGGGCAAGGAGCAGCAGGGCCGGCAAGGCCGCAGGGCGCGCCCCGACCGGGGTTGCCGTGTAGCCGCTTTGCCTCCGGTTGCCCATGGTCGGCCCGGGGTCGATCAGAAGTTCACCTTGAAGTAGATGCTGCTCTCAGGTTCCGTCCCGGTGACCGGGTTGCCGCAGAGCACGGTCCCGGTGCCGTCCTCCACCATCAGGTTGATCTTCCAGTAGCCGGTCATGGAAAAGCCCACGCTGCCGTGGTAGAATCCGTCGGCCCCTTGCGTGAGGTCCACATTGCCCGGGGCGCCATGGTTGCCCATGCCGGGCATGCGCGGGTCCACGCGGATGGTGTAGCCGTCCACCACCGGGAATTCCGTTCCGCTCACCCGCTTGTACAGGCCCACCACCATGGTGTTCACGCCCGAGGTTGGCTTGGCAGGCTCCACCATGGCGAGCAGGTAGGTCGTCCCGTCGGTGCCCGCGGCAGAGGTGTATCGTTTGCGGAAATCGCTGTCGGAGCTTAGCACGGTCACCGGCAGGGCCACGCTGTGCGGGCCGCCCCCCACGTCATAGGTCAGGGTCAATTCCCAGGACCCCGTGGCGCTGCTGGCCATGTTGAACACCACGTACCCTTCGTAAAGCCCGGAGTGATCGGCGGAAGGTGCCAACCCGGAGTAGGGGCAGCTGTGCTGGTGGGTGCTGCCGTCCATGTCCATGGTCATCATCGGTTCCCATGCCACCGTGGCATTTTGCACGGCGCTTCCATGGGCATCCTTGATGCGGATGAAGACCGGGTTGTGGCCCACTTCCAGCGTGCCCGAATGGTTGAGCAGTTCCAGTGTAAGGCCATTGTCCGTGGCTGATTGCAGCACGTGCAACCCGGAGGAAGGCGTTGGTGCCGCGGGAGCGGCCGTTTCATCCTTCCGGCAGGCGGTAAAGGCGGCAAGGCCCAACAGGAGGGCCAGGAGAGGTGCGGTGGATTTCATCCGGTGTGATCGGGTTGAAGCCGTGTCCATGGCAGGTTTCGGCAAAGTTCCCCATGGGCGTTCAACCCGGAACTGAGCAAGGTCAGGCTTGTGCCGCTTGGAATAGGCCGGCCGGTTGGCCGGGATGCCATGGGGCACCCTTGCCGCGTTATTAACACCGGGCGGTGCATCGCCCGGTGAACGAGCGGTTGAAACGCGGCAAAAGCCCGCGGTAGTTTTGAACCTGAGGCAATCCGTGTTGTTGAAAATGAAGACCCTGAGCGTGTTGAAAACTTCCTTGGCCTGGACCATGGCGCTGCTGTTGATGCCGGTGCTGGCCCAGGCCGGACCGGGCGATCAGACCCCTGAGCAATACATCGCCAAATGGAAGGAAGTGGCGGTGCGCAAGATGAAGGAACATGGCATTCCGGCGAGCATCACCCTGGCCCAGGGCCTTCTGGAAAGCCGCAGCGGCAACAGCATCCTGGCCAGGGAGGGCAACAACCACTTCGGCATCAAGTGCACGCCCGACTGGTCCGGCGGAAAGGTCTTCCACGATGATGACAAGAAGAATGATTGCTTCCGCAAGTACCGCAGCGCCGACCAAAGCTTCGAGGACCATTCCAAGTTCCTGGAGCGGCCGCGCTACGCCAGCCTCTTCGAGCTGAAGCCCACCGATTACAAGGGCTGGGCCCATGGACTGAAGAAATGCGGCTACGCCACCGATCCCCGCTACCCGCACAAGCTGATCGACCTGATCGAGCGGTACAACCTGGACAACCTGGACCGCGGCGTGGACGTGACCTATGCCAGCCGCAACAGCACCGGCAAGCCGGAAGCCAAGCCCGTGCGCAACCATGGCCGCCCCGACGACAACGTGGTGACCATCGGCAACACGCGCCCCGTGGAGCTGTCCGAGGGGCGCATCAAGTTCGTGCGGGCCAGGCAGGGTGAAACGGTGCGGGACATCGCCGCGGAGATCCAACAGATGCCGGGGCTGGTGGCGGGCTGGAACGACATGGCCAAGGACGGCCGCCTGGAGGAGGGGCAGATCGTGTACATCCAGCCCAAGCGCAACAAGAGCAAGGCCCAGGAAAGCTGTACGGCACAGCAGGGCGAAACGCTTTGGGGCATCAGCCAACGCTACGGGGTGAAGCTGAAGAAGCTGGCCAAGTACAACGACATGGGCATCGCCGATCCCCTGCAGCCGGGACAGAAGGTGTGGTTGCGCAAGCCGCGGAAGTGAAGGCGCGGCCCGCGACCGGCGGTGCACCCTACCGGTATGCCAGCCGGAAGCCGGCACCGGCCAGGTCGCGCCAGAAGCCGGGATAGGATTTGTTCACCACCTCGGGATGGAAGAGGGCCACTTCGCCGCAGACCAGCGCGAGCGGGGCCAAGGACATGGCCATGCGGTGGTCGCCGCAGGGGTCGAAGGGGGGAGGGGTGCGGTTGGCCACCGGTCCCGAGAGGTGGAATGAACCGGCACCGTATTGCGTGCTGCAGCCCAGCGCCGCCAGCGCATCGGCCACGGCCTTCAGGCGGTCGGTCTCCTTCAGCGGCAGGTTGTCCAGGCCGGTGAATGCGGCCGGGCGCCCCAGTCCGGCCATGGTGAAGGCCAGCGGCTGGAAAAGGTCCGGGGTGCCCGTCAGGTCCGCCGCAAAGGCCCCTTCCGCCGTTGGTGAATGCCGCAGCAGCAGTCCGTTCCCCGCCCGAGCGCCCTGCACGTTCCCGGCCAGCAGCGAGGCCACGGCCTCGTCCCCTTGCAGCCCGTCGGCCTCCAGGCCCTCCAAGAGGATCTCGCTTCCGGGGGAAAGTGCGGCGATCTGGTACCAAAAGGCCGCCGCGCTCCAATCGCCGGGCACGGCGGTGGGCACCGCCTGCAATGGCCCGGGCGCCACGCGGATCACGTCGCCATCCTCCGAGATGGCTGCGCCATACCGCCGGCACAGCCGCATCGTCATGTCCACATAAGGACGGCTGAGCCGCGTGCCCGTCCAATGCAGCTCCATCCCTTCCGCGAAGCGGGCCGCGATGAGCAGCAAGGCGCTGATGTACTGGCTGCTCGCGGGCGAATGGAGACGGACGGTGCCGCCGCGCATCCGCCGCCCGCGCACCAACAGGCCGTCCGCCTGCACCGTGATGTCCGCACCCAGCGTGCGCAACGCCTCCACCAGGGCTTCGTGCGGACGTTGCAGCAGCCGTGCATGGCCGGTGACCAGATGCCCGGCACCTTCCTGTACGCAGGCCCAGGCCAGCAGGAAACGGAAGGTGGTGCCGCCCTCGCCGCAGTGCAGGCGGAAGGGTTTGTCGCGCAGCAATTGCCGGAGGATGCGGGTATCATCGGCCCCGCCGTCCCACGCCACGCCGGACAGGCGGCCCGCCAGGTCGGCCAGCACCAGGGCCCTGTTGGCCACGCTCTTGCTGGGCGGCACGGCGATGTGCGCCTTCACCGGTCCCTCAGGCCTGCTGATGGTGATGGCGGGCGGCATCGCGGGCCAGCAGGCGGTAGTGCTCCAGGGCCTCGGCCACTTGCGCCGCATTCATCGGCACGTCCACGCGCGCCGAGCCGATGCCCGTGAGCAGGGTGAAACGGAATTCGTCGCCCGCGTTCTTCTTGTCGTTGCGCATGAGCTCGATGATGCGGTGCTGGTCCACTTCCTGGAAGATGAATGGCGGGTACAGCCCCATCAGGTGCTCCTCCACGGCGTTCATGCGGTCGCGGTCCAGCAGGTCCATGCGCCAGCTCAGCCACGTGGCGCACACCATGCCCACGGCCACGGCCTCGCCGTGGAGCAGGCTGCGCTGCTGGCCTTCCATGGCGAAGGCCTCCATGGCATGGCCGATGGTGTGGCCGAAGTTGAGCAGCTTGCGCGGACCGCGGTCCAGCGGGTCGCCCGCCACCACCGCGGCCTTCAGCTCCGCCGAGCGGAAGATCAGCGGCGCCAGCGCCTCCAGGTCGTGCAGGGGTGCCCGCCGCACCTGGTTCCAGTGGTCGCCGTCGAGCACCAGCCCGTGTTTGATCATTTCCGCCACCCCGTTGAGCACCTCGCGCTTGCCCAGGGTGCGCAGGAAGGGCGGGTGCACATAGGTGGCCACCGGGTCGGCAAAGACCCCCACCAGGTTTTTCACGCCGTCGAAGTTGATGCCCGTCTTGCCGCCGATGGCTGCGTCCACCATGCCCATCACCGTGGTGGGGACATGGATGAAGCGGATGCCGCGCTTGAACGTGGCCGCCACGAAGCCGCCGAGGTCCGTGACCACCCCGCCCCCCAGGTTCACCAGCACGGCCTGCCGGTCCGCGTGCTGCTCCGCCAAGTGTGCCCACAACGCGCGGCAGACCTCCAGGTCCTTGCTGGCCTCGCCGGCGCGCACCTGCATGGTGTGGGCGGCGCCCAGCGTGGGCACCTCCCCCATCAGCTCGGGCAGGCAGTGCCGCATGGTGGTCTCGTCGCCCAGCACAAAGACCGGCTTGCTCCCGGTGTTCCCCGCCAGCCAGCGCCGCAAATGCGCCAAGGCATGGGGGCCCATCAACACCGGATGGGGGCCATGGGTCTCCTGCGGTTGATGGAGGGGCATCGCTACTTTTGGCCGCCTTTTCCACGGCCGGGCCGGGAGGAAGGGGCCCAAAGGAACGAACTTCAAGCACGCGGCGCCACATGCAAGCACAGGAGGCATCCCCCAAAGCAGCCACGGGCGGCCTGCCCGATCTGGAAGATACGGGCACGGCATTCGCCCACAAAAGCAACGGGGAGCTCCGCCAGGCCTGGTGGCTGTTCCGCGTGATCGGCACCCCGTGGCTGACCACCCTGGGGGGCAACCTCACCAAGCTGGCGCTGGCCCTGCACCTGCCGGTGAAGGGGCTGGTGAAGGCCACCATCTTCAGGCAGTTCTGCGGCGGGGAGACCATCGGCGAATCCCTGGTGACCGCACGCGGGCTGGCCGCACGGGGCGTGGGCACCATCCTGGACTACAGCGTGGAGGGCGAGGATAGCCCGGCGGCCATGGACGGCACCGCGGCGGAGATCCTGCGCACCATCGCTGCCGCCAAGGGCAACCCGGACATCCCGTTCTCCGTGTTCAAGCCCTCCGGCGTGATCCCGCGCGCCATACTGGCCAAGGTGGCCGCCAACGAGGCGCTCACCCATGAGGAATCGACGGAATGGGGAAGGGCCCGGCAGCGGGTGGAGCACATCTGTACCGCCGCACACGCCGCGGATGTGCCCGTGCTGATCGATGCGGAGGAAAGCTGGACGCAGGACCCCGTGGACGAGCTCACCACCGACATGATGCGGCGGTTCAACACCAGGCGCGCCATCGTGTACGGCACCGCCCAGCTGTACCGGCACGACCGGTTGGCCTTCCTGCGCCGGGAAGTGGAGCAGGCGCGGGCCGAAGGATTCCACGTGGGGATGAAACTGGTGCGCGGCGCCTACATGGAAAAAGAACGGGAGCGCGCAGCCCGCATGGGCTATACGGACCCCATCGGGGCCAACAAGGCGGCGGTGGACAAGGACTATGATGATGCCTTGCGCTTCTGCATGGCCAACATCGACCGCGTGGCCATCCTCAATGGCACCCACAACGAGGCCAGCACCCTGCTCCTGGCCCGGCTGATGCGTGAGGCCGGCCTGGCCAATAACGACCCCCGCATCCACTTCGGGCAGCTGCTGGGCATGAGCGACAACATCAGCTTCAACATGGCTGCGGCGGGCTACAACGTGGTGAAATACGTGCCCTACGGCCCGGTGCGCAAGGTGCTGCCCTACCTGATCCGGCGCGCGCAGGAAAACACCAGCACCCGTGGCCAGACCGGCCGCGAACTGTCCATGCTCACCGCCGAACGGGCGCGCCGGGCGAAGGGGGCGGCCTAGCGCGCCACCATCAGCCGGGCGGTGCGCACCGCCGTTCCCTGTGCACGCAGCAGGTAGATCCCGGCGGGCCACAACGCCGCGTCAACCAGGTTGTGCCCCTGCGGGAACCGCCCGGAAAGGACGATCCGGCCCTGTGCATCCGTCACCACCACGTCGGCCGCCTCGGGCAGCTCCAGGTGGAGCGCATCGCGCACCGGTTGCGGATAAACCACCAGGGCCGGTGAAGGTGCGGCCGCCTCCGCCGCACCCGTGGCAATGCCGCAGCCCAGGGCTTGGCCGCACACCACGCCCGAAAGGAATTCCACGACGAAGCCCAACGCATTCGCCTCGTCATACCCCAGGTAGCCCACGTGCCCCGTTCCCGGGTATTCCAGGTAGCAATGGGGCACCCCGAGGTGGTCCATGCGCACGCTGATGTCGTGATCGCCGGACACCACGATGCCGGTGGGAAAGCCCAGCGCGTATGCCTGTTCGGTGTAGCAGGGCACGATGTTGTCGCCGGTTTCATGGATGCCGCAGAAGGCGGGGTCGCCCGGATGGACCCAGGAGGTGTCCATCAGCGCGCCGCTGAGGCTCACGCAGGCCATCACGTTGCTGGGATAACCCAAGGGGCCGCTGGTCCCCTCCATGCCGCCCAGCGAGGCGCTGTCGGCCACCAACGGGGCGGGCAGCTCGGAGGGTTCGTTCATGTAGGTGAGGTGCAGCGCCCCGATGGCCCCGGCACTTACGCCGCTGGCGATGATCCGGTCCGGGTCGATCTTGTACGGGTTGCCGTCCTCGGCCACGGTCTTGCGCAGGAAGCGGATGGCACCTTTCATGTCATGAACGCAGCGCTGCACGGCATGCATGGTGGTGCTGGTGGTGGGGAAGAAGAAGCCCACACGGTAATCGATGGCCACGGCCACATAGCCCAGGCGCGCCAGCATGCCCCCCAGGCCCGCCATGTCCGCGCGCGATCCCGTGACGAATGAACCCCCGAAGGCCATCACCACCACCGGCCGTTCCTGCAACGGGTCGTCCGCCGGGGCGTAGATGTCCATGCGAAGCGTGTGTTGGGTGCCGTCAACACCGGTATTGGTCCCGAACACCACGGCGGGGATGCTGTCGATGGCGGTGAACACCATGCCCGTAAAACGGCCGCCCGCACATTCCTGTGCGTGTACCAGCACGGGCAGGAAGAGGGCGATGGTCAAGGATAAGGATGCCTTCATCGGTCGGTAATTGCCGGGCAATGTAATCGTTGAGGGCCTTTATGTCCTTTTTCCGGGTGTGGCCGGGCATTGCGGTTGAGGTGCGCCGCACTACGGTGATCACCGGAATTCGCACCTGCCGGAAACTTGGGAGCCGGCTGTGCGTAATACGGTGCCCAATGAACCCGGCGTTCAACGACGAAGGCTACGGGATTAACCGTAAAATGACCGTGTCTGTCGATGAATAGGGTGCCATGGAACACATTTGCAAAACGAACAACCAACAACAAATCGAGAAGCACATGAAAAGGATTGCATTGGCCGGAACCATTCTCTTGGCCGCTTTGGCAACCCAGGATGCCCAGGCCCAATACCGCCCCGAGGGAGCGGCAAAGAACCTGGAACTGATGGTGGCCCCCCTGGGTGGCACCCCCGTCACCATGGCAGGCATCAAGTACCGCAGCTTCAGCTCCGCCAACAAGGCCATGCGCTTGGGCGTGTTCCTGGGCTTCGACAACAAGACCACCATCTTGCAGGATGAGGACAGCAAGGCCAAGATGCTTGAGCTGAAGAAGAAGGAAAGCTCCATCACCATCGGCGTGCAGCCCGGCATCGAGAAGCACCTGGCCGGCACCGAGCGCCTGAGCCCCTACTTCGGCGGTTACCTGGACCTGAGCTACACCACCAAGTCCAAGAAGGAGGAAACGCAGCTCAACCTGAATGACGATAAGCAGGAAGTGGGTTACACCAAGACCAACAGCAGCAGCTTGGGTGTTGGCGTGAACGCCGTGGCCGGTTTTGATTACTACCTCGCCAAGTCGCTGTACATCGGCACCGAGCTCGGCTTCGGCGTGGCCGTCACCATGCCCGGCAAGAACAAGACTGAAACCGTGAAAGCAAACGACACGAACAACGGCACCACCACCGATAGCTCGGACGGCAAGAAGGACAACGTGAGCAAGTTCCAGGTGGGCCCCAACGTGGTGGGCCAACTGCGCCTGGGCTGGTTGTTCTAAGCTGGACCGATCAGGTAACCGACAATGGCAATGAGAAACGCAACAGCAAGTTTCCCTCGGCTGGTGAAGGGTGCCTTGTCCGTGGCATTGATGTCCGTCCTGTTCAGCGCCTGCACCAAGGAGCCGGTGAACAACCCGGGCCAGTTGGGTTCCCACCAGGCCACCCCGTCGGAAAGCCGGGAGGTCCATCGGATGGCCACCAAGCTGCCGGCGGTGGGGATCTATAACCGCACCATGGACAAGATCTTGGTGTTCAAGCCCGTCCGGGACCATTCACGCAGCTTCTCCTTCACCACGGCCCCGGCCAACGGCATAAACTTCGCCACCAGTAATGGCGGCCAGTGGGTATGGACCGAGGACGGCGGCATGGTGGTGATCACCGAGCCGTCCGCCGGCATGGGCGGCGGTGGCGGCGTCGTGGTGGCGGGCAACAGCACGCTCAACATCGACATCGCCTTTTGCTTCGCCTTGGGCGAAGAGGTCACCGGTGGCGGGCTCTTCGGGCCCGAAATGGGTGATGTGGCCGGCGTGATCGGCATCTCCGGTGACTTTGAGGCCCTGGTGAATGGCGATTTTGATGAGAGCGAGGACGATATCTTCGATTACTTCCACGGACTCGCCTACTACTTCGTCTACACGGACCAGCTCACCAACGGAAGCTACGACGTGATGAACTGGATCGAGGACTACGATGATTCGGGCGACGAGGACTTCCATGATGTGAGCTTCGCCTTCGTGGTCGATTTCCAAACGGAGACCGGGGGCATCTACATCTCCAAGGATGGCAGCATCACCATCAACGGCGGCACCATGGAGTTCAACGGGAACTACTACGGGATCACCGGGGTCGGCTTCTTCGACGACGAGGACGGGGAGGTGGATGACGTGACCATCGTGTCCGGATACGGCGGCATGGGCTGCGAGTAGGCCGGGCATAACGCAATTGGCCAGGGGGCTTCCATCCAAATGGGGCCCCCTTACCATTCCGGTATGGCAACGTGGGGCCGCCGCAGTACGTCATCCATTGGACCCCACGGCCTGCCGACGAACCGTGCATGGTCGGTGATCTCGGGTTGTACGGTAGCGGAGGCATGGACACGTCACCTATATTGGCTCGCTGCAACGGACAATGCTGAAAAGCCTACAACCGTGGCTTGCCATGGCGGCCGGATCATGCCTGGCCATGGCCGCGCATGGCCAGCTGGTGGTGGATGCGGGAAGCGACGTCACGATCTGTTCCGGTGAACAGGTCACCTTGGGCGGGGCGGCACCTTCCGGGGGCACCCCGCCCTATTCCTACAGCTGGACACCGGCCGTGGGCCTGAGCAACACCAACATCCTGCACCCGGTGTGCTCCACCACCACCACGCGCACCTATACGCTCACCGTGGTGGACTTCAACAACGAAACGGCCACCTCCCAGGTCACCGTGACGGTGAAGCCGACGCCCAACGTGCAGCTGACCTGCACCAACGCCACCACCACCACGTACGGCGGAGTCCTCACCTTCAGCGTATGCGACCAAGGCGCCCTCTTCTACGACTTCGATTTCGCGGATGCCAGCTCCGCGCAGCCGGGCGCCACCTTCAGCATCACGTGGGGGAACGGGCAGACCGAAACGTTCACCGGCACGGGATGGACCTCCACGCAGCACTTTCCCATCGGCCTTTCCACCGGCACCTACACCATCACGCAGCCCGCGCCCAACGGCTGCAGCAAAACGGTCCCCTTCAACGTGTTCGTGGGGGAGGTGCCCCTCGGCGGCCTGAGCGTGGTGTCGAATTCAACCATCTGCACCGGCGGCTCGATCAGCTTCGAGTGGAACAATTTCGGCACCAATCCCCCGGGCACCCTGTACATCGTGGACTACGGCGACGGGCAGGTGGACACCCTGATGCAGCCGCCCGCCACCACCTTCTCCCATACCTACTTGATCAGTTCGTGTACCGCCGGCGGCGAGTTTTCCATCTCCTGGCGGATCACCAACCCGTGCGATACCCGCACCGGGGTGATCGGCCAGATCCGGGTATCGGGCTCGCCCGTGCCCCTGGTGGATCTTTCCAACGACACGGTCTGCGTCAACACCACGGTGAGCTTCACCGATGCCAGCCAAGGCACGCAGGCGCCCGCTTGCACCAGCCCGCGCCGGGTGTGGGGCATCACACCGGCCACCGGCTGGACCGCCAGCGGCAACATGGGCAACCCCAACGGGCAGCCGGGCAACCCTTCGGCATGGACCAACGGGTCCTCGCCCCTGGCGGTGACCTTCAACACCCCCGGCAGCTATATGGTGATGACCGTGGTGGGCAACGTCTGCGGGGTGGATACCATTTACAGCCCCGTGTGCGTGGAACAGGCGCCGGTGCCGGCCTTCAACCTGTCCGCCACCACCGGCTGTTCCCCGTTGATGGTGGACGCCACCAACGGCAGCGTCAGCGTGAACAGTTGCCAGACCCGCTACAACTGGACCGCGGTGGCCAACAGTTCCGCCTGCGGCAGCAATGCCACCGCCACTTTCACCGGGGGCAGCAACGCGGGAAGCACCGATCCATCGTTTGCGCTGAACGGCGCGGGCACCTATACCATCACCTTGGAGGCCATCAATTCATGCGGCACCTTCCCCGTGCAGCAGAATGTATCCGTGGGTGCTCCGCCGCAGGTGGTGCTGGACCCGCCAGGCGGCATTTGCGCCGGGCAAACGCTGTCACCCACGGCCACCTTCACGCCTTGCGGTACCCCGATCACATCCTACAATTGGGGCCTGGGGAGCGGCATCCCCGCCACTTCCTCCTCCGCGGCCCCCGGCGTGGTCGCCTTCCCGACGGCCGGAAATACCACGATCACGGCCACGGCGGGGTCCGCCTGCGGAAGCGGGACCGATAACGCATCCCTGGTCGTTTCGCCGCTGCCGCCCGCACCCGTGGTGGGCGGACCGATCACCTTGTGCGTGGGGGAAGACCTGCAACTGGCCGCAACGCCCGTGCCCGGGGCCACCTTCCACTGGACCGGGCCTTCAGGCTTCACCTCCGACCAGGCCGCCCCCGTGATCCCGGACGTCACCATGGCCCAGCAGGGCGTGTATTCCGTGAGCCTGTCCACCGGCGGGTGCTACGGCCCGTCCGGCACGGTGAGCGTGACGGTGAATCCCGCACCGGTGATCGGCATCATCCCCACGGCGCCCACCGTGTGCCAAGGCGGAAGCGTCACCTTCACCGCCACCGGCGGCGGCAATTACCAATGGGAGATGGACGGTACCCCGCTGGGCAGCGGTTCACCCTTCACCTTCACGCCTGACCACACGGGGACGGTGGTGTTGCGCGGCGAGGCGAACAATTGCACCGGGGCCGCCAGCACCTTGTTGACCGTGTACCCGCTGCCGGTCGTGGACGCGGGGCCGGACCGGGTGTATTGCGAGGGCGGCGCACCGCAACAGATCTTCGCCTACACGCCCAACGGTACCTGGAGCGGAAGCCCGTATGTGACGCCCGGCGGGGAATTCGACCCGGCCGCCGAGGGAAGCTATGTGCTCCATTATTCGGTCACCAGCCCGCAAGGATGCGCCAATGCCGATTCCATCCTGGTGACGGTGGTGCCCCCGCCCGCGCCGGCCGTGGCCGGGCCCGATACGACCGTCTGCCTGAACGACCCGCCCATCCAGTTCACCGGTTCGCCCAGCGGCGGCACCTGGAACGGCGACATTTCCCTGGGAGGGATGTTCTTCCCGGTCGCCCCGGGGAGCTTCGTGGTCACCTATTCGCTGGGGGCCGGCAGCTGCGCCACCAGCGACCAGGCCACGGTGACCGTGCTGCCCCTGCCGGTGATCGACCCGGGCGCGGATGCTTCCGTGTGCGTGGATGCGCCCCCGGTCACGCTCGCACCCTCGCCCGCCAACGGCACCTGGGCGGGCACCGGCGTGACCGGCGGCGACTTCGACCCGCAGGCTGCCGGCACTGGCACCCATGTGCTCACCTATTCCTACACGGACCCGGCGGGATGCACCAACACCGCCGACCTGTCCATGACGGTGAACCCGCTGCCGGCGGTGGATGCCGGTGCCGATACCACGTTCTGCGACCAGCCCTTCGCGCAAACGCTGTCGGGCTACACGCCGCCGCAGGGCGGCACATGGAGCGGTGCGGGCGTTTCGCCCGACGGGACCTTCCTGCCGAACGGCCCGGGCCTGTTCACGCTCACCTACACCTATACCGATGGCAACGGCTGCGGCGCCAGCGACCAGATGGACGTGGCCGTGATCACCATCACCAACCCCGCGACGGCGGGAAACGATACGGCGGTGTGCATCAACAGCGGGCCGCTCCAGCTGCAAGGAGGCCCGGCGGGAGGTGCCTGGAGCGGCCAGTACGTGGATGATGCGGGGGTGTTCACCCCGGGGCAGGAGGGTGGCTTTGTGCTCACCTATGCCGTGGGGACGGGCTCGTGCGTCACGATGGACCAGGTGACGGTGACCGTGAACCCGTTGCCGCAATTGGACATCACCGCGATGGCCCCGGCCTGCGTGGATGCAGGGGTGCAGACCTTCGGTGCCAGCCCTGGCGGCGGCACCTGGTCCGGCGCGGGCATCAGCGATGCGGCCTTGGGCACCTTCGACCCCGCCGCCACCGGCAGCGGGCAGTTTCCCATCACCTATACCTACACGGGGCCCGACGGATGCACCAACAGCATCACGGGCGACATGGTGGTCAACCCGCTGCCGGTGGCCGCCTTCAGCCATGACCCCATCGCGTGCAGCCAGGTGGCCTTCCCCTTCACCGACCAGAGTTCCGGCGCGGATGCGTGGGATTGGGATTTCGGTGACGGCGGCACGTCCACGGACCCTTCGCCCAGCCATGTGTTCGATGCACCGGGCAGCTATTCCGTGGTGCTCACCACATCCTCCGCCGCGGGATGCTCCGCCAGCATTGCCCAGGATGTCACCGTGTGGGAAGGACCCACGGTGGCCTTCAGCCTGGACGTGGCCGAGGGATGCGGGCCCTTGCAGGTCGGCATGGGCAACCAGAGCTTCGGCGATGGTGTCTCGTACCACTGGGACTTCGGCGACGGCACCACCTCCGTGGACCCGCAGCCGGGCCCGCATGCCTATGGCGCCGGCCTGATCGGTGATACCACGTATGTGATCACCCTCACCGGCACCAATACCTGCGGTTCCGTGGATGCCCAGCAGACCGTGACCGTCCACCCGGCACCCACGGCCGTGTTCGGCACCGACTTGAACAGCGGGTGCTCCCCATGGCCCGTCAACATCAGCAATGTCAGCCTGGGGCTGCCGGATACGTACTGGTGGGACTTCGGGGACGGCACCACCGGCACCACGCCGGACAGCCTGTTCCAGCATACCTACTACACCGGTGCCGGGGATTCCACGTACACCATCACGTTGATCGCCGCCAACGCATGCGGCACCGATACCGCGCAGCACAGCATCACCGTGCTGCCGAACAGCATCACCGCCTTCTTCAACACCGACACCACCAGCGGCTGTGCACCGCTCACCGTCAACTTCACGCAATTCAGCATCGGCGTCACCAACTGGCATTGGGAATTCGGCGATGGGGAAGTGGACGTCGCATACAGCGTGACGCACACGTATGATTCGGCAGGCACCTACGTCGCCACGCTCTTTGCCGACAACGGATGCAGCTTCGACACCTTGGGCGTGGTGATCACGGTCCTCCCCACGCCGCCCGCGAGCTTCACCATCACCCCCGGCCTCTTCTGTGCCGGCACGCCCGTCCAATTCACCAACAACACCCCTTCACCTGCCGGGCTGGAATGGGATTTCGGCGATGGGGGCACCTCCACGCTTTCCGCGCCGCAGCACAGCTATGCGGCCGCAGGCACCTATACCGTCACCCTCAGCGTGGCCTCCGCCACGTCGCCATGCCCGGCCATGGCCAGCCAGACCGTCACCGTGCTGGCCACGCCGGTGGCCTCCATCTCCGCCGGCCCCACCAGCGGATGCATCCCCTTGGAGGTGGCGTTCCAAAGCGGCAGCGGCAACACGGATTTTTACCAGTGGGACTTCGGGGACGGCACCACCAGTGCCAGCGCGGCCCCGGCGCACACGTTCCTGGCGGCAGGCACTTTCCAGGTGCAGCTCGTGGCGGAGAACCTGAACGGCTGCACCGATACCGCGCAGGTGGCCATCGTGGCCTTCCCCTTGCCCGCCAGCTCGTTCACCTTGTCCGCCGGGGAGGCGTGCGGTACGCCGGCCACGGTGCAATTGACGAGCACCTCTACGGGGGCGGTCGGCCATGCATGGGATTTCGGGAACAACACCGGGTCCGTGCTCAACCATCCGGTCGCGGTGTATGACGCGCCGGGCATCTATGCGATCACGCTCGTCGTGTCCAACCAGTACGGATGCACCGACACCAGCACCGGACAGTTCACCGTGTACCAGCCGCCGGTGGCGGCGTTCGGCGCGGAGCCGCTGCCGGCCTGCGCGGGCTACCCGGTGCATTTCAGCAACCATTCGGTGGATGCCTCCGCCTTTGCCTGGTCCTTCGGCGATGGCGAGGGTTCCTCCGAGGGATCACCGGCGCACGTGTATGCCCCGGGGGATTACAGTGTGACGTTGATCGCCACCGGCGAAGGCGGATGCACGGATACCACCCATGTGCCGGGCCTGGTGCATGTGGACCCGAGGCCCGTGGCGGCCTTCTCCTACGAGGCGATGGAAAGCACGGTGTATGCCTTGCAGTTCCACAACGAAAGCCAAGGCGCGGACCACTGGGTCTGGCACTTCGGTGATGGCGACAGTTCCACGGTCCGCGAGCCGCTGCACCTGTACCCCGCCGGGCCGGGCGACCTCTATCCGCTGTGCCTGGTGGCGATCAACGGGTTCGGGTGCCCGGATACGACGTGCCGACCGGTGGTGGCCACCAGCGACCCCGAAATATTCGCGCCCAATGCCTTCACGCCGGACAACGACGGGGTGAACGAGGATTTCCTGCCCATCCTGAACGGCTTCGACAACTGGCGCTACCAACTCCTCATTTTCGACCGCTGGGGCGAGGTGATCTTCCAGACCAGCGACCGGTATGAACGCTGGAAGGGCACCTGCCGGGGCAGGCAGGTCAAAAGCGACGTGTATGTGTGGAAGGTGATCCTCAACCGCGGCGGGGATGAGCGGGTGTACCATGGGCACGTCACCGTGGTGCGGGGATCGGAGTGAAGTTGAAAGCTGAAAGCTGAAGGTTGAAACAAGAGGACGCGTTGCCGCGTGGTCCGGATGTGGGGGCGCGATCAGCTTCCGTGTTGCCGGATCTCGCTCATGATCGCGGGTAGGCTGATGGCCGTGACGTCCCCGGCAAGGGGGAAGGCGGCGTCCTGTTGGCCGTGGACCAGGAATTTCCGCCGTGGCGCGAGGTCGTTGCACGCCTCATGGAAGCCTCGCCCCAACTGTGTGATCGACCCCTTCTTGATCTCGATGGCCCAACGCTCACGGGGGCTGAATTCGAGAACGAGGTCCACTTCGGCGCCGCCGGTGGTACGGTAATAGTGCATGGAGGCGTGGCGGGGAAGCACCGAGGCCATGTTCTCGACCACGAATCCTTCCCAGCTTTTGCCCACCACCGGATGGCCGAGCAGGTCATCGAAGGTGCCGATACCCAGTAAGGCATGGGCAATGCCGCTGTCCCGGATGTAAATGCGGGGCGATTTCACCAGGCGTTTGCGGATGTTGGTATGATAGGGACGCACTGCCCGGACCAACAGGAGATCGCCGAGCAAGTCCAGGTAGCGCGCCACGGTAACCCCCGAGACGCCCAGGTTGGCCCCGGTCTTGTTGGCATTCAAAGGCGTGCCTTGGCCGTGGGCCAGCATGGTCCAGAAACGGCGCATGGTCTCAGCGGGAACACGTGGGCCCAGCTGTGGGATGTCCCGCTCCAAGTAGGTGCGGATGAAGTTCCTGCGCCAATTGAGACTGACGGTGTCCGTGGCGGCCAATGCGCTTTCGGGAAACCCGCCCCTGAGCCAGAGGGAAGGGATAGGCACCGTGGGTTTCCTGCTGCCTGCCACTTCCAATACGTTGAACGGGTGCAATTCCAGATAGGCGATCCGGCCGGCGGGCGTTTCACTGCCCTGCCGGAGCAGGTCCAGCGAAGCGGGACCCAGGACCAGGAAATGGCCGGTGCGTTTGCCAGTACGTCTCTCGCGATCCACCAGGACACGCAGCGGGGCAAAGATCCCGGGCAGGCGCTGTACTTCATCGAGGATGAACAAGCGGTCCTTGTTTTGAGTGAAAAGGAGCTCGATCTGTTCCGTCTTGGCCAGGTCCATGCGGTCCTCCAGGTCCAAATGGAGCGGATGCTTCCCGGAGGCCAGTTTCAGCGCCAGGGTGGTTTTGCCCACTTGCCGCGGACCGATCAAGGCCACCACCGGGTAATGTGCCAATGCTTCGGCCACATCCTGTTCTAATAGCCGAGCTATCATCCATGCAGAAATACCATGAAATATTAGATTTGCATGGATAAATGGAGGTCGCGAAGTAGCCGTTCACCGCTCCCGCCGGTGGATCTCCGTGAGCGTGGCGGTGGAATCCGTGCGGAAATCGCGCAGCGTGGCGGCCATGTACCAGACATCCATGCCGCGCACCTTGCCGTACACGTAATACACCAGGCTGTCCTCGCCGCGCAGGCTCTGCTTGAAATTGACCTCGCAGCTGTCCAGCACGGTGGCCCGCAGGTCGGCCAGGTCCAGGTGCAGGCCGGCCATCATGCGCTCCGCATCCGGCGTAGCCTTGACCAACGTGCTCTGCAACCGCAGCCGCACCCGGTGGTTGGGCATCCAGTCCGTGTTCTCCAGGCGCTTGCCGTACATGGCCCACGCCAACAAGCTGCCCATGCCGATCCCGAACCCGAAGAGCATCAAACGCCGCCGGAAGGTCATTTCAATTTACAATTTACAAATTGCCGAATTGCCAAATTGGCCATTTGCCTTTTGGCTCCTTGGCCATTTGCTCAGAACGCGGCCAGCATGATGTCCAGGTCCTTGTACGGCAGGCGATAGGCCTCGGAAAGGATCTCGCTGGTGAGTGCGCCGTTGTACAGGTACACGCCTTGCCGCAGGCCGATGTTCTGCTTGATCACGTCCTCGAAGGCGCCCATTTCGCCCATGGAGAGCAGGATGGGGGTGAAGATGTTGGTGAGCGCATAGGAGGCGGTGCGGGGCACACGGCTGGCGATGTTGGGCACGCAGTAGTGGATCACGCCGTATTTCTTGAACGTGGGCTCGGTGAGCGTGGTGGGCTCGCTGGTCTCGAAGCAGCCGCCGCGGTCGATGCTCACGTCCACGATGACGCTGCCGGCCTTCATCTGGCCCACCACCTCCTCGTTCACCACCATGGGGGTGCGGCCGTGCTCGGGCCGCAGCGCGCCGATGGCCACGTCGGCCTGGAGCAGGGCCTGCTTCAGCACGTCGGGTTGGATGATGCTGGTCCAGATGCGCTGGCTGAGGATGCCTTGCAGGCGGCGCAGGCGGTAGATGCTCTTGTCGAACACCTTCACGCTGGCTCCCACGCCCAGGGCGGCGCGCGTGGCGAACTCGCCCACGGTGCCCGCGCCGATCACCACCACCTCGGCCGGGGCCACCCCGCTGATGCCGCCCAGCATGAGGCCCTGCCCGCCCTTGTCGGTGCTGAGGTATTCGGCGGCGATCTGGATGGCGGTGTTGCCCGCGATCTCGCCCATGGAGCGGATGATGGGGAAGATGCCCTCGCGGTCGCGGATGAAGTCCCACGCCACGGCGGTGACCTTCTTGGCCATCATGCTGCGCAGGCTCTCGCGGTGCTGGCTGCCCACCTGCAGGGCGCTGATCAGGATCTGCTTGTGGCGCAGCATGGCGATCTCCTCCTCCACGGGGGCCGCCACCTTCAGGATCATGTCGGACCCGAACACCTCGCGGGCGCTGTCGGCCAGCTTGGCCCCGGCCTCGCTGTAGTCGCTGTCCTGGAACTGTACGCTGCTGCCCACGCCGCGCTGGATCACCACCTCGTGGCCGCGGCCGGTGAGCACCGCCACGCTGGCCGGGGTGAGCGGCACGCGGTGCTCCTGCGGCGTCACCTCCTTGGGGATGCCGATGAGCAGGCGCTTCTTGCCGTGGCCCACTTCCATGGTCTGTTCCTGCGGCAGCATGGCCACCTCGCGGGCCAGTTGCTTCAACAATTCGCTGCTGGCGGTGCTCATGCGTGGTGCCCGGCCATGGCGGGCGGCCCTTCAATCGTTAATGTCCGCTTCCCTTCATCCTCCGCGGCCAGGTGTATGCGCACCGCGTCAGGCGGGTAGTAGCCTTCGCCCAAGGCGGGCCACTCCACGAAGCAGAAGGCCCCGCTGTCGAGGTATTCGCCGAAACCGATCCCGTCCAGCTCGTCGGCATTCTCCAGCCGGTAGAGGTCGAAGTGGTACACCGGGCCGCCATCCGGAGTGCGGTACTCATTCACGATGGCGAACGAGGGGCTGGCCAGGCCGGCCTCCACCCCCAGCACCTTGCATAGCGCCTTGATCAGCGTGGTCTTGCCCGCACCCATGGGCCCGTCCAGGAGGAAGACGCGCCGGCCCGGGAACGCCCGCAGCAGCGCGGCCGCCGTCTCGGGGGCCTGCTCAGGCCGGGGCAGCTCAAGGGTGGTGGTCATGCGCTCAGCGCGGTTTCAGGTAGACGATGGGCACCAGCATCTCTTCCAGGGAGATGCCCCCGTGCTGGAAGGTGTTGCGGTAGAAGTTCACGAAGTGGTTGTAATTGTTCGGATACACGAAGTAGAGGTCCTTCTTCGCGAAGATAAACGAGGTGCTCACATTGGTGCGCGGCAGGAAGGCCTGCGCGGGCTCCTTGATGGCCAGCACGTCCCTGGCCTCGTAGCTGAGGTTGCGGCTGGTCTTGTACCGCAGGTTGGTGTTCGTGTTGCGGTCGCC
>JAGFIV010000031.1 GCA_024103275.1 Flavobacteriales bacterium
CCGTTGAGATCACCGGAAGCTACTTCCTCAGCAACGCCCCCGGTCCTGCATGGTACGGCTTCCACCTGTACGACAACAGTGGGGACGGGATAGCCGGCGGTGGATGGGAACTGCGGACCCTCGACGGCAAGGTGATCCTGGGGACACGTTCGAGAATGGCTACGTCACCCCGGCGAACCCGCCGCTGTCGGGCAGCTACGGCAGCTACCACCGTTTCGCCCTGCCCCTGGCGGCGCCGGACGTACACCCCGCGGATGGCGGCGTGTTCAATAACCGTTCAGACAACAAGGTGTTCGCCAACAAGGTGGCGGGCACCAACTCCCGTGGCGGGACCCTGAACTACCAGTTCGAGTTCTCCCACCAGCACTCAGGGTACGTCCGCCGGAGCAAGTAGCCACGGAACTACGTGGTGTTCAGCGAGCTGAACCCCAGCTCGCTGAAGGGCGGCAAGCACTACTTCACCCGGGTGCGCACGGACAAGGCGGGCCCGGTGGCCGATGCCCACTGGGGCGCGGGCTGCGAGATGGGCCTGGGCACCACGGTGAACTGCACGCAGCTGATCGAGTCGCCTACCTACGGGCACTCCTGCAACGAGACGCGCCGCTACGGCCCCAGCAGCTTCATCTACGCGCAGCCGGTGTTCGGCGCCTCGCAGTACGAGTTCCGGATCTTCAACACGGGCGAGGGCTACGACGAGACGTATGTGCGCAACACGTACATCCTGGAGCTGAACGGCTTTGCCAACCCGCTCCTGGACGGCTTCAGCTACCAGGTGCAGGTGCGTGCCAGGGTGAGTGACACCTGGGGCAGCTACTGCGGCACGTGCTCGGTCACGATCGACAACCAGCAACAGATGAATGAGCATCTGGTGCAGGCTGCGGGCGAAGTCACGCTGTGGCCCAACCCGGCGCGCGACGGGCAGGTATACCTGAACATCGACGGCATCGAGGCGGCCACGCAGCAGATCACCGTTGACGTCAAGGACATCTATGGCCAGCAGGTGTACGGCCAGGCG
>JAGFIV010000037.1 GCA_024103275.1 Flavobacteriales bacterium
CCTACGTGGACCATTGCCGGTCGCCGGTGCGCCGAGGCACGGTTTAGCTCGCTTGCTCCCAGGTGGTCTACGGGGTTTTGGTCGGCGATGCGGACACCGCCAAGATCTGCACCTGCGCGGGCGGCAACGCGCGTCCGATCTCCTGCGTGCAGGACTGCAACGGGGTGTGGGGCGGCACGGCCTACGTGGACAACTGCGGCACCTGCGTGGGCGGGAAGACGGGATTGACCTCCTGCACCCAGGACTGCAAAGGCGTGTGGGGCGGCACGGCTTACGAGGACAACTGCGGCACCTGCGTGGGCGGCAATACCGGGTTGGACGCTTGCGTGAAAGACTGCAATGGGGTGTGGGGCGGCACGGCGTACCTGGATAATTGCGGTACCTGCGTTGGCGGCAACACCGGGTTGAACGCTTGCGTGCAGGACTGCAACGGTGCGTGGGGCGGCACGGCTTACGTGGACAACTGCGGCACCTGCGTTGGTGGCAACACCGGGTTGGATGCTTGCGTGAAAGACTGCAACGGGGTGTGGGGCGGCACGGCCTACTTGGACAACTGCGGCACGTGTGTGGGTGGTACCACCGGGGAGCAAGCTTGCGCCCAGGATTGTAACGGGGTATGGGGTGGACAAGCACTTCCCGGCTCGTCATGCGATGATGGCAATGCAAATACGACGAATGACTCCTGGACCGCCGATTGTACGTGCGAGGGAATTTCGGTCGTACAGGATTGCAATGGCGTTCCAAACGGACCGGCCATGCCCGGTGCGGCGTGTGACGACGGGAACCCCAACACCGGGGATGACCGGTGGACGGCCGATTGCGAATGTGCCGGCCAGTTGATCGATTGCCTGGGCAATGCCGGTGGTCCTGCGCTGCCCGGAACTCCGTGTGATGATGGAGATCCCGCGACAAACGGCGATCAATGGTCCATGACCTGCGAATGCGTGGGCCAGGATGTCGATTGCAATGGCGTACCGGGCGGCACGGCCTTTCTGGATGATTGCGGGATCTGTGCAGGCGGTTCCACGGGGATCATTCCCAATGCGGATTCGGACGGTGATGGCATCTTGGATTGCATGGACAACTGTCCCGGTGTACACAATCCGGATCAAGCCGACTTTGACGGGGATGGCGTTGGGGACGTATGCGACAATTGCATCTGGCTGGCCAACCCGGACCAGGCCGATCTGGACAACGACGGTATCGGGGATGCCTGCCAGTCCAATTCAAGCGTGGGCATCGGCACGGTGGAAGATGCGGCACAGGGGATGATGGTGCAGCCCAATCCCGCCATGGATGTGATCACCGTGACATGCAGGGAAGGCCTTGCACACACGCTTCAGGTCCGTGAACCATCAGGCCGTTTGGTCGTGGAGCAGCGCTATCAATCGGAAGTCCGGTTGGGCAAGCTGGCGGCAGGTACCTACATTATCCAGGCATTGGATGCGGAAGGCAGGCCGATCGCCCATGCGCGTGTGGTGAAGCTCTGACATCAACCGGCCCACCAATTCCATCGCGTCCAGCCCTGTGGGGCCGGATGGAATTGGTGGGCACATGGGGAACACCTGCGCCGGACCTTGCCGATCAGCTTGCGGCATCCATGGGGAGCCTTTGCATGGTGCGGGAACCACGGGCTCAAATGCTGAGTATGCCCAGGATCCGAAGCAGTTCATCATCCATCGTTGGCGGTCCGGCCACCACTTCCTCGAAAGGGGTGAAGGCCATGCGCCCGTTCACCTCGCCCACCATTGCCCCGGACCGGCCTTCCAGCAAGCCTTCCACGGCCGTTACCCCGGATCTGCTCGCCAGGAGACGGTCGGCCACGGTGGGGTTGCCGCCGCGTTGCACATGGCCCAAAACGCTTACACGGGTGTCATAGTGGGCAAAACGGCCCTTCACCTTGCGGGCCACTTCATACGCCCCGCCTTCCTCATCCCCTTCGGCCACGATCACGATGACCGATGATTTGCTTCGAGCCGCCCGCTGAAGCACCTGGATCAGCTCATCGATCCCCTGCCGGTATTCCGGCACCATGACGAACTCCGCCCCGGCGGCAATGCCGCAATGCAGGGCGATGGCACCGGAGGTCCGCCCCATTACTTCCACGAAGAACAGGCGATCGTGGGAGGAGGCCGTGTCGCGGATCCGGTCGATCATTTCCATCGCGGTATTGGTAGCCGTGTCAAACCCGATGGACCGGTCCGTGCCCCGCAGGTCATTGTCGATGGTCCCCGAAATGCCGATCACGGGCATGCCATGCTCCTTTGCGAATAGGGAGGCGCCCCGGAAGGTTCCGTCGCCGCCGATGGCGATCAAAGCGTCGATCCCCCATTGGTCGAGGTGGGCCTTGGCCCGGGCCCTTCCTTCCTCGGTCATGAATGCCTTGCTGCGTGCCGAGCGCAGGATGGTGCCTCCGCGTTGGATGATGTTGCTCACATCACGGATGCCAAGACGTTTGACGTTGTTCTGGACCATGCCCTCGAAACCCTCGTAGATGCCGCTGACCGCCAGGCCATGGTAATGCGCGGTGCGCACTACGGCGCGGATGGCGGCATTCATGCCCGGCGCATCGCCGCCCGAGGTGAAAACCCCGATGTGTGCCGGGTGGCCGCCATGTGCAGCTTCCGGGCTCATGTGCTGGGCAGGGTGGGCGGTTGATCCGTGACCAGAAGATGCAATCTGTCCTTGATCACCAAGTACTGCGGGCACGTGCGATCAAGTGTGCTGCCGAGCAACTGGCCCAAAAGGAAAAACGCCCTGTCTTGCCCGGGATACCGTTGCAGTAAGCCCACCACTTCACGGGAGTGCTTGGCCATCACCAGGTTCAGGCAATGCCGCACGGCCAGGTCCAGTTCGCGGTCGCTCCCCGACAAGTCGATGGCCCCGATGCATTCGCACAGCTCCACCGGCATGGTTGAGGGGGGCTGTGCATGTTGGGCGTGGCCCGCCGGGACCAACGCCAGCAACGTGATCAAGGTCAAGATGGACCGCAGGTGGTTCATCGTGCAGGGAGGTAAAGGTAGGCGGGTTGCGTGGAATTGCGGGCACTGGACCTCCGGGGCAGGTATCCGGCGTGGATGGGTCCGGTCCCCCGGGGCGGGCGTACCGTTCAGTGGTCGAACGTGTTGGGGAGGTGTGCACGCATAGCGGAAACCCCGGCCTCCACCTTTCTTTTTTGTTCCTCCTTGAAGGCATTCAGCTTGGCCGCCAGTTGATCATTTCCCAAGGCCATGATCTGGATGGCCAACAATCCCGCGTTGCGCGAGCCGTTCACCGCCATGGTGGCCACCGGCACGCCCGCCGGCATTTGCGCAATGCTCAACAGGGAATCCCAACCGTCCAAGCTGTTGCGGCTTTTGATGGGAACACCGATCACCGGCAGGGTGGTCAGCGAGGCCACCATGCCCGGCAGGTGTGCGGCACCTCCCGCACCGGCGATGATCACACGGACCCCGCGTGCGGCGGCCCCCTTGGCATAGGCCACCATCCGCTCCGGCGTGCGATGGGCGCTCACCACGGTTACTTCGAACGGGGCACCGAACTCCTTGACGGTGTCCACCGCTTCCCGCATGACCTCCAGGTCGCTGCTGCTTCCCATGATAATGCCGATCATTCCACGGATGTTTTTTCAGGTCCTGGTATGGCCGATGGCACCACTTTGCCGTGCCGCTTGATCCGGGCAATGGCCCGGTCCACTTCTTCCTCACCCTGTTCCACCACGGTCACGTGGCCCATCTTTCGGCCGGTCCTGGTCTGTGCCTTGCCGTAAAGATGGATGGAAGCTCCCTTCAAGGCCAACATTTCGGCACAGCCCAGAAGCATCGGCTTGCCGCTGCCTCCTTCGCCCACCAGGTTCACCATGGCCGCATGCCCTTGCATGTGCACATCACCCACGGGCCAGCCCATATACACGCGCAGGAGCTGGTCGTATTGGGAACTGGCGCAGGCCTCAATGGTGAAATGGCCGCTATTGTGCGCCCGGGGTGCGGTCTCGTTCACCCACAGTTTGCCCTCGGTGTCCAGGAACATTTCAACGGCATAGATCCCGGGGCCGCCAAATGCATGGGCCACGGCCATCGCCAGTTCCTTGGCGCGCTGGCACACGTCGGCGGGACAGCGTGCCGGGGCACGCAGCACATCGACCAGGTTCAGCCCGGGGTCGAACACCATCTCCACCGGATCGTACGCCATTACGCCACCGTCGCTGCCTCGGACGGCGATCACGGCGAGTTCCTTGTCGATGGACATGCGTTTCTCCAGCACATACGGTCCATGGAAGTCGGGTGGGACGTCGGCCGCAGCTGTCACAGGTATCACACCCTTGCCATCGTAGCCGCCGGTCCTGGTCTTGAGGAAAGCCGGCAGAAGATGGGGAAACGCATCCACTTGGGCAGCGTTTTCAATGAGGGCGAAAGGTGGCGTGGGGATGCCTTGACCTTGGTAGAATTCCTTTTGGAGGCCCTTGTCCTGGATGGTGCGCAGGATGCCGGGTGCCGGGATCACGGTCTTCCCCCGTTCCGCCAGTTCCTGCAAGGCATCCACGTTCACATGTTCGATCTCGATGCCCACCACGTCCGCGTCTTCCGCAAATCGCAGCACGGTATCCCTGTCGGTGAAAGCGCCCTGCACGAAGCGGTTTGCCAGCCGTGCACAAGGACAGGCGGGATCAGGGTCGAGTATGTGCACCTCCACATCGTAGCGCAGGGCATTCTCGATGAACATGCGGCCCAACTGGCCCCCGCCCAGCACGGCGATACGCTGCGGATGGTCCATGGGGCGAAGATACCGGAAGGTCCCATCCGCCCGCTGTGGCGCAGCTATCGCCGCAACCGCCGGTGCGAAAATTGCATGAACCGCTTGCCAACGGTCAGCTGGAGCGACCGATTGGCCGGAAACAGCTTGTTGTCGTCCACGAGCATATTGGCGAACCCATTGTAGTAGCGCAAGGTGATGTCGATACCGGACCAAGTGCTTGCCCCGAGCCCCACATGGGCACCCATGTCCAACCGGTTCACCATCGCGCTGGCATCCTGATCACCGACATAGGCGAATACCAGGTAGCTGCCTTGGCCGCCCACTTGGAGATTGACGGTGCGGTTGACGAAGAATTTCAGGCTGATGGGTACGACCCCATGCAGGGTGCGCAGGCTGGACCGCCCGCCGTCCGGCAGGTCCATGGCGGTGCCGCCCCAGGAACACAACAATTCCGGTTGCACCTCCCAGCGGTTGCCTGCAACGATGGGTGCATAGAACCCGGCGACAAAGCCCACCACGGGCCTGTACACCGCCATGCCGGATTGCCACGTTGTTCCCTGCGGGCCACCCATGTATCCGAGGCCTGATCGTGCAGCACGTTGCGCCAAGCTTGTGGGCGGAGCGGCAAGGAATGCCAGCAGGACAAACGCCAACGACCTCATGTCCGGATTGTAATACCGGGGTCTTTACGACCAGTGCGTCGGACAAGTTGCATGGCCCATCATCTGTTGGACGAAGGGGCCGGGACCATCGGCGAAAGCAGGCCCGTGGAGGGTGTTCCGGCACTAGCGCAACCCGGCCGTGAAACGGCCGGTCAGGCGGGTTTCCCCTGCCAGCAGCACGAACTGGTAGATGCCCGCATCCAGGCTGGACGTGTTGATCACCAGTCGCGATGCGGGGACCTCCAGATTCAGCACCGTGCGGCCTGCGGCATCCAGCACCACGGCCCGTTGCCCTTCCTTGGCTTGGGGCCATGTGATCTCCACCAGGTCCAACCCATGCCTGATGGTCAATTCCTCCGTCCTTGTTTCGGCCAATGAAGCAGGACCGGTTATGCTGATGCCGTAATCCTCCGTTTCGCCCCAATTGAAATCGTGGCAGGGGTCTGCAAATTCCGGATCATTATCACTCGGGAAGACCAGGCGGACCCGCATGATGGTGTTTCCCAGGACCGCGTCGGCCGGTACCGTGAACGGGAAGGAAATGTTCTCGAATTCCCCGCTGGACATGGCTTCGCCGATCTTCTCGCCACTCGTGAACGAGTTGTCCTGGTTGAAATCGATCCATGCGGCAACGATGTCCTCGAAATATTCCCCCGTGGTGACCTCCAGCGTGTATGCACCGCCACGGGCCAAAGGGGTGGTCATGTTCAGGTAGTTGTTGTAGGAGGCACCGTCCATGGACCCTGTGCCGGTGTTGTTGATCTGGCCCAGGATCACGCCATCGATGAAATCCCCATCGGCGGTCCCTACGGCGGACGTGGGGATGCACGCCTCAACAGGGTTGCCTCCCGCACATCCGTTGGAGGTCAACAGCGACGCCCGCACCCCGTTCAGGATGTTGTTCATGACGTTGACCTGGCCATTGGTGAACATGACGGGACAGTTGCTATAGTCCATGAAGTTCTCGTACTGGGTGAGGGTATTGCACTTCATCAGGTTGGGGTTGCTGCAGCTGAAGGTCGGGCTGTCCGTGGCAGGGGTATCGCTGATGCCGTCGCCCGGGCTGCAGTTGCCATTGCCCCACGGATGGGGCAGTCCGAAATAGTGGCCGATCTCGTGCGTGGCGGTGCGGTCGGGGGTGCCGTACAAGTAATCCAGCACAAGGCCGTCATATACGGTTCCGGCCATGCCTCCCTGGGGCAGGTAGGCATACCCGGCGGTGACCATGCCCCCAGAGGCCCCGCTGCTGATATCGCAGATCCAGATGTTGAGGTACTTGGTGGTGTTCCATGCCGGCGAGCCCAACGGGGCGAATTTCATGTCGTCGGTCTCCGTGTCGGGATTGAACCAGGTCTTGGTGGTCTGTGTGCGGATGATGCCGGTCGTAGGCTGTCCGGCGGGATCGATGTTGGCCAGGCAAAACCCGATCTGCGCGTTGCCGCGTGAGGCGGCGAAGACCTGGCGCACCTGGCTGTAATCATAGTTCAATGCTTGATAATCCTGGTTGATCCTGGTGATGATGCCGTTGATCACGTTGTCCGATACATTTTCCGAAGCGGTGTTCCAAACCACATGGACCACCACCGGGATCACGTGGTCGGCATCCCGTTGTGCTGCTTCATGCTCCAGTGCGGCGGTGGCTTGGGCCAGGTCCACGTCCACGCCGTGCGCCTGCATCCAACGCTCCGTGATCACATGGGAAAGACAGGGCTCCTGGCCCCAAAGGAGGAAAGTGGCCAAGGCACCGGCCACGGCTGAAAGCGTCCGTTTGATCATCGGACGAAAATAGGGGATGGCACACCTATTTCGCCAGCCTTCTGATGGCCTCGGCCGGGTCGGAGGTGCCGAATACGCTGTTCCCGGCCACCAGGGCATCGGCCCCGTGCCTGGACAGTTCCGCCGCATTGTCCGTATTGATGCCCCCGTCCACCTCGATCAGGAACGACAGTCCATGGATCCGGCGCAGTTCGTTCAAGGCGTTCAGCTTCCGGTAAGTGCCTGGTATGAAGCCTTGGCCGCCAAAGCCGGGATTCACGCTCATGAGGATCACCTGGTCCAGGTCCCACAGGATATCCGTGAGCAGGTGCACCGGCGTGTGCGGATTGATCGCCACCCCGGCCTTCATGCCTGCGGCCTTGATGGCCTGCACGGTGCGGTGCAGGTGCGTGCAGGCCTCGTAATGCACCGTCAGATGGTCGGCACCGGCATCGCGGAAGGCCGTGATGTAGCGGTCCGGGTCCACGATCATCAGGTGGACGTCGAAGATCTTCTTCGACAGGGGTCGGATGGCCTTAATGACGGGGAACCCGAAGCTGATGTTGGGGACGAACACGCCGTCCATCACATCCAGGTGCAGCCACGGGGCGGGGCTGGCCTCCACGATCTCCACGGCCTGGGCCAAGCGGGCGAAATCGGCGGAAAGGAGGGAAGGGGCGATGATGGTGGCCATGGCCGGCAAATGTAGCGGAACGGACAAGGCCGCCCGGAACAGGCGGCCTTGCATGCGATCCCGCGGCCATTTCCCTTAATCGTTCAGGTAGGTGCGCAGGTCGCGGCCATGTCCCACGTGCTTGAGGCGGCGGATGGCCTTTTCCTTGATCTGCCGGACGCGCTCCCGGGTCAGGTCGAATTTGCGCCCGATCTCTTCCAGGGTATGGGGCTGGTTGCCGCCAAGCCCGAAGTACAGCCTGATCACGTCGCCTTCGCGCCCCGACAGGGTTTCCAGGGAGCGTTCGATCTCGGCCTTCAGGCTGTCGGTGAGCAGGCTTTCCATGGGGTCGGGCTGGTCGCGGTTGGCCATGGTATCGTGCATGGTCCCGCTGTCCCCGTCATCGCGCAGCGGCGCATCCATGCTCAGGTGGCGGCCCGTGTTGCCCATGCTGGCCTTCACCTCGTCCAGGGTCATCTCCAGCGTTTCGGCCAGCTCGGCCGCGGTGGGTGCCCGCTCGTGTTCCTGCTCGAGCCGGGCGAAGGCCTTGTTGATCTTGTTGATGGAGCCGATCTTGTTCAGCGGCAGGCGCACAATGCGGGCTTGTTCGGCCAGGCTTTGCAGGATCTGCTGGCGGATCCACCACACGGCATAGCTGATGAACTTGAAACCGCGCGTCTCGTCGAAACGCGTGGCGGCCTTGATCAGGCCCAGGTTGCCCTCGCTGATCAGATCGGGGAGGGTAAGGCCCTGCCCTTGGTATTGCTTGGCCACGGAGACCACGAAGCGCAGGTTGGCCTTGCACAGGGTTTCCAGGGCCTCGGTGTCGCCTTGCTTGATCTTGCGGGCCAGTTCCACTTCCTCCTGGGCGGTGATCAGTTTCACCTTGCCGATCTCGGTGAGGTATTTGTCCAGCGACGGCGTGTCGCGGTTGGTGACCTGCTTGGAGATCTTCAGTTGACGCATTCTAGCCATGATGCCCGGAGGGTTTCTTTCATTGGATCGGTGCTGTTCAACGCCGATGGGCGGCCTGCGGTTACGGGGGCATGGCGCGTGGATAGGCGCGCGGACCTGAAAGCGAAAGGGGCCGCCCCGGCGGGCGGCCCCTTCCATGCCGACGGGTGCGCGGCTTACCGGTCCTGGCGCGGCCCGTGTTCACGGCGCTCGCGGCGTTCGCGGTGCGGCCGGTCACCGTGGTTGCGTCGCTCGCCCCCGTTGTTCTCACGCTCCACGTAGCCCTCGGGCTTGGGCAGCAGCACCCGGCGGCTGAGCTTGAGCTTGCCGGTGCGCGGGTCCTTGTCCACCACCTGGAATTCGATCACGTCCCCTTCCTTGAGGACATCCTCCACCCGCTCCACGCGTTTCCAGTCCAGTTCGCTCACGTGCAGCAGGCCGTCGGTGCCGGGGAAGATCTCCACGAAGGCCCCGTAGGGCATGATGGTCTTCACCTTGCCCTTGTACGTGACGCCGATCTCCGCCGTCGGCGGGAAGGCGATGGCCTTCACCCGGGCGAGCGCGGCCTCCAGGCCATCCTTGTCCTCGCTGGTGATCTGCACATGGCCGGACCCGTTCACCTCCTCGAGCACGATGGTGGTGTTGGTCTCGGCCTGGATCTCCTGGATCACGCGGCCGCCGGGGCCGATCACGGGCCCGATGGCCTCCTTGGGGATCTCCAGGAAGACGATGCGCGGTGCGTTGGGCTTGTAGTCCGGGTTGGGCTTGTCCATGGTCTTCATCATCTCGCCCAGGATGTGCAGGCGGCCTGCACGCGCCTGCTCCAGCGCTTGGGCAAGCACCTCATAGCTCAGGCCGTCCACCTTCAGGTCCATCTGCGTGGCGGTGATGCCCTTGGAGGTGCCGGTCACCTTGAAGTCCATGTCGCCCAAGTGGTCCTCGTCACCGAGGATGTCGCTCAGGATGGCATACTTGCCGTCGGGATCGCTGATCATGCCCATGGCGATGCCGCTGACCGGTGCCTTGATCTGCACGCCCCCGTCCATCAGGGCCAGGGTGCCGGAGCACACGGTGGCCATGGAGCTGGAGCCGTTGCTTTCCAGGATGTCGCAGTTCAGGCGGATGGCATAGGGACATTCGGCCTCGCTGGGCAGCACGGGCTTCAGGGCGCGCAGGGCCAGGTTGCCATGGCCGATCTCCCGCCTTCCCGGTCCGCGGATGGGGCGCACCTCACCGGTGCTGAAGGGCGGGAAGTTGTAGTGCAGCATGAACTTGTCATTGCGCTTCACCAGCGGCGTGTCCACGGTCTGCTCGTCCATCTTGGAGCCCAGGGTGAGCAGGTTGATCGCCTGGGTTTCGCCCCGGGTGAAGATGGCGCTGCCATGGGTGCCGGGGAGCACGCCCACCTCGCTCCAGATCGGGCGGATCTCATCGGTCTTGCGTCCGTCCAGGCGGATGCCCTTCTCCAGCACCACGCGCCGCACGGCTGCTTTCTGGGCCTTCTTGAAGTAGCGGTCCAGCATGGCCTTCTTGGCCACCTGCTCCTCGGCCAGGGTGGCGATGAACGCCTCCTTCACCTTGCCGAAGGCCTCGCTGCGCTCCTCCTTGCTGCTGGGATGCACGGCGATGTCGTAGTATTTCTGGAAGGTGGCGTCGTAGATGGCCTTTTGCAGCCCGGGATCGTTCTCCTCGTGGCTGTACGTGCGCTTCACCAGGCTCTTGGGCACCTCGGCGGCCAGTTCACCGATCACCCGGCATTGGTCCTTGATGCTTTCATGGGCCAGCTTGATGGCCTCGATCATTTCAGCCTCGGGCACCTCGTGCATTTCGCCCTCCACCATCAGGATGTCCTTGGCGGTGCCGGCCACGATCAGGTCCAGTTCGGCCCCGTCGAGCTGCTCGAAGGTGGGGTTGATCACCCAGGCATTGTCCTTGCGCACTACGCGCACCTCGCTCACCGGGCCGTGGAAGGGGATGTCGCTCACGGCGATGGCGGCGGCGCCGGCCAGGCAGGCCAGCGAATCGGCGGGGTTTTTCCGGTCGGAGCTGATCATGGACACCTGTACCTGGATGTCCCCGTGGAAATCATCGGGGAAGAGCGGGCGCAGGGCGCGGTCCACCAGGCGGCTCACCAGGATCTCCCCGTCGTGGGGCCTGTTTTCACGCTTGAAGAAACCGCCCGGGAAGCGGCCGGCGGCGCTGAATTTCTCACGGTATTCCACCTGCAAGGGGAGGAAGTCGATCCCCTCGCGGGCCTCCTTGGCGGCCACCACGGTGCCCAGCAGGATGGTGTCGCCGCAGCGCACGGTCACGGCGCCGTCGGCCTGTTTGGCCAGGATACCGGTCTCCAGGGTGATGGTCCTGCCATCGCCCAGGGTGATGGTCTTTTGTATTCCTTTTGGTTTCATCTTCTTCGGGCACGCCTTTCGTGCCTATTGTTTTGTTGGTTGTTCGTCCCTTTTTGGCCGGTGCCAGCCGCGATGAAAAAAGGGCGATCGTTCCTTACGATCGCCCTTATCGTCGGTCAATGATCGGTCCGTGTTTCGGCCATGGCGGCCACCACGGGGATCACTTGCGGAGGCCCAGCTTGGCGATGATCGCGCGATACCGCTCGATCTCGTAGTGCTTCAAATAGGCGAGCAGCTGCTTGCGCTTGCCCACCAGGTCCAGCAGGGCGGTCTCCGTGCGGTGGTCCTTCTTGTTGTTCTTCAGGTGCCCGGTCAGGTGCTCGATCCGCTGGGTGAACAGCGCGATCTGTGCCTCAGCGCTTCCCGTGTTGGTCTCCGACCCGCCGTAGGTCTTGAAGATCTCCTTCTTGGCCTCTTTCGTTGCGATCATGTTTTTCTGCCTCTATCCAACCACCCCTTTGGCGGTTGAGGGCGCGAATGTACGGTTTTTTGGCGGTCCAAGCCCCCAACCGGTCCCGCGACCTGGAAAAACGGTACCCGCCGCGCCTGGCAGCCCGCGCCCGGCCTTCACCGCACCAGGGTGACGTGGCCGGCATGGCTGGGCCCATCGGCCACCCGGAACACATAGTAGTAGGTCCCGTCCGGCAGGCCGGTGCCGTCCCATTGGTTCCGATAGTTGGTGGCGTGGAAGACCACTTGGCCCCACCGGTTGTAAATGGACAGCTCGTTGTCCAGGTATTGCGCGTTCTCGATGTGGAAGCGGTCGTTCCGGCCGTCGCCGTTCGGGCTGAAGACATTGGGGATCTCCACGTCCTCGGGTATGATCCAGTAGTGCAGGACGTAGCTGGCGGTACAGCCCTCCGCCGTGGTGAATGACAAGGACACCGCATGCATGCCCGGCTGCGCATGCTCCCATTCCCAGGTCCCTCCGCCCGTTTGCACAACAAGGCCGTCCAGGGACCAGAAGGAGGGGTCCGGGGCCGTGGGGGAGCCCGGGGAAAGGTCGGTGAACAGGATGTCCGCGCCCATCGGTTGCGGGGATGGCGGATCGCCGACGATAAGCACGGTGGGCAGCGGATGGGTGATCACCGTGCCGGCGAAAGAGGCCGGGCATCCGTATTCCTCCACCGTCAAGGTCACCGTGTGCGGCCCGTTTTCGCTGAAGACCACCTCCACGACCGGCCCGGTGGCCGAGGAAGGGGTGGCCTGCGGCCCCAGGTCCCAGCTGTAGGAGGCGTCCGGCCCGGCCTGGCCCAAGGCGGTCAAGGTGGTTGCAAGGCTTCCGCAGGCCGGCCCGGGCACATCGAAGTAGGGCACGGGGGCCTCGCCCAGTGAGAAAATGGCCTGCGTCGTATCGGCGCATACCGCGCCCGGGTTGGCGATCAGGGTGACGGTGTAAGTGCCGAACCCGGGATAGGTCCAGGTGGGATTCTGCCCGGAGGACACGTCTTCATCGGTGGTGGGGTCGCCAAAGTCCCAGTACCAGGTTTGCCCGCCGCTGCTGGCATTGGTGAAGTTCACGGTAAGGTTCCCGTCGCATCCGCCGGTTTGGGTTGCGATGCCCGCATTGACGACCGCGTTGCAGGCCACCACGGAGAACAGGAAGTCACGGATCGTTTCGGAGAGCAGCACGCCATTGCGGTATTCCTTGACGCTCAAGGCGATTACGTAGTTCCCCACGGAGGTGGGGTGTACGGTGAGCACGCCGGAGGCCTGGTCGATGGCCAACGGCGGCGAGGAGTTGATCTGGAAATCGCCGTTGTAGCCAGGTGCCCAGGTCACGGGGGTGTAGGGCGGCGGGGTGGACATGTTGGGGTAGGGCACGGCGCTGCTGCCACCGGTATAGGGGGTGGCCAAGGCGTACACGAGCTGGTCGCCATCGGGGTCGGTGGCCGAATGGTCGAACACCAGCGGCTCATCCAGGCACAAGGCCACCGGCGGCAGCTGGTTGAAGCGTGGCGAACTGTTCACCTGGTCCGGTGCCGGGGGGATCCGTGTGGTGCAGGTGAGCCCGGTGGACCCGGGGTTAAACAGGTTCATCACGCTCGACTGGCGGCAGCAGCGCTGGTAGCTGATGTGGTACCCGGTGGCATTGGGAGGCAGGGTGACGGTGCCGATGTAGGAGGTGGTCTCGATGCACAGGTTCGGGGGCAGGTTCAGGCAAGGGCTGTCGAGCACCACGGGGACGAATGTGCTTCCGGGGTAGTTGATGTACAGCACATTGATCAAGTTGTTGGCCCCGTCGTAAATGGTGACGTTGCCCAAGGGATCGAATGCGGCCCCGGTACCGTGGCAATCGCGGTAGAGGGTGAGGGTGATCTGGTATTGGTTGCTGCCCAGGTAGTCGTAGTAGATCTCCCCGCCGATGATGTGCTCCGCATGCACCTGCACGGTCATGCCCAAAAGGATGCCCAGCACCGTGAGCCCCCATTTCCGAAAGGTCGCCATGGGCTAAAAATAGCAGGTGCGGCCCCATCCTGGCCACCGCTCGGTCAGGTTCGCCGCTTTTTCACGCCATTCCCGACCCCCTGAATATCTCCCTTTCCGGGTTTGCGCCGCGGAAGGCGTGGCCGGAATCGTGGCGCCGGGACAAGGATACGGGCCCCCGCAAGGGCGGACCGGCTCAACTCCTGAACATCAGGAAGGTCTTCGCAAGGAAATCCTTCAGGTCTTTGCGCTCCACGATCTTGTCCAGGAAGCCGTGTTCCAGCACGAATTCGCTGCGCTGGAAGCCTTCGGGCAGGTCGTGTCCGATGGTTTCGCGCACCACGCGGGGCCCGGCAAAGGCCACCAGGGCCTTTGGCTCGGCGATGTTGAGGTCGCCCAGCATGGCGAAGCTGGCGGTGACGCCCCCGGTGGTGGGGTCGGTGAGCAGGCTGATGAAGGGGATCCCTTTCTTGCCCAGCAGGCTGAGCTTGGCGCTGGTCTTGGCCATTTGCATCAGGCTGAAGCCGGCCTCCATCATGCGGGCGCCGCCGCTTTTGCTGATCACCAGCAAGGGGCACTTGCGCCGCATGGCCGTATCCGCCGCCATGGCCACCTTCTCGCCCACCACGCTGCCCATGCTGCCGCCGATGAAGTTGAAATCCATGCACGCGATCACCACGTCCTCCTTGGCCAATTTTCCGTAGGCCGTGCGGATGGCATCGTTCAGGCCCGTTTTCTTCCGGGTTTCCGTCAGGCGGTCGGTGTACTTCTTCGTGTCCTCGAAGCCCAAGGGGTCACCGGCCACCAGGTCGGCACCGATCTCCTTGAACTTGCCGTCGTCGAACAGGATCTGGAAGTACTCCGCGCTCCCCACGCGCTCGTGGTGGCCGCACTTGGCGCATACCCAAAGATTTTTTGCGTGGTCATCGGAGGTCATGATCTCCGAGCACTCCGGGCATTTGTACCAAAGCCCTTCGGGCGTTTCCTTTTTCTCCTCGGTGGAGGTGGTGATGCCCTGCTTGACGCGTGTGAACCAACCCATGGTGAACACAAAGATCAAACGCGGAAGTGAAAACCGGAAACCCGGGCCGGCAAATGCCGGTGCATTTCAGCCGTGGGCCCTCGCTTTTTTCCGGTCCCCGGTTTCCGGTTTCTTACGCAATCGTCACTCCCTTGTCCAAGTATACGTCCTGGATGGCATGGAGCAGTTCCACGCCTTCCTTCATCGGGCGCTGGAAGGCCTTTCGGCCGCTGATCAGGCCCTGCCCGCCGGCGCGCTTGTTGATCACCGCCGTCCGCACGGCCTCGGCCAGGTCGCCGGCCCCGCTGCTGGCCCCGCCGCTGTTGATCAGCCCGATGCGGCCCATGTAGCAGTTGGCCACCTGGTAGCGGCACAGGTCGATGGGGTGGTCGGTGGTCAGGTCGGAATACACCTTTTTGTGGGTCTTGCCGTAGCCCTTGATGGCGTTGTAGCCGCCGTTGGTCTCGGGCAGTTTTTGCTTGATCACGTCGGCCTGGATGGTGACCCCGATGTGGTTGGCCTGGCCGGTGAGGTCGGCGGCGGTGTGGTAGTCATGGCCGTCCACCTTGAAGCCCGGGTTGCGCAGGTAGCACCACAGGATGGTGGCCATGCCCAGCTCATGGGCATGTTGGAAGGCCTCGGCGATCTCGGTGATCTGGCGCGAGCTTTCCTCGCTGCCGAAGTAAATGGTGGCACCCACGGCCACGGCACCCATGTCCCATGCGCTTTCCACGGTGCCGAAGAGCACCTGGTCGAACTTGTTGGGCAGGGTCATCAGCTCGTTGTGGTTGATCTTCACGATGAAGGGGATCTTGTGGGCGTACTTGCGCGCCACGCTGCCCAGCACCCCGAAGGTGGAGGCCACGGCGTTGCACCCGCCTTCCACGGCCAGCTCCACGATCTTGTCCCCGTCGAAATAGACGGGGTTGGGTGCGAAGCTGGCGCCGCCGCTGTGCTCGATCCCCTGGTCCACGGGCAGGATGCTCATGTATCCGGTATTGGCCAGGCGGCCGTTGCCATACAGGGCTTGGATGCTGCGCATCACTTGCGGGGAGCGGTTGCTGTGCGCGAAGCAGCGGTCCGTGAAATCGGGGCCCGGCAGGTTGAGCTGTTCCTTGGCAATGGTCTTGCAGGTGTGTCCCAGCAGGCTTTCCGCATCGGTGCCCAGCAGTTCCTTGATCTTGGCGGTGTTCAGGGTGCTCATGAGATCGCTCTCCGTAGGATTTGCGGCAAATGTAGCCAAGGCCCCGGGGCGGATCACCGATGGAAAGGCATTCTCGCCCGGACGGTCAGAACGGATACCCGATCCCCAGGTTGAGGTTCAGTTTCCTGGCCAGGGCGGTAGGGGTGCCAGGAGCCTTGTGCTGGAAGATCCATCGCTCGCCCATGGGCAGGGAGGGGTCCTTGGTCTGCAGGCCGAGGTCGAACCGGATCAGGAAGAAGTCGAAGTTCAACCGGGCCCCGATGCCGGTGCCGAAGGCCAGCTCGCCGGGCACGTTGCCTGGCTTGAAGCCGCTGCCGGGCTGTGCGGGGTTTTCCTGCATGTCCCAAATGTTGCCGATGTCCACGAACAGGGCCCCTTCCAGGTAGCCGATCAGCTTGAAGCGGTATTCAGCGTTTCCTTCCAGGCGGATCTCGCCCACGCGGTCGTAGGCATTCAGCGGCGCGGCATAGGAACCGGGCCCCAGTGAGCGGGCGCGCCATGCGCGGATGCCGTTGGCGCCCCCGGCGAAGAAGCTGCTCTCGAAGGGCAGCACGGAGAGGTTGCCGAAGGGGACGCCGATGCCGGCATCGATCCGGAAGGCCAGGCTGCTTTTGGAGTGGATGCGGTAGTAGTACCGCAGGTCGTTCTCGAACTTCACGAATTGGGCGAACCGCACCCTGGCCAGGGTGTAGAAGCTGTTGCCGGCCGTATCGGTCAGCTGGTCCATGCCGAGTGCCTTGTTGGCGAGTTGGAACAGGTTGCCCGAGCTCTGCAGGGAGGGGCGCCACAGGAAGGTGCCGCGTTTGGTGGTGCCTCTCCCTTGGGTGTTCAAGGTGAATACGGCCCGTGCCCCGGCGATCACGTGGTCGGTGTAGCTGTCGCGCAGCACGGCATCGTTGGAGGCCACGATGAAATCCTGGAACCTGGTACTGATCAAGGGGATGCGGATGAGGTTGACCTCGGCGGGGTAGATGGCCATGGTCTGGGTGCTGCTCTTGTTCCATTCGTACCCGAAGCCCAGCCGGGCCAGGGTGCGCGTGTAGTCGGGCCGCCGCTGGAAGTTGTACAGCATGTTGATCGCGGTACGCCGCCCCCAAGTGCGGGGCCAACGCTCCTCGGCATTGATGAAGGGCAGCATGAACCGGGGAAAGCGGATGGTGACCTCGGGGCCCAGCTCCAGGGTGTTGAACAGCACGTCCTGGCCAACCTGGGTGCTGGCCTCGTTGGCGCCGCCCCCGCCGCCGAGTGTTTGCTGCGCCTCCAGGCCCAGCGTCATCTGCGCATCGATGGAGCCCATGCTGCGGAAGAGGTTCTTGTGCCGGTAATTCAGGCTGATGGAGGTGCCCAGGAATCCGCCCCGGTTGGTGCCCAGGCCTTCCACGGAGATGCCTTGCCGCTTGCTGGGCAGCAGGGTGATCCGGCTGTCGGCCAGGTTGGGGCCCTGTGCCTTGGTGGTGTCGTACGTGATGTCCACGCGGTCGAACACGCGCAGGTTGGTCAACCGCCGGAAGGTGCGGTCGGCGGTGGTCTCATTGTACACCGCACCACTTTTCAGCAGGATGCTGCTGTTCAGCGCCTTGGGCCGGTAGGCGGGCCGCTTCCCGGTAAAGATGAAGGCGCGCCCCTTGTACACGGCGGTGTCCACCGGCAGGTTTTCCCGGCCCAAGGCCCCGCGCCCGCTCATGTCCACGGTGATGTTGCCCAGGCGGTACACCGTGGCCTCCGGTGATCCGGCCAAGCCGCGGCGCCCCTTGGCCAAGGGCCTCTCGAACCGCAGTTGCACGTCCACCTGGTGGTTGCCGGCGGTGGTGTCGGCCACGTAATGGATCAGGTCGCGTGAGAAGTAGAGGTAACCCCGTTGGCGCAGCATGTCGGCGATGCGGGTGCGCTCCTTGTCCAACACGTCCGCATCGAAGCGGTTGCCGAAGTGGAGCAGGGTGGCCGGCCAAGTGGCCGCCACCAGGCTGTCGATCGCCGGGTCGTCCACGAACCAGTTCACCGTACACAGGGTATAGGGGGGGCCTGCCCGGATGGTGTACTCCACCTCGGCCATGGGCCGCGGGAAAGGTTTGCCGCGCGCGGAGGAGAACGGCTTGGTGCGGTTGTGGAAGACCGTGTCCTCCACGAGCGCGTTGAAGTAGCCCTCCTTGACCATGTACAGCTTCAGTTGGGTCACGCTGCGCGCGGTGAGCGAGCTGTCCAATACCGTGGGGGGTTCGCCCACGTCCTCGCGCAGCCACACACGTATCGTGCGTGGGCATTCCTTCGCGCCGGCGGTTTTCGGTTCCTTTCCCTTGGCCACGCGCCGGGCGTTCCTGGCCGCCAGCTTTTGCGCCTGCTGCTCCCGCCTGATCGCGCAGAGCGAATCCGAGCGCGCCTTCAAGCGGGCCGTTTTTTCCGGGTCGCTCAGGTTGTACAGGTGCAGGTACAGCCTTTGGCCCAGCACCTTGTTGTTGGGCTTTTGTTTCAGGATGGACTTCAGTTCATCGTTGGTCAGGTCCTTGGCGTCCGAATGCACGATGTTCTTCACCAGCAGGTATTCGCCCTGCGGCACCCGCTTGGTGGGGTTGCATGCCGCCAGCACGGCGGCCATGGCCATCACCGGAAGGATATGGGGCTTGCGGACGCGCACGGTAGGCTGGCGGAAGGCTATTTTGCGCGGCGATGCCTGAAAGGACCATGCCACGGCGGGCGAAGATATTTGGCAAATGAGCGGCCCCGCCCACGTGAAGCGCGTCCGTGCGCTGCATCAGCGCAAGTTCCGCGAGGCGGAAGGTCTATTCCTGGCACAAGGCCGCAAATTGGTGTCCGAGGCGCTGGCCTGCGGCTGGCAAGTGAAGGAGCTTTTCGCCACGGGGGAGGCGGCCCGGACGCTGAGGCTGCGGCAGGCCACGGTGGTCCCGGCCAAGGACCTGGGGCGCATGGGCACCTTTGAACAAGGCAACGAGGTGCTGGCCGTGGTGCGGAAACCGGCCCCGCCGGCCTTGGCGATCCCCGGAGGGCAGGCCTTCGTGCTGGCTTTGGACCACGTTTCCGATCCCGGCAACCTGGGCACCCTGTTGCGCATCGCGGACTGGTTCGGCGCAAGGCAGGTATGGTGCACCCCCGGAAGCGTGGAAGTGTGGAATCCCAAGTGCGTGCAGGCCAGCATGGGTTCGTTGTTCCGCGTGCCCGTGGTGTACACGGACCTGCCCTCCGCGCTGGCCAAGGCCGCCGATGCAGGGGTGCAGGCGTACAAGGCGGAGGCCTCGGGCACCGACGTGTTCCAAGTGGCCCTGCAACGGCCCTGTGTGCTGGTGATGGGCAGTGAGTCGCATGGGCTTTCCGATGCGGTGAAGGCGGGGCCCGGCACCTCCATTGCCATTCCACCCTTCGGCGGTGCGGAATCGCTCAACGTTGCCGCAGCCGCCGCAGCCTTGTGCATGGAGCTGGCACGTCAGGGGCGGAATGATGCCCTGCCGGCCCCATGACCGCTACATTTGGCCATCAGCCGACCATGGAACCGGACAGGAGCCAACCCACCATCGGGCAGTTGCGCGGCAGCCAGCTGGTGCAGCAGGCCTTCGCCTATTGGTTCACGGACCATGGGCACGTGCGCTCGCCGTTCCCGGCCTACGTGCAGGACGAGCTGAAGGAGCTGTCCGTGCTGGCCTTCGCCGATTGGATCCGCCGCTTGGGCCCCCAGGCGCAAAAGGAGCTGAACGACGAGGCCGCCTTGCAGAAGTTCGAGGAGTTGCTGTTCCGCGAGGCCACCCGGCTGGTGCGCACGCCCGATGAGCTGATCACCCTGCGGCTGCCTTTCCTGCCGCGCATCGGCGACGGCATCGACGGCGGAGGGATCGAGGGGCGCAGCGGAGGGAACGTGGTCCGCAAGCGTACGCTCGTCACCGAGGGGAAGGACGAGTTCATGGAGGTGGAGGCGGAAAACCTGGCCACGGGCCGGATGTGGCGGACGCGCTTCGGGCTTCCTTGAGCTAAGCGGCGAAAAGCTTTCGTGCCGTGGAGCGCAGGAAGCCGATGAAGGTGGTGCCCCAGGCCAGCAGTGCCACGTGGATGAAGTAGCGCGGGATGGGCAACAGGAACCCGAGGTCCATGGCGCGGGCCATCTCGTAGGTGCCGGCCGTATACATGCCCAGGGGGAACACGGCACCCCAGTACAGCGGGTCGTAGGTGAGCGGGAAGCGCTTGTAGCCGTGGCGCCAGGCGGCTAGGATGGCGAGCATCGGGATCCACCAGGTGCCGGTCACCCAATAGAAAATGGTGAACCCCTTGAGGAAAGGCAGGGTGGAAAGCAGGAAAGGCGCGTGCGGGGTGTTGATGATCAGCAGCGATCCCGCGAGGGTGGAGATGGCCATGGCCCCCATGTTGATCCAATAGGGCGGGGTGAGGTCGCCGGGGGAGAAGGAAAAGAAATTGTAGCGGTAGAAGATCAGGGAGATCATCCAGATGTAGAGCATGCCGCCCCACAACCACATGGCGAACGCGAAGAAGTTGAGCATGAGCCGATGCTCGCCGGCATGCGCGGCCAGCATGGTGCTGAGCACGGCGAGGCTTTGGGTGGACACCACCGACAGCAGCCAGGCGCCGTTGATGCCTTCGGCAAAAGCGGGCTTTTCCCCCTTGATCGTCAGGTTGGTGAAGACCGTGTAGGTGATCACCACCCAAAGGAACAGGGCGATGCCCCATAGCGCCTTGGCCACGGCGTAGTTGCCTTGCAACAGGATGAACTGCGCCCCCAGCAGGGCGGTGGCGGTCACCGCGGTGAAGAAGCCCATGCCGTTCAGGTGGTCGAACAGGTCGTGCAACAATTCCCTGCGGAACAGCACCAGGCGCAGCAGCGCAAGCACCGAGAGGGTGGCATGGAAGAAGATGTTGAGCCAGAAAAGGGGATAGGCCAAGGCATCCAGGCCCAGGAAGTGCGAGGCGCTGGAGACCACGCCGGTGGCCATCACCATGGCGAAGTAGGCCGGCGAAAGCTCCTTGATCGCGTTCAACAGGCGTTCCTTCATGGCATTCGGCGGCTGGGCGTGTGCCGGGCCATCCGGCGCAGGACCGATCGCATCCACAGGGCGCAGGCCACGGCCACCACCAGCAGCAGCAGCCAGCAGGTGGTCCACACGCCGGTGGCGGCCAGCAGCATGCCGAAGAGGATGGGCCCCGCGAAGCCGCCCAGCCCGCCGAGCACGCCCACGATGCCGCCCACGGTGCCCACGTCATCGGGGTAGTAGTCGGGAATGAGCTTGAAGACCGCGGCCCCGCCGATGCCCATGGCCGCCCCGATGATGAACACCAGGAAGGTGAAGATCCACTTGTTGGCCTGGAAGTAGATGTGCGTGGTGCCCTTGGCCAGCAGCTGCCCCTTGCCCACGGTCTCGCCCACTTGCACCTGGGGGTCTTGCCACACGGAGGTGAAGGGCATGGGCAGGAAGCCTTCCTCGTCATGGTGGATGCCGAAGCGGATGCCCATCGGGTCGGCGGTGCGCAGTGGATACACCGTCTTGTCGGCGGGGTTGGCCGGGTCGGCCACCGTGATCTGGTCCGCGGTGATGGCCTCCACCACGCCCGGCCGGGCGGCCATGATGCCCTGGCCCGGGGTGTGCATTTCCACGCGCGGCGGGATGAGGAAGACCAGGCAGACGATGGCCACGGTGAAGACGCGGATCAGCACGATGCGGGCGCCATACTTGTCCGAGAGCAGGCCGCCCACCATGCGCACCAGGCCGGAGGGCAGGCTGAAGGCCGTGGTCATCATGCCGGCAGCCACGATGGAGAGGGCGTACACGTTCACGTAGTAGGGGATCAGCCATTGCGACAGGGCCACGAAGCTGCCGAACACGAAGAAGTAGTACAGGCCGAAGCGCCAAACACGGGTTTGCTTCAAGGGTGCCAGCCGGGCGGCCATGGATTTCACCGCGCCCGAGCGCTTGTTCACCGTGAAGAGGAAGAAGATCACGGCGGTGGCCGCCAGCACGGCGGCATACAGCTGGGGCAGCATGCGCCAGCCGTCGGGCACCGTGTTGCCTTGGGTGAAGGTATCCAGCAGCCGGGGGGCGAAAAAGGTGGTGGCGGCCGCCCCCACGTTGCCCATGGCGAAGATGCCGAGCGCCGTGCCCTGCCGCTCCTTGGGAAACCACTGCGTGGTGTAGGCCACACCCGCGGCGAAGGAGCTGCCCGCGATCCCGAAGGCAAAGCTCAGCAGCAGGAAGCTCCCGTAGCTGTTTGCCATGGAAAGCAGGTACATCGGCAGGGCGCCCAGCAGCAGCAGGATGGTCATCATCCATTTGCCGCCGTACTTGTCGGTGAGCACGCCCACCGGCAGGCGCAGGATGGATCCCATCAGCACCGGTGCGCCCAACAGCCAACCCGTTTGCGTGGCGCTCCACTTGAAGATGCCGTTGTTGGTGAGGAAGGTCACCAGCACGCCGTTGATCATCCAGGCCGCGAAACACACCGTGAAAGCCAAGGTGCTCAACAGGAGCATGCGGTTGGGGTTCGCGGTGGATGAGGGCATGGCGTGGTGCTTGGGCCGGGGCAAGGAATTACGGCAAGGCACCTTGTGAGGTGACTAAAATCATAATTAGAAATGATGAAGTGCAATTTATATCGATTCCAAATTGGCGCTTGGAATAGGCCGGCCGATCAGCGGCTGGTCTGCGCTTTGTCCACCGGTTGGTCGTCCTTGTAGAAGGTTGCGGTGCCGCGGTGCCCATCGGGGCCGAACACGGTATAGGGGCCGTTTAGTTTATCCTCGCTGTAGAAGGCTTCCGTGAGCGTGTCGCCCGTGGCCGAGAAGGTGTGCCACGTGCCGGTCCGTTTGCCATGGTCGAACGTGCCTTCGATCTTCTTTTTCCCCGATGGGTAATACCAGGTCCAGCGGCCGTGGTTGCGGCCATCCACCACGCTGCCCGTCCGTTTCGACTGGCCGTTGTCGAAGGTGGAGGGCCCGCGCCGTTCCAGGTAGAAACTGGCCCCGGCCACGGTGATCACCAGCAGCGCGGTGATCGCCTTGTGGTTGCTGTTGTAGCGGAACAGGGACATGGGGCGTTGCGGGTTTAGGGGGTTCGGCGAGCCGGGGGAGGCAAATTCCTTGTTTAGTCTGAATATAAACTGATGTATATCATGAAACAATACAAATCTAATCATACTATTGCCACACCAAGGAACACCTTCCACAACGCCATGAGCCATCCAGCAATCCTTAGCACACGCCTCACGGTCGCACCCGTGACCCACGGCCTGATGAACGGTCTGAAGGCCCTCGGCCTCGCCGGTGTCCTGGGCCTTGCGGCCACTCCGGCCCGGGCACAGGATGGCGCGGCCATCTTCAAACAGAACTGCACGGCTTGCCACAAACTGGGAGCCCGCATGGTGGGCCCGGACCTCACGGGAGTTACCGAAAGGCAGTCGGGCGAATGGTTGCGCAAGTACATCCGCGGCTCGCAGGCGATGATCAAGTCGGGGGACAAGGATGCCGTGGCCATTTACGAGGAGTACAACAAGACCTTGATGCCGGATTTCCCCTTCGCAGATGCGGAGATGGATGCCCTGCTGGAATTCCTGGCCGGCACGGCGAAGCCTGCCGCAGCCGCAGCAACCGAGGCGCCAGCGGAAGAGGAGAAGCCCATCGTGTTCACCGCGGCCGACGTGGAGCGCGGCAGGTTCATGTTCCAGCACCGGCTTTCCGGTGGCGGGGCATCGTGCATCACCTGCCACAACGTGGATGCCCCGGGGGTGGTCCCCGGCGGTTTGCTGGCCAAGGACCTCACCAATGTGTACGGCCGCATGGGCCAGGCGGGCGTGGCCGGCATCCTGGGGGCACCACCCTTCCCCGCGATGGCCGCGGCCTACGGCGGAGGCATGGCGCTCACGGACGACGAGGTCCACGCCCTGACCGCCTTCCTGCAAAGCGCCAACAACGGCACCACGCCCGCCACGCCCCGTGGCCAAAAGGCCATGCTCGGGTGGGGGCTGGGCGGCATGGCCGCCATCCTGCTCCTGGTGGCCATCCTCTGGCACAACCGGCTGCGCCGGTCGGTGCGGCACGACATCGATGCGCGGCAACTGCGCACCATCTGACCTGAAGAAACCGGCAAGGACCCCATCAAACCAAAGGCAATGAGTTGGATCGAGGACATCATTTCTCCGAAGACCCGCAAGTGGGAGGAATTCTACCGCAACCGTTGGCAGTACGACAAGGTGGTGCGCAGCACCCACGGGGTGAACTGCACGGGCGGCTGTTCGTGGAACATCCACGTGAAGGACGGCATCGTGGTGTGGGAGATGCAGGCGCTGGACTATCCGCTGCTGGAGGAGGGCCTGCCGCCCTATGAGCCGCGCGGCTGCCAGCGGGGGATCTCCTACTCGTGGTACCTCTACAGCCCCATCCGCGTGAAATATCCGCTGATGCGCGGCGCGCTGCTGGACCTCTTCCGCGAGGAGAAGAAGAAGGCCGGCGGTGACCCGGTGAAGGCGTGGGCCAACCTGCAGGCCGACCCGCGGAAGCGCAGCCGCTACCAGTGGGCGCGGGGCAAGGGCGGTTTCCGCCGCGTGCACTGGGATGAGGTGGTGGAGCTCATTGCCGCCGCCAACCTCTACACCGTGCAGAAATACGGGCCCGACCGCATCATCGGTTTCTCGCCCATCCCCGCCATGAGCATGCTCAGCTACGCCTCCGGCGCGCGCTACCTCCAGCTGATGGGCGGTGTCAACCTCAGTTTCTACGACTGGTACTGCGACCTGCCCTGCGCCTTCCCGGAGGTGTGGGGCGAGCAGACCGATGTGTGCGAGAGTGCCGACTGGTACAACTCCAAGTTCATCGTCAGCATGGGCGCCAACCTGGGCATGACGCGCACGCCGGACATCCACTTCTTCAGCGAGGCCCGGCACAACGGCAGCAAGACGGTGGTCATGTCGCCTGACTTCAGCATGGTGGCCAAGCACGCCGACCAGTGGATCCCCGCCCACGCCGGCAGCGACGGCGCGTTCTGGATGGCCGTCACGCATGTGATCCTCAAGGAATGGCATGCCGACAAGACCACGCCCTACTTCAACGAATACGTGAAGCGGTACACCGACTCGCCCTTCCTGGTGCGGCTGGACAGGAAGGGCGGCCACTACGCCCCCGGCAAGCTCATGCGCGCCAAGGAGGTGGGCCAGTACAAGGACATCAGCAACGGCGATTGGAAGTTTTTGGTGGTGGACAGTGCCTCGGGCGACCTGATCACCCCCAAGGGCACGGTGGGCTACCGCTGGGATGAAAAGCCCGGCAACTGGAACCTGAAGTACGAGAACGGTACCGACGGCCGCCCGTACGACCCCGAGCTCACTTTCCTCCACAAGCGCGATGACGTGCTGCAGGTGGAGTTCGTCGACTATGGGCACCAGCGCGTGGCCAAGCGGGGCGTGCCGGTGCGCTTCCTCACCACGGTGGACGGCGAAAAGGTGCCGGTGGCCACCATCTTCGACATCACCATGGGGCAGTACGGCGTGGGCCGGGGCCTGGAGGGCGACTACCCCAAGGACTACGACGACAAGGACGCGGCCTACACGCCGGCCTGGCAGGAGATCTTCACCGGCATCGGGCGGAAGACGGCGATCAAGTTCGCCCGCGAATGGGCCGGCACCGCCGAGGCCACCGAAGGCCGCTGCATGGTGATCGTGGGCGCGGCCATCAACCACTGGTTCCACGGCAACCTCATGTACCGCGCGGCCATCATGGCCCAGATGTTCACCGGCTGCAACGGCCGCAACGGCGGCGGCATGAACCACTACGTGGGGCAGGAGAAACTGGCGCCGGTGGACAGCTGGGGCACCATCATGAGCGGCAAGGACCACGGCACCGTGCCGCGCCTGCAACAAGCGCCCATCTGGCACTACATCAACAGCAGCCAGTGGCGCTACGACAACAACCAGGCGGACTACAACAGCCTGCCCAACGACGCCGCGCCGCTGGCCCGCAAGCACTCCGCCGACTGGACGCTGATGGCCGTGCGCAACGGGTGGCTGCCCTTCTTCCCGCAGTACAACAAGAGCAACCTGGACATCGTGAAGGACGCCGAGCAGGCCGGCGCCCAAAGCGACAGCGACATCCGCAACTACGTGGTGGACCAGCTGAAGAGCCGGCAGCTCCTGCACTCGGTGGCTGATCCGGATGACCCCATCAACTTCCCGCGCAACTGGTTCATCTGGCGCGGCAACGCCCTGATGAGCTCGGCCAAGGGCCACGAATACATGCTGAACCATTACCTCGGCACCCACCACAACGACATCGCCGAGGAGGTGGCCGGAAGCATGGTCACCGACATCAAGTACCGCGACAGATCGCCCAGCGGCAAGATGGACCTGGTGGTGGACATCAACTTCCGCATGGATACCTCGGCGCTCTACTCCGACATCGTGCTGCCCACCGCCTCGTGGTACGAGAAGGCCGACCTCAACAGCACCGACATGCACTCGTTCATCCATCCGCTGAGCGAGGCCGTGCCCCCGGTGTGGGAGGCCAAGACCGACTGGCAGATCTTCCAGCTGCTGGCCAAGAAGGTGAGCGAACTGGCGCCGCGCCATTTCCCCAAGCCGGTGAAGGACATCGTGAACGTGGCCTTGGCGCACGACACCGCCGACGAGATCACCCAGCCCAGGATGCAGGACTGGTGGAAAGGCGAGTGTGAGCCCATCCCCGGCAAGACCATGCACAAGATCGAGGTGGTGGAGCGCGACTACACGCAGATCTACAACAAGTACATCACCTTGGGCGAAGGCATCCCCAGGAACGGCCTGGGGGCGCACGGCGTGAAGTACGACTGTGCGGACGTGTACGAGGAGATGCTGGCCAAGAAGAACCACGTGCGGGTGGTGAACGGCAAGGAGTACCCCAGCATCCGGGAGGACGTGGAAGCCTGTGATGCCGTACTGAAACTGAGCACGCTCACCAACGGCAAGCTCAACATGCGCGGCTACCAGTACCTGGAGAAGAAGACCGGGCTGGTGCTCACCGACCTGGCCGAGGGCCTGCAGGCTGTGCGCATCGACTACAAGGACCTGCAGACGCGGCCCAACCGTTACAACACCTCGGCCGTGTGGTCCGGTCTGATGAACGACGGTCGCGCCTACGCGGCCTACACGCTGCAGGTGGACCGCCTGGTGCCGTGGCGCACGCTCACCGGCCGCCAGCACATCTACATGGACCACGAAGGCTACATCCTGTTCGGCGAACACCTGCCCACCTACAAGCCGTCGCCCTTGCCACAGGTGTACGGCGACATCCGCGAAACGGTAAACGACGGCAAGGCCAAGATGCTCAACTGCCTGACGCCGCACGGCAAGTGGCACATCCACAGCACCTACGGCGATACCCTGCGCATGCTCACCCTCAGCCGCGGCATGGAGCCGTGCTGGATGAGCGAGAAGGACGCGGCGGAGCTCGGCATCAAGGACAACGACTGGGTGGAGGTGTACAACGACCACGGCGTGTATGCCACCCGGGCCTGCGTCAGCGCCCGCATCCCGAGCGGGGTGTGCATCGTGTACCACTCGCCTGAGCGCACCTACACCGTACCCAAGAGCCAGGTGCGCGGCAACCGCCGCGCCGGCGGCCACAACAGCTTCACCCGCGTGCACCTCAAGCCCAGCCTGATGGTGGGCGGCTACGGGCAGTTCACCTTCTCCTTCAACTACTGGGGGCCGGTGGGCAGCAACCGTGACACCCACGTGCTGGTGCGCAAGATGGAAAAAGTGGTGTTCTGATCCACCGGACGAAAACAAGAGCAACGACAGGCCAACCAAGCAGAAACCAAGGAAACGATGAACATCAGATCGCAGATCTCCATGGTCTTCCACCTGGACAAGTGCATCGGGTGCCACACCTGCTCCATCGCGTGCAAGAACGTGTGGACCGACCGCAAGGGCGCGGAATACATGTGGTGGAACAACGTGGAGACCAAGCCCGGCACCGGCTATCCCACCAAATGGGAGGACCAGGACATTTACAAGGGCGGCTGGGAGAAGAACGGCGACACCGTTTCCCTGCGCGGGGCGGGCAAGCTGCGCGGCCTGAAGAACATCTTCCACAACCCGCACATGCCGGTGCTGGAGGACTACTACGAGCCGTGGACCTACAAGTACAGCGACCTGTTCACCGCCCCCGAAGGTGACGACCAGCCCACCGCACGCCCCGTCTCCCTGGTCACGGGCGAGAACATCGATGTGAAGGCAGGACCCAACTGGGACGACGACCTGGGCGGCTCGCCGGATCATGCGCGGCACGACGTCAACTTCAAGGACCTCACCGCCGCCGAGCAGGAAAGCCTGTTCCAACTGGAGCGGATGACCATGTTCTACCTGCCGCGCATCTGCAACCACTGCCTCAATCCGGCGTGCGTGGCCTCGTGCCCCTCGGGCGCCATCTACAAGCGGGGTGAGGACGGCATCGTCCTGATCAACCAGCAGCGCTGCCGCGCCTGGCGCATGTGCGTCACTGCCTGCCCGTACAAGAAGTCCTACTACAACTGGAACACGGGCAAGAGCGAGAAATGCATCCTGTGCTACCCGCGCCTGGAAAGCGGCCAGGCTCCGGCCTGCATGCACAGTTGCGTGGGCCGCATCCGCTACCTGGGCGTCATGCTCTACGATGCCGACCGCATCCACGAGGTGGCCTCGGCGCCGGAAAGCGAGCTGGTGGACGCCCAGTTGGGCATCTACCTCGATCCGTTCGACGAGGACGTGATCGCCGCGGCCAAGGCCAACGGCATCGCCGACAGCACCATACGCGCGGCCCAGCTTTCGCCGGTGTACAAATTCGTCAAGCAATGGGGCATCGCCCTGCCGTTGCACCCCGAGTTCCGCACGTTGCCCAACCTGTTCTACGTGCCGCCCATGCTGCCCGCCATGGCCAGCGTGGATGCCGACGGTGTGTACGACTCGCACACCGAATCGCTCTGGGCGGGAATCGACCGGTCCAGGCTGCCCATGCAGTACCTCGCCTCGCTGTTCACCGCGGGCGACACCGAGCGCGTGAAGCACGTGCTGAAGAAGCTCCTGGCCGTGAAGGTGAGCCGCCGCAAGACCACCGTGGGCGACCTCAGCGACGAAGAGGTCAACGCCACCCTCGAAGCCGCCCGCACCAACGTGAAGGAGGTGGACGAGATCTTCCGCCTCACCTCCCTGGCCACTTTCGAGGAACGCTTCGTGATCCCCCCCGCGCACCGCGAGGAAAGCATCGAGATGCTGGAGGACACAGGCGATGTGAAAGGAAACACCGGCTTCGGGTTCAGGATCCGGCCTGCACGCGGCATCTGATGATGAAGAACGGAAAGCCATACCAGCAATACGCGTTGATGGCGGAACTCTTCCGCTATCCCGGCGAAGGGCTGCGCGACCACGTGGTGGAGGCCTATGCCATGCTTTGCCGGCACTATCCGCGGGCAGCCGCCACGGTTCGCCCCTTCGTGGATTGGGTGAACGCCACCGACGTCCACAGGGTGGAGGAGATCTTCTCGCGCACCTTCCACGTGCAGGCCATCTGCTACCTCGACCTGGGCTTCGTGCTCTTCGGCGAGGATTACAAGCGTGGTGAGTTCCTGGTGAACATGAAGCGCGAGCAGGCCGCGGCCGGCAACCCCTGCGGGGAGGAGCTGGCGGACAACCTGGCCAACGTGCTCACCCTGCTGCCGCTGCTGAAGGATGACGCCTTCCGCGCCGAGCTGGCCGGCCGGGTGCTGATGCCTGCGCTGCGCCGCATGCTGGCCGAGTTCAGCCCGCGCAAGACGGAATTGCGCACCAAGATGCTGCGCCGCAAGCACAAGGCGCTGATCATGGACGGGCAGGCCGACATCAACGTGTACCACGCCGCCCTGTCCGCCCTCTTCCACATGCTCGAGGAAGACTTCACCGAAGTGGGCCTTGGCGACTACCGTCCCCAAGGCATCGACCCGCTGTACGCCGCCGCGCCCGCCTCCGATTGCAACACCTGTTCCATTCCCCATTCACCGCTGATCAAAACCGCCAAGCCATGACCCTGCTCGAGGCCAACCCGCTGTTTTCGCCCACATCCGTCGTCACCTGGCTGCTCGTCGCCGTCGTGGTGGTCGGCCTGGTCGCCCTGTATGTGGGCCTCAAGGCCAAGGCCATGGTGCGCGAGCTGGGCACCGTGCAACGGCCCCTGCCGGCAAATCACACACGGGTGCTGCTGATCATGCTCGTGGCGGCATTCGCCGTGGTGTACGGCCTGAAATACGGGCTGCAGGAACAGTGGGGCATGCTCAACGTGCTCATGTTCGCCGCGCTGCCGTACGTGGCCATCGCCATCTTCCTCATCGGGTCCATCTACCGCTACCGCTACCGCGGGTTCCAGGTCAGCTCGCTCTCCTCGGAATTCCTCGAGCGCAAGAAGCTGTTCTGGGGCAGCCAGCCTTTCCACTGGGGGCTGCTCATCCTCTTCTTCGGCCACCTGGTCGCCTTCCTGTTCCCGCGGGCGGTGCTGGCCTGGAACGGCCGCCCCGTGCGGTTGTTGATCCTGGAATACAGCTCCTTCGCCTTCGCGCTGGGTACCCTGCTGGGCCTCATCCTCCTGATCCGCCGCCGCCTCGGCAATGCCCGCGTGCTGGTGGTGAGCAACAAGATGGACATGCTCGTCTACACCGTGCTGCTCACGCAGATCATCACCGGCCTGGGCGTGGCCTTTTACGTGCGCTGGGGCTCATCGTGGTTCGCATCCAGCGTTACGCCCTACCTGCGATCGCTCTTCGCCGGCGACCCCGACATCGCCGCCGTGAGCGCCATGCCCTGGCTCATCCAGGTACACATCATCTCCGCCTTCACCATCATCGCCATCATCCCATTCACCCGCTTCATGCACTTCCTAGTGGCACCCATAGACTACCTCTGGCGCGGCTACCAGCTGGTGATCTGGAACTGGGGACGGCGCGGCATCCGCAACTCCAGGAGCTATTACCCCGGCGTGCGTTCGCGCAACAACTGACCGAAACCTGACGCAACAAGAACCCCGACCATGCAGATCATCGATACCAGGACAGGCAAGCGCGTCGGACAGGAGGAACGCGCCTTCAAGCGCAAGCTGAAGGAGGAGGACCCGATCGTGCGCAACGTGGAAAAGAACACCGGGGAGGCCGAGCTATCGCCCATGGACCCGCCGGGCGCCTATGAGGCCAACGTGCCCGAGGCGGAAGAGGTGGTGGTGAGCCATCCCTTGCTGAAGCGCTACATGGCGGAGCATGGGAACGTGAAGCGCGTGCTCGACAACTTCGAGAAGGCCATGGTGGACTACCGCGAGGCCAACTTCTCGCTGAACGACGAGATCAACGACGGCCTGCGCACGTTCTTCCGGTTCTTCGAGGACGAGCTCCTGGACCACAACTGGCGCGAGGAGCACCAACTCTTCCCCTTGCTGCAAAAGCGGCTGGTGGAAAGCGGTGAGCGCAGCAACAGCACCGACGGTCATCCCACCACGGCCATCGACCTGATGGAGGATGACCATGTGAAGTTCATCCAGCTTGGCGCGCTGGCCTTCAACTTGCTCGGCCTTGCGGCCCACCTGCCCGACGAACGCTCGCGCAACTTTACCTTCCAAGTGGCCTTCAACAATGCGCGGGAGCTCATCGAACTGATCCGCCTGCACATCTACCGGGAGGACCATGTGCTCTTCCCCATGGCGCAAAAGCTGATCACCACGGAAGAGATGGATGCGATGCTGAAAACCTGACAACAACCATGGCGAGGGCGGCGCACACGGAGCTCATCGACCGGTTCGGCCGCAGGCATGACTACCTGCGGATCTCGCTCACCGAGCGCTGCAACCTGCGCTGCACATACTGCATGCCGGGGGAAGGCATCGTGCTGCGCCCGCGCTCGCACTTCATGCGCACGCACGAGGTGCAGGCCTTGGCGGCAACCTTCGTGGAACTGGGCGTGCGGAAGATCCGCCTCACCGGCGGCGAGCCCTTGGTGCGCCGGGATGCGGCGGAGGTCATCCGGGGCCTGGGCCGGCTACCTGTGGAACTGGCCATCACCACCAACGGGGTGCTGCTGGACCGCTTCCTCGACACCTTCGAGGAGGCCGGGTTGCGGGCGGTGAACATCAGCCTCGATTCCCTGCGCGCCGACCGCATGGCGGCGATCTCCCGCCGCAACCACTTCCAGCGCACCATGGACAACATCGGGTTGGCGCGGCGGCGGGGATTCCAGGTGAAGGTGAACATGGTGGTGATGCGCGGGGTGAACGATGATGAGGTGACCGACTTCATCGAGTGGACAAGGGAGGAGCCGCTGCACGTGCGCTTCATCGAGTTCATGCCCTTCAACGGCAACCGGTGGGAGTGGGGCAGGGGCGTTTCCGCCGGGGAGATCCTGGCACGGGCCACGGAACACTTCGGCGCGGAGGGCTTCCGGCGTGCCGATGACCGGCCCCACGACACCGCACGCCATTACCGGTTGGCGGGAGGGGCGGGCACCTTTGCCGTGATCAGCTCGGTGACCGAACCCTTCTGCGGCACATGCAACCGCATCCGGCTCACGGCGGACGGCAAGCTGAAGAATTGCCTCTTCGGCCGGCACGAGACGGACCTGCTCACGCCGCTTCGGGCGGGGGAGGACATCCGCCCGCTGATCACCGGGGCCGTGTTGCGGAAAGAGGCCATGCGCGGCGGCATGGACACCCCCGGCAAGCTGGCCGATGGCACCCTGCACGCCGCCAACCGCAGCATGGTCGCCATTGGCGGCTAAGACCCACCTTTGCACCCTTAAAACCCGACCGTCGTGGCATCGCTGGGCAACCTCCTTGACCTCTTCACAAAGTACTGCACCCCGGAGTGGCAGGCGCTGGCGCGCACCCATACCACCACCTTGGCATTCAAGGCGGGCGAGACGATCTTCAAGGAAGGCCAGCGGTGCGAGAACATGTACATGATCGACAAGGGCCGCGTGAAGGTGTTCACCAACTACACGGCTGACGTGGAGGTGATCTTGCGCCTGGCGCAGGACGGGTTCGCCCTGGGCCATCGCGGCCTGCGCCGGGAGCGTACCTACCCGGTGACGGCCGTGGCACTCGTGCCCACCACCGTCAACATCCTGCCCATCGGCGTGTTCGAGGACATGCTGCGGGCCAATGCCCTGTTCTGCTACCACTTCATGCTCTTCCTGGCGGATGAAATGGGCCGTTCGGAACAGTTGCGGAAGAACCTGCTGAACATGCCGGTGAAAAGCCGGGTGGCGCTGGCACTGCGCATCAACGCCGAGGTCTTCGGCTTCGACCGCGACGACGGTACGCTGCTCGCCCACACCATCACCCGCCGCGAGATGTCGGCCTTGGCCAACAGCACCTACGAATCCGTGATCCGCACCCTGGGTGAATTCCAGCACGCAGGCATCATCGCCCTGGAAGGCAAGAAGGTGCGCATCCTGGACATGGACGGGTTGTGCAAGTTGGCCGATTGCCAGCTTTGATCCCGGAGGGGCGGCGGCCATTCGTGTTCATGGCCTCCTTCTTGGCCGCGGGATAAACCGCCCTACCTTGTGCGCCGCAGATCCCTTCCCCACCGCCCATGATCCAGCAGGAAATCCTTTGCGCCACGGACCTAACCCCGGCCAGCGACGTGGCCTTGCGCTATGCCGTGCTGATCGGCAAGGGCCTGGGCGCCCCGGTCACGCACCTGCATATCCTGCCAAAGAAGGAGCGGTCGGAAGAGGCACGATCGGCCGTGGAGGCGGCGATGCGGCAGCAACGTGACCGATGCGGGGCCGGCGGGATCGAAGGCTCACGGCTGGTGGAAGGCGAGGTGATCCAGGGAATCGGGGAGGAGACCGCCAAGTACAGCGGTTTCCTGGTGGCAGGCACGCACGGGCCCAAGGGCCTGCGCCAATCCCTGCTGGGGGCGGACATGCTGAAACTGGTGCGCCGCTCGGCCCTCCCGGCCATTGTGGTCCAGGAAGGATATGAGGTTGCGCCTCCGGCATCCATCGTCCTGCCCGTGGCGGCGCATCCGGACATCCATCGTTTGATGGATGCTGTTTGCGCGTTGGCCAAGACCTTCGGCGCGGAGGTGCATCTCTATCAGCTGGCACGGCCCAACGAAGAGCCGTCGGCGGAGTTGAAGGCCAACAAGGAACGGGTGATCGACCGCCTTCAAAAGGAAGGGATCAAATGGGTGCATCCGGTGGAATCCAGCGGTGTCTTCAGCATGGGCTTTGCTGAACCGACCATCCGGTATTCGCAGAAGGTGGGCGCGGGCCTCATCGCCGTCATGTCCCAGGCATCCGATGAATACCGCTACATGGCCGATGCCGAGAAGGAGCGGCTGCTCACCAACTTCGCCAGGATCCCGGTCCTGTATGCCTAAGGGACCCGGCTGTAGGAAGGATGCCAGAAGGGGGCCTTGCCCGCCACCGCCCTAGCCACGCGCCCGCCGTCCATGGCCGCGCTGACAATGCCGCCCGCGTAGCCGGCATTTTCCCGCAAGTGTGCCGCATGGGCAGCACGAGCCAGGGAGTGACTTGTGGCCTGAAGGCTCCCAATCCTTGCAGGCAATGAAGGCTGATCGCCAACCTGCGATTGATGAACTCCTCCTTCTCGCCGCTACTCCTTGATCCACCGCAGTACCACGGGGGAGGTTTCTCCGGTAAGGCGGATGATATATGCGCCGGGTTTCAATTCGGACGTAACCACCGGGGTGGATGTGGATGTGATGGGAAAACGCTTTACCACTCGACCGGTCATGTCCATGAACCAGGCTTCCATGGATTTCCCGCCTATGCCGGGGCCGGTCAGCACCAACGCATCGTGCCCGGGGTTCGGATGGATACCCCACGTTCCTGTGATCGGAGGCCCGTCGATCCCATCTAAGATCACGCTCGAACAACCCACCGCGATGTGGTACATGTTGTTCGCGGGGTCTAAAGGATTGGCAAGAAGTGGCAGGTAATACGTTCCTTGGAGAAGCCAGTATTCATCGTTCGCATTACCGTTGGAACAAGGGAAATAGAGGGACGGCATGCCAAACAGGAGCGAGTCCGCGCCGCACTCCGTGGCAAGGAATCCCATGGATCCAGGCCAGGCCGTATCCTGACCGCAATAGGAGACCGTGAACGTGTAACAGTATTCCGGAATTTCCACGGCATACCAGGCCACCGCGCTGTCCTGCCATGCGGTACCGGCAAGGTGGTCGCCGTTGGGGGTAATGCCGGCCAAGCTTCCTTGAAGTTCCACATAACCGTCGATGGGAACCGGGACCATCGGGGCATCCAGGCATGCATCCGTTGCCGCTCCCACATTCTTGTATGAAAGCGTGTATGCCTCACCCTGCCATCCATCCCCATGGATCCGCAGGTAAACAGCCCCGGTGTATACCGCCATGAACGTCCAGGTCCTTGCCCCGGAGTTGAGGCTGTAGGTGGGGATGTCCATGATGTTGCATGCCGAATCATAGGCCTCCATCATCGGCGCAAGGTCATCCCACCAGTTGCAATCGGTGCATTCCAGTTGGAAGGCGTAGGTCATCCCTGCGGCCACATTGACCTTGTACACCCGGCAGCCATATTCGAGGAAGCTGGAATCCGACGATTGCCATTGAAGCGTTGGGGTGATCTCCAGGTCGTGGTCCGGGCAGGTGGGACAAGTGCCATGCCGCCGACGGGCCAACGTGTAGTTGCCCCCGGCGCCGTCAATGCCGGATACCCGCAGGAACAAGGGCCATTCACCGGCTGAGGTGAATTCCAGCGTGGACGAGCCGTCGCCGCACTGGTCGGTGCCAGTGAGCAGCACGTTGCACGAATCATTGAGCAGTTCCAGTTGTGCATTGTGGTCACAGGATGCCCCATCGCCGCAGCCGATCTTGTAGGAGTATACATAGCCTTCCTCCTGGACAAGTCGGTACACTTGGCATCCGCCAGGTAGATAACTGCCGGCAACCGTGGCCCAGTACCAGCCCGCGCTGAGGTTGGCATCGTGGTTCGTGCAACTGCCGCATGCGCTTCCATTGCCCCCTGAGCGGCGGTAGGCCATGGAGAAGTTTCCCGCTTCACCGGAGGCTCCCGCCACCCGCACGAAGATGGTGCCGGCCTCCGTGGCGGTCCAGGTGATGGAGGATCGCCCGGCTTCGCAAGCATTGTCGTTTGATGCCAACTCGTTGCAATAGACATTCGAGATGCTGATCCGGGTATCGTGGTCGGCGGTGGCCCCGTCTCCGCATCCCGTCTTGAAATCATAGGTCAGGCCGTTGGCCACGGAAACCTTGTACACCTTGCATCCGTCGATCCCGTAGCTCCCATCAACAGTTTGCCAATAGCTGCCGGGGGCCAGGGCTTCATCGAAGGATGGACATTCGTTGCAGTTGCCGGCCATGCCCCCGATAGAACGATAGGCGAGGGTGAAACTGCCTCCTTCCCCGTTCGCACCGCGAACACGGATCCGCGAGGGACCTTCCCACACCACGAAGTTGATGTCCAATTCGGTGCCACCTGGAGCGCAACTGCCACTGTCGGCCATCACAAGCAGGCAGGGGGGTGGTGTGCGGTATTCCAGCACGGTGTTATGGTCCGCCCATGCGCCGTCGCCGCAGCCGGTCTTGAACACATAGGTGATGGAATTGCTTTGCAGCAGGGGGAGTTCATAGGTTACGGAACCACCGGGCGGATAGCTGCCCGAGATCCATTGCCACGAATCCAAGGCATCCGGAATGGTAATGGCGTCAACAGTGCACGTATCCTGGGCCAGCGTGGCGAAGGAGGTTGCAAAAAGCACGAAGGCCAAGGCGGACAATTTTTCCATGGAACTCGTGCTTTTCGATTTCTTCCAGGAAATCCGTTACAAGGTAATCGATCCGGCAATCCTTAAGACCGGGTTGGAATGAGGTGCCGGATGGAAGACAGGGACAGCGGGCAATATGCTGCCTGGCAGGGGCGATGTGTGCTCATCAACCCGCCACCGCCCTTGCCACGCGCCCGCCGTCCATGGCCGCGCTGACGATGCCGCCCGCGTAGCCCGCGCCCTCGGCGCAGGGGTAGAGGCCGCGCACCTGCGGGTGTTGCAACGTGTGCGGGTCGCGCGGGATGCGCACGGGCGAGCTGGTGCGGCTTTCCACGGCCACCAGCACGGCCTCGTTGGTGCGGTAGCCGCGCATCTTCTCGCCGAAGGCCTTCAGGCCGCCGCGCAGGCGCCCGGCTACTTCCGGCGGCAGCACCTCGTCCAGTAGGGCAGGCACGATGCCCGGCGGATAGCTGCATGCGGGCAGGTCGGCGCTGGCCTTGCGGCGGATGAAATCCTCCAGGCGTTGCGCGGGTGCCGATTGGCGTTCTCCACCAGCGCGCCAGGCGGTTCGCTCCGCACGTTGCTGCCAGCGCAGTGCGCTCAGCGGGTCGTCCGCTTGGCGCGGGTCCACCGCCACCACGATGCCGCTGTTGGCGAACGGGTTGTTGCGTTTGCTCGGGCTCCAGCCGTTGGTCACCACCTCGCCGGGCGCGGTGGCGCACGGGGCGATGATGCCGCCGGGGCACATGCAGAAGCTGTACACGCCGCAGCCGTCCACCTGCTGCACCACGCTGTAGCTGGCGGGCGGCAAGGCCGGGTGGCGCACCGCGCTGTGGTAGCGGATGCGGTCGATCACCGCCTGCGGATGCTCGATGCGCACGCCCAGCGCGAAGGGTTTGGCCTCGATCAGGATGCCCCGGCGGTGCAGCAGCTCGAAGATGTCGCGTGCCGAGTGGCCGGTGGCCAGGATCACGCGGTCGGCCAGCACCTCCTCGCCTTGCGCGGTGCGCACCCCGTGGATGGCGCCGTCGGCGATGATGAGGTCGGTGACGCGCGTGCTGAAGCGCACCTCGCCGCCCGCCGCGATGATGGCCTCGCGCATGGCGGTGATGATGTGCGGCAGCTTGTTGGTGCCGATGTGCGGGTGCGCCTCGATCAGGATGTCCGGCGAGGCCCCGAAGGCCACGAAGGTCTCCAGGATGCCCTCCACGTCGCCGCGCTTGTGGCTGCGGGTGTAGAGCTTGCCGTCGCTGTAGGTGCCCGCGCCGCCCTCGCCGAAGCCGTAGTTGCTGTCGGGATCCACGATGTGCAGGCGGTTCACGGCGGCCAGGTCGCGGCGGCGGGCGCGCACGTCCTTGCCGCGCTCCAAGATGATGGGCCGCAGCCCGTGGCGGATGCACTCCAGCGCGGCGAACAGCCCGGCCGGCCCGCAGCCCACGATGATCACGGCTTTGCCCTTGCGCACGTCGGGCAGTTCGGGCGGCGTTTGGCGGGGCTCCGGGAATGCCTGCTCCGTGGAAAGTTCCACGCGCAGTCGCACCAAGGGCTGCTTGCTCCGCGCATCGATGCTGCGCTTCACCACGCGGCAGCCCTGCACGTGCGCCGGGTCCATGCCGGCCGCTTCCGCCGCGGCCTCACGGACCAGCACGGGGTCCGCCGCCTCGGTCGGACGTAGGGCGATGTCGATGGTGAGATGCATGGGGAGGCAAGAGGTAGTTGCAGTAGGCAGTGGCAGTGGTCAGTTGCAGTTGGCAGTTCTCGGTTCTCGGTAATCAGTTATCAGTCACAGCATTCAGCTTGTGGCCTAAGGATTATGGTGCCTCACAACCCACAACCAATCAGCCTGAAACACAGTTAGTCGTTAGAAGTGCTGGTCCGAAGTCCTTCGATCACCCACCGACATTCGTCGGGGCATCAATCACTCTTTACCGTTCATCAACCTGCGTTCATTCGTAAGGGCCAAAGAACAAAAAGTACACAGGTGAAACGGACAAAACCGTTGACCCGGCCATCACCAACCGCCTCCATCACCATCGCGCTTTCCGAGCTCATGGGCCGGTCGGCCAGCCAAACGTTCAAGGGAACGTTTGCATCGATCAGGATGCGCATCAGCTGGCGTGCTTGCGAAGGAGGTAGCCCAGCAGGTCGTCCCGATCAAAATCCGCTTTGCTGAACTTCCCTTTCAGTACCCCGCGATTGGCCTTCACCCATGCCTTGCCCTTGCCGGGCCCCACATCCAGCATGGGCTCTTCGGGCATCGCGGCGATCAGGTCATCAAGCACCGCACCCATGCTTCGTTGTTGCAACTCGCTGGCACGGCGCAGCCGCTTTTTGCTTGCCACGCTGATCGAGGTGCTGAGCCGGCTCTGTCGGACAGGCTTTCGCTTGGTGACCTTTGCCTTCATGATCACGAAGATACTTGGGTGGAGGCAACCCCGTGGCAGCCGCTACCCCTCAAACGTGAAGGTGAGCACCCAGGTCTTGGTGCGCAGACTTCAGGCAGGAACGATAGTCTCTATTGCTTTACCCACTTACCTGAAGCACGCAACGTGCCATTGTGACCTGTGACCCGGTAGTAGTACAAGCCGGGTGCAAGGGAGGTACAAACTAAATGGCCCGTAGCTCCATTCATTACTGCATTGGCTGTCACATGGCCTTGCATGTCGTATAGTGTAATCCGAGTGCCGGGTTCGCTTGAACCATTCAGGACCACAGTGAAACCCGCATTTCCTGGATTAGGGAAAATCAAGGTTTGTCCAGGATTGGAGGATTCGGGGATACCTACGTTGCAATCGGCTGCGCTGAATGTTTGCGCCCAGCCCACAAACCGGCTGTTTGGATCACTCATGTCCTTCTTGGTGCCTACAATGGCGAATCCACCGTTGGGGGTGGTCTTGATCCGGATCGGCACGTAATAGGTATTGGAGGCAAACCCATCCAGCACGAAGTCACACAGGATGTTCAGTTGGTTGTCCAGCTTGTACACATGCAGCACGTCGGGTTCGGTCGGTTCAAAAGGGATGTTTTCGGCAGACAAGGGGAAGTTTTCCCAGAATAGGAAGTAGAACGATGAAGAGTCAATGGGACTGATGCACCCATCCAGCGCTGCGTAGTCGTTGTTGAACTGACTGTATGGAATGAATGCCGCAGAGGTCACGCCCGTGGTGTCCACTACATATACGGCACCATTATAGCGCGGGCTCCCTACCTTGAATACACCTCCAACAACGAAACTGCTGTTATCAATCGGCCGTAGTGTCATCGGCCCTTTCACAATGCTGTCCAAAGGGTTCAGTGGGTCGTAATGCGGTGCTTGCCCGGACCAGTAAGTTGTGAGGTTCAAGTCCAGGGTTATCTTGCCATAGTACGCTGGTGTCTGCGGCCAGCTCTCGAAGGAAGCAAGCAGCCCATTATTGAAAGGAACAATGTCGCGCGTAACTTGAAGGATACTACCAGGTAAACTGAATCCATTATTGGAAACAACCTGCCCATCGGCGTTTATCCTGAATAGCTGGGAGTAGTTCAATAGATTGGCGCTCCCAAAGGCAGCTGATCCGGCAGCAACTACGGATCCATCTTCGAGCAAGGCTGCATTTTTCAGGCTCGTGAACCTTGCTCCATTAATCGGAATGAATGTGGAGTCCGGCAAAGGGTTATCCGGGGTGAACTTATAATGGAAGAAACCGGGAAGGGAATCACCATATTCTGCATAGCTCCCCAACACCCGTACACCCTGGGTGGACCCGGCAAGAACAACTGTTGGAACAGCGTGGTGTAGGGATGGGGCCAATTGGCGCTCATGCAGCAGGTTCCCTGAAGTGTTTAGAACCAGGATTGATGCACCAAAGGGGAATGATACCAACGGGGTGGCCCTATAGCAGCCGACCACGACACTATCATCAGACCAAGCTATGTCGGTAAAGAGAACATCTTTGTCGACCTGGCCTTGGCCATAAGTCCAAGGTTGCTGCCCCATGGCCACAACAGTAGCCATGGGGAGCAATATTGTCCATATGCGCTGCATTCTAATGTGCTTTGGCCAACTTGCCATAGCGGTATGTAACCCAATGCAATCTGACTTGATGACCGCCGAGAGACATGTCTCCTTGCACCTTGCACGAAGCGGCTACCTTGTTCGGCAAATAGTTTGCAGGGACGTATTGCATCAAGTTCCACACGCCTTGGGTGTAAAAACTCATATCTACTGGCCCGAGGCAGCTATTGCTAGGGTCACCGATATAGACTGGGAAGTCCCTAATACCATCCCCGTTGATTGGGTTGTCAGGTCCAACTGGCGATGGATGACTTAATAGTCCAAGCACACGATTAGACGGATCATCATAGCCCCAGTGATCTACTTCCCACGTTTCCACATCGGTGTAGTATTGGTAGTAGCCCCCATTGATGGCATAGTTAACTCTGTTCCGGATTTGCCTGTCAGCACAAGCCCCCCAGATAGTATTGTCTTGGCAATTGCAATACTGCGGGTCTGACTCTATATTCATCCACCACCAATGGTCGTTGGGGCCGTAGTTTGTGTTGGGTGTACCCCTGTCGTACCCGCTGCAAATCAAGTAAACCGTGGAAAGCCGTAGGCTATTCCCCTCCACGCTTGGTACTACGTCCACTATGGAAACATGACTGGTGCCTTCCACATTTGCGACATTGATTTGTTGGCCCAATGTGAGGAACATGTCACCCGCTTCTCCGACCAATACATGGCCGTCAACCACAGGAATCGTCACGATGATGCTGTCTTCAGTTTGGTCAGTGTACTTTTGGGCAATATTGGTATAGCTTAAATTCAGCGCGGCCTCAATATACCAGACCGCACTGTCCACGGTCAACGATTCCCCCTCGCGGCTCCCTGAGCCGCGTTCAGCCAGGTTGATAAACGAAATCACCCGGGGTGTTACATTCACCTCGGGTGCAGGTGAAGCTTGGCTATTGGCTATTTCCTCCTTTTGGCAACTCGATAGGCCGAATATCATCATTAGGCTCAATGCACCGGTCAGTGAAACCAGCAGACCGGGCCTACGCCGTGCCGTCCGTTGCGTTGCGTTGCGTTGCGTTGCGTTGCGTTGCGTTGCATGTAAATATGGTTTTGGGTTGGATACAAGTATATCACGTTTGTACGAGAAATCCATGTAGTGCCGAGTGGAAAAGTTTTCCACTATCCCGCTACCCCTCAAACGTGAAGGTGAGCACCCACGTCTTGGTGCGCAAGCTTTGGATGGGCCTGCTGAAGCGGGTGCCGTCATCGACGTGCACGTTGGGGATGCCGATGCCTGTTTTGAGCTCGATGCCGAACTTGAAGTAGGGGAGGAACATGTCCACGCCGCCGCCCACTTCTGCGCCGTAGTCGTATTTGCTCAGCTTCACCACCACATCCTCGTCCAAGGCGTTGTCCACATCCTTCTGGCTGGCCATGTCGATGCCGAACTTCCCGCCGCCGATCAGGTAGACCGCGAAGTTGTTGATGCGGTCGCTGCGGAATTTCAGCAGCAGCGGGAACTCCAGGTAGGTGCTTTCGATCGGCTTCTGGAAGTTGGCCGTCTTGCCGTCGGGTTTGCGGAAGGAATACTTCAGGATGCGGTCCTGGAAAGCGAGCGTGGGCAGGAAGCGCAGGCTGAGGTTGTTGGTCATGTTCAGCGAGGCCACGATGCCGAGGTTGAAGCCGGGCTGCTTCACGTGGTCCATCACCAGCAGCGAATCCTGGAACGGGGCCGTGGGCCTCAGCCGCGTATAGAAATCCGCGGTGTTGTAGCTGAGGAGGAACCCGAAATGGAAGGTGCGCAGATCGAAGTTGGGCAGGTTTTCCACCTTCACGCCGCGCGCCCGCTGGGCCTGTGCGGGCCGGGCCTGCAGCGCCATCAGGACGGGAACGAGGAGGAGGGCGGCCTTGCGCATCAGGTCAGGGAACGAATGTAAGCGGCATTTCGTGCGTGTACCGGGGCGATGGGCCTGTGGCTGAAGTTGTGCGCATCCATGGCAACCTCGGTGGAATTGGCCCAGCTTATCATCAACATGCTCCACGGGTCCACCCTCATTTCCTCCCCACATACAAGGTGGCCACCCCGAAGGTGAGGGGCCGAGAGTGCACATCCCGCAGGCCGCAATCCAGGAGGATCCGCTCGAACTGTTTTCCCTGCGGGAAGGCATCCACGCTTTCGGGCAGGTAGGTGTAAGCCGCCTCATCCTTGCTCACCATCCGCCCGATGAAGGGCATCACGCGGTGGAAGTAGAACCGGAAGACCTGCCTGAAGGGCGTGGCACGCGGCTGGCTGAATTCGAGGACGAAGAGGCGCCCGCCGGGTCGCAGTACGCGCACCATGCCGCGGATGCCTTGGGGCAGGTCCTCGAAATTGCGCACGCCGAAGGCCACCGTGACGGCATCGAAGGTGTTGTCCGGGAAGGGAAGGTTGGCAGCATCGGCCTGTACCAGGGTGATGCTGCCGGAGAGGCCCGCCTTCGCCACCTTGGAGCGTCCATGTTCCAGCATGCCCGCCGAGATATCCGCCCCGGTGACGCGGTGGGCCACCTTGGCGGCCATGATGGCCAGGTCGGCGGTGCCGGTGGCCATGTCCAGCAATTGGTCCACGGGCTCCTGGCCCAACAGGCGGATCACCTTGCGCCGCCAGCCCTGGTCGGTGCCCATGGAGAGCATGCGGTTCAGCAGGTCGTATTTGGGCGAGATCCGGTCGAACATCCGTTCCACCTGCTCGCGTTTGGACCCTTCCCCGGCGTAGGGCTTCACGGAGGCGCTCATGCGGAGGTCCCCAGCTTCAGTCGTTCGGCTTCGGCCTGCAGGGCCACGGGATCCACGGGCACCACGCCGACGTGCTCGCACACCAGGCCGCCGGCGAGGTTGGCCCATGCGGCGATGGCGGCCAGCGGCAGGTTCAGCGCCAGGCAGAGCGAGGCCACGGCGATCACGGTGTCGCCGGCGCCGCTCACGTCGGCGATCTTGCGGCGGTGTGCAGGCAGCGCGGTCTCCTCATCGCCGCGATGCGCGTAAATGCCATGCTCGCTGAGGGTGATCAGCGAGGCGTGGTTGGCCAGCCGCGCCTCCAGCATGTGCACGGCGCCGCGTAGCAATTCCATGTCGCCGGCAGGCAGGTCCACCTTCAGCCCCTCGCGCAGCTCCTTCAGGTTGGGCTTGAAGAGGTCGACCTCGCGGTAATCGAAGAAGTGGCGGCGCTTAGGGTCCACGGTGGTGGGGATGCCCAGCCGACGGGCCTCCGCGATCAGCCCGCCGATCACGGCCGGGGTGAGTGCGCCCTTGTCATAGTCCTCGAAGATGAGCACTGCGGGCCTCGCCTTGCGCAGGAGGGCGATGCAGTGGTGCAGGAACCGCGTTTCCTCCCCGGTGCCCAGGTCATGCTCCACTTCCTCATCCACGCGCACCACATGCTGGCTGCCGCTGATCACGCGTGTCTTCACCGTGGTGGGGCGGGTGTCCAGGCGCAGCAGGCCATCGGGGGGCAAGCCCTCCTCGGCGAAGAGCCGTTGCAGCTCGTCGGCGTTCTTGTCGTTGCCGGTCACGCTGGCCACGATGGCCTTGGCGCCCAATGCACGCAGGTTGAGCGCCACGTTGGCAGCCCCGCCCAGGCGCGCGCTGCGGCGCGTCACCTGCACGATGGGCACCGGGGCCTCGGGGCTGATGCGGTCCACGCGGCCCCAGAGGTAGGCGTCCAGCATCACGTCGCCCACCACCATGGCGTTGACGTTGCGGAAGCCTTGGATGATCTCGCGGGGCATCATGGCGGCGTTCAGTTCTTGGGCAGTCCGGCAACGGCCTCGGCCAGTCGTTTGGTGGCTTCGGCGATCAGGGCATCGCTGGTGGCATAGCTCAGGCGTACCGTGTTGGGCGCACCGAATGAATCGCCGTCCACCAGGCTCACCCCGGCGTGCTCCACCAGGTGGAGGGCCAGGTCGGCGCTGGTGCGCAGCTTGCCCGTCAGGCTGGCGGACACGTCGGGCAGGACGTAGAACGCTCCTTGCGGCTTGTTGCATCGCCATCCGGGCACATGGGCGAGGCCCTCCAGCACCAGGTCGCGCCGGCGCAGGTATACCTCGCGAAGGCCGTGGAGCAAGGCCGGGTCCGCTTCCACGCAGGCCTTGGCCACGCGCTGGGCGATGCCGTTGGCGCCGCTGGTGAACTGGCCCTGCACCTTGTTGGCGGCCTGGACCACGGCCTTGGGCGCACCGATGTAGCCGATGCGCCAGCCGGTGAGGGCGAAGGCCTTGCTGAGGCCGTTGACGGTGATGGTGCGCTCCAGCATGCCGGGGATGGCACCGATGGAACGGTGGGTGCCGTCGAACACTATGTGCTCGTAGATCTCGTCGCTGATCACCATCAGGCCGGGCCATTTCAGCACCACGGCGGCCAGTTCCTCCAGCTCGGCCTGGGTGAGCACCGAGCCGCTGGGGTTGGTGGGCGAGCTGTAGAGCAGCACGCGGGTGCGCGGCGTGATGGCCTTGGCGATGCGGTGGATGGGCGGCTTGTAGTCCTCTTCCAGGGTGCTGGGCACGAACACGGGCGTGGCGCCGGTGAAGCGCACCTGCTCTGCGTAGCTCACCCAGAATGGGGCGGGGATCACTACTTCGTCGCCGGGCCCGGCCAGGGCGATGATCACGTTCATGATGGACTGCTTGGCGCCGGTGCTCACCATCACCTCCTCCGGTGCATAGTGCAGGCCATTGTCGCGCTTGAACTTCTCCGAGATGGCGGCGCGCAGGTCCATGTACCCCATCACGGGCGGGTATTTATTCCACTTGTTCTCGCCGATGGCCTGTTGGGCGGCCTCGATGGCGAAGGCGGGGGGATCCTGGTCCGGTTCGCCCAGGCTGAGGTCCACGATGTCCTTGCCGGCGGCCCGCATCTCGCGGCTCTTTTGCGCCATTTTGAGCGTGGCCGACTCGGTCATGGCGCGGACCACAGGAGAAAGTTGCATGATGGATTGGATGGATTGATGCGGTCGGTCTGTCCGCGACACAGGCCGCGAAATTAGCCCCCAGGCAATGACCGGCATTGGTTGGCCGTTCCTCCCGAACTTAGCGGCCAAACCTGCATCCATGACCGGCGACCAGCTTTTCCAAGTGCTTCTGGCCTTGTTGCCCTCCGTGGTGGTCTTCCTCACGGCCTTCTACCTGTTGCGGCAGATGCTCACCAACCACTCGCGTGAGATGAACACCAAGCTGATGGCCGAGGCGAAGAAGGAGGACCGCAAGCAAGTGATGCCCCTGCGGTTGCAGGCGTACGAGCGGTTGATGCTCTTACTGGAACGGATCTCGCCGGGCACCTTGGTCTTCCGCGTGCATAAGGCGCACATGACGGCCCGCCTGCTGCATACGGAGTTGCTGGCCACCGTCCGGGAGGAGTTCGAGCACAATGTCACCCAACAGATCTATGTGAGCGACCGGGCCTGGCAGCAGGTGAAGATGGCCAAGGAGGAGACCTTGCGGATCATCAACATCGCGGCGGAGCAGACCGCGCCGGATGCGAATGGCACGGCGCTGAGCCAGCACGTGTTCGAGGTGGCCTCCAAGCTCACGCACCTGCCTACGCAACAGGCCGCGGTGGCGCTGAAGGAAGAAGTGAGGAAGTTGTTCTAGGTCCCCCTTCAATGGGACCCGCCACGGGCAACGGACAATGCAGCCCCGTACCCAAGGCTGATCCAATACGGGCAAGGCTTCGGCGTAGCGGGAAGCTGAAACCGCCTGGTGCAAGGGGTGCAAGGGGACTTCCGGCCAAGCACCACGGACTTCGCACTGCGAACGGGGCCTCAGCGCCGCTGGCAACTACCCTCGAAACACCCGCAGCAGCTCTTCCGCGGCATCAAATGGACTGATCTCCCCACGGGCAACCTGTTCCTCCATGGCAGGCAACGCCATGCGGATACGCGCGTCGTTGTTGAATTCGCCGGCCAATGCCTCTTGGATGGCCGCGTGCAGCCACCAATGCGTTTGTGCCTGCCGGCGACGCGCCTGGTAACCGTTGGCCAGGTTGGTGGCGGCGATGGTCTCCAAGGCGTCGGCCAGTTGGGGGATCCCCTTCCCGGTGGTGGCGGAGCATAGCTTCACGGGTGGCCGCTCACCGTTTTCGCGTGGGGGCAGCAAGGCGATGGCCTGCTTCAGGTCCATGGCCGCGCGCTGGTTGCGCGGTTCGTTGTCGCCATCGGTCTTGGTCAGGGCGATCAGGTCGGCGGATTCCATGATGCCGCGCTTGATGCCTTGCAGGCTGTCCCCGGTGCCTCCGATGGCGAGGAGCAGGTTCAGGTCGGTGAGCTGGTCCACGGCGGTCTCGCTTTGGCCCACGCCCACGGTCTCGATCAGGATACGGTCGTAGCCGGCGGCCTCGCACAGGATCATGGCCTCGCGGGTGCGGCGTGCCACGCCGCCCAGCGTGCCGCCGCTGGGTGAGGGCCGGATGAAGGCGCGGTCCTCGCCGGCGAGGCGTTCCATGCGGGTCTTGTCGCCCAGGATGCTGCCGCCGGTGCGGGTGCTGCTGGGGTCGATGGCCAGCACGGCCACGCGGTGGCCCCGGCCGATCAGCTCCATGCCCAAGGCATCGATCAGCGTGCTCTTGCCCACGCCCGGGATGCCGGTAACGCCGATGCGCACCGAAGCGGTATCCGCCTTCAGGGCGTCCCGTACCAGGGCGGTGGCCGCGGCCTTGTCGGCCGGCCGGGTGCTTTCCACCAGGGTGATGGCCCGGCCCAGGGCCATGCGGTCGCCGCTGCGCAGGGCCTGCAGCAGTGCGTTGCCTTCCGTGCGATCGCCTTGTGCCATCAGTTTCCGCGGTAGTTGTTCACCCATTCCTTTTCCCCCATGTCGCGAAGCAGCCTGAACATCTCGGGCCCCACGATCAGCCCGTTGGTGTATTTCAGGCCATATTGCCCCAAGATCCCCATTTGCCGCGCACTGGGCGCCAGCGGCTTCTCGCTCCAGCCTTTCATGGCCCGCTGCCCGTCCGCCGTTTTCAATGGATATTCCCAATAGCGCAGCTTCCAAAGGTTGTCCAGCGTGGGGCAATCGGTGAGGAAGCCCATGGCCGCGCTATCCGGCGGCAGGGTGCAGGCCTTCACGCCGTACTTGCGGAACAGGTCCTCGGCATCCGGATTGGCGGGGCTGAAGGTGCGGCCTTGGGCCTGCTTGATGAAGCTTTCCCGGCTGATGGGACGGCTTTCCGCCACTTGGCCGTCCTTCATCTTCACCAGGAACAGGCAGAAGAGCTGGCCATCCATGGAAGGGGACAGGTTGAGCGCGAATTCCTGGACGGGCAACGCCTGCGCCGGAGCGGGCATGCCCAGGCTCAACGCAATAAGGAACAGCAGCAGGCGCATGACCGGCGAAAATACCGACGATGGGCCACGGCCGTGCTCCGCGGTCCCGCTTCAGCGGCCGCGTGGGGCCAGGCGGGAATAGACCAATGAATCCACATATTCACCGTTCACGCGGTAGTTCTCCCTGAAATAGCCTTCGCGGACAAACTGGTTGCGCTGCAGGACCTGGATGGAGGCCGTGTTGCCCGGGGCCACGGTGGCCTCCACGCTGTTCAGGCCGATCACCCGGAAGCCATGCTCCAGCACGGCCGCCAACGCCTCGCTGGCCAATCCCTGCCCCCACAGGTCGGGATGCAGGGCGTAGCCGACCTCGGCGCGGTGATGCTCCTTCAGGATGCGCCAGTAACCGATATAGCCCACCAGGCGGTCGGACCCCTTCACGGTGATGGCCCACATGATGGCATCGCCCGCGACGGCCGCCTGGCGGAATTCCCGCACCATGCGCAGGCTGTCCGCGCTTCGGGTGTCGAGCGGCTTGGGGATGTAGCGCATCACGTCGGGCGAGGACCGCAGCCGGAAGATGGCCGGTGCGTCATCCTCGCGCAATTCCCGCAACACCAGGCGGCGCGTATGCAGCACGGGGATCTCCGAAAAATCCGGCCATATCATGAGGCCAAGGTATTGTGCCGCCGGGATCGCCGGGCTGTCCATGGCCTGGTGGAGGGATCCAGGACGGCCCATGCCCCATGGCCCCTTGTCCATTTGCATGCTACAGGACGATATGGAACAAGGCGATCGACCGCATTGAACGGGAAGGACCGCAGGCGGCACAATGATCAGTAGTTTGGCCCTATGATGAAGCACGGGATCAAATGCGATGTGGGACCTGCCTTGGCCATTCTGTTGCTGGGGTTGGCGGTGCCGGTATCGGCCAAGGAATACACGGTGCCTGCGGGCATCGATGTGGGGAAATGGTTCGCAGGGCTGCCGAAGGATGCCACGGCGGTGGTGTTCTCCGAGGCCGCGCAATACCAGAGCGAGGGCGACATCGTGCTGCCCGAACGGGAGTTGCTGGTAATCGACGGCAAAGGCAGCCGCCTGATCCTGGGCAAGAACTCCAATGGGTTCACCTCGCCAGTGACCGGCCAGAAGCAGGCGATGGTCCATGCAAACTACCGTTACCTGATCAAGGACTTCGCATCGATCAAGGGCGGCCGGAAGGCCATCGACCTGCAGGCCTCGTTGGGCAGCATCGTGCAGAATTGCCACTTGGACGCACAGACGGAGGCGGCGGTGGACCTGCGCTTTTGCCTGCTGGCGCGGCTGAGCAACCTGCGCATCACCAATCCAAGGGACAAAGGCGTGGTGGTGCGGCACGGTGACTGGAAGGGGGCCAACGGATTCAACAGCCAGAGCAACAACACGGTGCTGGAGCAGGTGCGGGTGTATTGCATGACCAGCACCACCGCCGCCTTCACCATCCTGAACACCAACGGGGTGCGCATGACGGATTGCGTATCCGAAGGGACGGGCTGCGATTACGACATCTTCCTGAGCGCCCGGCTGGACGGCACCGAGGACTGGCTGGCGAACAACACGGTGGTGAAGTCCTTCACCCTTTCCAACTTCCACGTGGAGCACGAGGTGCGCAAAGCCTCGATCTATGTGAACATGCCCATCAAGGCGACGGTGAACCTGGAGAATGTATACTGGAACAGCCCGCAGAAGGCACCGGTGATCCTGTACACCATGGGACAGCTCAATCTGTACAACATCGGTTGGTGGAACAGCTCCTTTTGGATCGGCACGCGGGTAAATGCGCCGCGCATCAACATCTTCAATGCGCCGAGCGAGCTGGAGCTCAAGGACAAGGTGGTGCGGGACAACCGGGCCGGATTCCTGCGGATGGTGGACCCGTTGCCCAGGAACGGCACGCTGCAGCTGAATTATGTGTTCGTGCGCTGGAAGGCGATTTAGCCTCTTCCCTGGTCATCCGTGATAGACCCGCGAGGCCGCTATCGTGCCGTCGATTACCTCCAGCACCTCGCCCACGCGCAGGGCGGGCTCGCCCTCCACGTGCCGCACGTACTCCATGAAGACGCTGCGTTCATCAGCGATTAGGTTCGTCGGTTCGTAGCGCAGCGAAGGCAGGCGGTCAAAGGCATCGCGCCACCAGGCGCGCAGGGCCGCCTTGCCCTGGACCCAACCGTTCGTTTCCGGGCGACGGGCCAGGAGCTTTGGGCTGAAGTGCCGGGCATCATCGCTGTACAAGGCCAACAAGGCTTCCAGGTCGTGCCGGTTGAAGGCATCGAACCAGGCATGTGCAATGTCCATCGTCCGTATGCGGCCCATGGGCTCAAGGATTGATCCCCGCAAAGATCAAGGTTGCAGCATCACGCGGAACACCATCGCCGGGGTACCGCGATGCACGGTATCCTTTTCGTGGGTCATCCCATTGCGCTTGGCCACGGCCTGGCTCTTGAAGTTGCCAGGATCGATGAGCGAGATCACCGAAGGGGCCAAGCGCTGCTGCCGGGCACATTCCTTGCAGGCCATGGCGGCTTCCGTGGCGTAGCCTTTTCCCCAAGCCGTGGGCAGCAGATGGTAGCCCACTTCCAGTTCGGCGATGCCGTCCATTTCCTGCGTCAACAGGCCGACCATGCCGACGGGCTTCCGCGTCGCGCGCTCGCTTACCACGTTCAGGCAGGAACCGTCTTTGGCCATGCGGTCCAACGAACGTTGGATGAACCCGCGGCAATCCGCCTCGCTGCCCAAGGTGAACGGCATGAAGCGGATGGCCTCGGCGTTGTTCATGTATTCCATCCACCACAGCTGGTCGTCCATCACCGGGCGGCGGAAAACGAGGCGTTCGGTGGTGAGGCCTTCGAGGGAGGGAATGGGAAGTTGAAGCATGCCTCGTGGTCTCCGTGAACCGGGTGAAAGCCATTGCCCTTTTCAACTTTCAGCCTGCAACTTTCAAGTCACTCCCTCACCATCCCCACCGCCATCTCCACCACATCCTCCACGCTGGGTTTGCTGAAGTAGTCGCCATCGGTGCCGTAGGCGGGGCGGTGGGCCTTGGCGGTGAGCGTGGCGGGCGCGGCATCGAGGTGGCGGTAGCCCCCTTGCACCTGCAGCACCTGCTGCAGGATGTAGGCGCTGGCGCCGCCGGGCACATCCTCGTCCACCACCAGCAGGCGGTTGGTCTTCTTCAGGCTTTCCACAATGCGGTGTTCCCGGTCGAAGGGGAGGAGGGTGCGCGCATCCACCAGCTCCACGGACATGCCGAGGGCTTCCAGCCGGACCGCGGCCTCTTCGCAGATGCGGAACGTGCTGCCGTAGCTCACCAGCGTGAGGTCATTGCCTTCGCGCACCACCTCGGGGATGCCGATGGGCACGGTGAACTCGCCCAGGTTGGACGGCATGCGCTCCTTGAGCCGGTAGCCGTTGAGGCATTCGATCACCAGTGCCGGGTCGTCGCTATGGAGGAGCGTGTTGTACATGCCCGCTGCCTGCTGCATGTTGCGCGGCACGCAGACCACCACGCCGCGCATGCTGTTGATGATGGTGCCCATGGGGCTGCCGCTGTGCCACACGCCCTCGAGCCGGTGGCCCCGGGTACGCACGATCAGCGGGGCCTTCTGGCCGCCCTTGGTGCGCCACTGGATGGTGGCCAGGTCGTCGCTCATGCCCTGCAGGCAGAACATCAGGTAGTCCAGGTACTGGATCTCGGCCACCGGGCGCAGGCCGCGCAGCGCCAGGCCGATGCCTTGGCCCAGGATGGTGGCCTCGCGGATGCCGGCATCGCTCACGCGCAGTTCGCCGAAGCGCGCCTGCATGCCTTCCATGCCCTGGTTCACGTCGCCGATCTTGCCGGTGTCCTCGCCGAAGGTGAGCAGCAACGGCTCCTTTTCGAAGAGCGCGGCGAAGTTGTCGCGGATGATGATGCGGCCGTCCACTTCCTCTTCCGAGGCGTATTCCACCGGCACCTCGGGCACGTTCAGGCAGCTCTTGGCACTTTGGCTGTACAGGTGGCTCCCGTACCGTTCGGCATTGTCGGCCATGGCCTTTTCCACCCATTGGCGCAATTCGTCGGCCGGGACTTCCCGGGCACCGGCCAGGGCGAGCGCCCGCCGGGCGATGCCCAGCACTTCCCGGCGGCCGGGGTCCAGGCTCTTGCGCAGCTCGTCCGCCAAGGCCGCCGCTTCCCCCATGTCCAAGGCCTCCACCATGGCGATCACTTCGCGGCGCTCCGCCTCGATGGGGGCGGTGAATGCGGCCCAGGCCGCCTTCTGGGCCGCCCGGGCATCGGCTTTGGCTTTGGCCTGGATGGCATCGAGGTCCTCTGCCGTGGCGATGATGTTGCCCCCCGGCCTGAAGGCCAGGATGAACTCCCTGAACCGCACGATGCAGTCCACGCTCTTGTACCACTCCAGTTCCTCCTTGCTCTTGTACCGCTCGTGGCTGCCGCTGGTGCTGTGCCCCTGGGGTTGGGTCACCTCCTCCACATGGATCACGCAGGGAACGTGTTCCTCGCGGCATTGGGCGATGGCCTGTTCGTAGGTCTTGTTCAGGGCGGCATAGTCCCAGCCCTTCACCTTGTACACCCGGATGCCGTTGGTGCCCTCCTGCTTCTCGAATCCCTTGAGCAGGGTGCTGATGCTGCCCTTGGTGGTCTGGTGGGCCTTGCTCACGCTGATGCCCCAGCCGTCATCCCACACGCTCACGGCCATGGGCACCTGCAGCACGCCCGCCGCGTTGATGGTCTCCCAGAAAAGGCCCTCGCTGGTGCTGGCATCGCCGATGGTGCCGAAGGCCACCTCGTTGCCGTGGTCGCTCAGGTGGGTGTGGTTGTGCAGCGCCTTGCCTTGGCGGAAGACCTTGCTGGCCTGTGCCAGGCCCAGCAGCCGCGGCATCTGGCCGCCGGTGGGGGAGATGTCCGGGCTGGAGTTGTACTGTTCGGCCAGGTTCCTCCAGTTCCCGTCGGCATCCAGGCTGCGGGTGGCGTAGTGGCCGTTCATTTGGCGCCCCGCGCTGGAAGGCTCGGCCACCAGGTCGGCATGGGCGTAGAGCTGGGCGAACCATTGCTGCACCGTGAGCTCGCCGATGGCGAACATGAACGTTTGGTCGCGGTAGTAGCCGCTGCGCCAGTCGCCGGGCCTGAACTGCTTGGCCATGCACACCTGCGCCAATTCCTTGCCGTCGCCGAAGATGCCGAACTTGGCCTTTCCCGTCAGCACTTCCTTGCGCCCCAGCAGGCTGGCCTCCCGGCTGAGGCAAACCAGGGCAAAGTCCTTCAGGAGCTCCTCCTTGAGCTCGGACAGGGTGATGGGGTCTTGGGAAGGGATGGATCGTGTGGTCGGCATGCTCGGCGGATCGTTCGTTGCGAAGGTAGGGTGCGACCGGGATCGGGGCCTGCAAAACCAGGCCCGCCGCCCGGCAAGGCTTGTTGACCGGCGCGTCGCCGCGAAGGGGGGTGGCCTCCATGCAGGCCGGCCCGGCGGGGGCAAAAGCGGACAATCAGGTCCTCTTTTTTGCGCAAGCCGAAATCTTGGCTCAACTTCGCGGCGGGAAAAGTTCCCCACGAGATCAACCGATACACCTAACAAAAACAATGAGCCCCATGAAACTTGGTTCCACGTTGATGCCCTTGGGCGTAGTAGCCCTGCTGATGGTCGCCTGCGGCGGCGGCGATGCCCAAAAGGCGGCCCCGGCCGAGCCGGCAAAGCCTGCCGAGACCACCCAGGCCGCCAAGCCTGCCACCACCGGGGAAATCACCTATCCGCCTGATTTCATCACGGCCGACAAGATCACCCCGCCGTTGACGGACGCCATCGACCAGACCATGGTGGACAACGCCATGAAGATCTTCAACGCCAAGTGCAAGGCCTGCCACGGCCTCACCGAGGAGAAGGTGGTCGGCCCGGGATGGAAGGGCGTGATCAAGGAGCGCAAGCCCGAGTGGATCATGAACATGATGCTGCACACGCAGTGGATGCTTGAGAATGATCCCGAGGCGCAGAAGCTGGTGGAGGAGACCGGTGCACAGATGACGGACCAGGAGCTCACCGAGAAGCAGGCGCGCGAGATGCTGGAGCTGATCCGCTCGCTCTGAGCCGATCGCGACAGGCGCATTGAAAAGGCCGGTTCCCGTGCGGGGCCGGCCTTTTTCATGGGACGGCGGGCAGCGGTGTGCGTTTCCGCCAGCCATGGGCCAGCAGGACGAAGATGCCTGCAGGGAGCAGCATCGACAGGGCGAGGATCAGGCCGTAGTAGCCAGGCATCATGCCCATGCCCAGCCAGAACATGCCCCCTTGCAGGAAGAGGAGGCCTTCGCTCAGCACCATTCCACCGGTGAAAACGGACAGGCCGATGCGCACGGTGGTGGAGGTGCTGATGAACCAGCGGTTCACCAGGGCCATGGCGAAGAGCATCATGCTGATGCAGGCCAAGGTGTTCAGGTGGATGAAGCCGACCACGAAATTGCGCACGGTAAAGGCCATCACGGCGAGCTGGGGTACGGCCACGGCGGCCTGCATCACCACCTTGAGGGCCATGCCCACCAATGCATACGTGACGCAGCGCCAGGCCCAAAGCGGGGCCTTGTCCTGCAGGCGCCGCTGTGCGCCGAACACGGCCTTTGCGGTGCGCCAACCCGCCCATAGCTGCAGGAACACCCCCACGGAGTTGACGGCATAGACCATCCAGTGGCGTTCGCTCCAGGCGATGGCCAAGGCGAAGGTGAGCAGCACCGAGATCACCCACAGGCGTATGGTGGTGCGGTCCAGCAGGTAGCCCACGCCGTGGGTTTCGGCCCATCGGCTCCACAGGGCGAGGCCGCCGAACCAGAACCAGCCGTTGAGCTGGAAATGCAGGTAGAACTGGATGGACCAGTAATACAGCTCGGTGCCGAAGCCGCCGCCCTCGATGATGGGCCACATGGCCCACACGCCGAGCGTGGAGATGTACATCATCAACACGGCCAGGCGCGCCAGCATGCCGCTGCCGTTGACGCGCCAGGTCTGCGATACCTTCAGCACACGGGCCCCCAGCAGGTAGCTGGCCAGCATGTGCGTGATGGTCACCGACGTGGTGAAGGCACCATAGCTCTGCACCGGGAAGCCCAGGAGCATGCCCACGACGGCCAATTGGGAAATGGCCAGCAGGGCCAAGGTGGTGCGTGAAGGGCCCTTGGGCGTCTCGTCCTTGAGCATGAAGGCCACCATGGCGATGAAGGCCCATCCCAGCATGGCCACGTGGGAATGGGCGTTCAGCAGGGCCCTGAACCGGAAGACGGGGATGTCCCAGATGTAATAGGCCCTGAGGAAAGCCCCGATCAGGCCGGCAATTCCGAAGTTCAGCAGGGCGATGTTGAACCAGCGACGCATCCGGGCGCTAAGGTCCGCAAAATACGGGCTCCGACCCCCCTGATCAAACTCATCCATGGGCCTGATATGTGTCAGCCCTACCTTAGCGGCGGTCCCGAATTTTGAACCCGAAAACAAGGAAAAACAAATGTTAACGAAGAAGGCTACGGTGTACAGGAACATGGCCGCAGGTATCGGCCTGGCCTCGATGATGGCTTTGGTGGCGGCATGCGGCGGAAGCGGGTCGGCCCCGGCGGAAAAGCCGGCGACGGCGAATGAGGCAGCCAAGACGGAGGCGGCAACCCCGCTGCCGGGAATGATCACTGCCGACCAGATCGTCCCGCCCCTGGAGGAAGGCAAGATCGACCAGGCCATGGTGTCCAAGGGCAAGGAGATCTACGAGGTAAAATGCCTGTCCTGCCATAGCTTGGGCACCAACCGCGTGGTGGGTCCGGGCTGGGAGGGCATCATGAAGCAACGTACGCCGGAGTGGATCATGAACATGATCCTGCACACGGACGCGATGCTGGAAACCGACCCCGAAGCCCAGGCCATGTTGGAGGAGTGCCTGGTGCGCATGCCCAACCAAAACCTGACCAACGAGGAAGCGCGCGACGTGCTGGAGTTCATGCGCACGCTTTGATCAACCACATCCCGGTGGAACATGGCCGGTGAAAAAGGACCAAAACAAAACAACCAACCACCTTTTCAATGAGAAGAACCCCAATGACCACCGTGTTGCCGTTGCTTCTTGCGGCCGGCATCACCATGCCGTTGGTCCAAGGCTGCAAGCCGACCAACACCAAGACCGCCGTCACCGGCGACGCGGCATCGAAGGTCTTCGTCCCGCCGGGCCAATATGACGAGTTCTACAACTTCGTCAGCGGCGGCTTCAGCGGGCAGATGTCCGTCTATGGCCTGCCCTCCGGCCGCATGTTCCGCAACATACCGGTGTTCGCGGTGGACCCCGAGAGCGGATATGGCTACAGCGAGGAGACCAAGCCCATGCTGATGACCACGCACGGCTTCATGCCATGGGACGACTCGCACCACGTGGAGTCTTCCATGACGGACGGGGTTCCCGACGGGCGTTGGATGTTCATCAACGGCAACAACACCCCACGGATCGCGCTGATCGACCTGACCACCTTCCGCACCAAGACGATCATTGAGATCCCCAACAGTGCGGGCAACCACAGCTCGCCGTTCATCACCCCGAACAGCGAATACGTGGTGGCCGGAACGCGTTTCAGCATACCTATGGGAACGGATGCGCAGCGCGACGTGCCGATCAACACCTACAAGGAGAATTTCAAGGGCACGGTGTCGTTCATCCACCCGGACCCTGCCACGGGCAAGATGAACATCGCGTTCCAGATCACGGCCCCGGGGATCGACTTCGACCTCAGCCACGCCGGCAAGGGCCCCAGCGACGGCTGGTTCTTCTTCAGCACCTACAACACCGAACAGGCCTACAAGCTCCTGGAGGTGAATGCCAGCCAGAACGACAAGGACTTCATCATGGCGGTGAACTGGAAGAAGGCCGAGCAGTACGCCAAGGAAGGCAAGGGCAAGATGGTGCCTGGCAGGCACTACATGAACCACTATGATGAAGGCACGCATACGGCCACCAGCGAGGTGATCGAGCAGGTGATGCAACTGGACCACAAGGAGCTCAAGGACCTGCTCTACTTCATGCCCTGTCCCAAGAGCCCGCACGGCTGTGACGTGGACCCCACGGGCCAGTACATCGTGGGCAGCGGCAAGCTGGCCGCGCTGATCCCGGTGTTCTCCTTCGACAAGATGATCAAGGCCATCGAGAACAAGGACTATGAAGGCGAGTTTGACGGCATCCCCGTGCTGAAGTATGAGAGCGTGCTGCACGGCGAGGTGAAAAAGCCCGGCTTGGGACCCTTGCACACCGAGTTCGACAACAACGGCAACGCGTACAGCTCCATGTTCGTCAGCAGCGAGATCGTGAAGTGGAACGTGCAGAGCCTGGAAGTGCTGGATCGCGTGCCGACCTACTACTCCATCGGCCACCTGTGCGTGCCCGGCGGTGATAGCAGGCAGCCGTGGGGCAAGTACGTGATCGCCTACAACAAGATCACCAAGGACCGCTACCTGCCCACCGGCCCCGAGCTCTGCCAGAGCGCCCAACTCTTCAGCATCGACGGGCCCAAGATGGAACTGTTGGCGGACTATCCGTCCATCGGCGAACCGCACTATGCGCAGGCCGTGCCCGCCAGCCTGATCAAGGACAAGTCGGTGAAGTTCTTCAAGATCGAGGAGAACAACCACCCGTACGTGACCAAGAGCGAGAAGGACGCCCGCGTGGTGCGCGAAGGCAACAAGGTGCATGTGTACATGACCTGCATCCGCTCGCACTTCGCCCCGGACAACATCGAGGGCATCAAGATGGGCGACGAGGTCTACTTCCACGTCACCAACCTGGAGCAGGACTGGGATGTACCCCATGGCTTCGCGGTCAAGGGTGCGGCCACGGCCGAGCTCCTGATCATGCCCGGCGAGACCCAGACCCTCAAATGGGTGCCCACCAGCGTGGGCGTAAAGCCCTTCTACTGCACCGACTTCTGCTCGGCCCTCCACCAGGAGATGCAGGGCTATGCCCGCGTATCGCCCGCCAACAGCAACGTGCCCCTGAGCGCCAACACCAAAGCCGCTGACGCCGGTCTCTGACCACGGGTAAAATGAACGGAATGCACCCGGCCCCCAGCATCGGTTTGCGGTGTACGGGGCCGGGTGTGCCGTTTTCCTTCAATGGGGCCATGCGGCCCGGAAACCGAATAACTTAACCTGTCATCATGGGAACCATTGCCATCCCGGTGCGCCCGGAAAAGATCGAGGGCGCAGCGGGCCGGAGATCGAACAGCCTTTTCAGCACCCTCAAACGCATCCTAAAACAACCGATCATGCGCCCCAGCTCCCGGATCTTTGTTGCCATTGCCGCTCTCGCCATGGGCATCCTGCTGTGGCAGCCCATCTGGCGAATCGACCTCTGGGCGCCCCAGTACCCCGAAGGCCTGACCCTGCAGATCTTCCATGACCACTTTACCGGCAACGTGGAACAGATCAACGGCCTGAACCACTACATCGGCATGGCCGTCATCCATGATGACATGTTCCCCGAGTTTGAGATCATGCGCTACGCCATCGGCCTACTGATCCTGTGGGGCCTGGGCGCGGCCATCATCGGCCGGCGTTGGGCCTTGGGCACCTGGCTGATCACCCTGTTCGCCTTCGTGCTCTGGGCCATGTGGGACATGTATTCCTGGGGATACAAGTATGGCCACGAGCTGGATCCGCACGCAGCCATCAAGGTCGAGGGCATGGCCTACCAGCCGCCCCTGTTCGGCCATAAAACCCTCCTTAACTTTGAGGCATGGTCCTTCCCGGATATTGGCGGCTATGTCCTGTTTGGCGCCATCCTGATAGCGGGCCTGGTCTTCCTGCGCGAATGGCTGAAGCCGCGAACAAGCCCTGCCAAGTGAGAACCCAATGAGGAACCAGTTGATGACATTGGCCCTGGTGCTGTTTGCCTCGGGCTGCTCGGTGGGGCAACCGGAGATCAAATACGGCTCCAGTGAATGTGCCCATTGCCGCATGAACGTGGTGGATGCCAAGTTCGGCGCGGCCATCGTCACCACCAAGGGGCGTACCTACGTGTTCGACGCGCCCGAGTGCATGGTGCCGTTCGTGGGCCCCAACGGCCAGTTGGTGCAGCAGGAAGTGGGGGGGTGGTACGTGTCTGATTTCGCGCACCCCGGCACCCTGATCGATGCCACCAAGGCCTTGTACCTGCACGCCCCCACGCTGAAGAGCCCCATGCGGGGCAACGTGGCGGCATTCGCCACCGATGACGAGCGCAAGGAGGCGCAGAAGCATTTCCCGGGCGAGCTGATGGATTGGCCCGCGGTGCAAAAATTGTTCAGCGACGAATGACGGGACTGCGTCCTTGGTGCCGCGCGGCGGCGATCATTTCGCTGCTGGGGGCAACGGGGCCGCTGGGAGCCAGGACATGGACGGTGGAGCCGGGGGGCAGGACTTCCGGGATCACCGCCGCCATTGGCGCGGCACAGGCGGGCGATACCGTCCGCGTGCTGGCCGGCACCTATGCCGAGGGCATCATCACCATTGACAAGCCCTTGGTGCTGATCGGCGTGGGACGGCCGCTGATCGATGGCGCGGAAAAGGGGGACGTGATCATCATCGAGGCGCCCAACGTGGTGGTGCAGGGGTTCCGGATAACCGGCACCTTGGTGAGCAACATCAACGACAATGCGGCCATCAAGGTGAAGAAATCGGACCATGTACAGCTGATCGACAACATCGTGGAACGCGCCTTCTTCGGCATCCACGTGGCCAGCTCGCGCAACACCGTCATTGCGCGGAACGTGGTCAGCGGCGACCCGGCGGTGCCCGAGACCCGGCGTGCCAACGCCATCCACTTGTGGCACTGCTCGGGGGCCGAGATCACCGACAACCTTTCCCAGGACCATCGCGACGGCATCTACTTCGAGTTCGTCACCGAAAGCCACATCCGCCGCAACCGCAGCCTGCGCAATCTGCGCTACGGCCTGCACTTCATGTTCAGCAACAACGACACCTACTCGGACAACTTCTTCAAGGACAACGGGGCCGGCGTGGCCGTGATGTACAGCAAGTTCGTGGACATGCGGCGCAACCGCTTCACGAGCAACCGCGGCGCCAGCGCCTACGGCCTGCTCCTGAAGGAGATCAACGACGTGGTGATCGACAGCAACCAGTTCGTGGACAACACCACGGCCATCCTGGTGGACGGCTGCAACCGTGCCAAGATCAATGACAACGTCTTCCGGGGCAACGGATGGGCCGTGCGCCTTTTCGCCAATTCCATGGATTGCCATTTCTCGGGCAACACCTTCGTGGGCAACACGTTCGACATGAGCACCAACGGCAACCCGGTATACAACAGCTTCAGCGGCAACTACTGGGACCGGTACAAGGGCTACGACCTGGACCGCGACGGCATTGGCGACGTGCCCTTCCGGCCGCTGAGCCTCTTCGCCATGGTGAACGAGCGCATGCCGTATGCCGTGGTGCTCTCGCGCAGCCTGCTCACCGGCCTGATGGACCAGGCCGAGAGGCTGGTGCCCAGCATGACCCCCGAAGGGCTGGAGGACGACAAACCCCTGATGAAACAACCGCATGGCACGCGTCATCTTTGAGAAAACAGGCAAGCGCTATGGCAAGTTGTGGGCGCTGCGCGACCTCAGCGCCCGGTTCGAGCCGGGCGAGACCGTCTCGGTGATCGGCCCCAACGGATCGGGCAAGACCACCTTGATCAAGTGCATGCTGGGCCTGGTCCACGCCACCACGGGCACCATCCGGGTAAACGGGCAGGTGGTGGGCAACGACCCCGCCTACCGGCACCAGATGGGCCACATGCCGCAGATCTCGCGCTTCCCCAACGAGCTGAAGATCGGCCAACTGATCGACCTGATGGACGACATCCGCGGGAACGACATGCAGCGCTCGGAGGGTCCCTTGATCCGTGAACTGGGCGTGGACCGCATGCTGGACAAGCGCCTGGGCACGCTCAGCGGCGGCCAGCGCCAGAAGGTGAGCGCGGTGCTGGCCTTCCGGTACGCCCCCACCGTGCTGGTGCTGGACGAGCCCACCGCCGGGCTGGACCCGCTCAGCTCGGAGATCCTGCTGTCGGCCGTGCGCGAGATCAAGCGCACGGGCTGCACCGTGCTCATCACCAGCCACCTGATGGAGGAGGTAGAGGCCATGGCCGACCGCATCGCCTACCTGCAGGATGGCGGCCTGCAATTCCTGCTCTCCCCGGAGGAGATCCTGGAAGCCACCGGCCAAACGCGCCTCTCCAGGGCCATTCCGGCCATGCTGGCCAACAATGTGAAGCGCCATGTGGAAAGTCTATAAGTACACCCTGATCGACCTGGCCCGCAACAAGTTCGTGGGCGGATGGTTACTGCTGTTGCTGGCCATCAGCTTCGGCCTCTTCCAGCTGGAAGACCAGCCGCTGAAGGCGATGCTGAGCCTGACGCAGGTGCTGCTGGCCCTGGTGCCGCTGGTGGCCTCGATATTCAGCATCGTGTACCTGTATGACGCCATGGAGTTCACGGAACTGCTGGCGGTGCAACCCCTGCACCGCTCGAAGATCCTGGGCGGGCAGATGCTGGCGCTCGGCACCGCCCTGGTGCTGGGCACATGGATCGGCGCGGGGATCCCGTTGATGATCTTCCAGGCCGGATCCGCTGCGTTCACACTGGTGCTGGCCTGCACCATGCTCACCTTGGTGTTCACCGCCATGGGTGCGCTCATCGCTTTCAAGAACCGCGAGAAAGCCCGTGGCGTGGGACTGGGCCTGGTGGTCTGGTTCCTGTTCGTGCTGGTGTACGATGCCATCCTGCTGTGGATCATGTACGCGTTCAGCGACTATCCCATCGAACCGTGGATCGTGCCCTTGGCCGCGCTGGACCCCATCGACCTGGGCCGCATCATGGTGATGCTGAAGGTGGACCTGGCCGCCATGATGGGTTATACCGGTGCCGTGTACGAGAAATTCTTCGGCAGCATGGCGGGCACATTCCTGGCCCTGGGGGCGTTGGTGGCCTGGGTGGCCGTCCCCTCCGCATGGGCCTTCAAGGCATTCCAACGGAAGGATTTTTGATCGGGGCCGTTCAGGGGCGGCATGGGGGATGGTGTGCAAGCGGCGGCCATTCCTGCACGGGATTCGCCAGCCCGGCCCGGTCGCGGTGCCCCGGCGTTTTTACACCCCGCTGACAAGAATCAGGTAAAAGGCTGCCAAGCGGCAACCCGGGGGAGGTCGCTTCGCAGGATTTTTGGTCCACGGAAAACGCGATCAAACAGCCAAACGAAAACCCGCCATGAAACTCAAACACCTCACACCCTTCGCCGTGGTCGCCCTTCTCACCTCTTGCGGGGGTGGCACCGCGGAAACGGCCGACCAGGCCGCCGCCTCCGTCACACCGGCCACCACCGTGGGCCAATCGGGGGTGGTGGACGATGAATCCCAGCGCAACGTGGTCCAGGTGGCGGTGGGCTCGCCGGACCACACCACCTTGGTGACGGCCGTTAAGACCGCCGGGCTGGTGGATGCCCTTTCCAACGCGGGCCCATTCACCGTGTTCGCGCCCACCAACGCGGCCTTCGACGCCCTGCCGGCGGGTACCGTGGACGGCCTGCTGAAGCCCGACAAGAAGGATGACCTCACCGACATCCTGCAGTACCACGTGGCCGTGGGGGTGTACAAGCCCGAGAACATGAACGACGGACAGGTGCTGGGCATGGTGAACGGCGGCAACGTCACCTTCCATGTCCAGGACGGGCAGGTGATGATCAACGATGCCAAGATCGTGGGCACGGTGCCGGCGGCGAACGGACTGGTCTGCGTCATAGATAAGGTGTTGACCCCGCAATAGGGGACCTACCCAGCCATCGCCTTTATCCTTGTAGGCGTTGGTGAAAGTCGGCGAAGGCGTCCATCCGGGCGCCTTTGCTGCATTTGTAAGGTTGCCGGGCCATTCCGGGGTGGTTATCAACGATCGTTTTGCGGATAACTTCCCTGTTCCGTCCATCGATCGGTGATCGTTCATAACGCTGTGGATGATCCCCCCGGATGATGATCCCCATCATGGGTTGAAAGAGGGAGCTTTGGCCTTCCCGATCAGCTATCCAAATGCCACACGATAAACCGTTACCACAAACCATGCTTTTCGAAGCCGAGCCCACCGAGACCGAGAAGATGCCCGCAGCGACCATCAGCCACAAACCCATCCTGCCGACCCAGACCTTCACCCCGGAGGAGGCCCTGGCGGCAACCCTTCAGTACTTCAACAACGATGAGCTGGCGGCCACCACTTGGTTGAACAAATACGCCCTGCGCAACGAGAAGGGCGAACTGCTGGAACTGACCCCCGAGGGCACCCACCGGCGCATGGCCGCCGAGTTCGCCCGCATCGAACGTAACTATAAGGAGGTGCCCGCCTCAAAGCGCACCCAGCTCTCCGCCTATGGCCGCAAGCGCGAACCGCTGGACGAGGAACGGATCTTCAAGCTCTTCGACGGCTTCCGTGACATCGTGCCGCAGGGCAGCGTGATGGCCTCCCTGGGCGACCATACCCGCCTAGCATCCCTCTCCAACTGCGTGGTGATCCCCGCGCCGGTGGACAGCTACGGCGGCATTTTCCGCAACGATCAGCAACTGGCCCAGCTTTTCAAGCGCCGCTGCGGCGTGGGGTTCGACCTCAGCACCCTGCGCCCCGAAGGTGCCGCCGTGAGCAATGCCGCACGCACCAGCACGGGTGCGGTATCGTTCATGGAGCGCTTCAGCAACACCACCCGCGAGGTGGCCCAGAAGGGCAGGAGGGGGGCCCTGATGCTCACCATGGACATCGCCCACCCCGACGTGGAACACTTCATCACCATCAAGCAGGACCTCACCAAGGTGACCGGGGCCAACGTGAGCGTGCGGGTGAGCGATGCCTTCCTGAAGGCCGTGGAGGAGGATGGCGAATACACCCACCAATGGCCCATTGACAGTCCGAAGCCCTCGGTGACCAAGACCGTGAAGGCCCGGCAACTGTGGGAAACGTTGATCCGGTGCGCCCACAACAGCGCCGAGCCCGGCATCATCTTCTGGGACCGCCAGCACAAGTATTCCACCTCGTCCATTTATCCCGGGTTCAAGAACGAAAGCACCAACCCCTGCGGCGAGATCGCCATGCAAGGCGGTGACAGCTGCCGCTTGATCGCCATCAACTTCTACTCCTTCGTCACCGACCCGTTCACGCCCAAGGCGCGCTTCGACCATGAGCGCCTGGCCGAGGTCACCTATGAGGCCCAGCGCCTGATGGACGACCTGGTCGACCTGGAATTGGAGGCCGTGGAGCGCATCCTGCAGAAGATCGACAACGACCCCGAGCCCGATGAGGTGAAGCGCGTGGAACGCGAGACTTGGCAACTGTTGGGCGATACCGGCCGCAAGGGGCGCCGCACCGGCCTGGGCTTCACCGGCCTGGGCGACGCGCTGGCCGCAATGAACCTGGCCTACGACAGCGAAGCCGCCGTGGAAGCCGTCTCCCACATCATGCGCACCAAGTGCGAGGCCGAGTTCAACAGCAGCATCGACCTGGCCATCGAACGCGGCAGCTTCGCCGGCTTCGATCCCGCCATCGAGAAGACCAGCGAGTTCACCGGAATGCTGGAACAGGAACTGCCCGAGCTGCATGCCCGCATGATGAAGCACGGCCGGCGCAACATCAGCATCAGCACGGTGGCACCCACCGGCACCCTCAGCCTGCTCACGCGCACCAGCAGCGGCATCGAGCCCGTGTACATGCTGGGCTATACCCGCCGCCGCAAGCTGGCGCCCAACACCCCCAAGGAAAAGGTCACCTTCACCGACGCCATGGGCGACCAATGGGAGGAGTTCACCGTACACCACCCGCGCCTGGAGGACTGGATGAAGGTCACCGGCAAGACCAATGTGGAGGAGAGCCCGTACTTCAAGAGCACCGCGCCCGACATCGACTGGCACCACCGCATCCGCCTGCAGGCCGCCGTGCAGAAGTACACCACGCACAGCATCAGCTCCACCATCAACCTGCCCAGCACCGTCACCCCCGAACTGGTGGGCAACATCTACCGCGCCGCCTGGCACCTCAACCTCAAGGGCGTCACCGTGTACCGGGACGGCTCGCGCAGCGGCGTGCTGGTGGCCAAGGAAGACAAAAAGAAGGATGTGGCGCCCATGGGCGTGAAACGGCCCGACGTGCTGGAGGCCGATGTGATCCGCTTCAACAACGAGACGGAACCCTGGCTCGCGGTGGTGGGCAAGCTTGACGGGAAGCCCTACGAGATCTTCACCGGTCAGGCCAAGGGCGTGTTCCAACTGCCGAAGTGGGTGGAGAAAGGCTGGGTGATCAAACGCAAGGATACCAAAGCCAAGAAGAACATCTACGACCTGCAGTACGAGGACAACGAAGGTTACCAGGTCACCATCCAGGGCCTCAGCCGCAGTTTCAACAAGGAATACTGGAACTACGCCATCCTCATCAGCGGCATGCTGCGCCAGGGGGTCTCCGTCCCCCACGTGGTGGACACCGTGGTGAACCTCAATCTCTACGATGCCACCCTGAACACCTGGAAGAACGGCGTGGCCCGTGCGCTCAGCCGCTACATCCCCGATGGCACCAGTGCCAGCGGCCGCAAGTGCAACGACTGCGGCGACAGCGAAGGCGTGTACTACGAGGAGGGTTGCCTGAAGTGCCGCAGCTGCGGAAGCAGCAAGTGCGGGTAGGGCATTGCCCGATCCCGTCATACGAAGGCTGCGGACCACGGAGGTGGCCGCAGCCTTCGGGTGTTGGGGACGGTCCTTTGGCCGGAACTTTACCAAGCATTGGCATTATACCCTTGCCTTCCCCACCTCAAACTCTTGCTTTACCACGGCCCCGTCCGGCCACGTCCTTTCCTCGAACAGGACCTTGCCTTTTCTGTCCACCACCAGCACGGTGCTGCAGCGCGTACCGTAGTTGGGGGTGCGGATGAAGACCGAGGATGCGGCACGTTCCATTTCCATCGGAAGGCCGGTGTCGGGCAGCTGGTCATCGGGGGCGATGGACTCATCAACCAAAAGCCGGAAGAGGCCCTCGGTGATGGTTTCAAGCGATCGGCCCATCAGCTCCCGCAGCACTGCCTTGGACTTGACGACCTTGGGCCATGGGGTATCCAACAGATGGTTGCTGAGGGCGTGTACGCCGGGTTGGAGCGGCTCGTCGCGGCGGTCGATGTTGTTGTGGTAACGAAGCGCATCCAGGGGGCCGTAGATCAGGTTGAACCCCGCATATGCCCCGGAGGCGGCCGGATCGATATCCTTTTCCAGTGCCGCACGCACCAGTGCCCCGCGCGAAGGGCCGGCCGGAAACGCCATGCGCATTTCCCGGTAATTGGTGATCGCCGCAAAGCGGCCGTGCCGCGTGATGCCCATCCAGGTGCCGCCTGCCCGCTTGTCGCGTCCCGCGAAGATCTCCGGGGCATCGGCCCAGAAGTGGGCCGGTTCCGCGGGGCGGTCCAGGAACTCATCCCGGTTTGCACCCAGGACCAGCGGGAAATCAGCATGTGCCTTGTAAGCCAGGACGATCAAACACATGTTGCAAAGGTACCGCCACGTGGGTGGGCCGAAGGCGCTGGCCTCCCGGGCACGCCTACGGACCGCGCCTGATCGGGGTCACTTGCCGGAACTGTGATATATGTCAACTTTGTACCCGCATTCAACCAGGTACCTGAGAGATCAATGAACACTCCTTTCCCGCCACCGGCCATCGCGCCCGGGGCCAAGACGATGACCGACTTTGAACTGGTGGGGGAGATCCACCGGTTGAAGGAGGAGCGCAACGCCATCATCCTTGCGCACTACTACCAGCAGCCGGAGATCCAGGAGTTGGCGGACTACGTGGGCGACAGCCTGGGCCTGGCGCAGGCCGCGGACAAGACCAACGCCGATGTGATCCTTTTCTGCGGGGTGCATTTCATGGCCGAGACGGCGAAGATCCTCAACCCGGGCAAGACCGTGCTCCTGCCCGACCTCAATGCCGGATGCTCACTGGCGGACAGCGCCCCGGCGGACAAGTTCAGGGCTTTCCTGGACCGGCATCCGGACCATGTGGTGGTCAGCTACATCAATTGCAGCGCCGAGGTGAAGGCTATGAGCGACATCATATGCACGAGCAGCAATGCGGTGAAGGTGGTGCAGAGCATCCCGGCGGACAGGAAGGTGATCTTCGCCCCGGACAAGCACCTGGGTGCCTATGTGCAGCGCGTCACCGGCAGGCCATTGGTCCTGTGGGACGGCGTATGCGAGGTGCACGTGGACATCAGCCTGGACAAGTTGAAGTTCCTCCTGGGGAAATACCCCGATGCCAAGCTTGCGGCGCACCCGGAGTGCCCGCCGCACATCCTGGAGGAAGCGGATTTCGTGGGCAGCACCAGTGCGATGCTCAGCTTCGTGCAGAACGACCCGGGGGAGGTCTTCATCGTGGCCACCGAGGGCGGCATCCTGCACAAGATGCGCCAGGCCGTGCCGGACAAGAAACTGATCGCGGCCCCGGCCAATGCGGAAAACTCATGCGCCTGCGCGGAGTGCCCCTACATGAAGCTGAACACGCTGGACAAGCTGTACACCGCCCTGCTCACGGGCCAGCCGGAGATCACCATGGAGGAGGGCGTGCGGGTGAAGGCCCTGCGCTCCATCCGGGCCATGCTCGACCTGGGCTAGGGGAACACAGGCCATGGAAACAGAGGTGATCGTGGTGGGCGGCGGCATTGCGGGCATGGCCTTCGCCGAGCGCATGACGGCGCTGAAGGGTGGGGGCGGGGTGCGCATCCTGATGTTGTCCAAGGCCCCGGTGGAGGCCAGCAACTCGTACCTGGCGCAAGGCGGCGTGGCGGCGGTGGTGTTGCCCGAGGATTCCGTGGAGGAGCACGTGCAGGACACGCTCACCGTGGGTGCCGGCCGCTGTGATGAACGCGTGGTGCGCATGATCGTGGAGCGGGGCCCCAAGGCGATCGCGCGCCTGCTGGCCGCAGGAGCCCGCTTCGATGCCGACCGGGAAGGGCGCCTGCAGCTGGCCCGTGAAGGCGGCCACTCGCAAGCCCGTGTGGTACACTACCGCGACACCACCGGGGCGGAGATCGTGCGCGTGTTGCGCGACAGGGTGAAGGCCGGGCCAATGATCGAAGTGGCAGGCCATCAGTACGTCATGGACCTGATCACGGATGGGGCGGGGGCGGCGCGACGATGCATCGGTGTGCGCACGGTCGACGGCAGGACCGGGGAAGTGCAGGACCATTATGCCGCGGCGGTCGTGCTGGCCACGGGCGGGCTTGGCCAGATCTACCGGCACACCACCAACCCGATGGCGGCCACGGGTGATGGCATCGCCATGGCCATCCGCGCCAACGTACCGTTGCGTGACATGGCCTTCATCCAATTCCACCCCACGGCCTTGTATGACGATGAAAGTGGTCCGACCTTCCTGATCAGTGAGGCTGTGCGCGGCGCGGGGGCGCGCCTGCTTCGCCCGGACGGCGGCCGGCTCATGGAAGGTGTGCATCCGAAAGGTGACTTGGCACCGCGCAATGTGGTGGCCCGTGAGATCCAGCGGGCCATCCTGCGATCGGGCCACCCGCATGTGTGGTTGGACACCGCGCCCATCGGTGTGCAGGAATTTGCCAAGCGGTTCCCGAACATCGCCAACGTCTGCGGCCGAAAAGGCATCGTGGCCGGTCGCGACCGCATACCCGTGATGCCCGCGGCCCATTACAGTTGTGGCGGCATACTCACCAACGACCATGGCGAGACGGCCCTGCCCGGCCTTTTTGCATTGGGTGAATGTGCCAGCAGCGGACTGCACGGTGCCGACCGTCTGGCTTCCAATTCCCTGCTGGAAGCATTGGTGATGCCGGCCCGGGCGGCCGAAGTGTTGGTGTCCCGGCCTCTGGGCCCGCCGCTGCATGGCATTGGCCGGCAGGGCATGTTCCTACGCATGGACCTGGAGGACGAACGGGCCGCGTGGTTGCGGAAGGAGATGCAGGAATTGATGACCGGCAAGGCCGGCATCTTGCGGATGACCGATGGCCTGAAGGAAGCACGCCGCGATCTGCGGGCCATGGCGGACGAATGCGAACGGGCACTGGCCCAGGAGCACCTTGCTTGGGCTTGGGCCGAACTGCGGAGCATGGTGCAGGTGGCCGAAGCGATCGTCGATTCGGCACTGTCCCAGACCACCAATGCCGGCACACACTGGTGCGAGGACCTCGCACAGGGCGTTCTGTCGTGATTTCCTCACGGTCGGCACGGCGATTAAATGATCCCCGGGAATAATTCCCGGCAGCCCAGCCCATTTCGTGCGATCTTTGCCCCCTTGTCCAAACCGTTGCTCCATGCACGCACCCTCACCGCATACCTTCCACATCCCCGTCATGGGGCTGGGCTATACCATCGACACACCGGTGAAGGTGGCCCACTTCGGCATCTCCTCGGTCATCTCCATCATCGAGGACGAACTGGTGGAACGCATGCGGGAGTTCCTCAGCCATAGGATGGGAGAACCCTACACGGAGATATCCAAGAAGACGGAGGTGGACCACCGCGCCCGACGGATCACAGCCTACCTGAACCTGGTGCAGCAAATCGTGCGGCGCAACGCGGAAAGGATCCGCAACGAACCGTTCACCGAGGGTGCAGACATCTGCAAGTACTTCAGCATGCTCCCGGATGAGTCGCCGCTTCGGCAGGATTACGTGCGTATGATGGCGATGCTGCCCGGCGAGGAGCGCGGCCGCCTGGAGTCCGCGTTGCGTGGCTCGATGGCCGTCGGTTCCATCGATGTGAACATCATGGCCAAGATTGACCGCACCGTGTATGACAAGCATGGCCATCCCTTGCCGGTGGAGTATGCCGAAGGAATGGCGGCGCTTCGCGGCTACGCGCTCAGCGACCTGGATTCCACGATCGTGCTTAGTGCTGGCTACAACCCGCGCATCTATGCCTACATGGCCACTTTCCCGGATTTCTTCCCGGATGCCAACGGCCGCATCCGCAAGCGGGTGGCGCTGAAGGTGAGCGACCTTCGTTCGGCCACCATCCAGGGCAAGATCTTGGCCAAGAAGGGGATCTGGGTCTCGGAGTACCGCATCGAGTCGGGCCTGAACTGCGGCGGCCACGCCTTCGCCACCGACGGGTATCTCATGGGCCCCATCCTGGAGGAATTCAAGCAAAAGCGGGAGGCGCTGGGCCAAGAGCTTTTCGCGATCTGCAATGCCGCGTTGGCGGCGGAGGGGAAGCCCTTGCTGCACCCCGGCATCCGGGCCCGGCTCACCGTGCAGGGAGGGATCGGCACGGCCAAGGAAGACCGCTTCCTGCGCGATCATTACGGCGTGGACGGCACCGGCTGGGGCAGCCCTTTCCTGCTGGTGCCCGAGGCGACCAATGTGGACGACCACACCCTGAAACAGATCAGCGGGGCCGATCCCTCAGACTATTTCCTCAGCTATGCCTCACCGCTGGGGATCCCCTTCCACAATTTCAGGCCCAGTACTTCCGAGGCCCAGCGCAAGGCCCGCATCGCCAAGGACAGGCCAGGCAGCCCGTGCTACAAGAAATACCTGTCCACCGACACCGAATTCACCGACATCCCCATCTGCACTTCATCCCGCCAATACCAGGAGCTGAAGCTCAGGCAGCTCAAGGAGAAGAACCTGGATGCGGCAACCTACGCACGTGAGGCCGCGCGCATCACGGAAAAGGACTGCCTGTGCGAGGGGCTGGGGGCCAGCGTGCTGGTAAAGAAAGGCATGACCCCGGCGCACAAGCTGGAGGCCGTTACCATCTGCCCGGGCCCCAACCTGGCCCATTTCTCCAAGATCTCCCCCTTGGCCAACATGGTTGATCACATCTACGGGCGGCTCTCCCTGCTCAATGCCAATTACCGGCCGCACCAATTCATCAACGAGCTCAGGCTGTATGTGGATTACCTCAAGCGCGAGTTCGACCACGTGAAGGAATCCGCCACGGACAAGCAGCGCCGCTACGTCGAATCCTTCAAGACCAATCTGCTCAACGGCATCGGCTATTACGAAGCCCTGGCGCCGCAGGTGCACCGCCAGGCCAAGGAACAGCTTGAGCGCTTTACCGACGAGCTGAAGCAATATGCCGCCAACATCAAGGCCATGGTATTGGCCGAGCCTGTGCTGGCCTAGGCGATCCCTCCCGATGGATCGGTGACTTGGGTTACACCCCGCCCGGGCGCGGGGTGCCAACTTGCGCCCACTTCCGGCAACAGGATGCCGGGGGTGAAAAAGCCAAGCACAATGACGCATGACGTGGAGGCCGTATGGATGGGGAAGATGCAGTTCAATGCACTCATCATGGGGAACCATACCGTGGTGATGGATGCCCCGGAACGCGTGGGCGGGGAGGACCTTGGTCCCATCCCCAAACCGTTGTTCCTCACCTCGCTGGCCGGATGTACGGGCATGGACGTGGTGGCCATCCTGCGCAACCGGAACAAGCCGCTGGATCGGTTCGAGGTACGCGTGGCCGGCACGGTGAGCAACGACAAGCCCATCCAATACACCGGGATCCACCTGGTCTATGACATGCACGGCGACGCGGGCCACGAGGAGGAAGCCTTGAAGGCGGTGGAGCGTTCACAACATGACCTGTGCGGTGTCAGTGCCATGATCAAGCGGTCCTTGCCGGTGACCTGGGAGGTCCGTTTCAACGGGGCGGTGCGCTTCAGCAACGCCGTTCCGGAAAGGGCGGGAGCGGCGGAAGCCTGAGCCCCGGCGCAGGCTTTGGGGAGGAACCCGCACATACGGAAGGTCCACGGGTGCAATAGCGGTATCGCCGTACCGGTATTTGTCCCAACTTTGGCGGTGCAATGGCAAACCATCGGGCGCATTCCACGTGGGCGTTGATCGCCGCGGTGGTGGCGTTGGCTTTCGGGATGGTCACCATCATGCGCGGGGGCAGCGTCCTGTTCGACATCGGCGGGGCGCGTGGCCCGGCCGGCCACATCGTCCCGATCGTGCTGCCCCTGGTCTTCCTCACGGGATTCCTCTATGTCGGGGGAGGCATCGGCCTGCTCACACAGGCCAAGTGGAGCCAGGGAGTATTCCTGGCAGCCTTGGCCCTGCTGATCGTGGCCGGCGTGGGCATGGTCCTGCACATGCGCGAAGGATTGCCTTATGAGGTGCGCACCACGCGCGCCCTTCCTGTCCGTACTTTGGTCACGGTATTGCTGTATGTGGCGGCCCGCCGTGCCCGTCATACCCGTAAAGACCAGACCCACCCATCCTGAGCACACATGAAGAAGTCCATTTTCCCCGTTTGGGTCCTGCTTGTCCTGATCGCCATGGCGTGCAGTCCGGTGGAGGCGCCGCAGGATAACCATGCCGACCATGACCACGCGACCACGGAGGAACAGGGCCATGGTGAGGCCCAGGCCGGGGCCGTGCAGTTGGACCACGGCAAGACCTGGGAGGCCAATCCGGAAACCACCGAGGGCATCCAGGCCATGGCTTCCATCGTGGAAGGCTTCGACCGCACCACCGGCGACGTGGCCGTGCTGAAAGAGGAACTGCAGGCAGAGTTCAGCGGCATCTTCGCCAAGTGCACCATGACCGGTGAAGCCCACGAGCAACTGCACAACTACTTGGTGCCCGTCAAGCACATGTTGGACAGCTTGGGCAATGATCCGAACGATGCCCAATTGGCCGACCTGCGGGCCTACCTGGGGACCTACGGGAACTATTTCCATTGAGAGCAGGGCCCTGCGAGGCGTCCTTAGGGCACCATGCAACGGGCACCTTCCAACAGACCATGAACGTTGACCGGACCGTGCGCGTGACCAAGCGCTTCCATTTCGAGATGGCCCATGCCTTGCGCTGCCACGATGGCCTTTGTGCGCACATCCATGGCCATTCCTATGTGCTCGATGTGACCTTGGCAGGCATGCCGCTTGAGGAGGACGGCCATCCGAAAAACGGCATGGTGATCGACTTCTCCGAGCTGAAGGCCTTGGTGAACCAGGCCGTGGTCCGCGATTTCGATCACTGGTTGCTGCTGCACGAAGGGGACCGCGGCCAGTGGGCGGAAGGTGCGGATGCATCGGGATTGTTCGGGCGCACGCGCTTCACCCCGTGGCAGCCATCCTGCGAGAACGTGCTGTTGGACATCGTGGAGCGCCTGCAACGGGCCTTGCCGGACACGGCCATGCTCCATGCCGTGCGCCTGCAGGAAACGGCCACCAGCTGGGCCGAATGGGGAGGTGGCGGGGCTGGCCGTCAGTAGTTGGCCAACTTCTCCAGGCGCTGTCTGTCCGTGATGCGGATATCGCGCCCTTGGGTGCTGATCATGCCTTCATCCTTCAGGTCCGTCAGGCAGCGGATCAACGATTCCGTGGCGGTGCCCACGATGGCCGCCAGGTCGTCCCGGCTGATCTTCACGCCGAGGTCCTCGGATCGGCCCCCACTGAAGCGGCCATGCAGCTGGATCAACGCCTGTGCCACGCGTTCGCGCACGCTCGCATAGGCCAGGTGCAGCAGGTGTTGCTGCTTTTCGCCCATGTCCTGCGACAGCATGCGGATGAACTGCATGGACACGTCCCGGTCGCGGTACAGCAGGCGCAGCAGGTCCTCGCGCGGCACCAGGGCCACCTCGCATTCCTCCATGGCCTCGGCGGTCTCCGTGGCATGGCCACCTTCGAGCAGCCCCAGGTAACCGATGAAATCGCCGGGCACGTGCAGGCCGGTGACGAACTCCTTGCCGTCGTTGTTCACCTTGAACGTGCGCACCTTGCCCGACACCAGGAAGGGCACGTTGCGCATTTCGTCGCCCTCATGGAAGAGGATGCCTTTGCGCTCGATATGGCGCACCTTCCGGTCCTTGCTCAGGTCCTCCAGCGCGGCCATGCCGCGTGCCTGGTCCATGAAGTTGTTCAGGCCGTTGAGGGTGCGGTCGAACCCCTTGCGGAACAGGTCGCTGCGGCGCAGGCGCCCTTCGATGGCGTTGAGCAGCTCACTTTCCTCGAAAGGCTTGGTCAGGTAGTCGTCGGCGCCCAGTTCCATGCCCCGCCGCACATCACCGCGATCGGCCTTGGCGCTGAGGAAGATGAACGGGATCTCCGCCGTTTCCGGCGTGCGGCCCAGCATGTGCAGCACCCCATAGCCGTCCAGGTCGGGCATCATGATGTCACACAGGATCAGGTCGGGCATTTCCTTGCGCGCCTGCTCCACGCCTTCCTTGCCGTTGGCGGCCTTCAGCACGCGGTAGTGCGCCAGTTCCAGGATCTCGGCCGTGTTCTCGCGGACACCGGCATCGTCCTCGATGAGCAGAATGGTCTTCATGGTTCAATCGTTTTGCCCGCCACCCGGATGGTGAATGTGCTTCCCTGGCCGGGCGTGGTGGTGTATTTCACTTCGCCCCGCATCAGGTCCATGTAGCGCTTCACCAGGTGCAGCCCCAGGCCCGTGCCTTGGGTGGTGAGCACGTTCTGGGCACGGAAGAAAGGCTCGAACAGGTGTACTTGGTCATCCGCGGGAATGCCGATGCCATGGTCGATCACCGAGGCCGTGAGGATGTCGTTCGCGATGCCGGTGCGCAGGGTGATGGGGCTGTTCTCGGGCGAATACTTGATCGCGTTGGTCATCAGGTTGGTCAACGCGTTCAGCAGCATGTTCCGGTCCAGGATGATGTTCCTGTCCTCGGTGGCGTGGTCGTATTGCACGGCCTGGCCCGCCTTGGCGCCCCCGCGCAGTTCCTCCACCAGGCCGATGCACAGGTGTACGATGTCCAGCTCCTCGGGCTGCGCGGAGACGTCGCCTTGCCCGATGCGCTCGAAGGACAGGAAATCATTGAGGATGGAGGTCAGGTCGCGCACCTTGCTGCGGATCCGGTCCACATGGCGCATCACCTTTTCGTGGTCGCCTTGTTCGGACCATCGGGCGATCAGGTCGGCCGAGCCCATGATGGTGCTGAGCGGCGTGCGGAACTCATGGGAAGCCATGGAGACGAAGCGCGATTTCAGGGCATTGAGTTCCTTTTCCCGCTCGTATGCCGTTTCGACCGCCTTGGCCGCCTTGGCCAGCTCCGCCGTCCGCTCTTTCACCCTTTCCTCCAGGTCGGCATGACTGCGGCGCAGCGCCTCCTCGGCCGCCCTTCTCCCGGTGATGTCGGTCACCAGGCCCATCACGAAGGTCTCGTTGTCCACGGAGAAATGGTTCAGGCCCACCTCCACCGGGAAGGAGCTGCCGTCCTTGCGAAGCCCCTTCAGGTCGAGCCCCGATCCCATCTGACGCCGCACCGGGTGCTTTCCATAACGGCCGCGATGCCGGACATGGTCCTTGCGGAAGCTGTCGGGCAGCAGTTGTTCAATGGAATGGCCCAGCAGCTCGCCTTCGCCATATCCGAAGAGTTCCAGCAACCTGGGGTTGTGCATGCGGATGGTCCCCGTTTGGTCCACCACCACCAATCCCTCCGAGGCGGTGCTGAACAGCATTTCCCGCACCCGTTCCAGCTTGAGCGGGTCGACATTGGATTCCCCCTGCGCCATCGAGGCGGTGAATTTACTTGCGGCCGGAATCACCGGTGCCCGAAAGCGCGGCCCTCCCGGTGCGTTCATCATAGACCCGCCAGCGGCTGATGGGGCGCGCATACAGGTTGAGCGTGATGGCGCGGCCCGGGCCGGCATTGGAGTGCCGGTGCACGATGCTGGCATTGTCCATGTGCGAGAGTTCACCGGGCAGCAGCAGCCGTTGGTCCCTGCGCTTCACGCTGCCATCCGCTGCGGCGGTGAAGCGTTCCTCGCTCACCGGCCCGACCAGTACCTTGATCCAGGCTGTTTGGCTGTCGTAATCATGGATGCTGGTGCGCTGGCCGGGCTCGTAGCAGATGAGCAGCAGTTCGTGCCGGCGCGTCCGGTGCAGGCAATGGCGCGTGTAGTGTCGGGTGTTCCACTCGCAAAAGGGGGCCAAGGCCTCGGGGGGCATCGCAAACCGCATCAAGGCATCGGTATAGCCGGCGGCGTTCGGCATGCGGTCTATGGCCCGAATGAGTTCATCAAAGTTGTCGATCGTGCCGGCGGCAGGACCGTCCTCAAGCAAAATTGCCATCCCCCAAGATTAGTGGGATCGGCCGCATCGTCCACTGACCGGTATCATGATTCCCCCTGATATTCACCGGTCCCGTCCCGACGGAGCCCCTAATTTTGTGCGTAACAGACCCGCCATGCACCACATTCTCCTGCCCACCGATTTCAGTGAAAACGCGATGCATGCCGCCCGCTACGCCGCCAGGCTGATGGGTGTGGATGGGACTGCCTATACCTTGCTGCATACGTATTTGGATGCGGACCCGACGGTGACCTCTTGGGCGGGGATGGCCGAGGAACTTTACAAGGCTGCCATGGAAGGCATGAAGGAGTGGGAGGAGCGGATCCGTGGCATGGAGGAGTTCCGCGGGGCGGCGATCCAGGCCGAGGTGTTGTATGGCCCGCTCCCTGCGATGCTGACCGACCTGGGGGAGGAGCGCGACGCGGACCTGGTGGTGATGGGGACCCTGGGGCACACCGGGGCGGGCATCTTGGGCAGCAATGCGGTGGCGGTGGTGAAACAAGGGCGGCTTCCGGTGGTGGTGGTGCCCGGCAAGGCGAGGACAGGGCCGGTGGGGCGGATCTTGTTCGCCGACGACCAACGGGGCCTGGCCCAGGCCGACATGGGCATGTTGCTGCACCTCGCGCGGCGGCACCGTTCGGAAGTGTTGCTGGCCCATGTGCTGCGCAACAAGGAGGAGGTGCCGGATCCGGAGGTGATCGCGGCCTTCGATACCTTGCTCGGCGGCATCCCGCACCGCTTCATCGCCGAGGAAGGGAAGGATGTGGCCGCGGTGATCGACCTGCTCGCGGACAAGGAAGGGGCGGACATGACCGCGGTGCTGCATCGCCATTCGGGTTTCCTGGAGGGCCTTTTCCGGGTGAGCACGGCCAAGCGCCTGGCGCTGCATACCGATCTGCCGCTGCTGGTGCTGCGGGAAGACGGGGGCAAGGGGGAAGAACGTGCGTGAACCCGGTCCGGCCATGGCAAAGGGAATATCCACCGCCCGGTGTAACTTGGCCTAAACACCGAAAGATCAACCACCATGATCCATGTGCTGCTTCCGACGGACTACAGTGACAACGCCTTCCACGCAAATCTGTATACCGCGGGCCTGTTGGGCGTGAAAGGTGTCCTGTACACCTTGGTCCATACCTGGTACGATCCCGATCCCTCGTTGGGCACCTGGGCACGCACGGGCACCGGGCTGCACCAGGTGGCCGTGGACGGCATGCAGGAGTGGGAAAAGCGGATCCGCGGGGCTGAAGTCTTTGCCGGTGCCATGGTCCGCACCGAGATCCTCCATGGCCCATTGACCGGCGTGATGGACGCCTTGGCGGAGGATCGCCATGCGGACCTGATCGCCATGGGCACGCTGGGGCGCACGGGCACAGGCTGGATGGGCAGTAATGCCGCGGCCATGGTCAAGAACTGCCGCTTCCCCTTGCTGGTGGTGCCGTCCCATGCGGTATCGCGCACGGTACGGCGCATCCTGTTGGCGGATGACCGCCAAGGCATGAAGGCCACCGATGTGCGGATGCTGTTGGAGATCGCCACGCACACCGGGGCTGAACTGGTGCTGGGCCACATGCGGCGCGACGATTGGGAGGAACTGGGGCCAGAGGTGAAAAAGGCGAACGCGGCCGTGCTGGGGGCCATTCCGCACCGCTATGTAAGCGCCTTGGGCAAGGACATTGCCGAAACCGTGGAAATGTTGGCCGGACAGGAAGATGCGGACATGATCGCGGTGCTCCACCGCAACGTGGGCTTCTTCGAGTCCCTTTTCCGCTCCAGCACCAGCAAAAGCCTGGTGCTTAACAGCACAACGCCGCTCTTGGTACTGCAGGAAGGCTGACGCTCAGGGCAGGAACCGGCCGACGACATCCGGGCCTGGCACCATGCAGGCCCCGCGCCTGCCGAACCAATTGTACCGGTGGCGCGCCACCAGGTTGTACACCGCATCGCGGATGAAGCGGGGCACCACAATGAGCCCGTAGGCGAGGGGCCATGCGCCCGGGAGTTGCCGCGCCACGTTCAGCGCGGCCGTGCTGCGCGTCATCGGCTTGCCCAGGCGCCAATACACGAAGGTGGTGGCCGCTTCGGCGATATCATCGCCCAGCAATTGCCTGGCCGTGGCGGACTGCAACGTGGCAAAGCGGAATACCCCCAGGCGGTCATGCCGGAGGACGAACCGCACAAGCCCGTTGCACAGGTTGCACACGCCATCGAACAAGAGGAGGTGGTCCGGCAGGGGGCTGGCTTCCTCCTTTCCGTGCATCAGGCCGGGTTTGTCTTTGCCAGCACCCCGCAGAGGTGCCACAGCATGCGCGCCCCCACATTGGCATCCCAGTCCCCGGACCCACCGGGCGCCACCTCCACCAGGTCGAAGCCGATGATGGTGCGCCCGCTTGCCGCCAGGCGCGAAAGCAGGAAGGTGGCCTCCTCAAAAGCAAGGCCACCCGGTACCGGCGTGCCCGTGTTGGGGCAAAGCGACGGGTCCAGCACATCGATATCGAAGCTGACGTGCACCTGGTCCGGCAGTTGGCCGATGATCGCATCGCACTGCTTTTGCCAGGTGAGGCCCCCGAACTGCTCGGCCCGCAGCGCGGCACTGCGGTGGATGCGTACCCGCAGGTCTTCCTTGGCGAAGACCCGCGCCTCCTCCTCACAAAAATCACGGATGCCCACCGAGATGATGCTCTCCACCTCCCCGATCTGCAGCGCATTGTACATGATGCTCGCATGGCTTCCCGTGAAGCCCTCGTAGGCCTTGCGCAGGTCCAGATGGGCATCCAGGTGGAGGATGCCGAAGGTGCCATGCCTTTCCGCCAAGGCCCGGTAGAAACCCAGCGGCGTGCTGTGGTCGCCGCCCACCAGGCCCACCAACTTGCCCCGGTCCATCCAGTGGCCGGTGCGTTGCTCCACCCACTGTTCCACCACGGCGCTTTCCTCGTTGACCAGCTGCAGGGCCTTGGCCGCGCGCCCCGCTTGGGCCTTGGTGCCTCCGTTCACCAGCATGTCGATCACCTTGGCGGCCTCCTTCTTCAGGGCATCGCTCTGCTCCAGCAGCGCCGCCGGTATTTCGTCCATGCTGATGCCGCGCTTCCACAGATCGGCAAATTCCGGGTGGAACAGATCCACTTGGGCGGATGCCTCCAGGATGGCCCGGGGCCCGTGTGCGGTGCCTGCGCCGTAGCTCGTGGTCACCTCCCAGGGCACCGGCACCAGCACGATGTCGCTTTCCTCCGGCGTGAAGGGAAGACCGTAGATGCCGGCGTTGGCATGGCCGGGGGAGTTGGGGTCGAAGGCGGCGATCTTGGATGCTTTGCTCATGCGCTGGTGTGTCGGGCGGCGAAGATCGCCAATGTTCAGGGCATGGGCACCTCGCCATGTCCCAAAGGCAAGCCCCGGAAGCCTTGCCTCCGGGGCCGCCCCGGCCGATCGCTTGAAAAAACCCCTTGTCGCGCGGCCGGCCCGCTTCCCTTCAAATGCGCACGACGTTCCTGAGCAGGTGGACCAGGTTGGGCATGGCCGGTGCAGGAAGGACAGCCACAGGCCCGTCGGCATCATCCACTTCACCGGAGCTGCCGCCACCGGATGCCGGTGGCGGGGCGCCTTCTTCGCGGAGCCCGTTGCGGGTCATGGTCCAGGTCTTGCCCACCATGTCCCGGTCGAGGTTGGAGCCGAAATCGTCCATGTCGAACCAATCCTCCATCAGGCGTTCGGTGCCCCGCATAAGGTGTATGCGGCCATTCATCGGCACTTGCAGCACGTAACGTACATGCTGTGCACGCATGCGGTCGCCCTTCGGGAAGGAGAAGCGGCTGGAAAGGCTCAGGGTATCATCCTGCCAGGAAAAGGAATTGCTGATATGTCCGGCACGGATAAGGGCCTGCGACACGCTTCCCCCACGTGCAATCCGCCTGGACACCAGATGGAAGGAGCTGTCCGGGCTGGCTTCCACGGTCAGGTGGCTGATGCTGAAATGGACGGAATCACCGGTGAGGTCCACCACGTTCGAGTTCAGGTAAAAGCGCCCGTTCATGAACCCCCATGCGTGGTATTCGGTATAGCTGGAGGCATTCCCCACCTTGACGGTGAGCAGCCCGCCCGAGGGCGCCGGCAGGGTGGTGGCGGTGCTCTCCTCGGCGCGGTTGCTGAAATCCATTCCCAGGCGGATGCCGGACCAGCAGGCCAGTGCCAGCGCCGCGATGAAGGCCACGGTGAGCGACCAGCCCACCCAACGGGGCGTACGCACGCGGAACAGCAGCCACAGTGACCCCAGCAGCAGCAGTACCACGGGGATCAGGCACAAGGCCAGGACCGAGGTCGTGAATAGGATGGACGTGGCGGCGTCCGGGAAGATGAAACCCGCCAAGCCCGGCAGGCCCGTCCCGCCCGTGATGGAGATGCCGCCCCATCCGGCGGTGCCCACCAGGGCGCTGACCAGCGTCAGCCCCACAATGATTGAAATAAAGAGCAGGAAGATCCCCAGCAACTTCCCGAACACGTCCAGGATGCGGTGGCCGGCGCTTTGGGTTTCGTGGGCCATGCGGTAGCCTTGTTCCTTGTATTTGCGGCCCATGGTACGCGCCTCGCTGGCCACTTTTTCGGCACCTGCCTTCACGCGTTCGGCGCCTTCCTCGAACATGCGCTTGATGTTGTCCACGGTCACGGGCTCCCCGTGCATTTCCAGCTTTTCGGCGGCCGTGTTGGCCTCGGGCACCAGGGCCCACATCACCAGGTACAGCAGGACCGGCGAGCCCCATCCGCCGATCAGGATGATGATGAAGGCGATGCGGTACCACAGCGGGTCGTGCCCGAAGAACGTGGCCACGCCGCTGAGCACGCCGCCCACCCAGCGGTCGTCCGGGTTGCGGAACAGGCGTTTGTGCCGGGCTTCCGCGGTGTATCCTCGCGAGGCTCCGCCCCCGGTCGTGCCCTGGGCGGCTTCGTCGTCCACGTAGTCCTCGGGCTGGCCCATCACCTGCTTCACGTGGTCCACATCGCCCAAGGAAACGGCCTGCCGGCCTTGGAGGCGCTCCTGGAAAAGCTCAGCGATGCGTGCCTCGATGTCGGCCATGATCTCCTCGGCCTCGGCACTCCCGGCGAATTTCGCCCGGATATTGGCCAGGTAGCGCTGGAGTTGGTCGTAGGCATCCTCCTCGATGTGGAAGACGGTGCCGTTGAGGTTGGCGGTGAAGGTCTTTTTCATTGCGCAGGGTTGTTGCGGGTGGCTTTTTTCACGGCTTGCACCAGGTCGGCCCAGGTTTCGTCCAATTCCGTCAGGAATTTACGGCCCAAGGGCGTGAGCTTGTAGTACTTGCGCGGCGGGCCCGAGCGGCTTTCCTCCCAGCGGTACGCCAGGTAGCCGGCATCCTTCAGGCGGGTCAACAGCGGGTAGAGCGTCCCCTCCACCACGATCAGCTTGGCCTCCTTGAGCTTGGCGATGACGTCCGAGGGATACATCTCTTCCGCCGCCAGCAGGGAAAGGATGCAATACTCCAGCACCCCTTTCCGCATCTGGGCCTTGGTGTTTTCCACTTTCATCGTTGCTTCCGGTTGCCTACCGCTTGCCGGTAGATGACGATGCAAATATATGGGCAACGGACAGAACTATGCAAGACAAGGTACCTGATTTTGACGAATGGCTAACCGGGACGATGGGCGGTCCTGGTGAGGGGGGAAGCAAGAAGGGCCGCCCGCAGGCAGCCCTTCCATATGGTTGCATGCGTGATGCGTCAGTCGAGCATCAACTTGCGTGTCACCGTGCCTTGGTCAAAGGTGAGGGTGATGAAGTAGGCACCGGCCTTCAGGCCGTTGCGCTGCAGGGTGAACGCCGTGTTGTCCACGTTCTGCACATGTACGCGGCGGCCGTTCACATCATACACTTCGGCCATGCGGATCGCGGCGTTGCTGCTGGAGACCCGCACCTGGTCGTGCATGGGGTTGGGCGCCAGGACCACGCCTTCCGCGATGGGGTTGTTTTCGCCAATGGCCACCAGCCCGCAAGGGCCGAGGTTCAGGGCGCACACCAGCCGGGGGTTCATGTAGCCCATGATGGTGTCGATGTAGGCGCGGCCTTTGTTTCCGCTGAAGTTGGGATTGCTGGCCTGGCTGGCCTGTCCGGCCGTGATGGGCGGCGGGCCTGGTGAAATCACGGTCTGGGCCAGTGCGCCATTGGGGTCCCACCATTGCCAGGGGCCGGCCTCTTCCAGCGTGCCGGGAATGATGGCGGGCCAATCGGGGGTCACCAGGGGGAACAGTCCTTCGTTGTTGCTATTGATATGCACCGTGTTGGTCCCGTGCACCTGGTCGGTCCCGTACAGTGAACGGGCGCGGTCGGTATAGGGGTCGCCATTGGGATTGGGCAGGGTGGCGAAGCTGCTGTTGTTGCCGTATGCGTTCACGTACTCCATGAACACGTTGCTCCCGTTGACGTCCACCACCTGCTCGCCGGTGGTGGGCACGATCACGATGCCATTCCCGAACGGGGCAAAGGGATCGAACACGGTCTGGAAGGAGATCATGGGCACGTCGCCCGGGGCCAGCCAGCTGGTGTCCGCCAAGGCACCGCCGGCATTCACGCAGAAGTTGATGTGGCTGTCGAACCCGTTGGGCCGGTAAAGCGCCAGTTGTCCGCCGAAGCCCTCGATGTTGCCCACCAGGGTGGTGTCCACGTAACTCGTTCCGGGGTCAAAGGGATCGGGCAGGAACTTGTCGATGAACAGCTCGGCCGGGCGGTCCAGGGTCGCGGCGGCCAAGGTGATGTATCCGCCGGTTCCTTCCCCGTACAGGATGATCTTGTCGGGGTCGATGGCATAGGTGTTCGGGCCGGCCGCGTCGGCCTTGAGGTTACGCACGCATTGCTTCACGTCATGGATGGCCCGGTAGATGGCGTTCAGCAGGGTGCCCCGGCGGATCTCCAAGGTGGAGCCAAGCGGGTTCCAGCCTGCACGGTAGCTCATGCTCACGGCCACATAGCCGCGCCGGGCCATTTGATTGCAGATCTCCACGGCGGAACTGTCCTTGCGGGTTCCCAACGGGCTTCCGTTCATGGGCGGCGGCAGGGCGTTGCCGGTATGCACATAAATGAAGACGGGCCGTGCCGTCTCGGAATCCACGGTCTGGTCGGGCTCATAGACGTCCATCCTCAGGTTGGTCACCTTCACCACGGTGCTGGGGTCGGCCGGGTTGAAAAACGCCGGGGGGATGGGGTTGCCCAGCGTGACCGCCGTCTGCAGCTGTACCACTTCCGGCCCGGCAACGGCCGGGTTGGAGAAGTTCGATGTCAGGAAGTCGATGTTCGTGCCGAACGTCACATCCGGCGTGACCACCAGTTCGTTGGCGTTGAACACCTCAGTGAGGTACCGGTCCTGGGCCTGCGCGGCAATGGCCACGGCCATCAATGGAATGGCAAAGCGTAGTCGTTTGGTCATGAGTGGGCTTGTTTTTGGTTGTCGAAAGTTAGGTTTTTCAGCGTTTGCTCAATTCGTAGGAAAGCTGCACGTAGGCCAGGCGGCCGATGCTGGGGCCGCCGTAGACAAGATAAATGTCGTTGTGGACGGCACGGTCCCAACGCTCGTCACCGGGAACCTTCGGGTCCCACAGCGGCACCAGGCCCAGTAGGTTGCTCGCGCCCACTTTCACGTTGAGGTGTTGCTTGGGGAACTGCACGTTGACCTGTGCGTCCAGCATGTCATACGAGGCGATCGGTCCGGTGAATTGGGGGGATCCCTCGAACACATAGCCTTCCACGAATTTCCAGTTCACGCCGTACCCGAGGCGCTTCAAATGGGTGAATGGGATGCGCCGGTCCCGGGCGCTGAGCCCCACGTTGAACTTGTTTTCGGGCGTGTTGAAGGCCGGGATGATCGGGTCATCCTCGCCGGAGATGAGCTTGTTGTAACTGTAGTTGGCGGTATAGGTCAGCTTGGGGCGGTACCAGGTAAGCCCCGCATTGATGCCGCGGGTGGTGACGCGTGCGGTGGCATTGGCGGCCAGGCGATAGGCCTGCAGGCGTTGCGGAATGGCCGTGGGGCTGGTGAAATCGGCGTGCAGGCCGATGATGTACCCGATGAAATCGGTGTACCAACTGTTGTAGGCGCTGATGTCGAAATACACGCTTTCCCAATGGGTGCCCCGGTATCCGACTTCTACGCTTCTTACCTGTTCGGGCCGGAGGCGGTCCACGTGGAAGTAGTCCAGGTTCTTGGTGTGGAGCTGCTCCTTGCCGCGATAGACGGCAAAGCTCTCCACGGTGAACAGGGAATCACGGCCATCCTCGAACTGGCCGTCCACGTTGCCCAGCAGCAGGGCCCGGCCCACATTGTAGTACAGGTACTGGTCGGCCAGGGTGGGGTTGCGGATGGCGCTGCTGAAGCTGGCCCGCCATACATGGGCAGATGTGCGGGCATAAACGACCGAGAGTGCGGGGGAGAGCAGCGGCTTGAAGTTTTCGTTCTTGTCCAGCCGCAAGGTGGCCGTGGCGGTGAGCTGGTCGTCGAGGAATTTCTTTTCCGCGCCGGCCACCAGGCCGAATTCGCTGTTGCGGATGCGCACATTGCCGGTATCGCGGAAGATGGTGCCTGCGCTGTTGGGCAGGTACTGGCGGAAATTACCGCCCACGGTCAGCTGCAGGTCCTTGGTTGTATACTGCTCCCTGCCGGTGTGGTTCCAATGTTTCGTTCCCAGGTCGAACTTGTATTCGCCCATGGCGTGTGCCAGGATGCTGCGGTCGTAGAAGAGCGAGCCGCCCTCGGTGAAGCGCTTGGAGGTGATCTCGTCGAATTTCTTGTCGAAGCGCTCCGTTCCCGGCACGAGGAAAGGATCAAGGAACGCGGTGTTCATCCCGTTCACGTGGTCCATGGCGCGTTCGTGGTAGGCCTGGAACAGGGCGTTATGGTCTTGGATGAACTGGTCCTGCCAGGCGGTCCATTGGGCTTGGTTCCAGCCCATGCCGGCGGCCTGGGTCGGGGTGATGTAGCCCGGAAGCGCATTCACCAAGGGCGTGATCGTGTTTCCCCAGTAGGTGGTGTATTCCGTGTTCCAGTCCTTGGTGAGGCCCGTGGCATCCTGCAGGCGGAGGGCCGTGGTATAGATGTCGTAGGTCCGTCCGGCATCCTCGTGCGTCACGTAGGCACGCGCGAGCCACTTGCCTTCCTGCCGGATCTCCAGGCGGTGCTGGAAAAATTGGATGTCCTTCAGGCGGTAGCGGTTGTCGCCCTGGTACACGGTGCTGCCCGTGCTGAAGTTGCTGGCCGCAATCACCTCCAGGCTGTCGTGGATCCGGTAATGGAGTGAACCGCCCAGCTTCAGGTTTTCCGTGCCGTAGTCCACCAGTGCGGATTCCTTGTACCCGTTGCGCATGAACTTGCCCAGGCCCGGGTAGGTACGCCTTCCGAAAAAGGTGGTGTAGTTGTTGTTCACGGTCACGTCCTCATCGCCATAGATGTTCACGGCATCGAAGCGCCCGGGGTTGTCGGTGCCCACGGGGCTGTCCTCGGTGGGGTTGTAGTTGGTGGCCTCCCAGTCGTCGGCGCGCAGGGCGAAGGCATTCAACTTGTACGCCCAGCGGCGCGGCCCGGCGCTGTCGCCCAGCACTTGGGCCCAGCGTACGGCGGCTTCCAGCATGTTGCGCTCGCCACCCTTCACGCTCACGTCCAGGCCGGGAAAGTTCCACGGGCTCTTGGTGGTCATGTTGATCACCCCGTTGAAGGCACCCGGCCCGTAATAGGCGGTGCTGGCCCCGGCGATCACCTCCACCTTCAGCACGTCCAGGTCGCTGGCGCCGAGGAAATTGCCCAGCGAGAAATTGAGCCCCGGGCTTTGGTTGTCCACGCCGTCGATCAGCTGCAGCGACCGCACCGGGCTGGTGCTGTTGAAGCCGCGCGTGTTGATCACCTTGAAGCCGAAGCTGGCGGCGGTCATGTCCACGCCCTTCAGGTTGCCCAGGCTTTCATAGAAATCGCCGCCCGCCACTTCCTTGATCCCGATGAGGTCCATGGTCTCCACGGTCATCGGCGCCTGCTTCTGCTTGTCGCTGATCCGTTCGCGGACCACTTCGGCATCCTTCAGCTGCACCGCTTCCGGCTCCAGGTTCACGCGCACATCCTTGCCCACTTCCGCCACCGTGACCTCCTTGGGGGCATATCCGAAGAAAACCACCGTGAGGGTGAAGGGTGGTGCCTGTTCCACCTTCAGGGTGAAGCGCCCGTCCAGGTCGGTGACCGCCCCGCCCGGCACGTCCTTCACTTTCACCACCGCACCGATCAGGGCCTCGCCGGTCCCGGCATCATGCACGGAGCCCTTGAGGATGCCGCCCTGGCCGTGGACCATCCCCGCAATGAGCAGGCAGGGAAAAAGCAGGAGATGTCGTTGTGTCCGCAAAAGGTTGGAGGAATTGGATGGAATAAGCGGCGGTTGGACAAAATAGCGGGATCCGGGCCCGGCGAAATCTAATGAGAAGTCCTTTTTTCCAACACGGAGGCGGTGAATGTAGGGTGCTTCGAAGAACCTCGAACGGATGGCGCACCGCTATCATTCGTCCAGACGAGGCGCTCCGAAGAGCGGATACTGGAACGAAGTATCCCACTGAGGAGCAACGAAGTATGGGCGAATGAGAGCAAGCGATGACCGCTCTGCGCTCTTGTCGCGAACGCCGCGCGCCGTCGCTGAAGCTTTGGCGCAAGCGACCGGAGCCAGATTCTTCGAGGCACCCTGTAGGCGGGTGAACACCTTGGCCGCAAATCCCGGTGCGCTACATTGCCCCCCGGATATGTGCGGATGACCGGGTTCAAGCGATCGCTCACCTTGCTGGACGCCACGATGCTGGTGGCCGGCTCCATGATCGGAAGCGGTATCTTCATCGTCAGTTCGGACATGATGCGCCAGCTGGGCTCACCGGCCTGGATGCTCGTTGCATGGCTGGTTTCCGGTATCATGACGGTGCTTGCCGCATTGAGCTACGGCGAGCTCGCGGCCATGATGCCCAAGGCGGGCGGCCAGTATGTCTACATCCAACGGGCCTTTGGCAAGCTGCCCGCCTTCCTGTACGGGTGGTCGGCCTTCACCGTCATCCAAACGGGGCTCATCGCCGCCGTGGGCGTGGCCTTTGCCAAGTACACCGCCGTCTTTGTCCCGGTCTTCAGCGAGGGGAATATCGTGGCCGACCTGGGTTTCCTGCGCATCAACGCGTCCCAGTTGCTGGCCATCGCAAGCATCGTGGTGCTCACCTGGTTCAATTCGCGGGGCATCCGCAACGGCAAACTGCTCCAGACTTCGTTCACCTTGGCCAAGATCGTGTCCTTGCTGGCGCTGGTCGCGCTCGGTCTTTGGTTCGGGCTGGGCTCGGGGGTGCTATCGGAAAACTTCAGCATCGGATGGCAGGCCACGAACCTGCGCGTGGCACCCGACGGGACGGAAACCCAGGTGCCCCTGGCCGGCCTGGCGTTGATGGCCGCCTTTGCCGTGGCCCTGGTGGGTTCGCTGTTCAGCAGCGATGCCTGGAACAATGTCACCTTCATCGCCGGGGAGGTCAATCGCCCCCGGAGGAACATACCCTTGGGGATGCTCCTCGGCACCACATTGGTCACGGTGCTGTATATCCTGGCCAATCTGGCCTACTTGGCCTTGTTGCCCGTCACCGATATCCAGCACGCTGCCGCGGACCGCGTGGGCGCGGCGGCGGCAGGTGTCATTTTCGGCGCACCCGGTACCTTGATCATGGCGGGTTTGATCATGGTAAGCACCTTCGGATGCAACAACGGCCTCATCCTTTCGGGGGCCCGGCTTTACTATGCCATGGCCCGTGACGGGTTGTTCTTCCGCAGGGCCGGTGGCCTTAACCGCTCCTCCGTGCCTGCCTTCGCGCTGTGGACCCAGTGCATCTGGTCCTCCCTGCTGTGCCTCAGCGGCCGGTACGGCGACCTGCTGGAATACACGATGTTCGCCTCCGTCCTTTTCTATATCGTCACCATCAGCGGGCTGTTCGTGCTGCGCGTGAAGGAACCGGCAGCTGAGCGGCCTTACCGCGTCTGGGGCTATCCATTGCTGCCCGTGCTCTACCTCATCGCCGCTGCTGCCTTCTGCATCAGCCTGTTGGCGAGCAAGCCGTTGTATGCGGGCATGGGTTTGGCCATTGTTGCGTTCGGCGGGCTGGTCTATGCCGCCGTCCCGCGCAGTGCCATGGTAGGTGATGCGGGCGCCGAGGGCGACCGATCCTGATCGGGGGTCCGCCGCCTACTTTGCGAAGCTCAGGCACTGGGCTGAACAAGCGCGGCAGGTATGGACGCACCGCACGCAATGGGCATCACCCGGATGCTTGCTGCACGCCACCAGGCAGTTCTCGCAGGCATGGGCACAGGTCCGCGCCAGTTCCATGGCCAAGTGGTCCAGCCCGTTGCCGGGAAGGCCGCTCACCCAATCATGCAGCAGGCTGCAAATGCCGTGACAGGCCCCGCAAGCCGCCATGACCTCGGCGTATTTGTGCTCTTCAGTGCCGCAGGCCTCCATGCAATGCCCGCAAGCCTGTATGCAGGCCGAGAGTGCATCCAGCAAGGGCGATGCTTCCGGGGTGCCGGTATGCACCTTGTTGCGCGGTACCATGGTGGGCGGGAATGCGGTGTGCGAGATTGCCTTTGTTCCGATTGATGCATCCTGGCGTGCGGCAGCCTTGGTGTTGCCCTCGCCCGGATAGATCAGTTCGGCCTGGTCCGAGGTATGACGTGTGCCATTGGGATTGACAGTGACCGGTGTGCGGGCCGGGTCGGGTTTACTGACCGATGGTTGTGTGGCATTCATGATCCCTGATAATTTTCGAGGGACGACGGAAACATCGTGCCGCAATGGATGGAATGGCCATTTGCACCGTGGCTGCCTACCCGCCGGGCCATCGGCCCCTGCACGGCGGTGCGACGGGTTGTGGATGCCATTCCCCACCCGGGGGAACTTTGTGGCAGATCGTTGCAGATCATTAACGGATGATTGCGATACGTGGCACGGAATGTGCCCTTCCTTTGATGTACAAAAGACCGAAAACCTAACAGCCCCGTCGGCTTCATGACGGAAAACAGCATGAAACAGGTAATGATGGGATTGGCGATGGCCGTTTTTGCGGCCGGTGCAGCACATGCGCAGGATGCGCCGCGAAAAACGATGGAGGACCGTGCCGATGCGCGCACGCAGCAAATGGTGAAGGAACTGGGCCTTTCTGAGGAACAGGCAGCGAAGGTGAAGGAGATCAATGCGCGATTCGGGGCCAAGTTCGATGCGATGCAGGAACAGAACCGGAAGGAGATGGAGGCGAGGAACGAAAAGCGTGAGGCGCTGCGGCAGGAACAGGCGAATGAATTGAAGGGTGTGCTGACACCGGAACAGTTTGCCAAGTGGGAGGCGAGGCAGGAGGAAATGAAGGCACGGCGCCTGGAACACCGCGAGGGCATGCGCAAGGAAGGTGAACAGGGCAAGGGCCTGCAGATGAAACAAGAGCGGATGAACAAGGCAAAGCCGGCACCCGCACCGGTGAAGTGACCGTAAAAGCGGTCGGATAGAAACAGGCCCCGGGGTGCCCAGCGCCCCGGGGCTTCCTTTCGCGGTTCCGGTGAGCCTCGTACATTCAGCGCCGCCTGCGGGCCAACCCGCAGGCGGCACGATGATGCCATTGTCCATCACTTTCCATGGCGCGGCCGGTATGGTCACCGGTACCAAACACCTGTTGGACCTGCCGGACGGCAAGCGGATCTTGCTTGATTGCGGCATGTTCCAGGGAGAAGGCCCCGCCAGCAACGCCTTGAACCGGCGTTTCGGGTTCGATCCGGCCAGCATCGATGCCTTGGTGCTGTCGCATGCCCACATCGACCACAGCGGGTTGATCCCGCGCCTGGTGGCCGAAGGCTTCAAAGGCCCCATTTACGCTACCGGGGCCACCATGGACCTCAGCAAGATCCTCCTGCTGGACAGTGCGTACATCCAGGAGAACGATTTCCGGTACGATGCCAAGCGCGCCCGCAAGCAACGCGCGGCCATGGACGAGGTGGGCCCGCTGTACGGCACCGCCGACGTGGAACCGGCCATGGAACTCTTCCGGCCCGTGCCCTACGCCACGCCCACGGAGATCCTGCCGGGCGTCACGCTGACCTTCCTCGATGCGGGGCACATCCTGGGCAGTGCCTCCGTGCATCTGGCCGTGGCCGGCCGGGAAGGGGTGAAGCGGATCACCTTCAGCGGTGACGTCGGCCGCTACGTGGACCGCCTGGTGCCGGAGCCCCGTCCCTTCCCGCAGGCCGATGTCATCATCTGCGAAAGCACTTACGGGGACCGGGACCACCCGCCCGCCACTGCCGCCGAGGAGGAGCTGCTCGGCCACGTGCAACGGGTGTGCGTGCAGCGCCAGGGCCGCCTGATCATCCCGGCATTCAGCGTGGGCCGGACCCAGGAGATCCTGCATGCGCTCAACAAATTCTTCAACGAAGGCCGGTTGCCCCGCGTACCGGTGTTCGTGGACAGCCCGCTCTCCATCAACGCCACGGGCATCTACCGCAAGCACGCGGGCCTGTTGCGGCCCGAGATCCAGAAGGAGCTGGAGACGGATGCCGACGTGTTCGGCTTCCCGGGCGTGGAGTTCGTCCGGGAAGCGGCACGGAGCAAGGAGCTCAATACCCGGCCCGGGCCCGCCATCATCATTGCGGCCAGCGGCATGATGGATGCCGGCCGCATCCGCCACCATCTGTTCCATGGCTTGCCCCATCCGGCCAATGCGGTGCTCATCGTGGGCTTCTGCGCCCCGGGCACCTTTGGCGAGCGCCTGCTGCAACGTCCCGAGGTGGTGCACATGTACGGCGAGGACGTGCCCGTGCGGGCGGAGATCCGCACCATGGAGAGTTACAGCGCCCACGGCGACCGCAACGAACTCTTGCGGTGGATCAGCTGCCAGGACCCGTCGCTCGTGCAGCGCGTGTTCCTGGTCCACGGCGTGGACCGGGCGCGCGAGGGCCTGGCCGGCTTGTTGTCCGGCCGCGGGTTCAGGCACATCGAAATGCCGAAACTGGACCAGCGTTTCGGGCTATAGGCCGAGGATCCCCGGCTTCTTCAGCCGCGGTAACGCATGGCCCCGGCCACTTCCGCGGGCAGGGCGGGCAACTTGCGGCGCTCGAACAGGAAGCTGCCCAGGTCGGCGATCTCGCTGAACACATAATGGTGGTCCATGGCGCCGCGCAGGTAGTTCTTCCCCGTGCTGCCGCCGGTGCCCACGCGCAGGCCGATCATGCGGTGCACCATGTCGATGTGGCGTGCGCGCCAGCGGGCCATGCTGCTGTCCAGGATCACCAGCGAATCCAGGAAACGGAAAGCTTGCTGGAAGATGGGCTCATCGCGGAACAGCATGATGAACAGCGCGCTGCGCGCGGCAGCGGGGGAGAAGTGGCGCTTGTCGGACCCTTCGGAGAAGATCTCCCGCCACAGCTGGGCGTTGCCTTCCTCGCCCTTCACCAGGGAGCCCACATAGAGTTGCTCCAGCTGGTCGAAGAACTTGGCTTCGCCCGGCCAGTACCCGGCTTTCAGGAAGGGCATGCGCTCCAGCCATGCGTTCACCAGTTCCCGCAGTGTGCGCTTGCTTTCCAGCGCCTCGATCTGCGCTTTGTGCTCCGGCTTCAGCTGGCTGGTGTAATACTGCTTGCCGAAGCGGTCCTCCATGCGCAGGCCCAGCCGCGCCTCCAGGATCTTGAACTGCAGGCTTTGGAAGCCGCTGGCCGGACGAAGCATGTCGCGGAAGTCCAGGAAATCCAGCGGTGTCATCGTATCCAGGATGCCCAGCTGCTTCACCAGCAGGTCCAGGATGGTGTTTACCCGGTGCATGCGGTGCACCACGATGCTCAGTTCGCCGCCGTTGTCGTCCACCTTCTGCTGCTCGAAGATGTCGATGATACTGCCCACCTCGTGCAGCAATTGCTTGAACCAAAGCTCATAGGCCTGGTGGATGATGATGAAGAGCATTTCATCGTGGGCGTGCTGGCCCAACTTGTCGCTCTCAGGCTCCTGGGCGTTCAGGATCTTGTCCAACTGCAGATATTCCGGATAGTACACGTTGCTCATTGTCTTGGTTGGTGATATGGGATGCCAAAAGTAGGCCCCAACCGGTGCCATGGTTCCCTGGGCACGGTATCCGGCGGATGCAACCGGGCATGCCTGCGTTTCCCCGTAGCGGCCGTTCCGCCCCGCCATCCTCCCGCCCGGATGGCCCGGCAACGGGAAACCCAAGGCTGTCCGGCACCAGGATGCCCGGGCCCTAGGTGCCCCCGCATGCGCAGGGAGGCCGGTGAAAATCGAACGGCCCGGAAACTCCGGGCCGCCCGATGATATCGCTTCGGTCAAAGATCAACGCACCGGTTCCACCGACCGGATCTCCCGGCCATCGGGCGTATGGGTCGTCTGGCGGCTTTCCAGTTCCTTCCACTTCCCAAACTGTTCCGCGGTCAGCACCGCCTTCAGCTCCTCATTGCGGCGGGCGGTCTCATCCGCCTTGTTGAAGGTCCGCTCCTCCGCGGGCTCTTGGCTGGCTGCGAACAGTTTTTCCGCAAAGACGGAGTTGATCACTGAGACCCGCTCTACCTGGGTCTCATTCAGGCCCAGCTCCTTGGCCATGTACTCGGTCAATCGGTCGGCATGCTGCCGGGCATCCCCGAGGCCTTGCCCTTTCACTTGGGCCATTGCTGCGCCTGCCATGCTGCTGGCCAGGGCGAGGGTGAGTATCCACTTCATCGGTTGCGTTGTTTGATCGGTCCAAAGTAAGCAAAACGGGGCCGGAGGGGACAGGGTGGTATCCGGATAACATCAACCGCCGATCCCGGGATGCCCGGGGCGTACCGCTGTTTTTCCCTCGCGGGGAGGTGGATTGTGATCGGTGCCCGGACTGATGCGCTCATGCCGGACCGAGAGATGCCGCAGGAAGCCGGTTACGGCCCGAAGTAGATGTTGCACCATGCGTTGAAGGGAGGCGGTCCATATTTTTCTGGATTCCGGAGAACATATGCGACAGGGTTCATGTTTCCTATCCGAACCAAGGTGGAATAAAATGATCGCGCACAAGGGTTTGCTTCTCGCTTTACTGCTTTTCATCGGTTTGGGCAGCATGGGCTGCGGCAACCGCAACGGAGCAGGCGGAACTTCCGATGGCACCTCCGAGGAATCGTACGATTGAATTAGGCACTTTGATTCGATAGTGCAACCCGCTATCTTCGGTACTATAACACGCGGATCATGGAAGCAAGATTCAAAAGCCTAGCGATTTTCGAGTTCCAAGAGCTCTTTCCCGATGATGCAGCTTGCCTGGCCCACTTGGCCCGGTTGACGTGGGGGACCGGCGTGCCGGCGGGGGGGTATTCCGTGTGGCGGCACCTCGTGCATGGCCGGTGAAATGGCTCCGGGGCGGCACAGTAGCGCCCAGGGCCGCACTGGCGACAAGCGAGGCCGTTCCCCCACTTCATCCGGGCCAATTGGCCAGGCAAGCTGCATCATCGGGAAAGAGCTCTTGGAACTCGAAAATCGATAGGCTTTTGAATCTTGCTTCCATGATCCGCGTGTTATAGTACCG
>JAGFIV010000043.1 GCA_024103275.1 Flavobacteriales bacterium
CTCATTCGTAATGAGCAGGTCGTCAGTTCAAATCTGACAGGAGGCTCCCTTAGAGCCGCAAGCCCTCCAAGCGTTTTGGGGGGCTTCGCTTTTTTGGGGGTCGGATGCCTTACCGTTCTGGCGATGCCGTCCCGGCCCTGTCTTCCTTGCGATGCCGTCTTAGCCCCACCGGACTCGCGAGGCCGTTCCGGCCGAAGCGATCTTTAATTCCCATGTCGGGTTCAAATCAAAGATCGCTTCGGGGTTGTTGAATGCACAACCCCTCGCGAAGACGGGAGGGGGGTGTTGAGTGCACAGTTGCTCGCGAGGACGGGAATCGTCATCGCGAGGCTGTTTCAGCCGAAGCGATCTTTAATCTCCAAGCCGGGTTCAAAATCATGGATCGCTTCGGGGTTGTTGAATGCACAACCCCTCGCGAAGACGGGAGGGGGGTGTCAAATGCACAGTTGCTCGCGAGGACGGGTGGGGGCTGTTGGGTGCACAACCGTTCGCGCTGATGGTTAGCAATCGCCCACTGTTCCTGCCAATGAGCCAATAAGCCAATTTGCCAATAAGCCAATTTGCCAATGGGGCAATGGGGCAATTCGCCAATGGGCGGCCGGCATCCGTTTGGCGCATGCGATCGAAGGGCCACTGCCCGGGCCGTAGCGCACCACTGAGAACTACGAACCGCGAGCTGCGCCCAACGAAATAAGCTCTACGCCCTGCGTGCTTCCGCAGCGGTCTCGCGCAGCGGACCCTGCGGCAGGAAGGAGTGGGGGAATTTGCCAATTTGCCAATGAGCCAATGGGGCAATGGAGCAAAGGGGCAATTCGCTAATGGGCGGCCGGCATCCGTTTTGGCTCGTGCAATCGAAGTGCCACTGCCCGGGCCGTAACGCACGGCTGAGAACTACGAACCGCGAACTGTTAACTACGCCCTGCGAACTAAGCCCTACGAACTACGCCCCACGAACCACGACACCCTTTCCTCACCAAGCGGCGCGCAGCAGGCCCAGGAGCTGGTCCTCGGTGTGTGGCGGGGGGAGGCGTTCGGCAGCGGCTTCCGTCTTGGCGGCTGCGACGTTCCGCATGGTCCGGGCCATATCTTCCCGGGGAGCCAGGTCGTCGGTGCTGGCGACGGGTGGCGGCGGAGGGGGTTGGTCCATGTCCGCGGCCATGGTGGTGATGGCACCCCCTGCGGCTTGGTTGCCGGCGGTGGCAGGGGAGGGCGTGGGGGCCGCAGCCCTTTGTTCCACTTGCGCTTGCTCCAGGTCCAGGTTTTCCTGCACGGTGGTTTCCTCTTGCAGGATAGGGGCGGCCGTCTCCGCAGGCGGCTGCACATGGGCGGCCCCGGTGCTTTCCCCGGAGGGACGCAGTTCGGGCTGGGCCGGTGGTGCCTTCGGCTGTTGCACCTCGGCCAGCACCTTGTTCCCTTGCGGGTGCATGGCGTTCCACAGGGTGATGGAGGTGATGGTGACCACGGCCACGGCCCCCAAGGCCAGCGCCGGCCGCCAGTAGTGCACGGGCCGTGCCGGCAACAGGAAGGCCCCCACGCTGTTCAGCCAGATGCGCCATTGCGGTTGGCGGTGCTCGCGGAAGGCCGTCAGCACGTGTTCGCGCACGGCCGGGTCGGCCTCCAGCGGTGGTTGCCGGCCGCTTTCCACCTGCATGTGCAGCAGCAGGGCGCGCATGCGTTCATACTCGGCGCCGTCCTGCAGGTGGCGCAGCACAAAGGCCTTCTCTTCCGCCAGCAGTTCCTCGAACGGGCGCTCCAGCATCAGGTGCTCGATGTCCTCGGGGTCATATCGTTCCGGGCGTTCCATGGTCTGCATCATCGTCCCGTTGCCGGGGAGGTTGGTTGGGGGCGCGGGTCGAACTCGGGCAGGGCGGCCGCGAGCTTGCGCACGGTGTAGAACAGGCGGCTTTTCACGGTGCCCTCGGAGATGCCGAAGGCGGCGGCGATCTCCTTGATGGAGAGGTCTTCCTCGTAGCGCATGACGAAGGCCGCCTTGTGGTCGGGGTCCAGCTTGTCCAGCTCTTCGCCCAGCCGCGCGTTGAATTGGTCGCGGTCCACCTGTCCGCCGCCGTCGGCCTGGGCCGTGTGGTTGGCCGACGCCTTCAGGTGGGGCAGCGCATCGGTGCGGATGGCCATGCGGCGGTATTCATTCTTGCACATGTTGTTGGCCACGCTGTATAGCCAGGTGCGGAAGGGCCGTCCGGGCCGGAAGCTTTCGGGCCGCTGCGCGATCTTGGTGAACAGCTCCTGCAGGAAGTCCTGCGCCCGCTCATGGTCCTGCCACAGCATGCGGTGGAAGTAGGTGAGGAGCTTGCGCCGGTAGCGGTCGTACAGCACGGCGAAGGCGCGCTCCTGGCCGCGCGTCACCAGTTCCATCAGGCGTTCGTCGCTGAGGTCCACGGGGTCGTTGCGGAAAAGGCCCATGGTCGTGCTCAGTGTTGGAGGATCCCCTGTTGCCTGAGCGTTCCGGTGGCACCGGTGGCCACGGCGATGCGGCGCAGGTCGGCCTCCACGCGGGCGGCCTCCCGCAGGTCGCCGCTTTGGCGCAGCTGCCCCAGGAGCACCGCGCCGGGCAGCAGGTAGTTGCGGCTCAGCGGCCCCGCATCCACGGGCTTGCGCATGGCCTTCCAGCGCTGCGCCAGCAGGTCGGCATCTTCCGGGGAGGGTGGGCCCACGCGGAAGACGGCACCCACGGCATGCAGCCGGCCGGGGAAGGCTTCCAGCCACGGCCGGTCCATGCTCAGGGTGAAGTACACCGGCCGCCCGGAGCTTTCCAGCAAGGCCCTGGCAAAGCCGGGGCCCGCATCCGGCACCGCGCCCCGGCCGCCGGCCTGCGCCCAGGTACGCGCCCGGTAGCCCGCATCGGCCAGCAGGCGGCGGTCCACCACCAGCACCCCCGCCTTGTCCTGCCGGAGCTGCCGGGCCACGATCAACGGCTGCACGTCCATGTCGCCATTGGCGAACAGGACGGCATCGGCGGGCACACCCAACAGGACGTCCCGCGCCACGGTCTTCAGGGCAGGGGCGAGCCCCCCGCGCCCGTCCAAGGCCGCGCCCCACTGCTTCAGCGCCACGGCATCGCCGTCGCGCAGGGCCTTGGAGAGCATCGGCGAGATCAGCTCGGGCCGCTCCGGGGCGATCGCGGCCGCCGCCGCCAGCTCATCGAAGGCGCGCTCCGCCGGGAAGAGCAGGTAGTAGTCGGCCAGGTGGTGCTCGAAGCTGTTGGGCGCCGTCTTCGCGATCAGCCCCGCGATGTTGCCCAGCTCGGCGCGGTCGCGCTCGCCCAGCGTCCCGTTGTTGCGGCTGTTCAACGCGTCGTATTCGCTGCGGAACCAGTTCCACTGGATGGTGGCATCGCCCGGCGTGGCGCTGCTGGCTTCGCGCCAGTGTTCGGCCCGGTCGGCGTTCGCGGAACGGTCCCACGCCCCTTGCAGGTTGGATTGCGGTGCCATGCGCTGCGCCGGTGCCGCCACCTCGCCGGCCTGCGCGATGCACCAGAGGGGCAGCCAATAGGCCAACAGGAGGGCCGGGGTCCTTTTCATGGATCGGGTTTCGGGTACCGGTACACGCGGGGAAAGGCAAAGTTCAGGGAAAGATGATCCGCTTTCGCCAAGGCTTCGGCGGGATGAAAGATGAAAGCTGAAAGCTGAAAAGACTTGGCATGGACTTCGTCGATGAGGCCATGGCCGGGACGGTGCCGCGGCGCGTGGGGGGCCAGGGGGGGTATCCCGTAGGGCGGACGGACGGGCCCCGGCTGCACGCCCGCGCGGGTGCCTGTGCCGGGGGCTACCTTTGCGCCATGCCCCACGAGGAAGCACGCAACCGCATGCGCAAGGCGCTGGACCAGGTGCATGAGTGGCCGTCGGTGTACATGTTCAAGTTCATCTTTGAGCCGGACCAGGACCGCCTGGACAAGCTGCTGGCGCTGTTCCCGCCGGAGGCGGAGGTGCTGCGCAAGTACAGCAAGGGCGGCAAGTACCTGAGCCTGACCGTGCGCGAGGTGATGATGAGCGCCGACGAGGTGGTGAACCGCTACGACCGGGTGGCCGGCGTGGAAGGGGTGATCGCGCTGTGAACAAGCCATGATCGAGAGCTTCCGCACCGCCTTGTTGATCACCCTGTCCATTTTGGTGGTGGTGATCGCCGTGCGGCGCTTCAAGCAGTACCTGCGCCAGCACCACATGCCCATCCCGCAGCATGTGCGGCTGCTGGACGTGCAGGTGATGTACCATCCGGAACGGCTGCATGTGCGGGTGAAAATGCCGCGGGAAACCGAGGTCCGTACCACCCTGTTGTCGTCGGTGCACGAGCCCCTGAAGCGGTGGCCGTCCGGGACGGTGCCCGAGGGGGAACACGTGCTGGAACTGCCGCTGGAGGCCGGGCAGGAAGGGGTGTACTACCTGGAGATCGCCACGGACACCCAGCGGACGGAACGCCGTTTCACCGTCCGGCAGGCATGAGGGTATTCGCCATCATCGCGGCGGCCGTGCTGTGGCCCGCAACCGGGCAGGCCCAGAAAACGCCCGATTTCAGGCCCCGCGCGCAAGGCTTCCTGTTCCTGCCCGTGGCGCTGGACGCACCGGTGTTCAACGGGCTGACCGACGTGCTCGGCCAGGTGGATGCGTCCATCAGCTTCCCGCTGCACAAGGGCCTGGGGATCGGTGCAGGGGCCAACCATACGTGGTACGAACTGAACGAGCGCGCCTTGGCGCCGGAGTGGACCATCGGCTCGGTGAACCGCCTGCTGCTCTATGGCAAGCTGTCGTGGGGCCGCTACACCGGGCCGCGCTCCTTCTATGAGCTGAACGCGAAGGTGGGCCAGGCCATTTGGGACTGGAAGTGCGGCACCTGCCCGGACAGCCGGCGGCAGGCCGACCTGGGCTGGGGGCTGAACGCCGCCTATTTCATCCATGCCACGGACAACCTGGCGTTCGGCATTTCGGTGGGCTATCACCGCGACATGAGCGAATTCGGCCCTGGGGTGATCGGCCTGGACCGTTTTCCCGGCCGCACGGACACCGGCGGCCCCTACCGCTTTTTCAACGTGGGCCTCGGCTTCAGCACGGGTTTCCAGCGCAGCCCGCAGGGGGAGCAGGGGTGGTAGCCCCCACAGGCACGGCAGCATGAAAAGGAAAAAGGGCCGCCCCTGCGGGCAGCCCCCTGCGCGATGGTGCGTCCGGTCTAGGCGGGATCGGTCTTGCCGTCCTCCGGCTTCCCCTCGTCGCCCTTGGCCAGTTTCTTCTTGGCCTTGGTCACCTTGATCGACACGTCGTTCTTGTCCTTGTTCAGGCCCACGGTGATCTTGTCGCCTTCCTCCACGTTCTGGTTGATGATCTCCTCGGCCATGGGGTCCTCGATGTACTTCTGGATGGCACGCTTCAGCGGCCGGGCGCCGAACTTCTCGTCGTAGCCCTTGTCGCCCAGGAAGTCCTTGGCCTCATCGGTGAGCTTGATCTCGTAGCCCAGCTCGCCGATGCGCTTGTACACGTAGCCCAGCTCGATGTCGATGATCTTGTGGATGTCCTCCCGCTTGAGCGAGTTGAACATGATGATGTCGTCGATCCGGTTGAGGAATTCCGGCGCGAAGGCTTTCCTCAGCGCCTTTTCCACGATGCCGCGGTTGGCCTCGGCGCGTCCCTCCTCGCGGGCCTTGGTGCCGAAGCCCACGCCGGTGCCGTAGTCCTGCAGGTCGCGGGCACCGATGTTGGAGGTCATGATGATGATCGTGTTGCGGAAGTCGATCTTCCGGCCCAGGCTGTCGGTCATCTGCCCGTCGTCCAAGGCTTGCAGCAGCAGGTTGAACACGTCCGGGTGGGCCTTCTCGATCTCGTCCAGCAGCACGATGGAGTAGGGGCGGCGGCGCACCTTCTCGGTGAGCTGCCCGCCTTCCTCATAACCCACGTAGCCGGGGGGCGCACCGATGAGGCGGCTCACGGAGAACTTCTCCATGTACTCGCTCATGTCGATGCGGATCAGGGCGTCCTCGGTGTCGAACATGTAGCGCGCCAGCTCCTTGGCCAGCTGGGTCTTGCCCACGCCGGTGGGGCCCAGGAAGATGAAGCTGCCGATGGGGCGGTTGGGGTCCTTCAGGCCTGCGCGGTTGCGCTGAATGGCCTTCACCACCTTGCTCACCGCCTCCTCCTGGCCGATCACCTTGCCCACCATTTCCTCCTTCATGCGGCGCAGCTTGCCGCTTTCCTTCTCGGCGATGCGCTGCACCGGGATGCCGCTCATCATGGCCACCACCTCGGCCACGTTCTCCTCGGTGACCACCGTGCGGTGGGTGCGGCTCTCCTCCTCCCATTTCTTCTTGGCCGCCTCCAGCTCCTCCAGCAGGGTGCGCTCCCGGTCGCGCAGCTTGGCCGCCTCCTCGTAGCGCTGGCTGCGCACCACCTTGTTCTTCTCCTCCTTGATCTCCTCGATTTTCTTCTCCACGTCGAGGATGTTCTGCGGCACCACGATGTTGCTGATGTGTACCCGGCTGCCCGCCTCGTCCAGCGCGTCGATGGCCTTGTCCGGCAGGTGCCGGTCGGTGATGTAGCGGTTGGTCAGCTTCACGCAGGCCTCCACCGCCTGGGGGGTGAACTCCACGTTGTGGTGGTCCTCGTACTTCTCCTTGATGTTGTTCAGGATCTGGATGGTCTCATCCACGCTCGTGGGCTCCACCAGCACCTTCTGGAAACGGCGCTCCAAGGCCCCGTCCTTTTCGATGTACTGGCGGTACTCGTCCAGGGTGGTGGCACCGATGCACTGGATCTCGCCGCGCGCCAAGGCGGGCTTGAACATGTTGCTGGCATCGAGCGAGCCCGATGCGCCGCCGGCCCCCACGATGGTGTGGATCTCGTCGATGAACAGGATGACGTCGGGGCTGCTTTCCAGCTCGTGCATCACCGCCTTCATGCGCTCCTCGAACTGGCCGCGGTACTTGGTGCCCGCCACCAGGCTGGCGATGTCCAGCGCCACGATGCGCTTGCCGAACAGCACGCGGCTCACCTTGCGCTGCACGATGCGCAGGGCCAAGCCCTCGGCGATGGCGCTCTTGCCCACGCCGGGCTCACCGATCAGCACCGGGTTGTTCTTCTTGCGGCGGCTGAGGATCTGGCTCACACGCTCGATCTCCTTCTCGCGCCCCACGATGGGGTCCAGCTTGCCGTCCTCGGCAAGCTTGGTCAGGTCGCGCCCGAAGTTGTCCAGCACCGGCGTCTTGCTCTTGCTGTCCGCCGGTTTCTTGGCCCCGCCTCCGCCGTAGCTGGTGCTGCCGCTGTCATCATCGTCGTCGTCCGTGCTCTGCGGCCCCTGCGCCTTGGGCCTGGGGCGGCTGATGCCGGTGGCAGGGGGGGCGCCGCCCGCCAGGATGGCCTCCACCTCGTGCTTCACGCTGTCGTAATCCACGTTCATGCGGTTGAGCGCACGGGTGGCCAAATTGTCATGGTCCTTGAGGATGCTCAGCAGGACGTGCTCGGTGTCGATCTGGGGGCTTTTGAAGAGCTTGGCCTCGAGGAAGGTGATCTTCAGCATCTTCTCGGCCTGCTTCACCAGGGTGATCTTGTCCTTGTCCGGCGGCCGTATCGAGTTGGCGGGCTCCATGCCGGCCTCGACCAATTTGCGCAGGTCGTCCAGGTCCACGTCCAAGTGGTGGAGGATCTTCACCGCGTTGCCTTCCCCGCCGCGGATGAGCCCCAGCAGGATATGCTCGATGCCGATGTGGTCGTGCCCCAGGCGCAACGCTTCCTCGCGGCTGTACCCGATGATCTCCTTTACTCTCGGCGAAAATTTTGCGTCCATGTCGTTGTTCTGGTGTCGAAGGTAGAACGTTCCCGTCCTTGCAACCGTTCCCGGCATCCGCAAGTTACGGGCCAGGGGGCGGGGCCAAGCTATCCCAATGTCCGGTGAGGGCCCGTTCGTCGCTGTTTTCTTTTATTCACAAAGCCGTGTGCGGTTGTGGAAAATTGCCCTCGGGCGCTATGGCGGATCGGGGTAACTTCGGGGCCGCTTTCGCAGAGGGGGACAAGAACCGTGCGAGGCTCCACAAACGAACAGAATGGCAGAAGAAGGAGGAGAGAAGATCATCCCGATCAACATCGAGAACGAGATGAAGACCGCCTACATCGACTATTCGATGTCGGTGATCGTCAGCCGGGCGCTGCCCGACGTGCGCGACGGCTTCAAGCCCGTGCACCGGCGCGTGCTTTTCGGCATGGAAGGCCTGGGCATGGGCAGCACCCGGCCCTACAAGAAGAGCGCCAGGGTGGTGGGGGAGGTGCTCGGCAAATTCCACCCGCACGGCGACCAGAGCGTGTATGACGCCATGGTGCGCATGGCCCAGGAGTGGAGCATGCGCTATCCCCTGGTGGACGGCCAGGGCAACTTCGGGAGCATCGACGGGGACAGCCCGGCGGCCATGCGGTACACCGAGGTGCGCATGCGCCGGCTCGCCGAGGAGGTGATGGCCGACCTGGACAAGGAGACCGTGGACATGCGGCCCAACTTCGACGACACCCTGGAGGAGCCGTCGGTGATGCCCACCCGCATCCCCAACCTGTTGGTGAACGGCGCCGCCGGCATCGCCGTGGGCATGGCCACCAACATGCTGCCCCACAACCTTACCGAGGTGTGCAACGGCATCGTGGCATACATCGACCACCGCGACATCGACACGGCGGGCCTGATGGAGCACATCAAGGGCCCCGACTTCCCCACCGGCGGGGTGATCTACGGCACCGACGGCATCCGCGAGGCGTATGAGACCGGCCGCGGCCGGATCCTGCTGCGCGGCAAGTGCCACATCGAGGAAGACCCCAAGACCGGGCGCGAGACCATCATCGCCACGGAGATCCCGTACCAGGTGAACAAGGCCGTGCAGCTGTACAAGGGCGTGGCCGAGCTGGTGAACGAAGGCCGCATCGAGGGCATCAGCGAGGTGAACGACTACAGCGACCGCAACGGCATCCGCCTGGCCTACGACGTGAAGCGCGAGGCCATGGGCACCGTGGTGCTGAACCAGCTATACAAGTACAGCCCGCTGCAAACGAGCTTCAGCGTGAACAACATCGCGCTGGTGAAAGGCCGCCCGCAGCTGCTGGGCCTGAAGGACCTGATCAAGCACTTCGTGGAACACCGCCACGACGTGGTGCTGCGGCGCACGCGCTTCGACCTGCGCAAGGCCGAGGAACGGGCCCATATCCTGGAAGGCCTGCTGATCGCGCTGGACCACCTGGACGAGGTGATCGCCCTGATCCGCGCCAGCGAAACGCCCGACATCGCCCGCGAGGGCCTGATGGCCCAGTTCGGGTTGAGCGACATCCAGGCACGTGCCATCCTGGACATGCGCCTGCAGCGCCTCACCGGCCTGGAGCGCGACAAGATCCGCGAGGAGCATGCCGAGCTGATGAAGCTGATCGATCACCTGCGCGCCGTGCTCGCCAACGAGGACATGCAGTACGACATCATCAAGGCGGAGACCATCGAGGTGCGCGACAAGTACGGTGACAAGCGCCGCACGCAGATCGTGGAGGCCAGCGGCGACATGAGCATCGAGGACCTGATCGCCGACGATGCCATGGTGGTCACCATCAGCCACCTGGGCTACATCAAGCGGACCCCGCTGAACGAGTTCCGCACCCAAGGGCGCGGCGGCAAGGGCCGCCGGGGAGGCAGCGCCCGCGACGAGGACTTCCTGGAGCAGCTCTTCGTGGCCACCAACCACAACTACCTGCTGATCTTCACCCGCAAGGGGCGCTGCTACTGGATGCGCGTGTTCGACATCCCCGAGGGCAGCCGCCAGAGCAAGGGCCGCGCGATCCAGAACATGGTGCAGCTGGAGGGCGACGACAAGGTGCTGGCCTACATCAACGTCACCGGCCTGAAGGACGAGGACTACATCAACAACCACTACGTGGTGCTGGTGACCAAGCGGGGCGTGATCAAGAAGACCACCCTGGAGGCCTACAGCCGCCCCCGCACCAACGGCATCATCGCCGTGGGCATCCGCGAGGGCGACGAGCTGCTGGAGGCCAAGCTCACCAACGGCAAGAGCCACATCATCATCGCCAGCAAGGCCGGCAAGGCGGTCCACTTCGAGGAGGACCGCGTGCGCCCCATGGGCCGCGGCGCCAGCGGCGTGCGCGGCATGATGCTGGCCGATGCCAAGGACGAGGTGGTGGGCATGGTCACCGTGGAGGGGGCCGAGCTGGAGACCACCCAGGTGCTGGTGGTGAGCGAGAACGGCTACGGCAAGCGCAGCCCGGTGGAGGACTACCGGATCACCAACCGGGGCGGCAAGGGGGTGAAGACCCTGCAGGTGACCGAAAAAACCGGCGGGCTGATCGCCATCAAGGCGGTGCAGGACGATGACCAGTTGATGATCATCAACCGCAGCGGCCTCACCATCCGCATGGGCCTGGATGAGATGCGCATACTGGGCCGGGCCACGCAGGGCGTGCGGTTGATCGAGCTGAACAAGGACGACGCCATCGCTGCCGTGGCCAAGGTGGACGGATCCCTGGCCGAGGAGGAGAACGGGAACGGCGAGGCGGATGCCGGGCCGGAGGATGGCAATGGCGGGGATGGCACCGAAATTGATAACGGCGAGGAATAAGAACCCGATGACCATGAAATACCTGATCCTGGGCGCGGCCTTGGTGGCCGCAGCCGGGCTGCACGCCCAGAACCACATGGTGGTGAGCGCCTACAACTACATGACCGACCGCAACTTCGAGAAGGCGGTGGAGTTCATCGAGCCGGCCATCACCAACGAGGCCACGGCCAACAAGGAAAAGACCTGGCGCTACCGGGGCAACATCTACGCCCAGATCGCCTTGGGGACGGACGAGGCGCTGAAGGCCAAATTCCCGGATGCGCTGAAAAAATCCGCGGAAAGCCTGATCAAGGCCAAGGAACTGGATGCCAAGGGGAGCTACAAGGACGAGAACAACCAATTGCTCCAGAACCTGCAGATCGCGGCGCTCAACGGGGGCAACGATGCATTCACGGCCAAGGACTACGACAAGGCCATCGCGGATTACAACGAAAGTGAGGCGATCGCCAAGGCCCTGGGCCGCGTGGACACCAACGCGGTGTTCAACAGCGCGCTGGCCTACGAATCCAAGGGCGACCTGGACATGGCCATGCAGCGCTACCAGCAATGCATCGACATCGGCTACAACAAGCCGGACGTGTACCGCTACCTGGCGAGCATGAAGAAGCGCAAGGGCGACCTGGACGGGGCCATCGCCACCACCAAGCAGGGCGTGGCCCGTTTCCCGGACAACAAGGAGCTGCGGCTGGATGAGGTGGCCTTCCTGCTGGAGGCGGACAAGATGGGCGAGGCCGAGGCCAGCGTGAAGGACGCGATCAAGAACGACCCGGAAAACCCGGTGCTGTATTCCGTGCTGGGCAGCTTGTACGACGGCAAGGCCAATCCCAAGGAGGGCGAGGTATCCGAACAGGACATGCTGAAATGGTACGGGCTGGCGGAGGAGGCCTACCAGCAAAGCATCAAGGTGGACCCCAACTTCTTCGACAGCTATTACAACATCGGGGTGTTGTACAACAACCGGGCGGCCTACGAGTACGACAAGTGCAACCAGATCAAGGATGAAAAGCAGTACTTGGCGTGCAAGACGGAGGCGGACAAGATCTACCAGAAGACCATTCCGTATTTCGAGAAGGCGCATGAACTGAAGCCGGAGGACCGTGCGGCCATGCAGCAGTTGAAGGTGATCTACGCCAAGACGGGCGACGAGGCGAAGTACAACGCCATCAAGAAGGAGTTGGGCGAGTGACCCGACGTTTGATCCAGCCAGTGAAGGGCCCGGCAAACCGCCGGGCCCTTCACTTTTCAGGGATTCACCGTAGGGCAGGCTGGATACATTTGGCCCCCGGCCCTCCATCACCCAAACCCGCTCCATGCCATTCAACCCCATCGAAGCTTGGCTTCACATGAAGTCCCAGCTGCCCGCGCTGGAGATCGAGGGTGTCGGGATCAAGTATGTCTACCCGATCTTCCTGGTGCTCATCATCCTGGAATACCTGCGTGCCAAACACCTGTTCGACCTGAAGGAAAGCCTTTCCGGCTTCGTCATCGGCATGGGGGCCACCGTGATGCGGGTGGTCACCAACGTGTTCGAGATCACCTTGTACCTGTGGCTGTTCCAGGCTTTCGCCCCGTTGCGCGAACACTACCTGGGTTACACCACCCTGGGCTTCGCGTGGTACGTCTGGATCATCTGCGCCATTTTCGACGACCACAACTTCTATTGGCACCACCGCCTGTGCCACAACGTGCGCCTGCTGTGGGCCGCACACTTGCCGCACCACAGCGGGCACGAGTACAACCTGACCATCAGCATCCGCAACGGTTGGTTCATCACCCTGTTCAAGCCCATCTACTGGATGTGGATGCCCATGGTGGGCTTCGAGCCCATCATGATCGCCACCTGCCTGATCATCAATTCCTTCTACCAGTTCTTCCTGCACAGCCAACTGGTGCCCAGCCTGGGGTGGTATGAAAAGGTGTTCAATACGCCATATATCCACGTGGTGCACCACAGCAGCAACACCGAATACCTGGACCGCAACCACGGCGGCATGCTTTCCATTTGGGACAAGCTCTACGGCACGTTCCAGGCACCGATACCGGGGGTGAAGGCCAAGTTCGGCATCAGCCACGACCCCGGCACCTACAATCCGGTGACGCATAACCTGTTCGAGTTCCAGGAGATCTGGAAGGACGTGAAGAAGGCACCGGGCCTGAGGAACAAGCTGATGTACATTTTCGGTCCGCCGGGCTGGAGCCACGACGGCAGCAGCATGACCAGCAAGCAGCTACAGGCGGAGCTGGCGCGGGCCAAGGCGGAGGGCAAGGAACTGCCGCAGCACGATTTCGTCCGCTCCAATTGATGGGCGCACCCGAACGGGCATCCTCGGCGGACCGGGCATGGTTCCGCGCGGGTCTGGTGCCCGAATTCCCGATCAGCCGCGCTTTCCGCCGCGACGGCCGAACCAGCGCCTCCGCCCTTTGGAGGGGTCCTTGGGTGCCACACCGGCGGTTTCCCGCAGATCCTGCATCAGCTCGCGCGTAAGCGCCTCGAAATCCTTGGAGAATTGGACGGCCTCCTGTTTGGCGGGCCTTTCCCCTTCGGCTGGGCGTGGTGCCTGCACTGCTTGATCTTGTCCTGCATGGGCGGGGCGGGGCGTGTGCCCGTTCATGCGGCCTTGGTCCTTGCGCGGCGGCCGGGCCCCGCCTTGGCGTTCCTCCTGCCTGGCACGGGGCTCCTGGGCCGGTGCTTCCGCTTGCGGCCGTGACTGGCGCTGTTGCCCCTTGCCAGGGCGGCCCTTGTCGTGGCGGCGGTTGTGCTCCTGGCGGCCACGTTCCTGTCGCCGTTGGCCCTTGGGTGTTTCCGGCACGATCGGTTGCGCCGCCTCGCCGGTGGCCGGGTAGGGGTGTTCCTCCACCACGGGGATGGACCGGGCGATCAATTTGGTGATGTCGCGCAGGTAGGGGCGTTCCTCGGCATCGCACAGGGAGAGGGCGGTGCCGCTGGCCCCGGCGCGGCCTGTGCGCCCGATGCGGTGCACGTAGGTTTCCGGGATGTTGGGGATCTCGTAGTTCACCACGTGGGTGAGCGAATCGATGTCGATGCCGCGCGCGGCGATGTCGGTGGCCACCAGCACGGTGACGCTGCCGTCCTTGAAGCCGTCCAGCGCCTTGACCCGCGCGCTCTGCGACTTGTTGCCGTGGATCGCGGCGCTGCATACGCCGGCCTTCTCCAGCCACTCGGAAAGGCGGTTGGCGCCGTGCTTGGTGCGGGTGAACACCAGCGCCTGGAACCACTGCTTTTCCTTGATCAGGTGGGCGAGCAGTTCGCGCTTCTGCTTCTGGCCGACCATGTAGACCGCCTGGTCCACCCGTTCGGCGGTGGTGTTGCGCGGGGCGACCTCGACCGTGCGCGGGTCGTGGAGCAGGCCGTGGGCGAGCTCGCGGATCTCGTCGGAGAAGGTGGCCGAGAACAGCAGGTTCTGGCGCTTCTTCGGCAGTAGCGCGAGGATCTTGCGGATGTCGCGGATGAAGCCCATGTCGAGCATGCGGTCGGCTTCGTCGAGCACCAGGATCTCGATGCCGGACAGGTCGAGCGTGCGCTGGCCGACGTGGTCGAGCAGGCGGCCCGGAGTGGCGACCAGGATGTCGACCCGCTTCTTCAGCGCGGCGATCTGCGGGTTGATGTTGACGCCGCCGAACATCACCAGCGAGGTCAGCGGCAGGTGCTTGCCGTAGGTCTTCACCGACTCCTCGACCTGGGCCGCGAGTTCGCGCGTCGGGGTCAGGATCAGGCAGCGCGGGCGGCCGGGCGGGTGGGGGTGGGCGTGGGTCCGGGCCAGCTGGTGCAGCACCGGCAGGGTGAAGCCGGCGGTCTTGCCGGTGCCGGTCTGGGCGGCGGCGAGGAGGTCGCCACCGGCGAGCACCTGCGGGATGGCCTGGGCCTGGATCGGCGTCGGCTGGGTATAGCCTGCTTCGGAAACGGCGCGCAGCAGGGGTTCGGCCAGCCCGAGGCTGGCGAAATCGATGTCTTGGGTCATTAGATTCTGTTCGGCAGCGTCTGCCGGTCGCGAGCGAGCGGCACCAATCGAGACGTGCGGAGTGGATTCGGGCCGGCGGGCGGCTGGAGGAATCGTTGCAGGAGGGGCGGCGCCTGATTGGTCAGGGACGCAGCGCCCCGGACTATAGCCGCTTCGGGGCGGGATGGCGAGGTATTTGCCGCGTATTTGCGGTGTAGGGCCCGGATCTTTCACGTCAGCGTGAAATACGGCATAGCGCCTTCGTGCAATATCGACATACGGTTTGGCAGGGTATAGTCCGCGGTCCCCACGGCTGCCGGGAGAGATCATGCCGAATACCGTACGTGCTGCCAGGATTTCCCGTCTGCGCGAGACGCTCGCGCGGCGCCTGGCGTGGTCCGCGCTGGCCGGCCTCGGCGCGGTGGCGGCATTGGCCCTGGCGCTGCTCGCCGGGGCGGTGATCGCGCTGC
>JAGFIV010000050.1 GCA_024103275.1 Flavobacteriales bacterium
GCTTGGCGGCCTCGCGAGCGGGCTTGTTGAACTCGCGCGGGTCGAATTTCGACGGGTTCTCGACCAGGAACTTGCGCACCGCGCCGGTCATCGCCAGGCGGATGTCGGTGTCGATGTTGATCTTGCGCACGCCGTACTTGATGCCCTGCACGATCTCCTCGACCGGCACGCCGTACGTCTCCTTCATGTCGCCGCCGTACTGGCGGATGATCTCGAGCAGCTCCTGCGGCACCGAGCTCGAGCCGTGCATCACCAGGTGGGTGTTGGGGATGCGGGCGTGGATCTGCTTGATGCGCTCGATCGCGAGGATGTCGCCGGTGGGCTTGCGGCTGAACTTGTAGGCGCCGTGGCTGGTGCCGATGGCGATCGCGAGCGCGTCGCAGTCGGTCTGCTTGACGAAGTCGGCGGCCTGGTCGGGGTCGGTCAGCATCTGGCTGTGGTCGAGCGTGCCTTCGGCGCCGACGCCGTCTTCCTCGCCGGCCTGGCCGGTCTCGAGCGACCCGAGGCAGCCGAGCTCGCCTTCGACGCTGACGCCGATCGCGTGCGAGAACTTCACCACCTCGCGGGTGACGGCGACGTTGTAGTCGTAGGAGGAGGGCGTCTTGCCGTCTTCCAGCAGCGAGCCGTCCATCATCACGCTGGAGAAGCCGGAGCGGATCGCCGCCATGCACACCGCCGGCGACTGGCCGTGGTCCTGGTGCATGACGATGGGGATGTTCGGGTAGGTCTCGACGGCGGCGTCGATGAGGTGGCGCAGGAAGGCCTCGCCCGCGTACTTACGCGCGCCGGCCGAGGCCTGCATGATCACCGGGCTGTCGCACTCGGCGGCGGCTTCCATGATGGCCTGGACCTGTTCGAGGTTGTTAACGTTGAACGCGGGCAGGCCATAGCCGTGTTCGGCGGCGTGGTCGAGCAGCTGGCGCATGGAAACGAGGGGCATGGGGTTCTCCTGATGGCTGGGCGGGGATGCAAGAATCCGACCGGGCATTCTAATACGAGCGCACGACGCGGTGCCGTTCGCGCGCTCGGCCCGCGGTCGACCGTACCCCCCGCCCCGGGGCCTTCCCGCTGTCGTAGGAGGCGAGGATGCGCAGGCGCGTACCCGGGATGGGCACGCCGCGCACCCCGGGTTTGATGCAATGCAGCAAGGTTGGGGTACGATCGCCGCCTTCAAGCAAACACCTTTCCGGCAATCCGGCCACGAAACGCAGCGTTCGTGCCGGGTCCTGGAGACATTCGGTTCTGATTCGAAGGAGATGAGCGTGAATACATTGGCCGTTCGCATGGAGCACGACCTGCTGGGCGATCGCGAGGTGCCGGCTTCGGCGTACTACGGCGTTCACACCTTGCGCGCCTGCGAGAACTTCCCGATCAGCGGCATCAGCATCGCGGCCTATCCCGACCTGATTCGTGCGCTGGCGCAGATCAAGAAGGCCGCGGCCGAGGCCAACTGCCGCCTGGGGCTGCTCGACGAACGCCGCGCCAAGGCGATCGAAGCGGCCTGCAGCGAGATCATCGCCGGCCAGCTGCACGAGCATTTCATTGTCGATGTCATCCAGGGCGGGGCCGGCACCTCGACCAACATGAACGCCAACGAGGTCATCGCCAATCGCGCGCTCGAGCTGCTCGGCCATGAGCGCGGCGCGTATGCGCACCTGCACCCCAACGAGCATGTGAACATGGGGCAGTCGACCAACGACGTATATCCGACCGCGCTCAAGCTGGCGTGCTACACCGTTGCCCTGCGTCTGGTCGACGCGATGGCCTACCTGCGTGCGGCGTTCGAGCGCAAGGCGGCGGCGTTCGCCGACATTCTGAAGATGGGGCGCACCCAGATGCAGGACGCGGTGCCGATGACCCTGGGGCAGGAGTTCGAGACCTACGTCGGGATGCTGGCCGATGACGAGCGCCGGTTGAAGGCGGCGGCCGCGCAGTTGTGCGAGATCAACATGGGTGCCACCGCGATCGGCACCGGCATCACTGCCCACCCCGACTACGCCCCGCTGGTATGCCGGCTGCTGGCCGAGGTCAGTGGCGCACCGGTGCGCACGGCGCCGAACCTGATCGCGTCCACCCAGGATTGCGGCGATTTCGTGCTGCTGTCGAGTACGCTCAAGCGCGCCGCGGTCCGCCTGTCCAAGGTGTGCAACGACCTGCGCCTGCTGTCATCGGGGCCGCGCGCCGGCTTCGGCGAGATCAACCTGCCGGCGCGTCAGGCGGGCTCCTCGATCATGCCGGGCAAGGTCAACCCGGTGATGCCGGAGGTGGTCAACCAGATCGCGTTCGAGATCATCGGCAACGACGTGACCGTCAGCATGGCCGCCGAGGCGGGCCAGCTGCAGCTCAACGCTTTCGAGCCGATCATCGGTCACAGCCTGTTCAAGAGCATGCTGCACCTGGCCAACGGCTGCCGCGTGCTGGCCGACTACTGCGTCGATGGCATCACCGCCAACAGCGAGCTGCTGCGTGCCGCGGTGGAGAACTCCATCGGCATCGTCACCGCGCTCAACCCCTACATCGGCTATGCGAACGCCACCGCGGTGGCGGCCGAAGCCTTCCGCAGCGGGCGCGGGGTGGCGGAAATCGTCCTCGAGCGCAAGCTGCTGGCGGCGGAGGTGCTCGGCCAGGTGCTGCGCCCGGAGGTGCTGACCCGGCCGCAGCCGCTCCCCGCCGGCGCGGAGGGGGCTGCCTAAAGCGCGGAGAGGGCCGAGGCGTGCGCCGAGCGGTGCTCGCCGATGCGCACGATCTTCAAGGAGTTGGTGCCGCCCGAGGCGCCGATCGGTTCGCCGATGGTGAGCACGATGAGGTCGCCGTAGTCGACCACGCCCTGCTCCAGCAGCACCTGCTCGGCCTCCCACAGCAGCACGTCGCGGTCCTGGTGGGTCTGGCTCATCAGCAGCGGGTAGACCTGGCGATACAGCGTCATCTGGTTGCGGGCGCTGATCTCCGGGGTCAGGGCGTAGATCGGCAGCCCGGCGTTGAGCCGGCTCATCCACAATGCGGTCGAGCCGGTCTGGGTGAGCGCGGCGATCGCCTTCACCTTGAGGTGCCAGGCGGTCCAGATCGCCGCCATCGCGATCGACTGGTCGATGCGGGTGAACACCCGGTTGAGCACCTCGCGGTCGAGGCTGACCTCGGCCGACTTCTCCGCCTCCAGGCACACCCGGCTCATCGCCTCCACCACCTCCACCGGAAACTGGCCGGAGGCGGTCTCGGCCGACAGCATCACCGCGTCGGTGCCGTCGAGCACCGCGTTGGCGACGTCCGAGACCTCGGCGCGGGTCGGCACCGGGCTGCTGATCATCGACTCCATCATCTGGGTGGCGGTGATGGTGAGCTTGTTGCGGTCGCGCGCGGCGCGGATCATCTTCTTTTGCAGGGCGGGCACCGCGGCGTCGCCGACCTCCACCGCGAGGTCGCCGCGCGCCACCATGATGCCGTCGGAGGCCTCCAGGATCTCGTCGAGGTTGGCCACCGCCTCGGTGCGCTCGATCTTGGCGATCAGCATCGCCGCGCTGCCGGCGGCGCGCAGCAGCTGGCGCGCCATGTACATGTCGGCCGCGCTCTTGGGGAAGGAGACGGCGACGAAGTCCACCCCGATCTGCGCCGCGGTGCGGATGTCGTCCATGTCCTTGGCGGTCAGCGCCGGGGCGGTGAGCCCGCCGCCCTGGCGGTTGATGCCCTTGTTGTTGGACAGCTCGCCGCCCACCTTGACGATGGTATGGATCTCGGGGCCGAGCACGCGCTCGACGGTAAGCTTGAGCCGGCCGTCGTCGAGCTGCAGCACGTCGCCCGGCCGCACGTCCTTGGGCAGGTCCTTGTAGTCGAGGCCGACGCGCTGGCCGTTGCCCAGCTCGCAGCGGGCGTCGAGGATGAAGGGCGCGTCGCGGGTCAGGGTAACGCGGCCGCTCTCGAACCGGCCGATGCGGATCTTGGGGCCCTGGAGGTCGGCGATGATGCCGACCGGGCGTTCGGCGCGCGCGGCGGCGTCGCGGATGGTCGCGGCGCGCGCGACGTGGTCTCTGGCCTCGCCGTGGGAGAAGTTCATCCGCACCAGGTCGAGGCCGGCGTGGACCATGCGCTCGAGCGTCTGCAGGTCGGATGAGGCGGGGCCGAGGGTGGCGACGATCTTGGTGTGACGGGACATCCTGAGACTCCGCGCGGAGGGCTTCAGGCATTCTAGCAGCGGCCGGCGCGCCGTCTTCGCCCCGAGCCCGGAAATGCGACGGCCGCCCGAGGGGCGGCCGTCATGCGCGCGCAGGCGGCTGCTTCAGTCGTTGAAGCGCGCTTCGAGCGCGGCGATCGCGGGCAGGGTCTTGCCCTCGAGGAACTCGAGGAAGGCGCCGCCGCCGGTGGAGATGTAGCCGACGTCGGCGGCGATGTCGAACTTCGCGATCGCTGCCAGGGTGTCGCCGCCGCCGGCGATCGAGAAGGCCTCGGAGTGGGCGATCGCCGAGGCCATCATCTTGGTGCCGCCGGAGAACTGCGGGTACTCGAACACGCCGACCGGGCCGTTCCAGACGATGGTGCCGGCGTGGGCGATGATGTCGGCGAGCTTGGCCGAGCTCTTGGGGCCGAAGTCGAGGATGCGGTCGTGCGGGCCGACCTCGTCCACCGAGATGCGGTTGGCGCGCGCGAGCGCGGAGACCTCGTCGGCCACCACCACGTCCACCGGCAGCGGCACCTCGGCGCCGCGCGTCTTCATGATGTCCATCACCTGCTGGGCCTCGCGCACCATCTCGGGCTCGGCGAGCGACTCGCCGATGCGCTTGCCGGCGGCGAGCAGGAAGGTGTTGGCGATGCCGCCGCCGACGATGAGCTGGTCGACCTTCTCCGCCAGGGTCTTCAGAATGCTGAGCTTGGTCGACACCTTGGCGCCACCGACGATCGCCACCAGCGGGCGCTTCGGCGCGTGCAAGGCCTTGGTCAGGGCGTCGATCTCGGCGCCCATCAGCATGCCGGCGCAGGCGATCGGGGCGAAGCGGGCGATGCCGTGGGTGGTGGCCTCGGCGCGGTGGGCGGTGCCGAAGGCGTCATTGACGTAGACGTCGCACAGCGCGGCCATCTTCTTCGCCAGCGTCTCGTCGTCCTTCTTCTCGCCCCTATTGCAGCGGCAGTTCTCGAGCAGCACGATCTCGCCCGGCTTGAGCTCGAAGCCGCCGTCGACCCAGTCCTGGACCAGCCGCACCGGCCTGTCGAGGAGCTGGCCGAGGCGCACCGCCACCGGCATCAGCGAGTCCTCGGCGCGCAGCTCGCCCTCGGTGGGGCGGCCGAGGTGGGAGGTGACCATCACCGCCGCGCCCTTGTCGAGGCAGTAGCGGATCGACGGGATCGAGGCGCGGATGCGGGTGTCCTCGGTGATGTTGCCGGCCTCGTCCTGCGGCACGTTGAGGTCGGCGCGGATGAAGACCCGCTTGCCGGCGACGTCGAGGTCGGCGAGCTTCTTGACTTGCATGATCAGGCTCCAGAGTGGGCAGTGCGAAAATCGGTGGTCGCCGGCGCGGCTGTCCACAGGCCGCGCCAGTGACGGGTCAGGTCGAGCATGCGGTTGGCGAAGCCCCATTCGTTGTCGAACCACACCATCAGGCTGAGCAGGCGGGAGCCGCTGACCTGGGTCTGTCCGCCGTCGATGATCGCGGAATGGGGGTCGTGGTTGAAGTCGATCGAGGCGTGCGGTTCGTCGGACCAGGCCAGCAAGCCGGCGAAGGGGCCCTCGGCGGCCGCGCGCAGCAGGCGGTTGACGCTGGCGGCGTCGGTGTCGCGGCGCAGCGCCAGCACGAGGTCGATCGCCGACACGTTGTGGGTCGGCACCCGGATCGCCTTCGCATGCACCTTGCCGGCCAGGGCCGGCAGCAGGCGCTCGACGCCGCGCGCGAGCCCGGTCGACACCGGGATGATCGACTGCATCGCCGAGCGGGTGCGCCGCAGGTCGGTGTGGTGGTAGCCGTCGATCAGCGGCTGGTCGTTCATCACCGAGTGCAGGGTGGTGAGCAGGACCTGGTCGAGGCCGAACTCGCGCTCGAGCAGGGCGAGCAGCGGCACCACCGCGTTGGTGGTGCACGAGGCGTTGGAGACGAGGCGCGCGTCGGCGGGCAGCTGGCGGTGGTTGACGCCGACCACCACGGTGGCGTCGACATCGGCGCCGCTGTTGCCGGGGTGCGACAGCAGCAGGCGCGGACAGCCGGCGTCGAGGAAGCGCTGCAGGCCGCGGCGCTCGCCATACTGGCCGGAGCACTCGACCACCAGGTCGATGCCGAGCGCCGCCCAGTCGAGCTCTTCGGGCGTGGTGGCGTGGCTCACCGCGATCGGCTCGCCGTCGATCAGCAGGCCCGCGGGCGTGGTGTCGACGTGGCCCGGGAAGCGGCCATGGGTGGAGTCGAACCGGGTCAGGTAGGCGATGCTGGCGAGATCGGCCGGCTCGTTGATCGCCACCACCCGGTAGTCGGCGCGGTGGGGCGATTCGTGCAGCGCGCGCAGGTAACAGCGGCCGATGCGGCCATAGCCGTTGATCGCGATGCGGGTCGGCGCGGCGGGCGCCGGAGGGGCAGGGGGGGGAGAGGCTTTCATTTAGGCCGGCATTCTAGCGCGGCTGGACGCCGCTGGCCGTGCCGCATCGCTCCCATCCCCATCTCCATGAAAAAAGGCTCCTCCCTGCTGTATGCGGCCGTATTGATCAGCACGCTCGCACTGCCCCGGATGACGCAGGCGCAGACCTGGCACTCCATCGGCAGCGGCACCAACCTGAACGCTGATGATGAGTTCCCGACCCCGTTCGCGGATTACTACGCCGGCCTTCGGATGCAATCCATCTACCTGGCATCGGAGCTGAGCGCAGCGGGCCTGCAAGCCGGGGACGAGATCTCCACCATCCGCTGGGAGGTGACCGCCTTGCAGGGCGTGGACACCTTGAATGATTTCACCGTGCGGCTGGCCCACATCACCTTGTCCACACTCTCAGGCTTCCAAGTGTTCCCCGGTGGCGGCGTTGCCACCACCCCCATCGACTACAAACCCGTGCTGGGGATGAACGAGTTCAAGTTCCGCTCCAATTTCACGTGGGACGGCACCAGCAACGTGATCGTGCAAGTGACCCAGTTCAACTGCACCTACGGGGATTGGTCCGCCAATGCCCAAGTGCCTTCCACCAACACCACCGTGGACCGCACATACATCCTGGCGGATGACCTGATGTTCACCGCCACGCAGGCAACCGCCTTGAGCGGCGGTACGCTGGCCTCCAACCTGCGGCCCGATGTGGGCTTCGGGGTGGCACCGGCCTGCGATGCGTTGGCGGCCACGGATTACACACTGTGCCAGAACGGCTCCGTGCCCACGGGTGAAGGCCTGGCCGCAGGCACCTGCAGCGATGCCGAAGGCGGCTTCTTTACCGCCACGTTCAACTTCCCCGGCAACAATTTCGCGTTCAGTGGCACCAATAAGTTGCGCTCCACGTTGACCATTCCCCCGCTGCCCGAGGGGGCCGTGTTGAAATCGGCCCGCCTGATCTTATCCGATGTCATGGCCAGCGGGAACACACCATGGAGCAACTTGTACATGGAGTTGGACGGCCAGATCACGGGTACCGTACAGCTCTTGCCGAATTTCTCCGGTTATCAAGGTACCGTGCCGGAAATGATCCTCCAGCTGACCGGAAGTGCCGCTGTAGGTGATGTGATGTTGTACACCCAGAAAAGCCCAAATACATCGGGCACCAGCCAGATCGGCTCCGTACGGGTCGAATACGACTACACCCTGCCCACGCCGCATTGGTACACGGCAGCCAGCGGGGGCAGCCCCATTGCGTCCGGCAACAGCATATTCGACCCGGTGGCGGCGGGACTGGTGGATCCTTCCGTGGTGGGCAGCACCACGTTCTACGTCACCTGCGGGGTGCCTTCCACACCCTGCGCCGGAGGAACCCGCACCCCGGTAACCTTCAACGTGGTGGCCGGTGATGTGCCGGTGGCCACGGCGGCCACGGGCATCCTGGCCGATGGCTTTACCGCCAACTGGGATGCGGTCAGCGGGGCCACGGGCTACCACCTGGACGTAAGCACCAGTTCCACGTTCAGCACCCCCGGCGCGCACCTGGTGGGCTGGAATTTCACGGATGGCAACACCACGGCGGACAGCGGGATACCGGCCAACTCGGCCAAGACCATCAGCTCCACCGCCACCGGGACGCAAGCATATACCGGCGGCATGATCTCGTATGATGGTTGGCAAAATGGCAACGGTACTAAGTATTGGCTGATCGACCTGAATACGACGGGCTATACCGACCTGACACTTTCCTCGGTGCAACGGAGCTCCAACACGGGGCCGAAAGACTTCAAGGTGCAGTACAAGGTGGGTACCACCGGCACCTGGACTGACGTGCCGGGCGGAGCGATAACCGTGGCCAATAACATCACCACGGGGGTCTTGAACAACCTGCCCCTGCCGGCGGATTGCAACAACAGGACCCAACTGTTCATCCGTTGGATCATGACCTCAAACCTTCGGGTGGGCACTGGTAACGTGACCGGTACCGGTACCAGCCGGATCGACGACATTTCGGTTGATGGGAGCTCCCCATCCTTCGTTTCCGGCTACGAAAACCTGGCCGTTTCCGGCACCTCGCAGGCGGTAACGGGCCTGGATCCCGAGACCACCTACTATTACCGGGTCCGTGCGGATGCCGGCTGCAACGGCGGGGTGAACAGCAACACGATCAGTGTGACCACCGCCGCATCGGCCACGCCGGAGCTGACGGCAGGTACGTTGGCGGACTTCGGCAGCCTGTGCATCAACACGGAGGGTGGGCCGAGCAGCTTTACGGTTTCCGGCACCAACCTCACCAACGCGGACGTAACCGTAGGGCCGCTGGCGGGCTTCACCTTCAGCACCACCGAGACGGGCACCTACACGGCCAGCCTTTCCATCGCCCAGCCCGGCGGCAGCTTCAGCCAGGACGTCTGGGTGAAGTTCATGCCCACGGCCGCCCAGAACTATGACGGCAACATCACCGTGGGCGGCGGCGGTGCGCCGGACATCTCCGTGGCAGCAACGGGCACCGGCCTGAACACCCCCGCCGTGGCCACCACGGGCGGTGCCAGCCAGACCAGCGGCGATGAGGCCGAGGTGGATGGCAGCTTCTCGGAAGGATGCAGCACCGTGAACGCCTACGGCATTGAATACAGCACCACCAGCGGCTTCACCCCGGGCACGGGCACGCAAGTGGCCTCCAACAACGCCAGTTCCGGCAACTACAGCAGCACGCTCACCGGCCTGGCCCTGTGCACACCCTATTACTACCGTGCCTATGCCACGGACGGCACGGGCACGGTGTACGGCACCGAGCAAAGCTTCACCAACACCACCACGGACGCGCCTGTGGCCACCGCCGCCACGGGCGTTGGTGCGGACAGCTTCACCGCCAACTGGGGTGCGGTGACCGGGGCCACGGACTACTTCCTGGACGTGAGCACCAGCCCCACGTTCGGCACCTCCACGCCGGCCTCCGTGCAGGAAGGCTTTGACGGGGGCCGGGCCAGCCTACCCTCCGGATGGAACCACACCGGACTGGGAACCGATTACACCTCCTCCGGCAATTACGGCGTGGCCTCCCCCAGCCTGAAATTCGACGACAGCAATGACCAACTGACCAGTGCCGTCCTGGCCGGGCCTGCCACCAGCCTGAGCTTCTGGTACAAAGGGCAAGGAACCAACGGCAGTGCGAGCGAACTGCTGATCGAGGCCTACAACGGCAGCACCTGGGCCACGGTCGGTTCATTGACCGCGATCCCGAACAACCATGTGGACACGTGGACCGCCGGCTTCAGCAGCGCGTTGAATTACATCCAGTTCCGGTTCACCTACACCAAGGTCACCGGCAACCTGGCCTTTGACGATGCGGCCATCGACTACGACATGCTCACCCCCTCGTATGTGCCGGGCTACCAAAACCTGCCGGTTTCCGGGACATCCCAGGCCGTGACCGGGCTGGCCAGCGCTACCACGTACTACTACCGCGTACGGGCCACCAGCGGTTGCAGCACCAGCACCGACAGCAACACGGAAAGCGTTACCACGCTGACCTTGGGCTGCACCGACCCGCTGGCGGACAACTATGATCCCGGGGCGTCACCGGACAATGGCAGCTGCACCTACTGCACGCCCACCTTCAGCTACAACGTACCCACGCCCACGCCGATCACCATCGGCAGCGGCATCCCCGACCAGAACATGGCCGTTGCCGAGGATTGCCACGACTTCAAGATCGCCCTGAACGCCTTTGAGCGGTATGTGGGCGCCATCATCCCCACGGGCAACGTATACACCACCACGGCAGGCTACAGCCCCACCTCCGGAAGCGATCCCACACCCGACCCCAACAACGCCCGGTGGAACTTCCTGGTGAGCGTGGACCTGGGCACGTACGACTTCACCAACGTGCAGGTGTACATGGACCTGGACTTCGACCCCGGGGCCACGCCGGTTTGGAAGACGGTGGACATCAGCGCGCTGGCCATCTCGCAGGGGCAGGGCACCTCGCACGTGCAACAGCAAAGCCAGAACCTGAAGTCGGCGTTCTGGCCCCTGATCTTCCCCGGCGTGAGCTTCGATGCCACCGTGGCGGGCATCTACGACCTGCGCGTGCGGGTGGTCTCCCCCACCACGGGCGTTGAACTGATCAACCATCCCATCCAGGTGGTGGTAGAAGCACCGGGCTGCATGGACCCGCTGGCGGACAACTACAATGCCGGCGCCACCATCGATGACGGCAGCTGCACCTACTGCGCACCCACCATCACCTACAATGCACCCACCCCCACGCCGATCCTCATCGGCAGCGGCATCCCCGACCAGAACATGGCCGTGTCCCAGGACTGCCGCGGCATCGATGTGGCCCTGAGCGCCTTTGAGCGCTACGTGGGACCGATCATCCCCGCAGGCAACGTGTACACCACCACCGTGGGCCACAGCCCCGTCTCCGGCAGCGACCCGACACCCGACCCGGTGATGGCCCGCTGGAACATCCTGGGCAGCATCGACCTGGGCACCTACGACTTCACCCAGGTGAACGTGTTCCTGGACGCCGACTTCGACCCCGGGGCCACCCCGGTGTGGAACACCATGAACGTCAGCCAGGGCATGATCGACAACGGCATGGGCAACCTCCATGTGTACCAGGCGGCGGAAAACCCCGCCTCGGCCTTCTGGGCGCTGGCCTTCCCGGGCATCTCCTTCGACCCCGACGTGCCCGGTGTGTATGACCTGCGCGTGCGCCTGGAGTCCACCTACTCCGGCGAGCCGCTGGTGACCCTGGCCATCCAGGTGGTGGTGGAGGGCATCACGTATTACAGCCAGGCTACCGGCAACATGAGCGACCCCATCTGGGACGTGGTCCCCGCAGGCACGGCCGGTGCGGCCACGTTCAGCGGCACCACCAACGTGGTGATCCAGAACGGCCATACGGTGACCAACACAGGCAGCGAGGCTGTAAGAGACCTGACGGTGGAGGCGGGCGGCAGCCTGGCCTTGGATGCCGCCTCCTTCCTGACGGTGCATGGCGATGAGGCCATCTTCGACGGCAGCCTCACGGCGGGGGACAACAGCACCTTGGCACTGGCCGGTGCCGATGCCACCATCCTGGAAAGCACCGGCGGCCCACTGAGCCTTTGGAACCTGACCGTGAACACGCCGCAAGGCACCCTGACCGACGCCACCATTTCCATCCGCGGCACACTGCAACTGGACGGCGGCGACTTCGATGCCACGATGGCGAACATCACCTTGGCGAGCACCGCCAGCGGCACGGGCCGCCTGGGCACGGTGGCCGCCACGGCGGATTACCTGGGCAACCTGACCGTGCAGCGCTACATCCCCGCCGGGCACACCAACTGGCGCATGCTGGGCAGCGCGGTGGCCGGGCAGACCATCCAGAACTGGAAGGACGATTTCCTGACCGCCGGGTTCCCGGGATCGCACTACCCCCCCTTCGACGACCCCGTGGGCAGCGGCATCCTCTGGCCCAGCATCCGCTGGTACGATGAGACCGTGGTGTCCACCGACCCCGATGACGGTGTCGTGGGCGTCAGCAGCAACACCCAGCCCCTGTCCGTGGGCCAAGGCTTCCTGGCCTGGAGCGGCGACAACCTGACCTCCACCACCGCCTTCACCGTGGATGTCACCGGCGCGCCCACCATCGCCCAATCCCCCGTCACCCTGCCGATGAGCTTCACCTCCTCGGGCGACGTGAACGCCGACGGATGGAACCTGGTAAGTAATCCGCTGCCGAGCCCCATCGACTTCGAGGCCGTCAGCCGGGGCAACGACGTGCGGAACGCCTATTGGATCTTCGATCCGGTGGCCGGCAACAACAAGGCCTGGACCGGCGGCATCGGCCAAGGCAGCCTCAACGGCAAGATCCAGAGCAGCCAAGGGTTCTGGGTGAAGGCCGACGGCACCGACCTGACCACCACGGTGGACGAAGGCGCCAAGGTGAACCTCCCCACGGGAGGTACTTTCGGCGGCTCCCAGAATGCGGTGCTCCCGGTGTTGTCCCTGCACTTGGCCAGCGGCCTGAACACGTATAGCGACGAGGCCACGATCGTCTTCGCCAACGGCAGCCCCGCCTACGGGGGCAACGATGCGCTGAAGATGACCTTCAAGACCGTCGGCGCCCCGCAGGTCGGGGTGCGCAGCAGCGGCGGGGAACTGCTCTCCGTGGATTTCTTCGGCACCTACAACGAGGCCATCCAGATCCCCCTGGACGTGGACGTGGACGTGACGGGCACCTATACGATCACGGCGGCCCTCGCCGGATTCAACAGCCTGGGCTGCCTGACCCTGGTGGACCAGCTGACCGGCACGGTGACCCCGTTGGCCGACGGCGCCTCCTACACCTTCAGCATCACCGCCGGCGATGAAGGCAACGCCTCCCGCTTCGTGATCAACGGCACCAAGCCGGTGGCCCTGTACGTGGACCATGCACCCTGCTTCGGCCAGGACGGTGCCGGCGGCGTGATCAGCAACGAAGGCCCGATCGACCTGGTGTGGACCGATGCCTTCGGCAACACGCTGCTGCATCAGGGCATGGAGAATTCCAGCGGCGACTACTTCCAGTTCAACGCCCCGGCCGGGAACTACATGGTATACATGAGCCCTGCCGGCGCCTGCGGCCAAGTGTCCGCCAGCTTCACCATCACCGAGCCGCCGGCCATCGGATCGTCCGTGGCCGTCACGGCCACCACCTGCCCCAACGGCGATGACGGCACGGCGGCGTTATCCGCCACTGGTGGCACCGCCCCCTACGGATTCCTGTGGAGCAACGGCGCCACCACTACGGAGATCACCGGGCCGGCGGGAGCGTACACCGTGACCGTGACCGATGCCAACGGCTGCATGCTTCCGCTGGACGTGACCGTGCCTGCGGGCGAAGGCGCCATCGCCGGCTTTGCCCTCAACGGCGAGGCCGTGGCCGGGGTGCCGATGGTGTTCAGCAACACCTCCGTCCTCGCGGACCAATACTTCTGGGATTTCGGCGACGGGCAGACCAGCACCGAGGAGGCACCGGCGCACACGTGGGCGCTTCCCGGCGAATACACCGTAGCGCTGACGGCCAGCGATGAGGTGTGCAGCGACACCTTCACCATGACCGTGATCGTGGGCATCGGCACAGGCATCGGCGGAAACGACGGCGGCGACCTGCATGTATGGGCCACCCCGGACCACATCGTGATCGCGCATCCCTTCGGCAGCGCGCCCATGGACGTGGACGTGCACGATGCCACCGGCCGCCTTGTGCTGTCGCGCACCGCCATCAGCAAGCCCGACCGCATCGCCCTGGACGACCGCAAGCTGAGCACCGGCGTGTGGTTCGTGCGTGTCACCAGCGGCAAGACGCAACGCACCTTCCGCGTGCCCCTGGTGCGCTAAGGGCCTGTAAGCTTAAACCGGAAGGGGCCGTCCCAAAAGGACGGCCCCTTTCCCTTGCCGGAGCGTTCCGAAATTGATCCAAGATCCTTCGTGTTCCCCGGCAACTACCTTAGGTTTCCTTCGTAGAATATATAAGCAACCTCCACACCTCCCTGACCATGCCAAGTTCCTATTCCCGCCTGTTTCAATCCTTCCTGCTGGCCAGCACCCTGCTGGCCACGCCCCTGCATGCGCAGGAATGGCACACCGTGGGCACCGGCACCGCCACCAATGGCGCCAACGGCATCCCCTGCCCGTTCGGCGACATCTACGCCGGGCAGCGGGCACAATACCTCTACCTGGCCTCCGAGCTCAGCGCCGCCGGGCTCGGCGCCGGGGATGCCATCGTGAAGGTCCGCTGGGTGGTCACCGCGCTCAACGGGTCCGGCATGCACGAGAACTACACCATCCGGCTGGGGAATACCGCAGCCTCGTCGCTAAGCGGGCTGCAGCCCAACCCCACGGGGGCTTCCACCACCCCGGTGGACTACCAGCCCGTGGTGGGGAACAACGATTTCACGTTGAATACGCCTTTCATCTGGAACGGCACGAGCAACCTGCTGGTGGAGGTGACGCATTTCAGCCCCACGTACGGCACCGCTTCGGCCAATGCGTCGGTGGCCTTCACCAGCACGGCGCCGGTGAAGCGCAGCTATTCGTTGCTGGACGACCTGATGTTCTCCTCGGGACAGACCATTGCACTGGCGGGTGAAATCCTCAACTCCACCGGTCTTCCGAACATCGTCCTGGGCGTGGCCACGGCTTGCCCGCCATTGACCGCTGCGGGAATGACCTTGTGCCAAGATGCGGAGGTGCCGCCCGACCTGGGCATCGAGGTTTCCGGATGCGGCGACATGCTGGGCGGCAACTTCCGCGAAACGGTGGCCTTCCCCGGCACCAACCTCGCCTGCACCGGCACCGACTACACGCTGCGGGCCTCCATCACCCTGCCCGAGCTGCCCGACGGGGCCTCCGTGGTGGCCGGGCGCTTGATCCTGCAGGGCGTGGAAGCCTTGGACCCCGTGTGGCTGAGCGACCTGTACCTGAAATTGGACGGCAGCATCGAGGGCGAGATCCAACTGATGCCCGCCTTTGACGAGTATTCCGGCACGGTGCCGGAACTGATCATCGCCATTACCGGCCCCTACGAGGCCGGCGTGGCCAACCTGTACACGGCTTCCACTTTCGGAACGGGCCACATCGGCAACGCCCGCGTGGAATTCGACTACCTGCTGCCCACACCGTTCTGGTATGATGCGCCCACCGGGGGCAATATGGTGGCCTACGGGGTATCCGTGATCGACCCCGTCGCGGAGGGCCTGGCCAGCACCTCGACGCCGGGCACGACCACCTTTTACGCGGACTGCGGGGTTACCAGCACAGCCTGCACGGGCACGCGTGTTCCCGTCGAATTCACGGTCGTGCCGGCCCCGGAGCCGTCCTTCACGGTCGACCCCGCCGTGATCACCCAAGGCGTCCCGGCCACGTTCACGTATACCGGCACCCCGGCCGACAGCTATTTCTGGGATTTCGGGGATGGGGACACGGGCACGGGCATGGCGGCCGCGCATGAATGGGCCGAGCCCGGCACCTACACCGTGGTGCTGACGGTCACCGTTGGCGAATGCGAAGGAAGCGTAAGCCAGGAGGTGACGGTGGAAGTGAACACCGGGGTGGGCACGGCGGCATCCGCGGAGGGCTTCCGGGTACGTACCGACGGGACCATGATCCACCTTGATCGCGGGACCGCCACGGGGCCTTTGCAGGTGAGGCTGCTGGATGCCACGGGCCGCGTGGTGTTCGAGCAAACGGCACGCGCCTCATCGGAACGGATCGAGGTGCCCTGCGCCGGGCTTCCCGCCGGCCTTTGGTACGTGCATCTCAGCGGTCCGGGCATGCAACGCACCTTCCGCGTACCGCTGGTTCGCTGAAGATCGAACTTGAGAGAGGAAGCCCTGCCGGAATAGGCGGGGCTTTTCTTTTGGCTTCACCGTGTCGCGAATGATTGCTTGTGGTGCGGGTTGGCGGGTTGACGGGTTTCGGGTTTCGGGTTGTGCGCCACAGGCTGATAACCACCAGCTACTTCTGCCTTCTCGACTTGCCGAAGCCTTGCCGAATGCGGACTGCAATAGACACCTGAAAACTGAGAACTACCAACTGAAAGCTGAGAGCTAACAACTGGGAACTGAGAACTATTCCTGCCTACACGCCGCCGAAGCCTGGGCAAAGGCGGACCTCCCCCGTACTTCACCGCACCTCGCTCCCCGGCGGCATGGCCTCGGTGGGTTGCACGAAGCGCAGGCGTCCCCCGGCATCCTCGGCCATAAGCACCATGCCCTGGCTTTCCACGCCGCGCATCTTGCGGGGCACCAGGTTGGTCACCAGCACCACTTGCCGGCCGGGCAGTTCCTCCGGGGTGAAGTGCTGCGCGATGCCGCTGAGCACCGTGCGCGGCCGCTCCTCCCCGATGTCGATGGAGAGCTTCAGGAGCTTATCGGCCTTGGGTACTTTCTCCGCTTCGCGGATGGTGCCCACGCGCAGGTCGAGCTTGGCGAAATCGTCGAACTGGATGAGGGGCTTGGTCCCTGCCACGGGCTCGGCGCTCCCGGCCGCTTCCGCTGCCCCTGTGGGCGCATGGGCCTTCAACCGCTCCACCTCAGCGGCGATCTCGGCATCGCCGATGGGCTTGAACAGGTGTTCGGGCTTGCCGATGACCGCACCCGGCACGATCAATCCCTCGCGCAGCGCATCGGCCCACTTCAGCGGTCCCACGTTGAGCATGCGCCGGATCTTTTCCGCCGTGAAGGGCATGAAGGGTTCGAGCACCACGGCCAGCGCGGCGGTGATGCGCAGGCCGTTGAAGAGCACGGTGCGCACGCGGTCCGGGTCGCTCTTCTCCAACTTCCACGGCTCCGTGTCGGTGAGGTATTTGTTGCCCAGCCGCCCCACGTTCATCGCATGGAGCAAGGCATCGCGGAAGCGGAACTTGTCGATGTCGGCGGCCACCTTGGCAGGCAAACCCGCCAGTTCCGCCCATAGCAGGGTATCCTGCACGTCCTGCTGGGCGTTGGGAGGCGCGGGCTCGGGCACCTTGCCGTCATAGTACTTGTTGCACAGCACGAACACGCGCTGCACGAAGTTGCCGACGATGGCCACCAGCTCGTTGTTGTTCTTGTCCTGGAAGTCCTTCCACGTGAACTCGCTGTCGCGGAACTCCGGCAGGATGGTGGCCAGTGCGTAGCGCAGCTCGTCCTGGCGGCCGGGCCAGCGCTCCAGGTATTCGTGCGCCCACACGGCCCAGTTGCGGCTGGTGCTCAGCTTCTGCCCTTCCAGGTTGAGGAATTCGTTGGCGGGCACGTTCTGCGGCAGGATGAATCCGCCGTGCTGCTTCAGCAGGATGGGGAAGATGATGGCGTGGAAGACGATGTTGTCCTTGCCGATGAAATGCAGCAGGCGCGTGTCGTCGGCCTTCCACCATTTCTCCCAATCGGTGCCGTGGTCGGCGGCCCATTGTTTGGTGGCGCTGATGTAGCCGATGGGGGCATCCAGCCATACGTAGAGCACCTTGCCGTCGGCACCGGGCAGCGGCACGGGCACGCCCCAGTCCAGGTCGCGCGTCATGGCACGGGGGCGCAGGCCCTCCTTCAGCCAGCTGTTGCACTGGCCCAGCACCTGCGGCTTCCATTCGGCGGGGTCGTGCTGCGGGGCGCCGTCCAGCAGGCCGGTGTTGATCCACTGCGTCATCCACTCCTGGCTGCGCTCCATGGGCAGGTACCAGTGCCTGGTGGGGCGCAGCTCGGGCGTGGTGCCGGTGAGGGTGCTCTTGGGGTCGATGAGCTCCTTGGGGCTGAGGGCGCTGCCGCATTTCTCGCACTGGTCGCCGTAGGCGCCGGGGTTGCCGCACTTGGGGCAGGTGCCGGTGATGTAGCGGTCGGCGAGGAATTGCTTGGCCTGGGTGTCGTAGTACTGCTCCTCGGTCTGCTCGGTGAAGGCGCCGTTGGCGTGCAGCTGCAGGAAGAAGTCCTGCGAGGTCTGGCGGTGCAGCTCGCTGCTGGTGCGGTGGTAGATGTCGAAGGCGATGCCGAGGTCGGCGAAGGCCTTGGCGATGATGGCGTGGTACTTGTCCACGATGGCCTGCGGGGTGGTGCCTTCCTTCAGGGCGCGCAGGGTGATGGCGGCACCGTGTTCATCGCTGCCGCAGATGAAGAGCACCTCCCTGCCCCGTGCCCGCATGGACCGCACGTAGATGTCGGCCGGCAGGTAGGCCCCGGCGATGTGGCCGATGTGCAGGGGGCCGTTGGCGTAGGGCAGCGCGGCGGTGACGGTGGTGCGGGCGGGGGTTTTCATGGATGCGGCGCGAAAGTACAAGCGCCCGCATTGGCCGGGAGCGGGACGGACAAGCACCGGGGGCAACAAATCCGGCCCGGAAAGCCGCTCCCGGCAGTAATTTCGCGGACCTTTCGGCAACGCCCTCCATGGACCATATCCGCAACTTCTGCATCATCGCCCACATCGACCACGGCAAGAGCACGCTGGCCGACCGCCTGCTGCAGATGACCGGCACCATCGCCGAGCGGGACATGCAGGCCCAGAACCTGGACGACATGGACCTGGAGCGTGAGCGCGGCATCACGATCAAGAGCAAGGCCATCCAGATGAACTACGAGCTGGGCGGCAAGAAGTACCTGCTGAACCTGATCGACACGCCGGGCCATGTGGACTTCAGCTACGAGGTGAGCCGCAGCATCGCTGCCTGCGAGGGCGCCCTGCTGATCGTGGACGCCACGCAGGGCATCCAGGCGCAGACCATCAGCAACCTGTACCTGGCGCTGGAGCACGACCTGGAGATCATCCCCATCCTCAACAAGATGGACCTGCCCAGCGCCAACCCCGAGGAGGTGAAGGACCAGATCGTGGACCTGCTGGGCTGCAGGCGGGAGGAGATCATGGCGGCCAGCGGCAAGACGGGCCTCGGCGTGGACAAGGTGCTGGAGGAGATCGTGCACCGCATCCCGCCGCCCAAGGGCGACCCGAAAGCCCCGCTGCAAGCGCTCATCTTCGACAGCGTGTTCAATTCCTTCCGGGGCATCATCGCCTATTTCCGCGTGATGAACGGGACCATCCGCAAGGGCGACAAGGTTAGGTTCTTCAACACCGGCGTGGTGTACGACGCGGACGAGATCGGCGTGCTGAAGATGGACCTGCAGCCCAAGCCGCAGCTCAGTGCGGGCGACGTGGGCTACATCATCAGCGGTATCAAGACGGCGAGCGAGGTGAAGGTGGGCGACACCATCACCCACCTGGACCGCCCGTGCGCGGAGGCCATCCACGGTTTCGAGGACGTGAAGCCCATGGTGTGGGCAGGGATCTTCCCGGTGGACACCGACGAGTACGAGGAGCTGCGCGATGCCATGGAGAAGCTCAAGCTCAACGATGCCAGCCTCACCTGGACGCCCGAGAGCAGCGCCGCCCTGGGCTTCGGTTTCCGCTGCGGCTTCCTGGGGCTGTTGCACATGGAGATCATCCAGGAGCGGCTGGAGCGCGAGTTCAACATGACGGTGATCACCACGGTGCCCAACGTGGGCTACAAGGTGACCACCACCAAGGGGGAGACCGTGGACGTGCACAACCCGAGCGAGCTGCCGGACGTGATGCACATCGAGCACATCGAGGAGCCGTACATCAAGGCGCAGGTGATCACCAAGAGCGAATACATCGGCCCCATCATGACGCTTTGCATCGAGAAGCGGGGCACGCTCACCAACCAGCACTACCTGACCACGGACCGGGTGGAGCTCACCTTCGAGCTGCCCCTGGGCGAGGTGGTGTTCGACTTCTACGACAAGCTCAAGAGCATCAGCCGGGGCTACGCCAGCTTCGACTACCACCCGATCGGTTTCAAGGAAAGCGACCTGATCAAGCTGGACATCCTGCTGAACGGCGAGAAGGTGGACGCGCTGAGCGCGCTGATCCACCGCGACCATGCGCAGGAGCTGGGCCGCAAGATGTGCAGCAAGCTGAAGGAGCTGCTGCCGCGCCAGCAGTTCGACATCCCCATCCAGGCGGCCATCGGCGCGAAGATCGTGGCCCGGGAAACGGTGAAGGCCCTGCGCAAGGACGTGACGGCCAAGTGCTACGGCGGCGACATCAGCCGCAAGCGCAAGCTGCTGGAGAAGCAGAAGGAGGGCAAGAAGCGCATGCGCCAAGTGGGCAGCGTGGAGATCCCGCAGCAGGCATTCCTGGCGGTGCTGAAGCTGGATTGAGTCCTCGGATACCCGGACGCTGCGCGTCTTGCGGCTCGCCGCTACGCTTATGCCCGGTCTGAAAATCCAGCTTCGGATCCTCGGACGCTGCGCTTATGCCCGGAAGCGTGGCCAGCGGCCGCCCTTCCTCCTCCCCTCCTTGGTGCGGGCAGGCGAACGGCCCTGGATCAATCCTCCGCCGCGCTGCCGTCGCCGCACATGCGTACCACCTTGGGCGTGAACGAACCGATCACCTCCACCAGGTCGCGTTGGCTTCCCATCACTGTGGCGATGTCCTTGTAGGCCATGGGTGCTTCGTCCAGTCCACCGCCGATCAGCGTGATGCCGTGGTTCGCCAGGTGCTGCTTCACGGCACGGGGGTCCAGCGTTTCCTTGGCGCGGGTGCGGCTCATGGTGCGGCCCGCGCCGTGGCTGGCCGAGGCGATGCTTTCCGCCACGCCCGTTCCGCGCACGATGTAGCCGGGTGCCGTCATGCTCCCGGGGATCACGCCGAGCACGCCCTTGCCTGCGGGCGTGGCTCCCTTGCGGTGGACGATCACCTCCCTTCCGGCATGCACTTCCTTCCATGCGAAATTGTGGTGGTTCTCCACCATGGCGGCGGGCCGTTCACCCAACGCCCGGGCGATGCGTTCATGGATCTGGTGGTGGCAGGCGGAGGCGAAGTCCCCGGCGAGGTTCATCGCGGCCCAGTACTCCTGGCCCTCGGCACCGTCCAGCGATAGCCATGCGAGGTTGCGTGCCTCGTCGGGCAGCCTGCAATGTTCCTTCGCCACACGGGTGTAGTGCGCCGCGATGCCCGCGCCCAGCCCGCGCGAGCCGGAGTGCGACAACAGCGCGAGGTATTCGCCCGGCGGCAGCCCGAATTCATTCCCCGGATCGGTGATGGCCACCACGCCAAACTCCACGAAGTGGTTGCCGCTTCCACTGGAACCGATCTGGCGCCATGCGCGGTCCTTCAGGTGCTTCACCACGGGAATGGTGCCGAATTCGGCGCGCTCCAGCACGGGATGGTCCATGGGCCTTTCATGCACGGCGCGGCCGAAGCGGGTATGCTCCACCAGCAGTCGCCCATGGTCGGCGGCGTGGGTGGACAGCACGGCCGGCGGGATGTTGAAGATGCTCAAGCACATGCGGCAGCCGATGTCCACGCCCACGCCGTAGGGGATCACCGCGTTCTCCACGGCCAGCACGCCGCCGATGGGCAGCCCGTAGCCATGGTGCGCATCGGGCATCAATGCACCGGCCACCGTGACCGGCAGCTTCATGGCCACCTCCATCTGGTGGATGGCGCCCTGCTCGATGTGCTCACGCCCATAAGCGCGATAGTCCTTGCGCGGCACCAGGTCGAACAGGCCCTCGCGCGTGCGGTCGCGGCCGGTAAGCGCATCGGCGATCGGCGCGTACGGCCCATGCTCCCCGAAGGCCGCGGGATCCGCTGCAATGCGCGCCAGCAGCGCCAGTGCTTCTTCCTTGTTCATCTTGCGGGGATGCTTCAACATCACGTTGATGGCGATGCCGATGGCGCGTCCCTCCGGGAAGCCCGCGGCGATCAGATCCTTGCCCTGCAATTCCAATCCTTCCATTTTCCGTAGCAAACGTTCATTTCCCTGGTGGATGGACGGGGTCGAACCGTCATCTGCAGCGTCACAAGCCGCCGCGCTTCCATTACGCCACATCCAACCCGTTCGTGGAAGAGGATGGGATCGAACCATCACCTGCCGGGCTTCAACCGGCCGCTCTACCCTTGAGCTGCTCTTCCTTCCCCATTTGCATCCTCCCGTTTTTCCGACCATCCGATCTTCCGGTCTGCTGATCGATCTCACGGGTCATAAATCAGCGAACCCGGCCTTTGGGGACCGGGTTCGCTGCCGAGGATGCCAGGGTCACATCACTGCATGGAACACCGGTTTACAGATGCGCTGGACTGTTGTTGCCCATCGAGCCTGCACCGTTCACGGCTAAATCGATTGCTGCTCGCGCAGTCTGCTTCCGTGTGGGGCAGGCGGCCCGGGTGGGGATGCATCAGATGTGTCATGGTCCGTGCGCCGGTGTGGTTTCTTCTTTTTGCGTGGCGCGGTAAGTGCGCCAGGCTCTATTGACGTGCCGGAGCCGTGCAGGTTGCCTGCGCCGGAAATTTTTCCTGTCGTACCATGCCCGGGCTTCGGCACATAAGGCTTCCCTACCTCCCCGTAAAATGGTCCATGGTGCGGTAAATGCCCATCCAGCGGCCCACGACCAGGTCGAAAAGCCGCTGCGGCAAAAGGGCCTGCAGCAGGCGCACGAAGCCCACCGGCCACGGCATGGCCACCATGGATCGCCTGCGTTCGATGCCCCGGATGATGCGCCGCACCACGCGTTCCGGCTTCAACACGGGGACCCATGGTGAGCGCACCCCGGCGAACATGCCGGTGGAGATGTAGTACGGTGCCACGGTGGTGACGCCGATGTCCAGGCCCTGCTCCTTCATCTCGATGCGCACGCTTTCCGACCAGCCCATGGCGGCCCACTTGCTGGCGGCATACACGGCCATGCGCGGATTGCCGATCAGCGCCGCTGCGGAGGCGATGATGCACAAATGGCCGCTATTGCGAACCACCATGTCGGGCAATACCGTCAACGCGACGTGCATGGGCGCCACGGCATTGACGGCCATGGTGCGGTCGATCTCGCCCGGCCGCATATCCTGGAACAGCCGGTTCCCGGTGACGATCCCCGCGTTGTTGACCAGGATGTCCACCGGGCCATGGGCCGTCTTCAATGCAGCGTAGGCCTCCCGCACCCCCACCGGATCGGTGATGTCCACCCGCTGCACCGCCACGGGGCCCAATGCACCCAGCTCAGCGGCCGTGGTCTCCATCGCCGCCTGGTCGATGTCCCAAATGATCAGCTTGGCGCCCCGCTGCAACACCTCGCGCCCCATGAGCTTTCCGATGCCCGATGCGGCCCCCGTGATGAGGACGTTCCTGCCCCGGAAGATGGTGCGTGGCGGCATGTGTCCTTTGGTTTTCCTAAAAGTAGCATCTGCGGACGGGACCTTCTGCCTTCCGGTGTACAGGGCGAGGGAGGAATGGCGGCCAAGAACATTTTACACGTTGATCTGTATCCTTTATCGCCCTGAGGCATCTAAACCATAAACATCAGGACAGAACGATCATGAAAAACAAAACCACAATGCTGACGCGGGGTGCCCTGCTATTGGGGGTCTCCGCCTTCCTTTATGCGGGTGCCTTCGCGCAGGAGGCGCCGAAGTTGACCGATCCCGAGATTGCGCACATCGCGGTGACGGCCAACCAGATCGACGTGAACTACGCGGGCATCGCCAAGGCGACCTCGAAGAACAAGGATGTCCTTCATTTCGCGGAAACCATGGAACGCGACCATGGCGGCACCATCAAGCAAGCGGAGGCTTTGGCGAAGAAACTGAATGTGACCCCGAAGGACAATGCCATGAGCAAGTCGCTGATGGAAGGGGCGGCCAAGGAAACGAAGGCACTGAAGGCGCTGAAAGGCGCAGCGTTTGACAAGGCGTACATCGACAATGAGGTGGCTTACCACAAGGCGGTGCTGGACGCGATCAAGACGGCACTGATCCCGCAAACGCAGAACAGCGAGTTGAAAGGCCTCCTCGAAGCCGTGCTGCCGGTGGTGGAAACCCACTTGGGCCACGCGGAAATGATCCAAAAGAAATTTGCCGCTAAATGAGCCCGGTGACCGTAAAACCCCTCCATCTGCTGGCGCTGGCCAGCCTGCTGTTCGTGGCGTGCGGAACGCCCGAGGAGAAGGCCCCGGCAACAACGGTTCCGGCGAAGCCGGTCGCCAAATCGGTGGCGGTGAGCATAGCTCAAATGAAATTCCAGCCCGATACGGTGCGGATCCACCCCGGTGACACGATCGTGTGGACCAACAATGACGTGGTGGACCATGATGCCACGGCATTCCCGGACAGTGCATGGACTTCCGGAACACTGCACCCGGGCGATAGCTGGCGTTTCGTGCCACAAGCATCCACGCCCTATTTCTGTAGCATCCATGTCGTCATGAAAGGTGCGGTCATCGTGGAGTGACGGCGCCTGGCACGTTCGTGATCAAGGAAGGCGGCCCAACGGCCGCCTTCCTTGATTATGCCATTCCATCATCCATGCCCGGCCGATCCGCGGGGAGCGGTGATATTGCCCGGGTGATTCAACGGTGCCCGGTGGCTACAGGCGGCGCAGCAACCGGAGCAGCCCGCTGACCAGAAGCGAGATCAGCAGCATGGTGGTGATGGGGACATACAGGTTGAAGCCTTCGCGCTTGATGCGGATGTCCCCCGGCAGGTGCCCGATCCATCGCCACCAATTGCCCTTGGTGATCCATGGCCATAACAGCCCTGCAAGGAGGAGCAGGACCCCGGCGGCAATGAGCAGGCGGCGCATGCCGCAAAGCTACCGGCCCACCCCCACGCTGATGCTGACCCGGCGGCCCAGGCGCAAGCGGAGGCGACCGCCCTCCCCGCTGCGCTGCAGTTCAACTCCCCCGCCCAGCGCACCTGCGGCCTTGTCCGCCATGGCCAAAAGGTCCTCTCCGTCCAGCACGGCACGGCGCGGCTGGCTGTTGAGCACACGTTCCCGCGTGATGTTGGCCAAGGCCTGTCCCAAGGTTTGATCGGTCGGCGCAGGGGCGGATGCCTGCTGCGCAACCGACCTGGCCGCCACGGGAGCCTCATCTCCTTGCACGCCTTGCCGGATGACCGGTTGCCCGATCGGTTCCGGGGCATGCGCCACCGGTCCCGGGTCATCGGCAAGCGGTAACGGATCCGTTGCGCCCGTGCTTCCCTTCACGGTCTCTTTCGCAGCAAGTGCCGCCTGGCGCGGAACATCAACGGCCGGCTCCTTGTCGTGCCGCTCTTTCAGCGATGCGCGCTCCTTCCTTGGGCCATGCACGGAAGTGCTGCCATGTGCAATTTCGGTATCGGGAACAGCGGTTGCACCCCCGGAAGCAGAACTCGGCGTTTCCGCCCCGGTACGCCCGTCCTTGCCAGGGTGTGTGGGCAAGGGCTTTTCCAACCGCACCAGTGGGCCCATCGTCGGATCGGGCCCTTCGTTGAACCGGATGCCAAGGCCGACCAGGAGCAGTACGCTGGCCGCCGCCGCCATGCGTCCCCAGATGGGGATCACCAGGCCGCGCCGCCTTTTCAGCCGCTCCTTCCCGGGAAAGGCCATCGGCACGGGCTCCATGCGGGCCAAGGCCATCCATTGCGCCTGTTTCGCCGCCCACGGATGGCGTTGCAGGAAAAGATCCAAGGCCTGCTCCTGGGCGGCATCCAATTCCCCTTCCATGCGGGCAGCCAGGAAATCATCCAACCGGGCGGGATCCGGCATGCCCTTGGGCGGGAGGCTGCGGTACAGGCTTTCCTTCGGCAGGGCTTCCACCGTTCCGGGGCCGATGATGGGCAAAGGTCCTGGTTCCGGCCTCAAGTCGGGGTGGAGCAGCAGGAAAGCCTCCAGCTCCCGTTCCTGTTCAGCGGTGAGCCGTCCTTCCCAGCGGTCCAGCAGCCATGCTTCGTATGTGTGCAGTTCCGGTTTCATAGCACGTTTTCCAAGCTGCCGATGTGGTTCTTCAATGCCGTGCGGCCCCGATAGATGTACACCTTCACCTGGGTGACGTTCAACCCGGTGGCCGAGGCGATCTCCTCATAGGAATACCCCTCCAGGTCGCGCAGCAATACCACGCTGCGTTGCACGGGGGGCAATTGCGCCAAGGCAGCGTCGAGGATCTCCTTCAGGTCGGGCGGCGGGGCCGTACCGGCGGCATACCCGTCATGTTTAGGTTCCAACGGGACCTGCCGACCGGCGTACCGTACGTTGTCAACCAGGAGATGGTGGGCCGTGGTGAACAGGTAGCTCCTGGCCTTGGTGCCGTCCACCTCCTCCACGCGCTGCCACAGGCGCGCGAAGCTCTCCTGCACCACATCCTTCGCCTGCTCCAGGTCGCGCAAGTGCTTATGGGCGAAGCGGTAAATGCCGTCTGCATGCAGGTCCACTGCGGTATTGTATTCAGCGGGCGTCAACGACGAGGGTATTGGTACGGGTACGACGGGATGGCCATCCGAAAGTTACAGGCCCTGAAGATCACCCGTTCCGGCAGGGCGCCATTCATCCCGCCCCCCATGCCGTCCATCACGATCGATGTAACCAAATGACCCCCAAAATGGTCTCACGGGCAATGACCTAAAACCGGACCACCATGAAAACGACGCTTCTTTCCCTGGCTGCCGCCTTGGCTCTTACACTGGGCAACGCCAACCTGCATGCCGCCACGCCCGGCACCCCCGCATCCGTTGCCGGGCTCGCCGACAACAGCGGGCTGCAGCGCGCGGTGAAACACCAGATCAACCGCCACATGATCTTTCCCTTGGAGGAGGAAGGACAAGACATGTTCGGCGCGGTGGACGTCTCCTTCGCCGTGAATGCCAACGGCCGTCTGGTGGTGCTCTCCGCCAACTCGGACAATGACGCCCTCCGCAGCTACGTGGTGGAGCGCCTGGGCCGTGTGCAAGTGGCCGCCAACCCTTCGGGATTGTGGAGGATCTCCCACGTCCGCTTCGTGTTCCGGCCCGAGTGAGCGCGGAAAAGATCCGGCCGCCTGTAACAAATCGCCACCCAGCCTGTCCTACGGGAAAGCAATCCCTCCATGACACGCCTTATCCTTCCGGCGCTGCTGCTGGCCCCGATGATGGTGATGGCCCAGCAGGACAGCCTGGCCACCGACAGTGCCACCGTGAAAAGGAACCACGCCATTTTCGTCACCGCAGGCCCGGGCGGGCTCAAGGTGGGCGTGGAGAACACGGACAGCACACACCGGAAAGACCAGTCCGACACGCTGCGCATCACGACCAAGCGCAAGCAGATCCGCATCATCACCAGCCTACGCACGGACATCGACACCTCGGAAAGCTTCAATGACAGGGTGCGCGAACTGCGGCGTGAGCGGCGCAACACCTATACGTACTGGGCCGGGCTGGAATATGGCATGAGCACGTTCCTCACCAGCGACGGTCGGATCGGTGACGGACCGGAGAGCGGGCCGCTGCAACTGAACAATGCGCGAAGCCGCTTCTTCGCCATCAACTTCATGGAGCAGAAGGTGGAGTTCGGCACCCACCACGCCGGGTTGCTCACCGGGCTGGGCCTCGAGTTCCTCAATTACAAGCTCAGCGACAACGTGTCCTTGGCCGCCAACGGCGACAGCACCTACGCCGTACCGATGGAACTGCCGGTGCTGAACAAGAACAAGCTGCGCCAGATCGGGCTGCGGGTTCCGCTGATGCTGGAATTCAATACCCAGCGCGCCAAGCTTCCGGCCGATGCCGGGGAACTGGCCAAGAAGCCGGGGTGGACCTTCGACCGCAAGCGCAATTTCCATCTGGCCTTCGGCGTGGTGGGGAGCTGGTACTTCGACACCATGTACAAGCAGAAGTACAAGGAGGACGGACGCAATGTGAAGAACCGGACCAAGGATGACCTCAACCTGCTGCCGTATCGCCTGGCCGCACGTGCCCAGGTCGGCTTTGCCAGCGTGAACCTTTTTGCCGAATACGCCTTGACCCCGATGTTCCAGGAGGGTACCACCCCCGATATGCGTGCATTGAACTTCGGCATCACCTTGGTGGGCTTCAATTGATCAGCGGGCACCGCGACGAGGGGAAACAGTTCGCAACCGCCCGTGCAGGGCCGCCGGAAACGGTGGCCCTGATTGCTTTCGGAATGCGGTGCCCGCCTCACCAACGCACCCCCACCGCCTCGCTCGGATCGCTTTCGGTGCCGTCCATGCGCACTAGGCGCACCACGTACTGGTTGAATGCGCCCTTCACGGCTTGCCGGTCGGTGTATCCGGCGGCATCGGGCGGCAGGGCCTTGACCAGCACCGGCGCCGCACCGTTCACCGCACGGTACAGGTTCAGCGCCTTGCCGCTCCGGGTGCGGGTGGCCCACTCCAGGGCGATGCCCTCGGCCGTGCGCTTCGCCATCAACAGGCGTGGCCCCGCGAGGTCTTCGCTCCGGCCACGCAGCTCCACGGACGCGGAGGGCCGGCCGCGCACACCGCTGACGGAGCGGCCCACCACGCGGTAGCGGTAGGAACGGCCGGCCACGATACTGCTGTCACGGAACAGCGCGGTGCCCGCCGGTATCGGCGCGGCGTTCACGGCGCGGAAGGCGGTATCGCCCGCCCCGGCGCGCTCCACGTCGGTCATGAAAATGCCTGCATCCGCCGCCCAAGGGTCGCGCCAGCTCACCCAGGCCACGCCGTCCGCCTCGCGCACGGCGACCTCCGTGGGGGTACTGGGCACGCGGCCATCGAAGGCCTGCACCGTGACGGTCATGGAGGGCATGCTCACCGGCCCGCCGATACTCACGGCCCGGATGCGGTAGCGCCGCACGGCGTTGTCCGTCGCACTGCTGTCAGTCCATTCCACCGCGCCTTGCGCCGGCGCACGGATGCCGGAGGCGGCAAGCGCGAAGGTGCTGTCCTTGGGCGCCCCGCGCTCCACCTGATAGAAGGCCACGTCAGGGCCTCCGGGCTGCCAGCGGAGCACGATGCCGCGTGCGGTGGCCTCCGCCGTTACGGCTGCGGGCGGCATCACCTTCGGCTCGTCGTTGCTCAGCCCCTGCACGGGCATGCCCACGGTGGACCTCCCCACCATATCCACCAGTTCGATGCGGTAGAAGTAGGTCTCCTTCACGCGCTGCACGTGGTCGGTGTAGCCGGTGTCGGTGGGCGGCAGGTCGGCGATGGGGGAATACGGCCCGTCGAAGCGGTCGGCGCGATGCACCACGATGCCGCGCACACGCGCACCGTTCCCCACCTTCCACCGCAGGCGGATGGCCCGTTGGCCCGGCAGGTCCGCGGCGCTTGCCGAACTGATCCACGGGCGCACCTCATCGGCCAGGTTGTCCGCGGAGATCCACGCGGAGCTCGCGGCTTCGCGGCCTGTGGAATCCACCGGCACGGCACGGTACTCGTAGATGCCCAGCGCGGAGAAGGCGCTGTCCCAACACTGCACGAAGGTGGTGTCGTGCCGGTTGCCGATGAGGACCGCGGGATGGATCTCCGCCTCGTCGCCCACATGCTGGCGGCGGCGGTAGATGCGCACTTTGGCGATGGTGCAGGCGGGCGCGGCCCAGGTCACTTGGATCCGGGTGCCATGGCCTTGCGCATGCAGGGGCTTCAGCGCACAGGCCCCTTGGGCGGCTTTGCCGGCGGCCTGCTGGCCCATGCTGGGCACGGCGACCAGGAGCAGGAGGGAGAACAGGATCGTTTTCATCGCAGTGCCGTTCATTGTCCGCAGGGTCCGTCGGTGCGGTGCAGGTAGAAGCCGCCGGCGTTCACACCGGCCTTCACGGTAAAGGTGTAGCTGTCGCCCACGCCGCAGATGGAGGCGCTGGCGCTGGTGGAGCCGCAGGCATCGAGCCCGAAGCTGCCGTTCTGCAGGGAGGCTTCGAAGAGCGCAGAGGCACCGGTGGACAGGTCCATGCTGCTGCAATTGGGGATGGGGCTCAGCAGCCAGAAGTTGAGGCTGGCATCGGCATAGGCCATGCCCCCGAAGCCGATGCTGCCGCTGAGGTCCACCCAGTTGCGGCCTTCCACGGCACAGCCGGCATGGCCTTCCACGCCCAGCAGCAGCAGGTCCACACTGGGCACCGGGATGTCCACGAGGCTCAGCTTGTCCTGCAGATAGAGGCCCTTGATCTGCTTGCCCGCCATGTGCGCGGGCAGGCTCTTCAGGCGGAAGCCGGCCATCATGTTGGAGAGCAGGGTGTCCGGGATGCTGTTGTGCGAACCGATCAGGAAGGCCGGGTGGTGATCGTTCAACGGCCAGGGCACGGGCGGCACGATCACGTGCGCATCGTAGCAGCTCACCAGGAAGCCGCCCTTGTCCACCAGCAAGCCGAGCTGGGCGTCCACGATGTTCACCGCGCCGAACATGTTGTTGTGCAGGCCCAGGCTGCCCACCAGGCGTGCATGCTCGAAGTCGTAGCTCATGGCCATGTTGCCGAAGGGCGTGGCCAGCTGGTCCATGCCGATCTTGCCGTCCTGCAGGCTCACGGCGCCCTTCACCGTGAACGACAATTCATTCTCCGGCGCATCGGCGATGCCCTCCATGTTCACCAGGTTGCCCTTGAAGGAAAGCTCCTCCCACTGGCTGCTGCCCATGGTCTGCCTTCCGCTGTTGAGCAGCATCATCTTGTCGCCGCCGAAGGCGATGGCCTGCCGCGTGGAACCCTTGTAGTGCTGGCCATCCTCGCGGATCAGGTCGATGAAGGTGTTGCCCGCCTTGTGGTCCAGGAAGCCGTAGGCGTAAACGGGCGCCCCGGTCTCGCCGGCGCCGGGATCGATGCGGAAGCGGCCGTAGCAGGTGAAGTGGCCGGGGCCGATCTCTTGCGAGGCCATGCGGTCATCGAGCTGGAAGTACACGTTGCCGCGGCCCGTGGTGATGGTGGCGCCGAGCGGTTTCAGGCGGCTGGCGGGCTGGCCGTTCTCCTTGTAGAAGCTGAAGAAGCCGGTGGTCTGCGGCAGGCCGTGGATGGCCAGCGAGCAGTTGGCCAGCAGGTCCACGCCATCGGGCGTGAACTGCATGGCGCCCACGGGCACCAGGTCCACGATGTCGTGGTAGCGGTAGTTGCGTGCACGCACCTCGGCCAGGGGCATGCCGCGGCTGAAGAGCGAGAAGCTGGAGAGCTCCACCTGGCCCGGCACCAGTTCCGGCGGGCCCTTGATGGACGCCACGGAGGTGCTGCCCGCGGTGAGTGCACCGAAGCGCCAGGCGCCGGCCTTGCCTTGGAAGAGGTAGCCCGGATCGTAGCCGAAGGTCCAGGTGGTGCCGGGTGCGGGCTGTAGCGGAGCCACGCCGCCGAGGCGCACCTCGCCCAGGTTCTTCGCGGCCATCTCCAGCGCGTTGGGGCGGATCATCACCTGGCTCATGTCGGCCTTGGCCAGCTTCATGTCCAGCACGCCGCTGGGGATCACGATGGCGGCCAGTTCGTTGTTGAAGGTCCACGGGCTGGTGGCGCTGAAGCTCCAGTCGTTCAGCTTGAAGTTGAGCGTGCTGCCGCCGCCCTGGATGCCCTCGATGGTGGTGGCGTTCACGCGGATCTCGCCCACGTCCAGGTCCAGCACGGCCGGGGTGATGTCGGGCACATCCTTCACCTGGATCACCGTGGCGATGCGGAACACGTCGGGCTCCACCACCGAGCGCGTGCGGTCGCTGCGGGCGGGGAAGCCGCGGAGGGAGAACTGCGCGTTCGAGGGGGACCATGTGCCGAACAGGCCGCCGCCGTAGGCCAGCGTCATCAGGTTATAGCTGCGTTGGGGCAGCGGTGCGCCATTTCGGAACACCGTGATCAGGGGTTGCTCCGCGCCATCACCCAGGTAGAAGCTGCCGGTGAAGTCGTAGGAGAAGTTGAAGGAGGAGAGCTCACTGCCCACCGTGCCGCGCACCTCGCCGCCGTTCGGTATGGCGTGCACCTCCACACGCCCCGGGAAGAAGGAGAACGGCAGGCCCTTGAGGCTGGCGCGCAGGTCGGTGTAAAGGCCGATCGGCACCTGCGCCATGTCCGTCACCACTTTCCCGTCGCGGGGAACGGCGCGCGGCTTACCGCCGGGTCCGGGCGGCCCGGGATCCACGGTGATGGCGCTGAAGAGGATGCGCTGCGCGGGGTCGTACAGGCGGAAGTTGGGGTTGGCCGGCAGGTTGACGAAGGCCCCGTTGATGGTGGAGCTGCCGTCGTTGTTCTTGGTCCGCCCGGTCACCTCCACGGGGAAGCCCAGCAGGGTGGTGAGGTCGAGGTCGTCCACGCGTTGCAGCACCAGCGTCACCACGGGCATCTTGGGCACCATGCCGAAGTTCGGCGGCGGGCCGGGCACCATCACGTAGGTGACATCCTGCGCGGTGCCGATGTAGCTCACCTGCGGGTCGGACTTGGCGGCATGCACGGTGAAGGGCCCCATGGGCACGCCGGACAGGGTGAAGTTGCCGTTGGCGTCGGTGGTGGTCTGGTTCAGTTGCGGACCGTATTGATCGCTGCCGATCTCCACCCATACGCGTGCACCGGGCACCGGCGCATTGCCGGGTGCGGACACCACATGGCCGACAAGCTGGGTGCCGTTGTCCAGGAACTGTTCCAGGGTCACGGGCTCGGGCGACACGTCGTTCACGATGATGCGGTCCACCGGGATCAGGTCGCCGCCCGGCTGCACGCGCAGGCGGAACTCGGAGGCAGCGGAGAGGAATTCGAAATACGCGATGCCGTCGCTGTCGGAAACCTGCTGGCGGTCGTCCACGCGCACCACGGCACCTGCCACGGGCCCGCCGAACGAATCGAGCTTCACGCGCAGGCGGTGCCGCTTCTCCTTCACGGTGAAGGCCCCCAGGTCCACAGGTTGATCACCCACGGGGAAGGGCACATTGCGCGTTACCGTGAGCGGGAAGTACTGGTCGCTGAGCGGCACCAGTTGCACCTGCTGCATGCCCGAAGGGCCGTGCACCATGAACTGCTCGGTGGCCTTGAACGTCATGAAACCGCCGGCCCCGGGCAACGGCGCCTGGGCCTGGGTTTGCCCCGGCGGCAGCACCGGTTGCACGTTCTGCCCACCGCCCGCGCCGGGCACTTGGAACGACCACGGAATGATCGGATCCCCCATCTGGATCAGCGGCGCATTCGTGTTCCCGCTTGGTGGCGCCTGGCCGCCGGTGGTGCCCACCACTTCCATCATCATCTCCGACCGGCCCCACGGCCCATCGCCCACCTGCACGTCGCAGCGCACGGGCCGGCCCTCTTCATCCTGGATCAGACCCTTCACCCAGCCCACTGGCTTCATCAGGATGCCGCTGGTCATGTCCCACTGCAGGCCCATCTTCAGGTCCACCTTGGGGCTGGCGGGGTTGCTGTTGTTCACCTGCCCGGGCGGCACACCGGGCGGTTCGCCGGCCAAGGGGCGGATGGCGGGCCAGTAGCCCGGCTTGGAAACCAGGATGCTGGCATGCGGGCCCAGGAAGAACATGCCGTCGCTGGAGCCCTTCACCAGGATGCCGGTGAAATCGAAGAAGCCGTCGGGATCCGTGAGCCGCGTGTATTCCATGTAGGTGAAGTCGGCGGTCCCGGTGTTCTGCTCGCAGCCCACGATCACCGGGGACACGTTGCCCGGCGCGGGATCGTAGGCCAGCCTCAAGGTGACCAGCGCATTGGGCAGCGGCTCGGTGGCGGACACCATCACACGGCCCATCACGCGGGGTTGCAGCGGCACCAGGTCCACGGACACCTCGTACACGGGGATGTCGCCCAATTGGCTGTTCAGCGGGCTGCGTGCACCGTGGAGCACCACGGGCGGCTTGCCGTACGAGTTGGGCCAGGCCTTGTTCCACGACAGGTAGTGGTAAAGCCCGCGCTCGGTGCTGGTGCGGCAGTCCAGCAGGTAATCGTCGGGAGCGGCGTCGCTGTGCACCACCATGTTGTGGAAGAGCGCACTGCCATCACCGGTCTTGGTGGCGCACCGGGCCACCAGCGGCACATCACCCAGGCCGGGCATCGGCATGCTTTGGTCCAGGTGCTGCCCTTCATCGTCCGGGATCTCCGTTGGCGTATGGTCCGCCGGGCGCATCACGCTCACCTGCACGTTCCCCATGGGTGAACCGGTGCCGCCCATCTGCATGGCGCAATTCCCCTGACGTACGCTCACCTTCAGGTCGTAGCTGCGCACGTAGCAGGCCTGTTCCGGCAATTCCACCACATCACCGGGCTGCGCGTAGATCTCCAGGTCGGGGCTGCAGTAGTAGGGCGAGGCCACCTCGATCATCAGCACCTTGGAGCTGTTATAGGCATCGATGGAGCCCAGCATCAACGGCTCCTGGCTGATCGGGTCGATGATCAGGCTGTTGATCCCCGCCGACGAGCTGCCCAAGGAGATGCCCGTGTAGCTGGGCTGGTGGTAGAAGAGGTCGAAGTTGCCGTTGCCGTCGGTGGTGCCCGTGGCCACCACCTTGCCGTAGTGCCATTCCACCGCATCACCCTGTTGGCCGGTGAGCACGCCATCCATGAAAGGCATGGAATCCACGCCGAGGATCAAGCGGTCGTATTGCGTCTGCTGGCCTTTGCCATGGTACACGGTCACTCCAGTGAGCACCACATGCTCCACCAATTTGATGGGGATGTTCTTCAAGGGCTTCGCTCCGGTGGTGCTCACGGGGAAGGGGTCCTTCCACTTGTCCTGCGGGAACAGGCTGATCAGCTCCATGCCCACCGGCGCGATCAGGCTTTCGCCCATGCCATAGCTGTAGCTCGAGGAGCCGCCGGACTGGTTGAAGGCGCCCATGAACGGCCCCATGGAAAGGGTGCCGCCCGCCGCACCTGCGCCCATGGCGTTGATCAACGGCCCCGCCATTGCCGTGTTGGTGCCTCCGCCTGGTGCTCCCCCGGCCGGTGGCGGCACGCCAGCGAGGCCGACCACGGCATTGGGTGAGAGGATGACCCCACCGATGTTCGCGATCGAAAGAGGCCCCGCCGGATCGCAGCCCGGGCGCGTGCTTTCCTTGAAGCGGTAAAGCAATCGCCCCTTCACATGCGTGTCCGGCAACGGCCCGAGGGGCAAGGTGATCGCCGGGACGTACGTGCCGATGCCCAGGTCGGGAACGGAGACGCCCGTGCCGCTGGTCGCGGTCGGCGGCTGGATGGTGAAAGTGCACACTTCGCTCCGCCCCCGGTTCTCAAAGAGGACGCTTTCCGTCACGTCGCGGGCCATCACGCCCACGGCATAGAGGGTGTTCTCCTTCAAGGTCGGGTCGTAGGACTGCCATGGATAGGAAGGCACCATCAGGTCCGTGCGCACCATGGGGTTGCCGGCCACGCCGTCCATGGCCAGCATCATCGCGTTCGCGGGGTTCTGCCCGGGCAGCACCTCCAGCACGTAGAGGTCGTAGCGCACGTTGGCCATGTTGATGGCGCCCACCGGCGGGCTCCAGGTGAACACCGGCCAGGGATCGCCCACGGTGCCGTCGCACCAGGGGAAGGTGAGCACCGGCGGCTGCGCGTAGGTGATGGGGAAGAAGAGGCAGCCCACGGGTGCCTCGGCGGACAAGGGCTCGCCCGTTTGGTAGTCCACGGCCTGCACGCAGAGCTCGTAGTTGCCTTCCGGCAGGATGCCCGTCTGGATCACGGCGTTCTGCACCTGTTGCGGCGCGCTGACCTCGAAGTTGTTGCGGTCGATGAAGTCCATCGCCTGCGAATTGGCCTGCAGCACGCGGGTCTCCAGCGGGCCCAGCACCACCGGTGCGGGGGGCGCGTAGGTGCTGCGCGTGTGGCCGCTGAAGCCGTTGTCGCCGGTGAGGGTGCCGATGAGCTTCAAGGCCACCTGCTCGTTGGTGGTGTTGGTGATGTTCACGATCAGCGCGCCCTGGTAGTCGCTAAGGTGGGTGCTGTAGGGCGGCGTGATCACGGGCATCACGGAGACCTGTGTCTGCGCTGCCGCGGCGACGGTGACCAGGGCCGCGGCGATCAGGGAGGGGATCCTGTGTCTCATGGTCAGAAGCGGTAATTGACGCCGAGCTGCGCCAGGTCCTCGGTGAAGGAGGGCACGGTGGCATCGCGGCTTCGGTTATCCTGATGGCCCAAGGTGAGCGTGAAGGCGAGCTTGTCCAACTGCCACGAGGCGCGCAGGTCCAGTTGCCAGGTGCTGCCGTCGCCGCCGGCGGGCAGGGCATTGGCCAGGAAGCTGGTGCGCAGCTCGGTGCGCAGGCGGTCCTTCTTCAGCCAGGCGCGGCCGGCCTCGGCATGCGCACCCCGGCTTTCCATGCGCCCGGCGAAGTTCTCCGTGCGCCGCCAGATCAACCCGCCGCCGAGGGTGGCCTGCGCCCGCTTCCAGTTGCGCGTGTAGGCCAGGTCGTTGTGGAACCCGGTGAGCTGGGCGCTGCTGAAGGCGTTCTCGCTGCGGTCGCTGAGCGCGAAATAGTTGAACGTGTACGACACGGCGTGGCCGCCATTGGGCGCGGCGAAGCGGGCACGCGGCTGCACCAGCAGGTTCTGGCTCACCTGTTCCAGCAGGGTGGTATCGTTCACGCTGCGGCGCTCCGGCGTCTGTGTGATGCCGAAGTTGGTGTAGTTCACCAGGCAGCCGAAGACCTTCTTGGCTTGGTAGTTCAGGCCCAGGTTGCCGATGATGCGCCGTGCGGTGGCCTCGCGCAGCTTCTTCAGGTTGTTGTGCTGCCAGCCTGCGGTCAGGTTGGTGCTCAGTCTGCCTTTGAGCAGGGTGGCCGTCACGGTGCCGGTCACTTGTTCCACATCGGTCTGCAGGTAGTACGCGCCCATGCTCTTGAAGTCGGGGTCCACCCGGCGGTAGGTGAGCTTGTAGCGGGCGCGCTTGCGTTTCAGCTGCAGGCCGGTCTCCAGGGCCATCAGGCTTTGGGTGCTGGTGCTCGGCCCCAAAATGCCGGACAAGGCCGTAGTGATGGGCCCGGCATCGCCGGTGAGGGCCGGCGCTTCCACGTCGCGCACATACTCGCTGGCCGCCACATCGAAGTCCCAATGCAGGTCCTTGGCCAATTTCACCCGGCCTTTCAGCCCGGCCACCAGGTTCCCCGCCGGGGCCAGGGCGGTGCGCACCGGCCGCCGGATGGAGCGCGGATCGTCCTTGGCACGCAGCAGCACCAGGTCCACGTGCTCCTCCTCGGTGCCCACGCCCACCTTCACCGCGAAGCCCTTGCGCTCGTAGGCTGGAACGGGCACGTCGCTGATGAACTTCGTGGGGTCGTACACCGCGGTGGTATCCTCCTCCACGGCCTTCTGGAAGCGGCCATAGAGGAAGCCGAAGCGGAACTTCCCGGGGTTAAGCTCCACGCCGGCCATCAGCGCACGGTAGCCTGCCATGGTGAATTTGGAGAAGCTGACGTCCTGGTAGCCCAGGTGCAGCTTGGCCCATTTGTATTTGGGACTGATGCCGAACTGGTTGAAGGGCTGCTGGAACGAGCGCTGCTGGTCGCTGAGCACCAACAGGAAGGGAAGCTGCACGCCCTTGATGGTGGCCATGGGGGCTCCACTGATGGACCAGGACCAGGGTGTTCGTCGCGGATCGATGCCACGAGCCTGATAGAAGCTGAATTGTGCCTGCACCCCGGCGTTGAGCCGGAGCCATGGTTGTTCGCCCGCTTGTGCCAAATCTTGGGCCGGGGCATCGGTGTGCGCGACAGCCAATGCGACGAAAAGGGCCGTGTACTGGGCACGCATCAGTGCTTTGCGTTGGCCTTGACCTAATGTAATGATAATCGGTCCCACCCAATCAATGACCTGCATCATGATCCGGATTATCAAACCATCGTGGTGAATAATCAGCCCAGGTTCCAGCCACGGCCCTATCAGGGCCGTGCCCCTTTCCCACCGCATCCGGCACCAGGCAACCCAGCGGGACCTTCCGGCACGGATCCAAGGCGTAGTCACGGTGTTCCTACCTTTGCGGCCCTTCGGTCGCACGGCGACCGTGCCGTACCTTCCTCAAGCATCACCACACCATGGGCCGCATCTTCGAAAAACGCAAGCATAAGATCTTCGCGCGCAACGCCAAGTTGAGCAAGCTCTTCACCCGCATCGGCAAGGAGATCTCCATGGCCGTGAAGGCCGGCGGGCCGAGCCCGGAGGCAAACCACCGCCTGAAGGTGGCCATCCAGAACGCCAAGGGCATGAACATGCCCAAGGACAACATTGAGCGGGCGATCAAGAAGGCCGCGGGCGGCGCCGAGGCGGACTTCACCGAGATGACCTACGAGGGCTATGCCCCCGGAGGCGTGGCCATCTTCGTGGAGACGGCCACCAACAACCCCACGCGCACGGTGGGCAATGTGCGCAGCTTCTTCAACCGGTGCGACAGCAACCTGGGCACCAGCGGGTCACTGGCCCATGTGTTCGAGCGCAAGGCGGAATTCGTGGTGGAGGGAAAGGCCTTGAAGGGCATGGACCTGGATGAATTCGAGATGGCCTGCATCGACGCGGGGGCGGAGGATTTCATCGAGGACGGGGACAGCTTCCTCATCCTGGCGGCGTTCACGGACTTCGGGTCCATCCAGCACAAGCTGGACGAGCTGGGCATCGAGGCCAAGAGTGCCGAGCTCAAGCGCTTCCCCTTGTCCACCGTGCCGGCCGACCTGGACACGGCACGCAATGTGATGAAGCTGATCGACATGTTGGAGGAGGACGACGACGTGAACGCCGTGTACCACAACATGGAGCTGAGCGAGGAGGTGGAAGCGGCGCTGGCCGAGGGTTGAACCGCGATCTTCCCGTGCACCAAGGGCCGCTCAGGGTTTATCCCCCGGGGAATTGGATATGGTATTCGGTGCCGCTGGCATCGGACTTCATGGTCATGCGGCCGTTCAGTTGCTCCACCAGGCTCCCGATCAGGCTGCGCCCCAAGGTGTCCCCCGGTCGGTCCTGTTTTTCCTTGGGGATGCCCTTTCCGTCGTCGCTGTAATGCAGGTCGATCTGCCCGTCATCGGCCCGATGGATGCGCAGGTTGATGAACCCTTGCTCCCTGCCGGAAAACGCGTGCTTGAATGAATTGGTGATCAGCTCATTGAGGATCAGTCCCAACGGCACCATCGTATCCAGGTCCAGCACCAGGTCGGGATCGATGGCCGTGCGGTACCGGATGCCATCCTTCACCTTGTTCAACTGCACCAGCTCGGCGAACAGGTCACGGATGTAACGCGACAGGTCCATGTGGGCCAGGTCGTTGCCCTTGTACAGTTTTTCATGGATGAGCGCCATGGAGGCAACCCTGCTCTGGCTTTGTGCAAAGACCTGCTGGAGCCTTTCGTCGGTGATGTTGCCCGCCTGCAGGCGCAGCATGCTGGACACCACTTGCAGGTTGTTCTTCACCCGGTGGTGGATCTCGCGGATCAGTACCCGGATGCGCGCATTGGCCTGCTCGAGTTTCTCCTTTTCCGCCACCAACAAACGGGTCTGCTCCATGTCGCGGTCACGGGCGGCGCGCAGGTTGTCCCGCATGCGCGTGAGCGAATGGCCGAGCACGTCCTGGTCGCCCCGCACCACCACGGGCGCGTCGTAGTTGCCCTGCCCGATGGCATCCGCGCTGGCTGAAAGTGAGCGCATGGCCTCGATCACCTCATTGAATGAACGGGCCATCTGCCCCACCTCGTCCTTGGACTTCACGGGCACGCGTGCCCTTACATCCCCCCGCGCCAGGGAGGCGGTGGCCATGGACACCTCGCTGATGGTGCTTTGCAGCCCGCGCACGATCACCGTGGCCATCACCAGCACCGTGCCCACCACGATCAGCAGGGCCACCACCACCAGGACCAACCGGCGCAGCGCGCCCGCGGCAATGCGCCGGCTCGTTTGCGTGATCGAATCGATCGACCGCTGTTCCACCTCATGCAACTGCCCCATGGCCTTCCCGCTCAGGTCCCACCAATCCCTTCCGCTGAGCCCCAGGTCGGCGGGCCCCTTGCCCGATTGGATCATGCCCAGCAAGGCCCGTAGCATGTTGACGTCCGCACCCTGGAACGCCTCTTGGAAAGAGGCCAGTACCTGGGGTGGTGCATCCCGCTCAAACAACTGCAGGTTGGTCTGGTACAAGGTGATCTGCCTGTTCAGGGAGCCCAGGTCCATCGCCCCCCCGTCCTTGGCAAGCATCCGCAACAGTTCGGTCCGCACCACTCCCAAGGCATTCTTGGTATAGAGCAGGCTTTGGTGGGCGAAGAGCTTTGCGTTCACCTCCATGTCCAGCGTTTGTTTGGACATCTCCCCCAAATGGCGCAGCAGGTCCTCGTTCATGGCCTGGTAGGCCTGTACCGTCTCCGGAGCCGTGCTGTTTCCATCATCCATGCGCTTGCGTACCGTTGCCAACGGTGACACCACATCCACCGGCCTGAAACCCGGGATCACCACGATGTGGGGATTGGCCAGCCGTGCGATCGCCTCATCGCTTTCCGCGCGGGCGAGCTTCAGTGCGCCGTGGTCCGGCACCACCTTCAGCATGATGGCCATGCTCAACGCACTTTCCTCCTGGAACCGGTCCACCACATCCGCCACCAGCTGGATGCCCCCGGCCTGCCGTGACATGTAGCCAAGCACATTGTTCCGTTTGAGGCTGGAATCGACCTGCTTGCCGATCAGCAGGATCATCCCGGCCACCGGGATCCCCAACGTGATCAGGAACTTGGTCCGGATGCGCAGGTCCGCAAAGCGCCAATTCATGGGGAGCGAAAGTAGGGGAAGCAACCATGCCGTGCTTTCTACATTTGGCCGCGCCCCGGGGACCACCCCGCAAGACCACCCAGCCATGGCCATGAAATCGAAATTCGACCTGTTGGAAAGCCGATCAGCCGAAGCCTTGAAGGGCGGCGGGGCGGAACGCATCGAGGCCCAGCACAAGAAAGGGAAGCTCACCGCCCGCGAACGCATCCATCTGCTGCTGGACGAGGGCAGCTTCCAGGAGATCGGTCAACTGGTGACCCACCGCAGCGTGAACTTCGGCCTGGACAAGCAGCACTTCCTGGGCGATGGCGTGATCACCGGCCATGGCACCATCGACGGCCGGACGGTATTCGTGTTCTCCCAGGACTTCACCGTGCTGGGCGGCTCGCTGGCCGAGGCCCACGCCGGGAAGATCTGCAAGGTGATGGACCTGGCCATGCGGAACGGCGCACCCCTGATCGGCCTCAACGACAGCGGCGGCGCGCGCATCCAGGAGGGCGTGGTGAGCCTGGGCGGCTATGCGGACATCTTCCACCGCAATGTGATGGCCAGCGGCGTGGTGCCGCAGATCAGCGCCATCCTGGGGCCTTGTGCGGGAGGGGCGGTGTACAGCCCGGCCCTCACGGACTTCGTCCTGATGGTGGAGGGCACCAGCTACATGTTCGTCACCGGGCCCAACGTGGTGAAGACCGTGACCCATGAGGAAGTGTCCAGCGAGGAGCTGGGCGGCGCCTCCACCCATGCCTCCAAGAGCGGCGTGGCGCACTTCACCGCGCCGGACGAGCTGGATGCCATCGACCAGCTGCGGCGGCTGGTCTCCTTCCTGCCCAACAATTGCGAGGAACGGCCCGCTGCCCTGCCCTACGAGCCGGGCGATGAGACCAGGCCCGCCTTGGACGCCATCCTGCCGGACAACCCCAACCAGCCGTACGATATCCGCGAAGTGATGAACGCGGTGATCGACCCGGACAGCAGCATGGAGGTCCACGCCGACTATGCCCGCAACATGGTGATCGGCTTTGCCCGCGTGGCGGGCGAGGTGGTGGGCTGCGTGGCCAACCAGCCTGCGGTGCTCGCCGGGGTGCTCGACATCGATGCCAGCATCAAGGCCGCGCGCTTCGTGCGCTTCTGCGATGCCTTCAACATTCCGCTGCTCGTGTTCGTGGACGTGCCCGGCTTCCTGCCCGGCACCGAACAGGAATGGCGCGGCATCATCAACCACGGCGCCAAGCTGCTCTATGCGTTCAGCGAGGCCACGGTGCCCCGCATCACGGTGATCACGCGCAAGGCCTACGGCGGGGCTTACGACGTGATGAACAGCAAGCACATCGGGTGCGACGTCAACTTCGCATGGCCTGCCGCGGAGATCGCCGTGATGGGCGCCAAGGGTGCGGCGGAGATCATCTTCCGCAACGACATCCGGGGTGCCCAGGACCCCGAGGCCATGCTGGCCGCCAAGGAGGCCGAATACCGGGACCGGTTCGCCAACCCGTACGAGGCGGCGGCCCGGGGCTTCATCGACGAAGTGATCATGCCGCATGCCACGCGCCGCAAGGTGATCGAGGCCCTGCGCATGCTCCGCAACAAGGCGCAGGCGCTGCCGCGCAAGAAGCACGGGAACCTGCCGTTGTAAGGGATCCCGGGCGGGGCGGACCGTATTTTCGCCGCATGGCCAAGCCACCCGGAAGCCCACGGCACGGCTGCATCGCCGTCCTGCTTCGCCCGACCGGGTTGCTCCTTGCCCTCACAACGGCCTGGTCCCTTCCCGCACAATCAGGGACCGATGCGGCCCGGGTGATGGCCTTGCCGGAGGATAGCGCCAAGGTGATGGGCCTGAGCGACCTGTGTTTCGCCTACCGCCGCGTCCATGCGGACTCGGCGGAGCTGTTCGGGCAGGCCGCGCTTCGCCTGGCCCGTCGGCTGGGTTTCCGGCGTGGGGAGGCGCAAGCATGCAACGACCTGGCCATCCTGCGGATCGACCGCAGCGCATACGAGGCCGCGGACAGCCTGCTATACCGCTCCTTGGCCTTGCGGAAGGCGCTGGGCGATCCGGCCGGGATGGCCGCCGTGTACAACAAGCTCGGGATCACCAGGCAGGCCCGGTTCATGTTGGAGGATGCCTTGGAGGAGGACTTGAAGGCCCTGGCGATCTATGAACAGATCGGCCCGCCCGCACACGAGGCCACATTGCTGAACAACATCGCCATCCTGCAGTTCAACCTCAACCGGTTCACGGAAGCACTGGCCACGCACAAGAGGGCGGCGTCCATCCGCGCAGGGATCCCGGACAGTGCCGGGTTGGCCGCATCCTTCGGGAATATGGCCAATGTGGAATTGCGTTTGGGCGACACGGCGAACGCGGTCCATCATTACCAGCAGGCCATCGGCTATTTCAGGGCGAAGGACATGCGGCCGGAGCTGGCGGTGTCGCTGCACAACCTGGCCTCCATCCGGTTGGAACAGGGCCGCGCGGAGGAGGCGGCACGGGGGCATGCCGAGGCCTTGGAACTGCGCCGGCAGCTCGGCGAGCCCAAGGGCATCGCCTCGTCGTTGGTCGGGCTGGGCGCCGCGCGCCTGCACCAGCGGCGCTTCACCGAGGCGGCCGCCCTCCTGCACGAAGGCCTTGCCATGGGCAGGGTGGTGCATGCGCGCAACGAGGCAATGCACGCCCTGTTGAACCTGGCCCGCCTGCATGGCCGCTCCGGCCGCGCGGACAGTTCCTTGTTCTTCCAGGAGCAATACGCCGCGCTGAAGGACTCCGTGTTCAATGAGGACATGAGCCAACGCCTGGCACAGGCGGAGGCGCGCTTTGAGACCGAGAAGAAGGAACGCCAGATCCAGGCACAACGGGCCTCCATCGCGGAACTGGAGCGCGAAGGCGAACACCGCAAGTTGTGGCTGGTCACCGCCTGGGGAGGGGTGGCCGTGGTGCTGCTGTCCGCGTTGCTGCTGCTGCAGGTCCAACGGCGACGGGCCCGGGCGCAGCGGGATGCGGCGATCATCGCGGAGCGCCAGGCCGGCCTGCAAGGGGTGCTGGCAGCGGCCGAAAAGGAGCGCAAGCGCATCGCCGGGGAGCTGCACGATGGGATCGGACAGCAGGTGGCAGGCTTGAAATTGAACCTGGAAATGCTGGCCGCAAAGGCGGATTCCGGCCAGCCGGTGCCCCAACGGGGCCTGGCGGAAGCCCTGTCCACCCTGGCCCTGGTGGGACAGGATGTACGCGGGCTTGCCCATGCGCTGATGCCGCGCGCCCTGGAGGAAGTGGGGCTGGTGCCCGCCATCGGGGAAATGCTGGAGCGTTCCTTCAATGCAGGGAGCATCACGTGCCGGTGGGGCCACCACGGGATGGACGGCCGTCTCCCACCCGAAATGGAAACCGGCCTGTACCGCATCACGCAGGAGCTGGTGCAGAACACGTTGAAGCATGCACAAGCCAAGCAGGTGAACGTCCAGTTGCTGCGGAACAACGGCCATGTGGTGCTCATCTATGAGGATGACGGCCGCGGGCTGCCCGCCCAAGGCGCGTCAACAGGCATCGGCCTGGGCAACATCCAGGAGCGGGCCAGGGCGCTGAACGGCACGTTCACCATGGCCAACGGACCCCTGCACGGCATCCTGGCCACCGTGCGCATCCCGTTGCCCGGTCCGGGCCATTCATCGGGAATGGCGATCTTGCAACCATCAAACACCCCTCATGGAAACATCGCACCCCATTCGCCTGGTGATCTGTGACGACCATCAGATCGTCATCGACGGGTTGCGGCGCCTGTTGGAAGATGTGGCATGGGTGCAGGTGGTCGGCACGGCCACCGGAAACGAGGAACTGATGGCCTTGCTGGAACACGGCCCCGCAGACCTGGTGATCTTGGACCTGAACATGCCCGGCCTGCCGGGGTCCAGCGTCATGCAGAAGGTGAAGGGGCGATGGCCGGGCCTGCGGGTGATCATCCTGACCATGGAGACCAGTGCGGCCATGGTGCGCCACATGATGCAGATGGGTGCCGAGGGCTATTTGGCGAAGACCTGTGGCCGCGAGGAACTCCTCCATGCGATCCAACAGGTCCACGGCGGAGGCAAACACGTGCCGGGTCCGGGAACCGCGGACCTGGCACGTGCTGCGGATTCGGTCATCGGCGGGCGGCTTGACGCATTGAGCGGCCGTGAACGCGAAGTGCTGGCGGGCCTGGCGGAAGGACTTTCCAACAAGGAGATCGGTGAGCGGCTCTACATCTCGCACCGCACCGTGGACACCCACCGGACGAACCTGATGAGGAAACTCGGGGTGCATAACCTGGCCGAGCTGGTGCGGATCGCCATCGCGGAGGGCATGGTGCGGTAGCCTCCGCACGGGGGAGAAGCGCTCTTCAACCAGCGTCAAGATCTTGCGGCAAACGGGCGCCGGGCCTGCATTTGTTGAATTGTTGGCAACTTCTTTTCCGTTCGCCGCCAATGGGTTCTTCCTTTGTACGAAAGGGAATCGGAGATGAATGTTCTACTGATCGGCGGCGGAGGACGCGAGCATGCGTTGGCCTGGAAACTGGCCCAGAGCTCGATGTTGGACGAATTGTATGTGACCCCTGGCAACCCGGGCACCATGCGGCACGGGCGCAATGTGCCATTGGACCTGGACGACCCGCGGGCCTTGCGGCAGCTGATCATCGACAAACGGATCCGCATGGTGGTGGTGGGCCCGGAAGCCCCGCTGGCCGGCGGGCTGCACGACCGCATCGCGGCGGACCCGCAGCTCAAGGACCTGGTGACCGTGATCGGCCCGGTTGCCGCCGGCGCGAGGCTGGAGGGCAGCAAGGAATTCGCCAAGGAGTTCATGATCCGGCACAACATCCCCACGGCGGCCTTCCGCGCCTTCGGCCGGGACCAGCTTCCCGAGGCGATCGCCCAGCTGGACCACATGGAAAGCCCGTATGTGATCAAGGCGGACGGGCTGGCACAAGGCAAGGGCGTGGTGATCACCTCCGACCGGCAGGAAGCGGAACGCGTGCTGAAGGACATGTTGGGCGGCAATGCGCTCGGACATGCCGCCGACCGCGTGCTCCTGGAACAGCACCTGTCGGGCACCGAGGTCTCCGCATTCCTGATCACCGATGGGCAAGCCTTCAAGATGTTGCCTTCCGCCAAGGATTACAAACGGATCGGCGATGGCGATACCGGGCCCAACACCGGCGGCATGGGCGCGGTATCCCCGGTACCCTTTGCCACCAAGGAGTTCATGGCCAAGGTGCACGACCGCATCGCACTGCCCACCATCCGCGGGCTGCACAGCGAGGGCATCCCCTACCAGGGATTCCTGTTCCTGGGCCTGATCAATGTGGACGGCGACCCCTTCCTGATCGAGTACAACGTGCGGCTGGGCGACCCGGAGGCACAGGTGATCTTGCCGCGCCTGCGCAGTGACCTGATGGACCTGTTCGAGGGGATTGCCACCGGTACGCTGAGTGAACGCCATGTGGACGTGGACGGCCGTGCATGCGTCAGCGTGGTGCTTGCCTCGGAGGGCTATCCGGGGAAATACGCCACGGGCAAGCCCATCGTGGGCCTGGACCTGGTGCAGGGCGCCCACGTGTTCCAGGCCGGCACGGCCGAGGAAGGCGGCCGGCTCGTCACCCATGGCGGCCGTGTGCTATGCGTGACCGCCTTCGGGAAAGACATTGAACATGCGATCCTGAACGCTTACACCAACACGGCCCTCATCGATTTCGAGGGCAAGACGCACCGCAGCGACATCGGGCACGACCTGCTGCGCGATCCGGCCTCCAAGGGAGGCGGGGGCTCCGGCGTGAAGCTCGGCGTCAAATGAACTCGTTCCGTTCCTTCGCGCGCCGCGTGTAGCGCTTTTCCCAGTACAGCCAATACAGCATGCCGAACACCAGCACGACGGTAATGGCGATGGGGATGCCCCACTGGGGTTTCGAGATCAGGCCGAAGGACCACTGCAGGAAATGGCCGATGCCGAAGAAAACGTCCGTGGAACTCATGGAAGGAATGGCGTTGTGGAACGGCAAATATAAAGGCGGCCGCCAATGGCGACCCCCTGCGGCATCTGCCCGTGGCCGGTGTTCAACCCCAACGTGTTGAAGCATGCGGGCAGGTCCGCCAAACAGGCTTCCGGCCGCATTCCTGCATGCAGCCCCCCGCCCGGGTCTTTCGGCGCAGGCCGATGCCGTGCCGGCAACCCCGTCTCACAGGCATCATGCTACCTTGTGCCGGGGCCGGCACCATGGTCCGGCGCGGGTTGACCAAGTGAAGGATGGCCCGCCTGCCCCATCCGATCCCTACGTATGCTGACCGCATTCTTCCGGCAAGACCGCCCCACCGCCTTCCTGCCCCTTCCCCTGCTGGTCCTTCTTCTGTGGCCCGGCGCCGGGAGCGGGGGTGATCCTTCCTTTCTGCCGGTGGAAGGGATCATGGGCCAGGTCGTGGCCGGCATGCCGCTCTATGCCCCGCTGGCCGCCCTGTTCACCGCCTTGCCCTGGGCCACCCTGCCAATGGGCCTGGTGCTGGCCTTGTGGCTGGCCCATGGGTTATGCCAAATGGCCAACGATTGCGAGCTCCACGAACGGCGGAACCGCCTGCCTGCCCTGTCCGTTATATTGCTCCTGGCCTTGATGCCCTTCGGGTTGCTGCCCGATGCCGCCCTGCTGGGCATGTGCATCGTGGTATGGGCGCTCACGCGTGCATGGACTTCCGTCGGGAAGGCCCAGATCGGCTCGGCACTCTTCGATGCGGGCCTGCTGCTGGGGCTGGCCAGCCTGGTGTACCTGCCCTATGCCTTCCTCACCGTGGTGGTCTGGGCCACGCTGGCCGTCACGCGCCCATTCCGGCTTCGCGAATATGTGCTCCCGCTCGCGGGCCTGGCCGGGATGCTGGTGGTCGGCTGGGGCGCGGTCCACTTCATTTCCCCTTCTTCCTGGGACCCTGCCGCCTCCATGCACTATCCCGCAGGGGCAACCCCGCCGAAGGCGGCCCACTGGATGTACCGCGTGGTCCTGTGGGCGGTGCTCTCCGTGCTGGCCGTGGCCACGGTGATCGCCTTCGCCTCGGTCTATGCCCGCAGCGTGATGCGGGAAAAGAACATCCGGGCCTCCTTCCTGGCCTTTGCCTTTGCCTGTGGCCTGCTGGCGCTGTTCGCCTGGTGGCTGGACGACCGGGTCCCGCCGGTGCTGCTGGCCGCACCCGGGGCCGTGCTGCTCGCCTACCCCTTGCTGCAGGCCCGTAAGCCCGCGTGGGCCGATGCGGGGCTCTGGTGCCTGTTGTTGCTGGCCTGCTGGGCGCGCTGGGCGGGGTGAGCTAACTTCGCGCCGCGTATCACAGCAACAGCGCAGCCATCCTTGATCATGAAGTTCGGCATCGTCACTTTCCCGGGATCCAATTGCGATGATGACATGGCCCATGCCGTGGAGGCCGTGACCCAGCGGCCCGTGGAACGGCTGTGGCACAAGGACCACGACCTTCGCGGATGCGACATGGTGCTGCTGCCCGGCGGTTTCTCCTACGGCGATTACCTGCGCAGCGGCGCCATCGCGCGCTTCTCGCCCATCATGCAGGAAGTGGTGGCCCATGCCCGCAAGGGAGGATTGGTCCTCGGGGTGTGCAACGGGTTCCAGGTCCTGTGCGAGGCAGGGCTTCTTCCCGGTGCCCTGCTGCACAACGAAAACCGGAAGTTCGTGTGCCGCAACACCTGGATACGGCCCGCGTCGCGGAACACGGTGCTGACGGCAGGGCTGAAGGACAAGGCGCTGCGCATCCCCATCGCGCACGGCGAGGGGCGCTACCATGCCGACGGCGACACGCTGAAGGCGCTGAACGACGGGGACCAGGTGCTGTTCCATTACTGCGACCGGGAAGGCCGCCTGAAGGAGGAATCGAACCCCAACGGCAGCGTGGAGAACATCGCCGGGGTGTGCAATGCAGGCCGCAACGTCTTCGGCATGATGCCCCACCCCGAGCGCGCGGCCGACCCGCTACTGGGCAATACCGACGGGCGTTTGCTGTTCGAGTCGCTGTTGCAGGGGGCCTTGGCCTGACAGGCCCGAAGGGCGGAACACCGCCACGAGCTGGCGGTCCGAACGGGGTTCCAGGACCAGTTCGGCGGAAGCATCCTCCATCCCTTTCCATCCCGCGAATTCCATCCCTTCCCGGGCGATGGCATGCACGTGGAGCGGGACCCCGTCGAACACCTCCATCGTTTTCCGGCGGCCGGTGAGCGCCAGTTCCTCCACCGCTACCCGGCCGGCCCCGGCCGGTTCCACCTGCACGGTAAGCGTATGCAGCCGGTGGCGGCCCTGTTCGGCGAGCTGCCTGAGCAATGGCCCGGCCCTTCCGGTGATGTGGTCGCGCAAGGCGGCAATGCCGTCGCCGGGCGAAACCATGGGCATTTGGTCCCGCCAGCGCCGGTGGTCCAGCTCCATCAGGCGGCGGTTGCGCGCATACAGCGAGTCGGCCACCGGCAACGCTTGGTCCGGGCTGAATGTGGTGGCGCACAGCGCCGCCATGCGGGCCAGGAGCCGTTCGCCGAGGGCGGGATGGTCCAAGATCGCGCGCAGGAAGGGTGCTTCCGGGACCATTGCGCCCGTCATCCGTTGGACCGTGCGGTCCGCGGGCGGGGCCCACAGGTCCATGTCGTACAGCACCCAGCGCCACCGGCCCCCGGGCTGCATGGGCCTCCAGGCCCGGACGTTCATCTCATGGTCCGCCCGCCCGGTCCACAGGTCGAAGCAGGCCAGTTCCACCAGGCTTTCCACGTCCATCAGCCGGTCCAAGCTGTCGATGGCGATACCCCGTTTCAGGGCCTCCAGGGCCTTCAGGTATCCCTTGGCGCTGCCTTTCACCGCCACGGCGGCCGGGCCTTCCACGATCTCCACGGGCGCGCCCTCGTTCAGGCTCCGCAGCCATTCAGCACCCTTGGCCGGCATGGCGCGGTACAACCCCTGGAAGTCGCCGTTGAGGTACAAGGGCACGGCCGATGCCGGTTGCACCTCCAGCCGGTCCCCGCTGCGGCGCACCATCTCACCGATGAAGGCATTGCGCAGGAAGGCGTTCGGCGAGGCATCGGCCCTCAAGGTGACATGACGCCAGGGCGTACCGTCCGGCAGGCAGACTGGGGAAGTGCCTTGGAACCGGTCGCGCACGGAGAGCTTGAAATTGCGTTTCGGCAAGCTGCGGGAACCGCTTCCCGCAATGGCCATCCCCACGGGGAAAAGCTTTCCGTCATGCTGCACCCATGCTTGCCGCTGCCAAGCCTTTCCCTTGCGCGCATGGTTGCCGTTGGCGGTGTCCGCGATCCCGTCCGGGCCTTGCCAATCCTGGGGAGCGATCACCAGGGCCCAGCAGCTGTCGGCCAAGGCGGGCATCCACACGGCTTCCCTGCTGGATACCGCATCGGCGGCGTATGCACGCGCACGCACCACCAGGCCCGGCGGCAGGGACAGTGGCCCCGTGTAGCGCTCCGCGTCCGGACCCGCCTCCGTTCCGTCCGTGGTGTACCTGATCTCCGCATGATCGGGGCCGCTAATGGCGAGGAGGCCGTTCCGCTCCGCGAATGCGGGCATGGGCAACAAGCGGCCCAGGATGCTTCCATTCGCCATCCCCGGGGTGGGCTCGGGCGCAAAGCCCCAGTCGCGGCTGCCATCGGTGGCCCGCCCCATGGAAACGCCGGGAGGCAGGGCGGGCCAACGGAACAGGTCGAGCACCCGCTCCCCGTCCGGGGCCACCAACAGCAAGGTCCCGCCGTCCCTGGGCAGTTTCAGGGGGATGCTTTCCGGACCGCCATGGGGATCGCACCACAAGACCCGGTGTCCCCCCGGTCCGATCTCCATACCCACGGGGATGCGGGCGATGCGCATGCCCAAGGCCAGGATATGGCCGCCCAGGTCTACGCGACCGGTCCCGGCATTGTAAAGCTCCACCCAGTCACCATGGACGCCCTTGCCGTCCGTCCCCGCCGTGCGCGCACATTGCAGTTCGTTGATCAACACCTGGCCATGGACGGCCCCGCCGAAAAGAAGGCAGGTCAAGGGAAGCCACTGGCGCATGCAGCCAAATTAGGCCACTTCGCCCATGGCCGGCGACGAAGCGGCAGGTCCCTTTTCAACCGTGGTGGACGCCGCAAGATCCCGCACCGCCGGCAGTGGCGCCACCGATGTGTCGTTCCGAACGGCTTGCATGGCGATGCCGACCCTTGATGGCCCGCCGGCTCCGTGTTGGCCAAAGATCATTCCTTCAGGAAGGGGTATACACCCCAGGATCGCATGGCCCACATCAGGCATGGATGAGGCGGCATCATGTAAAACGGGTAAGTGGGGCACGGGTTTGCTGCTACATTTGGTGCATATACCCCAACCATGCGCCACATTACCATTCTCTCGGCCTGCTTGCTCCTTCACCCCATTTTCGCGCAACAGATCACCAATGTCACGGTCCAGCCCAGCCCCCTGCATGCGTGCGTTCCGATCACGTTCACCATTTCCGGCACCAGCGCGGGCGGCCTGGCGGTCGATTTCGTTGAATCCAACTTCGGGGAGACCTCGGTTGCCTTGACGCTGACGGTGACCACCGGGCCGGGTTCCTCGCCGTACAGCACCCAGCTGGGCCCCTATACGGCCTTGAGCGAGGGCGAATACGCACTGGTCTTCAAGCTGAAGCGGAACGGCAACATCACCTCCACATGGACAGGCACGTTGACGGTGCTGGCCCCGGTGCTTCCCAACATGGGCGATCCGACCAGCATCAATGTATGCCCGAACGACCCCCCGTTCCTGTTGCTGTCCCGGTTGAACGGCAACCCGGATCCCGGTGGTTCCTGGTTGAGCCCGGCCGTACAAACGGTGCCTGATGGCATGTTCTATCCGGGAACGAGCTTAGAAGGGAGCTACATGTACTACATCGAGATGCCTGCGCCGTGTGAGACGCAGTTCCAGACCCTTTCCATCACGTATTTGCCCAACAACACCGCCGGCCTGGACGGCACGGCAACACTTTGCCCCCTTCCGGGAGGTGCGCCGGTCGACCTCTCGCAATACCTCGGCGGGAGCCCGGACCCCGGCGGGACCTGGAGCGGCCCGAACACGACGGGGATCTTCATCCCGGGGGTAAGCCCGGCGGGTGATTATGTGTACCAGGTGGCGGGCATTCCGCCTTGCCCGGACCCCACCGCCACGGTGACGGTGGTGGCCGCCACGCCCAACGAAGCCGGTACCGGAAGCGAGGCGGTATTCTGCTTCGATGAGACCGCCGCCCTGATGACACCGTACATCACCGGGGCCCAGACCACGGGCCTTTGGTATGACCCCTCCGGTACGCCGGTAGCCTATTTCGTCAACCCGATCGACGTATCCACCTCCGGCCCCGGTGAGTACGCATACATCGTGGACACCCCGCCGTGCCCGGCCGATACGGCCTACGTAACGGTGACCTTGGACGGGCCGCCTTGCACGCTGGGGATCGGGCAAGCGGACCTGCGATCCCCTTCCCTGCACATCATGCCCAACCCGGCCAGCGGCCTGGCCATGGTGGAAGTGGAACGGGCGGATGTCCGGCAAGGGCTTTCGATCATCGTCACGGATGCGGGGGGACGGGTGGTCCTTCGCGAAGCATTGCCAGCGGCGACGAACATCCGGCAAGCGTTGGACCTGTCCTCCCTTGCTGGTGGCGTGTACACGGTCCGCATCCTGGGCGATGCCACCTTCCCGGCCCGTCGCCTCATCGTGCAGCAATAGGAATCACAGGGCGTTGCGCGTCACCCAATACCGGTAGGCCACCAAGGCTTGGCGGGCCCTGCCCAAGCGGGACAGGTCCCGGTGCCATTGGTTGGGCAGCACCGCGCGGTTGATGGCCGCCAGCACGCGGAATGCCCGTTTGCGCAAGGTCATTGGACGGAGATGGCGGCCTGCCGGACCACGGCTGCGGCCCACGACCAAAGATAGGCGGGCTAGCCCACCACCACCCGGCCCGTCACCACGGCAAAAGCCTTCTTGGCATCCTGCAGGGCCATCAGCACCTTCATCACCCGTTCCATTTCCAAGGGGTCGGTGAGTGCCTTCAGTTCATCCTGCCGCGCCTTCAGCATGCGGTCCACGCGCCGTTCCTTCACCATGTTCAAGGTCTGCTGCACCGCGCTCCGCAGCAGCTGCTGCTCCTTGGGGACATGGATCTTGTGCATGGCCTCCCAGTTCGGGCTCAGCACATGCCGGTCGGACAACAGGTCGATGGCAAGGTCGCGCCACTGCGGGTCCGCCGCATCGGTGTATCGGTGGGGGCTGATGTCCTCGCCGTTGTTCAGCGCCTTCCGATAGTCCAGGTAAATGGCCGCGCAGACGGGATCTTCCAGCTCGATGTCGTCCGTGGCAAATGACTGGAAAATGAATCCGGCCACGGTGTATTCCTCCTCCAACGGGTTGTCATCGGCATCGAGCAACTGCACCGTGATCTTCTCTCCCCCATACATCAGCAGCAGGCGCAACAGGTCGCGCTCCAGGGCGGCCGATCCGTCATCCAGCTGCACCGGCGGCTGGGGCATGGCCAAGGCGGGGTCCGGCGGCTCTTCGGGCAGTTCCGCCCCTGCGGTGCGCCTTCGGAGGGCGCGCCGGAGCACCTTGTTCAACTCGCTCAACAGGGCCTGTTCGGCCACCTCCAGCAGTTTGGCGCACTGCTTCACATACAGCGAGCGCAGCACATGGTCCGGCACCAAGGCGATGCTTTCCACCAGCTCGTGGATGGCGGCCGCCTTGCGCACGGGATCCTCGCCGGCCTCGGCCACCAGCAGGTCGGCCTTGAAGGCGAGGAAATCCTTGGCGGCATCGCCGATGTACGCCTGGATGTCGCTGCTGGCATGCTTGCGCGCGAAGCTGTCCGGGTCGTCGCCCTCGGGGAAGGCCACCACCTTCACGCTCAGGCCTTCCTTCAGGACCAGGTCGATGCCCCTGAGCGAGGCCTTCATGCCGGCCGCGTCGCCATCGTAGAGGATGGTGACGGCGGGCGCGAACCGCTTGATCAGCCGCACCTGCTCCTCGGTGAGGCTGGTGCCGCTGCTGGCCACCACGTTGCGGATGCCGGCCTGGTGCAGGCTGATCACGTCCGTGTAGCCTTCCACCAGCAGGCAGGCCTGCTGCTCCACGATGGCTTTCTTGGCGTGCGCGATGCCGTACAGCGACCGGCTCTTCACATACAAGGGGCTCTCCGGGCTGTTGAAGTACTTGGGGAGCTTTTTGTCGCTGCGCAGGGTGCGGGCGCCGAAGGCGATGGGCTGGCCGCCGAGGCCGAGGATGGGGAAGGTCACCCGTCCCTGGAAGAAATCCCACGGGGTGCCGTCCTCGCGCCTTTTGATCCACCCGGCCGATTCCAGCAGCTCCGTTGCCAGGCCATGGGCCAGCGCCGCTTGGGCAAAGGCATCACCCTTGGCGGGCACGTAGCCCAGCTGGAATTCCCGGATGGTCGCCTCCCGAAACCCGCGCTCCGTGAAATAGGACAGGCCGACCCGCCGTCCTTCCTCAGTATTCCAGAGTTGGTCCACGCTCCAATCCAACGCCCATTGCTGCACCACGGCCAGGCTCTCGCGCTCACTCTGCTCCAGCTGCTGCTCGGGCGACTGTTCCTCTTCCTCCAACTCGATGTTGTACCGCTTGGCCAGCCAGCGGACGGCCTCCACGAAAGAAAGGTGTTCGTGTTTTTGAAGGAAGGTGATGGCATCCCCGCTTTCACCGCAGCCGAAGCACTTGTAGATGCCCATGTGCGGGTTCACGTTGAACGAAGGCGTCTTCTCGTTGTGGAACGGGCACAGCCCCAGGTAGCGCGGCCCCTTGTGCTTGAGGTTGATGAAATCGCCCAGCACCTCCTCGATGCGGACGGCATCCTTCACTTGTTGTATGGAGCTGGCGGTGATCACGGTATACGCTGCCGGGCCAGGATCCCGGCCCCGCGAATTTACCGCCCGGCCGGGGCGTTGCCGGTGTCGTTGATAATTGTCCCCAGGCTGTCGTACTCCACCGTGCGGGCCAGGTTGCCTTGGTCGTCGTAGAACCTCCATGTTCCCGTCTCACGGCCGTTCCGGTGCTGCCCGGTATAATACATGGCGCCGTTCGCCCGGAAGGCCGTGGTGATGCCTTGCAGTACGCCATCGCGGTACTCGCTGCGGCTGCGCACCCGCCCGTTCGGGAAATAGGTGGTCCAGATCCCTTGGCGCCGGCCATTCACCATTTGGCCCTCCAACTCCAGCCTGCCTTGGGCATCATAGGCTTTCACCGGGCCATCCGTTACGGTGTCGGCCCCCTTCGAACGATTCCCGGCCTGGGTGGTCGCCGGGGCGGCTTCCGGGGCCGCTTGCCGGTCCGCGCCCTGCGGGTTGCAGGCCGCCAAGGCCAGCAGGACCAACACCAACCTAAGCCTCGCTCCGTGATGGATCATTTGTTGCGCTCCACGGTCATGTCCAACAAGCCTTCCAAGGCCCGCCGGGCCTCGTTCGCAGGCATTTGGTGCAGCAGTTCCAAGGCCCGGTCGCGCTGCCCATACATGCGCTCCCGCGCATAGGCCACCCCTCCGGCCTCCACCACCTTGGCCACCAGGCGGGCCACGGCCTTGCCATCGCCGCTTTCGTGCTTCACCACGCGCACCATCCAGCGGCGGTCCTTGGCATCCACCTTTTGGAGGGCATGGATCAGCGGCAGGGTGAGCTTGCCTTCCTTGATGTCGATCCCGGTGGGCTTGCCCAGGTCCAGGCCCGCGCCGTAGTCGAACAGGTCATCCTTGATCTGGAACGCCGTGCCCGCATAGGTGCCGAACCGGTGCATGCGGTCCACTTCCTCCGCGCTGGCGCCGGCGGCAAGCGCACCGCTGGCGCAGCAGGCCGCGATCAGGCTGGCCGTCTTCTTCCGGATGATGTCGAAGTACACGTCCTCCCTGAAGTTCAGGCCCCGGGCCTTCTCCATCTGCAGCAGCTCCCCCTCGCTCATTTCGCGAACGGCCGTGCTCACGATCTCCAGAAGGCCGAATTGTTTTTGCTCCACGGCCAGCAAAAGCCCTTTGCTCAGCAGGTAGTCCCCCACCAGCACGGCGATCTTGTTCTTCCACAGGGCATTGACGCTGAAGAAGCCCCTGCGCATGTTGCTGTCGTCCACCACGTCATCGTGCACCAACGTGGCCGTGTGCAACAGCTCGATCAGCGAGGCGGCGGTATAGCAGGCATCGTTCACCGGCCCGAACAGGCGGGCGCTGAGCAAGGTGAAGAGCGGCCTGATCTGCTTGCCTTTCCGCTGGACGATGTAGTGCATCACCCGGTCCAGCAGGGCCACCTTGCTGCCCATGGCCTTGCGGAAATGTTGTTCGAAGCGGTCCATCTCCGCCGCCACCGGCCCACGGATCCCCGATAAGGACCGTGGAATGGTCGCAGTCTGTTCCGCAAGCTCCGGTCCCATGATGCAAAGATGGGACGTGCGGCCGGATCGCCGGCCGCGCCGGAAATGCGCGGGCCGCGTACATTAGGCACATGAAGCGCCGCTTCGTAGCCTTGTTGCCGGTGTTGCCGTTCCTGCTTTCGGGGCCGGCGGCCGTGGCGCAGAAGGCCAAGGCGCATGAGGCCCGCGTGGTGCTGTACAAGGAGCGTCGGGCGGCCCAATGGGACACGGTGATGTGCGTGAAGAACGTGCTGAAGATCAATCCTACGGTGTTCCTGCGCGGCGAGATCCCGCTGTACTACGAGCGGGCCCTTTCGCCGCGGCTGAGCGCGGAGGTGGCCGCAGGCATCACCATGCGCAACTACCTGGGCGGCGGCTTCAGCGGCGACCTGCCGGACGACTTCAGCGCGGGCACCAAGATCCTGGCACGGCCCGCGGCGCACCTGGGGTTCCGGTGGTACCTGACGGACGACCTTGAACCGCAAGGGGTCTATCTCCATGGCGAGTTCGTGTACCTAGACCACAGCAAGGACATCTTCATGAAGGACAGCACGGGCCATGTCACCGACCTCAGCCTGCGCGACCGGCGCGTGTACAACGATGTCCGGCTGTACCTGGGCTACCAGCGCCTGTCCTCCACGAACAACTGGCTGTTCGATGCCTATTGCGGCATCGGCTTGCGCAACCGGGCGATCACGGCGGTGAAGGAACACTTGGACCTGGGCGAGCGCCTCTGGTCCTACGCCATCGAGGAAAAGCACGACAATGTGGCGGCCCTGTTCCTGGGCGTGAAGGTCGGCTACGGCTTTTGACCCGCCGGCTTCAACAGCCGTTCACCCGCCGCCAGCGCAGGTTCGTTCTTGTTGGCCAGTTGGCCGCAAGCTGCATCGATGTCGCGGCCCCGGCTGCGGCGGATGCGCGCGGTGATCCCCTTGCCCTCGAGGAAGGACCGGAACGCATCGGCCCGTTCTGCCGGGGTGCGCTGGAAGCGGCCGTCGCCGGTGGGGTTGTACTCGATCAGGTTCACCTTGGCGTGCAGCCGGGCACAGATGCGCGCCAGGTCCCGCGCATCCTCCAGCGAATCGTTCAGGTCGCGGAAGAGGATGTACTCGAAGGTGACGGGCTTGCCGGTCAGGCGCGTGTAGTGTTGCAGGGCGCCGATGAGTTCCTCGATGTTGTTGGAGTCGTTGATGGGCATCATCGTGCCCCGCTTGGCATCGGTGGGGGCATGCAGCGAGAGGGCCAGGTTGAACTTGGCCCCGTCATCGCCCAGTTTGCGGATCATCTTGGCGATGCCTGCGGTGCTCACGGTGATGCGCCTGGGGCTCATGTCCATGCCGTCGGGCGCACAGATGTGCGCGATGCTGCCCATCACGTTCGCGTAGTTGAGCAAGGGTTCGCCCATGCCCATGTACACGATGTTGGTGAGCGGCCTTTGCAGGCGTTCCTCCGCCATGCGTGCGATGTTCACCACCTGGTCCACGATCTCGCCGGCGGTGAGGTTGCGTATGCGCCTCAACTGCCCCGTGGCGCAGAAGGCACAGTTCAGGCTGCAGCCCACCTGGCAGCTTACGCACGCGGTGATACGGCTTTGCGTGGGGATCAGGACGCCTTCCACCACATGGCCGTCCCACGTGCGGAACGCGCATTTCACGGTACCGTCCGTGCTGTTCTGCTCCTCGGCCACCGTCAGCGGGCGCAGCACCGAGCGCTCCGCCAGCGCCGCCCGGAACGACTTGGGGAGGTCGCTCATGTCCCCGATCGCGGAGGCGTGCTTCTTCCACAGCCATTCCCACACCTGTTTCGCGCGGTAAGGCTTCTCACCCAGCTCCGCCACAAGCGCGGACACTTCCTCCTTCGATAGTTCGCGGAGGTCGATGGGCTTGGTGTTCATGCCGCAAAGGTCGGGATTCGCGCCCGCTTCCTGCCGTTGCGCGTCGCTTTAGGGCGATATGCCCCGACAGCCCAAGGCTTTTTCCGGATGTCCCCGCAACGTGGCCGACGAGCGGGCCTGGATCCCATCCCCCATGACGTGATCCCACGCGGAAAGCGTAATACCATTTCGCATTAAGGATTGGTCCAGAGATACGCAGCTATTTTTTCGCAGGACGAGCCGAAGAGGTGGTTGCGTAGCCGAAGCTACGAAGCCGCCTCTTCGGTGAAGTAGTGTGGAAAAAGAGCAAGTAGATGGGGCCAAGCTTTATTGCGAGATGGTATGACCACCAACCGTACCGGTGCGCCCACGGCATCGAAGGCCAAGCGATTGCCCTTGGAGAGGATAGGATGGTCCGCGAACAGGTCCAACTTCGGGACGGTATGGATGCTACCGGCTCCTCCCGGCCAAGAGTGCTTCGGCCAGCCGCAGGTCCAGCGGGGTGGTCACCTTGAAGTTGCGCTCCTCCCCCTCCACCAGGAAAAGCTCGATGCCCAGTCGTTCCACCATGGTGGCCTCATCGGTGAACGCGGGTTCAAAAGGCAGCCCGAAGGCCTTGCGCAGCAGGTGGGCCCGGAAACACTGGGGCGTCTGTACCATGCGCAGCTGCGAACGGTCGATGGCCCGGGAGGAGCCGCCCGACACTTGCCGCACGGAGGAGCTCACCGGCACCACCGGGATGGCGGCACCGTGTTCCAGGGCAGCTTCCATGCAGCGGCCGATCAGGGCCGGGTCCGCCAAGGGGCGCGCCCCGTCATGCACCGCCACCAGGCCGTCGTGTTTCACGCCATCCAGGCCCGCCCTCACCGAATGGAACCGCTCCGCGCCGCCCGGGACGACCCGATGCTCCGGTAGTGGCCCATGCCCGGCACACAACCTCCCCCAAGCCCCGATCTGATCCCGCGGCAGGACCACCACCAGCTCCATGTCCGCATCGTAGCGATGAAAGGCCCCGATGGCATGGAACAGCATCGGCTTCCCGGCCAAGGGCAGGAACTGTTTAGGGACATCGCTCCCGAAGCGCCGGCCCGATCCGCCCGCTACAATGATGGCCGTCTTCATGGCCTTAACGGGTTTGCCGTCCATCCTCGGGGATCCACTTTCCGCCAGCGTCTCTTCCGCCGCCGTGGCCGCGCCAAGGGTCAGATGATCAGCATCGCATCGCCGTAACTGAAGAAGCGGTACTTCTCCTTGATGGCGACCTTGTACGCATTCCACACCTTCTCATAGCCCCCGAAGGCCGCCACCATCATCAACAGGGTGCTTTCGGGCATGTGGAAATTGGTGAGCATGCGGTCCGCCACGGTGAACTCGTATGGGGGGAAGATGAACTTGTTCGTCCACCCGTTGTAGGGCTTGATGTGCTCATCGGTGCTCACGCTGCTCTCGATGGCACGCATGGTGGTGGTGCCCACGCAGCACACGTGGCGCTTGGCGTCCTTGCTGGCGTTGATCACGTCGCAGGCCGCCTGGTTGATGGCCACCTGCTCGCTGTCCATCTTGTGCTTGGTGAGGTCCTCCACTTCCACGGGCCTGAAAGTGCCCAGGCCCACATGCAAGGTCACGTAAGCGAAATTGATGCCCTTGAGCTCGGCACGCTTCATCACCTCGCGGCTGAAGTGGATGCCTGCGGTGGGCGCGGCCACGGCCCCTTCATGCCGCGCAAAGATGGTCTGGTACCTTTCGGCATCGCTCGTCTCCAGGTCCCGCTTGATGTAGTGGGGCAAGGGCGTCTCGCCCATCTCGGTGATGGTCTTCTTGAATTCCTCGTAGCTCCCGTCGAACAGGAAACGCAGCGTACGGCCCCGGCTGGTGGTGTTGTCGATCACCTCGGCCACCAGCTCGTCGTCCTTCCCGAAATAGAGCTTGTTGCCGATGCGGATCTTGCGGGCAGGATCCACCACCACGTCCCATAGCAGGCTGTCGCGGTTGAGCTCGCGCAGCAGGAACACCTCGATCTTGGCACCGGTCTTCTCCTTGTTGCCCCACATGCGGGCGGGGAAGACCTTGGTGTCATTGACGACGAAGGTGTCCCCCTCGTCGAAGTAGTCCAGGATGTTCTTGAATTTCTTGTGCTCGATCTTGCCTGTCTTGCGGTCCATCACCATCAGTTTCGCGCCATCGCGATCCTTGGTGGGGTACATGGCAATGAGTTCCTTGGGGACGTCGAACTTGAATGCGGCTAATTTCATGATGTGGCCGGGGCTTACAGGCCCCGTTTTGGTATTTTAGGGCTGCGAAGGTACAAAAACCGGAGGCTGTTATGTATCCTACTGGATATCAATCACCTAAGTCTCTTCCGGCGGCCCATTGGTCCAGCCAGGCCGACCACTCCTCAGGAGTACGGGCCTGCCGGACGTGAAAGCCACCGCTCGCGGTACGCCTCAGCGCCGACAGGAAGGCCCCGCACCCGAGGGCCTCGCCGATGTCATGCGCCAAGGATCGGATATAGGTGCCCTTGCTGCAATCCACCTCCACGGTCACCTCCGCGCCGTGCATGTGCAGCAGTTCCAGCCGATGGATGGCCAGCGGCACGGGCGGCAGCTCCACGGTTTCCCCGCTGCGTGCCAGGTGGTAGGCCTTTTCGCCCTTGTACCGCTTGGCGGAAAAGGCGGGCGGCCGCTGCAGGATGTTGCCGGTGAAGTGCTTCAGCACCTGGCGAACCTCTTGCTCACCGATGTGTTCCCACGGGCGTTCCCGTACCACTTCGGTCTCGGCATCGTAGCTGGGGGTGGTACTGCCCAGCCGGAGCGTGGCCACGTAGGACTTGTCCTCGTCCGTCAACCGGGGAAGGTCCTTGGTGCATTTCCCGGTGCCCACGATGAGCAGCCCGCTGGCCAACGGGTCCAGCGTACCCGCATGCCCCACCTTCACTTTCTGTCCGGTCAGTGCGCGCAGGGCCCCGCGGATCTTGTTCACCACGTTGAAGCTGGTCCAACCCACGGGCTTGTCCACCAGCAGGATGGCACCGGCCACCGGATCCGGTTTCGCGCTCATGCCATGTTCAGGTCGGTGCCCATGGCCAGCAGGACCAGCAGCAGGGTGCCAACGGCGATGCGGTACCACCCGAAGGCCTTGAAGCCATGCTTGGTGAGGAAGCCGACGAACCCGCGGATGGCCAACAGGGCCACCACGAAGGCCACGGCATTGCCCAGCAACAGGATACCCAGGTTGTCCCCGGCAAAAAGGTCGTGGTCGACCCTCCAGCCTTGCACCAGCTTGTACCCCGAGGCGGCCGCCATGGTAGGCACGGCGAGAAAGAAGGAAAACTCCGCCGCATGCTTGCGGGTGAGGCCCAAGGCCATGCCCCCGATGATGGTGGCCGCCGAGCGGGATACGCCCGGTACCAGGGCCAGGCACTGGAACACGCCGATGCCGAAGGCCCGCGCATAGGACACGTCGTTCACTCCCTTCGGCTGAAACCAACGGTCCACGAACAGCAGCACGATGCCGCCCAGCAGCAGGGCTGCGGCCACCACCGCCACGTTCTCCAGCAGGCGGTCGATGGCATCGCCGAACAGCAGTCCGAAGATGGCTGCGGGGATGAAGGCCACCAGCAATTTCCAATAAAACCCCAGCGAACGGAGGAACCGCCGCCAGTAAAGCACCACCACCGAGAGGATGGCCCCGAACTGGATGTTGACCATGTAGGCCTTGGTGAACCCGGTGGGTTCCAGCCCCAGCAGGGCCTGCACGATCACCATGTGGCCGGTGCTGGATACGGGCAGGAACTCGGTGAGCCCCTCCACGATGGCAATGACAATGGCCTCAAACAACGACATGCCGGAACTTCACCGTTCGCCACCAGGCTTGGCGCTCAGGCACCGGGGCGCGGTTTGCGCATGATCGCATAGATGATGAACACGTAGCCCACCAGGCAGGTGATGGGTGCAATGGTGATGCGCCGCGAGCTGAACAGCTCGGCTTCATTGAACACGTTGGGGTCGCCGCTGCCCCCGCCGCTCATCAGGATGAAGCCGAGGATGACGATGCCGATGCCGATCAGCAGCAGCTTGTAATTCAGTGGTTCAAAGGCCAGTTCGTCCTCGGTTTTGGCAGCCATGTCAGGTCCAGTTGATGTCGTCCGTGTTCATGCGAAGGTAGCGCCCCACGGCGAAGGCGGTGGATACCAGGGAGATCAGCAGGCCCAGCACGACGATGCCGCCGAGCAGGACGGCCAACGACCGCGGATGTACCAAGGCCGCCAGGTCGGGCTGCCAATGCACCAGCATGCGGATGGTACCCACCAGCAAGCCCATGGCCAGGATGGAGGCCACCACACCCTGCCACAGGCTGGTGCCCAGGAAGGGCTTTTTGATGAACCACCCGGTGGCGCCCACCAGGTGCATGGTGCGGATGAGGAAGCGCTTGCTGTAAATGGCCAGGCGGATGGTGTTGTTGATCAGCGCCACGGCGATCACCAGCAGCAGCGCGCTGAATCCGAGCATGATCCAGCGCAGCTTGCCCATGTTGGCATCGATGTTCTCCACCACCACCGGATTGTACTTCACCTCGTGCACGCTGGGGTCCTGCCGCAGGTGGTCGGCCACCCACTTCAGGCTGTCCGGCAGGGCGTAGGCCCCGTTCATGCGCAGTTCGATGGACGGCAGCAGCGGGTTTTCACCCAGCACGCCCAGGAAATCCTCGCCCATGTCCTCCTTGAGCTGTTCGGCGGCCTCATCGGCGGTCACGTAGCGCGTTTCCCTGGTGAAAGGCTCCGCCTCCAGCTGCTTGCGGAATTTCATCACGTCCACCTCCTTCAGGTCGCGCTTCAGGTAGATGTCCACCTTGACGTTCTCCTTGAAATGGCGCTCCAGCTCCCTGGCGTTCAGCAGCATGAAGCCCAGCAGGCCCAGCATGAACAGCACCAGGGTGATGCCCACGATGGTGCCCAGGTTGCTGCTGCGGGTGTACCTACGGATCTTGCGTGCCTTGGCCATGCCAGGCGGCGAAGTTATTCGGCCCGGCGGCACGTGTACCGCCCGGCCTCGATCAGGTTTTCCACGCAGTCGCGGCAAAAGCACCGGCCCCTGCGGCGGCGGCTGGCTAAATTCGCCGCCATCCAAGGGCAAATGGCGTACGACCACAAGAAGATCGAGGCGGAATGGCAGCACCGGTGGAAGGAGCAGAAGACCTTCCGCACGGAAACCGGGGGCACCCGGCCCAAGTACTACGTGCTCGACATGTTCCCCTACCCCAGCGGCGCCGGTCTGCATGTGGGACACCCGCTGGGCTACATCGCCAGCGACATCGTGGCCCGCTATAAGCGCCATTGCGGTTTCAACGTGCTGCATCCGATGGGTTACGACAGCTTCGGCCTGCCCGCCGAGCAGTACGCCATCCAAACGGGACAGCATCCCGCCAAGACCACCGAGGAGAACGCCGCCCGCTACCGCGCCCAGCTGGACCGCATCGGCTTCAGCTTCGACTGGGACCGCGAGGTGCGCACCAGCGATCCCGCCTTCTACAAGTGGACCCAGTGGATCTTCCTGCAGCTCTTCAACAGCTGGTACGATCCCCGCGCCGACAAGGCCCGGCCCGTCAGCGAACTGGTTGCGCGCTTTGAAAGCCAAGGCTGCCACGGGCAGGATGCCAGCGTGCTCACCGGCGATGTGGAGGAATTCATCGGCGAGTTCAGCGCGGCGGAATGGAACAGTTTCGACGAGCGCACCAAGCAGATGGTGCTTCAACGCTTCCGCTTGGCCTACCTCAGCGAGGCCTGGGTGAACTGGTGCCCGGCCCTGGGCACCGTGCTGGCCAACGATGAGGTAAAGGACGGCGTGAGCGAGCGCGGCGGCCACCCCGTGGAACGCAAGCGCATGCCGCAATGGAGCCTGCGCATCACCGCCTATGCCCAGCGCCTGCTCGATGGCCTGGACGGCCTGGACTGGAGCGAGAGCATCAAGGAGGCCCAGCGCAACTGGATCGGGCGGAGTGAAGGGGCCTCCGTGCGCTTTCCCATCGGCGACGACTTCATCGAGGTCTTCACCACCCGGCCCGACACGCTCTTCGGGGTCAGCTTCCTCACCCTGGCACCGGAGCATGTGCTCGTTCCCAAGTTCACCGCCCCGGAGCGCAAGGCCGAAGTGGAAGCCTACGTCTCCACGGCCAAGAACCGCAGCGAGCGCGAGCGCCAGGCCGAGGTGGACAAGGTGAGCGGCGTCTTCACCGGCAGCTACGCCAAGCATCCCTTCACCGGCGCCGACATCCCCGTGTGGGTGGGCGACTACGTGCTGGGCGGCTACGGCACCGGCGCGGTGATGGCCGTGCCCGGCGGCGACCAGCGCGACTGGCGCTTCGCCAAGCATTTCGGCCTGCCCATCATCGCGGTGACCGAAGGCGCCGACGTGGAGAAGGAGGCCGACGAGCGCAAGGACGCCACCATTTGCAGCGAAGGCTTCCTCAAGGGCCTGAAGGTGCCGCAGGCCATCCGCCGCGCCATCGAGGAGCTGGAGAAGATCGGTGCCGGCACCGGCAAGGTGAACTTCCGCCTGCGCGATGCCGCCTTCGGCCGCCAGCGCTACTGGGGCGAACCCATCCCCATCTTCTACAAGGACGACATCCCCTACCCGCTGCCGGAAAGCGCACTGCCGCTGGTGCTGCCGGAGGTGGACAAATTCCTGCCCACCGAGAGCGGTGAGCCGCCGCTGGCCCGCGCCAAGAACTGGACCTACGAAGGCCATCCGCTGGAGACCACCACCATGCCCGGCTGGGCCGGCAGCAGCTGGTACTTCCTGCGCTACATGGACCCGAAGAACGCGGAGCGTTTCGCCTCCAAAGAGGCCATCGAACACTGGGGCCAGGTGGACTTATACGTGGGCGGCAGCGAGCACGCCACCGGCCACCTGCTCTACTTCCGCTTCTGGACCAAGTTCCTCCATGACCTCGGCCTGGTGCCCTTTGATGAACCCGCCAAGAAACTGGTGAACCAGGGGATGATCCAGGGAATCAGCATGATGGCCAAGGTGCAAGCATCCACCAAGGACGGTGAGGAACACTACCTCGTGGTGCCCCCCAACAGCACGGCGGAAGGAACTTTTGAGCGCAACTACTTGGTGGATCATGTGGTGCTCCGCGACGGGAAGCATTGGATCGATGAGGCCGGAGCCGGGAAAACCCGTGATGTCGCGGCATTCCGAGGCTTCCACCTGAGTGCACCCAGCATCGAGCTCAAGCCCGTGGTCGAGAAGATGTCCAAGTCCAAGTTCAACGTGGTGAACCCGGACGACATCATCGAGAAATACGGCGCGGACACGTTGCGGCTCTACGAAATGTTCCTGGGCCCCTTGGAGCAGAGCAAACCCTGGGACACCAACGGCATTGAAGGCACTTTCCGCTTCCTGAAGAAATTCTGGAACCTCTTCCACGTAGGAGCCGGCCAAGAACCATCCGTACCGTCGACCCACCGGGTCGACCCCACTGCAGCCCTATCCGAGGAAGCTCCCTCCTCTGATGAATTGAAGATCCTGCACGCCACGCTGAAGAAGGTGACCGAGGACATCCCGAAGATGAGCTTCAATACCTGCGTGTCGCAGTTCATGATCGCGGTGAACGAGCTGCACGCGCTGAAGTGCAACAAGCGTGCGGTGCTGGAGCCGCTCACCATCGCCTTGGCACCTTTCGCGCCGCACATCGCCGAGGAGCTTTGGCACCGCATGGGCCACGCGGAAAGCATCAGCACCGCTCCTTGGCCGCAGTGGGAGCAGCGCCACTTGGAGGAAAGCAGCTTCACCTACCCCATCAGCTTCAACGGCAAAATGCGCCTGCAGCTGGAATTCCCGCTGACGCTGGACGCCAAGGCCATGGAGGCCGCCGTGCTGGCCAACCCCGAAGTGCAGCAGCGCCTGGAGGGCAAGACCCCGAAGAAAGTGGTGGTGGTGCCCAAGCGAATCGTGAACATCGTGGTGTAATGGCGGGGCGGACGGCGGCCATGGAACGGGCTTGGCACGGCTCTTGCCAATGGCAGGTCATGGCACAGCGATCTGTCATAGCCACCACGGCGGCCTGCCTGTTCTCCTTCGGCTTTGCCCAGAACGGCTCCGCACCTGAGCCCGCCCACGCGGAATTGCGCACCTTGGACCATCATGCCTTCGCCCCCGGCGAGAAGCTCACCTACGTGCTGCACTACGGCTGGCTCAATGCCGGCGTGGCCACCCTGGAGCTCAAGGAGTCGCAGGACATCGGCGGGCGCGATGTGCTGCACGCCGTGGGCAGGGGCGAAAGCATCGGCGCGTTCAAAACCTTCTACAAGGTGGACGACCGTTACGAAACCTACTTCGACCGCCAAGGGGTGTTCCCCTACATGTTCGTCCGCCGGGTGGATGAAGGCGGCTACCGTTTCAGCCAGGACTATGTGTTCATGCAGCGCCGCGGGCTGGTGACCACCCAGGAGAAGAAGACCTTCAACGTGCCCGCCCACGTGCAGGACATGCTCAGTGCATTCTACTTCGCCCGCACCATTGACTTCTCCCACGCCAAGCCCGGCCAGGAGTTCGTCATCCCCACCTTCCTGGACAATGAGCAGTGGGACCTGCGCATGCGCTACATCGGAAAGGAGACGATCAAGTTGCGCAACGGCAAGTACCGCTGCCTGAAGTTCCAGCCCGTGGTGCAGGAGGGGCGCATCTTCAAGACCAACGACGACCTCAACGTGTGGATCACCGATGATGCCAACCGCATCCCCGTGCTGGCGCAGGCCAAGGTGCTGGTGGGCTCGATCAAGATGGAGCTGAGCGGCTACGAGGGCTTGGCCAATCCGATCGCCAAGCTGTGACCGGGGCGCTTTTCCCGTCGGCCGTGTTGAAAATCCAAGGGCCGCACAACCTTTTCCTCCGGATGCCGTTGCTTCATTCGCGACATGCGGAAAAACGTGGCGTGGGGCTTGGGCGGATTGGCGGTGGCCGCAGCGGCGATGGCCTACTTGTTCATCGGGGTTGACCTGGCACCGCACCAGGAGTATGTGGAGGAAGCGGTCGTCGTGGAGGACACCTTGCCCGCACCGCCCAGCGCCTACGGGATCCCGCTTTCCGGCTTCCGCGTGGAACGCGGCAAGGTGGCCCCCGGCAGCACGTTCAGCACCTTGTTGGCCCCCTTGGGCCTGGGTGCCTCGGCCGTCGACAGCCTGGTGAAACTGGCAAAGCCCGTGTTCGACATCACCCGCATGCGCGCCGGGCACCCGATGGCCTTCATTCATCCGGAGGACACCACCCTGCCGCCTGCCTACTTCGTGTATGAATCGGACATGGTGAACCACGTGGTCTTCGACCTGCGGCCGCCCTATTCCGTGCGGATGGAAAAACGGCCGGTGCATACCGAGGAGCACAGCCTGAGCGTGGAAGTGACCGGCGCACTGTGGAACGACCTGGTGGATGCCGGTGCCAACCCGGCGCTGGCCGTGGAGCTCAGCCGCGTGTTCGCCTGGACGGTGGACTTCTACCGGATCCAGAAGGGCGACCGCTTCACCATGGTGTACCGGCAGCAAACGGTGGACGGCGAACCCTACGGCGAGCCGTTGCTGCTGGGCGTGCGCTATGAAGGGGCGAAGACCCAGGAGGCCTTCCTGTACGGCGCGCCGGGGAATGGCGGCGGCTATTACGATGGCGAGGGCAAAAGCCTGAAGAAGGCCTTCCTGGCCGCGCCCGTGAAATACTCGCGCATCTCATCCGGCTTCTCCCTGCGGCGCTTCCACCCCGTGCAAAAACGGATGAAGGCCCACCTGGGCACCGATTACGCGGCGCCATACGGAACGCCCATCCAGGCCGTGGGCGACGGCGTGGTGATCAAGGCCGGCTACACGGCCGGCAACGGCAAATACGTGAAGATCCGCCACAACAGCACCTACGAGACGCAATACCTGCACATGCGGAAGATCCTGGTGAAGCAGGGGCAGGTGGTCACCCAGGGGCAGACGATCGGCGAGGTGGGCAGCACCGGCCTGGCCACCGGCCCGCACGTGTGTTACCGGTTCTGGAAAAACGGGCGGCAGGTGGATCCCCGCAAGGAGGTGATGCCCAGCGCCGACCCGCTGAAGCCGTCGGAGCTGGCGGCCTTTGGCACGGTGCGCGACAAACTGCTGGCGCGGATGGACGCGGCAACCGCCGATGCGCGCAGCATGCGCGTGGCCAATTTCTGAGCGGTTCAGTCCACCTTCTTCACTGTCGCCCTATCGGTGATGTGCATGCGCAGCTTCCCGCACCGGAAGTTCGTATCCGACGTGGATGACAGGGGCCACGCCTTCGCCCGGTCGAACTCCTCCACCGCCTCCTCGGCCCAGGTGCAAGCCGCCGTGTCCGCGCCTTGGGCGAAGGCGGCGTCCGCCATGGCAGGGACCCACGTTGCGGCAGGCCGCACCACCACCCTGCGCATGGTGGCCTGCTTGGCATCCTGCCGGTCCAGGCCCGCATCCACGGTGGCGGGCAATTCGGCATAGACCTGCCCCCAAGGGGCAAGCAGTTGCCTGTGGACCACCGCCTGCCGCTGGGATCCGGAAAGCGGGAAAGTGAGCCCGTAGGTGCGCATGAAACGGTTTATTTCCAGCGATTGCGGAAAGATCATGGCACCGAGGATGGAGTCGGTGAGGAAATCGATGCGCGAGGCACTGAGCGGGCCGGCCTCGGTCCCTTGCCGCCTTGCCACGTCCTCCATCAGGCCCGGAAGGAGCTTGGTCATTACGGGGCGCAGCTTTTCCACGGTCCTCACCGCATCCACCTGTCCGCCCACGGTCCCGTCCAAGGCCACCTCGAACCGCACGGGCAACCCGTTCAGCTTGGCATACAGGTCCTGCAGCGCGCGGTCCATGGCCTCCTGTCGGGCGCCGGTCCCGCTCCCGCCCAAAAGGGCCTTCAGGCGGCTTTGCGCCTCCAAGGCATCGGTGCGCAAGGTGCGGATCTCCAGTTCCATCCCGTACTTCCCTACCCGCACCACCTCCAGGCGGTAGCTGGCATCCACCTTCACCTCGTGGCGGACGGAATCCAGGGTGAACCGTATGATCCGCCCGGTATCCACTTGGCGGAGTTCGCCCGCCTTCCAGGTGGGCAGGGTCTTGAGCGGGCCGGGCTGCGCGACGGCGGCAATGGAAAGGCTGGTCAAGGCGGGAAGCAGCAGGGATCTTTTCATGGCTGGCGGGCTATGGCCGCAAGTTGCGAAACACGGGCGAAGTGGCGGCCATGGGGCTCCACCGATTACCTTGGGGGCGCGGCCATGCGGCGAGACCTGCAATCGGCCGGGAACCATGAGCAAGGAATACAAGACGGTGGAGGAATCCGAGGTGGCCCTGTCGGTGTTGATGCTGCCGTCACACTCCAACTTCGGAGGCAAGATCCACGGGGGTTACCTGCTCTCGTTGTTGGACCAAGTGGCCTTTGCCTGCGCCAGCAAGCACAGCGAAAACTACTGCGTGACGGCCAGCGTGGACGTGGTGAACTTCCTGCAACCCATTGAGGTGGGCGAGCTGGTGACGCTGAAGGCCTCGGTGAACTACGTGGGGCACAGCTCCATGATCGTGGGCATCCGCGTGGAGGCTGAGAACATCCGCACCGGTGCCCGCAAGCATTGCAACTCCTCCTATTTCACCATGGTGGCCAAGGATGATGCCGGCCACAACGCCCAAGTGCCCGGCCTGGTCCTGCGGAACAAACGCGAGATCTGCCGCTTCCTCAACGGGGCTGAGACCACGCGGAACAGGAACGGCAAGGGGCGTGCATCCTGCGACATCGACCTGGCCGGCGAAACCTACAAGAAGGACCTGGAGGGCCACCGGGTGAAGGTGGAACTACATTGACACAGAGGCGAATACCGGGGCACATCCGGTCGACGACCTAGGTGCCTTCGTCGACCAAATCCAGGTGTTCGTCTTGCCTCGTGGGCTCCTTGGGGATACCTTTGCCGCACCAATCCTTCCATCATGAGGAAATTCTACTCCATCCTGCTCCTGATCCCATTCCTTAGCCCCAGCCTCCGCGCCCAGATCACCATCGGCCAAGCGGAGATGCCCGGCGTAGGCGACCAGGTGGCACGTGTCCAGGCTGCTCCTAACCCGCTGCTGAATTTCGGGGCCACGGGCCCGGCATACACGTGGAACTTCGGTAACCTGTCCGCGATCGGCAACGACAACACCGCCTATCAAAGCGTGGCCAGCACCAACTTCGTTTACGCGATCGCCTATGCCAACCTGCCCTTCAACCCGAACCGGGCCAACCAGGCCAAGCCCGGAGTGGACATCCCCTTCAGCAACCTGCTGCCGATCAATAACCCGTACACCTTCCGGTACAAGTCGTCATCGGTATACAAGACCGTCGGTTTCGGCGCCGAGGTCGGCGGCATACCCTTGCCCATCATCTTCAGCGAACACGATGTGATCTATGAGTTGCCCCTCCAATACGGCGGCAGCTCCTCCTCGCACAGCGCCTACGCGATCGACATTCCCACGGTGGGCAGCTACAGCTTCCAGCAGGACCGCACCAACCAGGTGGACGGCTGGGGCGCCATCACCACTCCGGCGGGCACCTTCGACGTGCTGCGGGTGAAGACCACGCTGAACGCCACCGACGACCTGATGGGCGTGGTCATCAACCGGCCGGTGGCGCGTGAATACAAGTGGTTGGCGCAGGGCCTGCGCACGCCGGTGCTGCAGATCAACACCACCACCCTGTTCGGTGCCGAGGTGGTGAGCGGGGTCTGGTACTACGACGTGCCGCGCTCCATCGAGGTGGTGCAACCCTTGGCCAACGTGCTGTGCCCCGGCTCCGGGCTGAACGTACACTACGAGGTGACCGGTGCCTTCAACGCGGGCGGCATCATCATCCCGGCCAACCAGTTCCGCGCCCAGCTGAGCGATGCCGGGGGCAGCTTCGCCAACCCGGTGGTCATCGGCAGCGTGCAAAGTACCGGGGGCGGCGTGATCGCCGCCACCATTCCCGCCAACACGCCTGAAGGCACGGGCTACCGGATCCGCGTGGTAAGCACCAGCCCGTCCTTCACCGGCAGCGCCAACACGTTCGACATCACCATCGGCGGTGCGCCCGACGCGGGCATCAGCGCTTCAGGTCCTGCACAGATCTGCACCGGTGATACCGTCATCCTCACGGCCGTGGGCGGACCGGGCTACCAGTGGCAGCTGGACGGCGGGGACATCGTCGGGGCCACCGGCGACACCTTTGCAGCCAGTGCGGCCGGCAGCTATACCGTCTCGGTGAGCAACGCTTGCGGCACGGCCCTGTCCAACGCCATCGAGGTGGTGGTGAACGACCCGCCGGTCTTCACCCTCGACCTGGATGACCTGGTCTCCTGCGCGGATGCTCCGGCCACCCTGGCCGCCACCAGCGGCACCGGCCAGCAGGGGCTCACCTTCCAGTGGTTCCTCAACGAGGCCCCCATCGCAGGGGCGACAGGGACCAGCGTGGAAGCCAACCTGTCCGGGCAATACACCATGGAGGCGGCCAACCCGGCGACGGGTTGCTCCTTCCTCACCGAAGGGGTGATGGTGACCGTGGAATCCGTGGATGCACCGGTGCTGGCGGCAAGCGACACCACCACATTCTGTGCGGGGGGATCCGTGGAGCTGGTGGTGGATGAAGTGGCCGGCCTGGGCTACCACTGGACCATGGACGGCGAGGAGATCGCCGGGGCAAACGGCACTTCGCTGATCGTCACGAACACCGGCAACTACGGCGTGTATGCCACCAGCACCAACGGCTGCGTGTCCGTAGCGGCCACCATCCCCGTCACCGTCCATGGGCTGCCCGACGCGCCTACGGTCACGGCCGAGGGACCGGTCGCCTTCTGCGAGGGCGGGGAGGTATGGATCGGCACGGCCGAAACGGCGGAGGCCTTCCAGTGGTATCTGGACGGCCAGGTGATCACCGGTGCCGATTCCTCCAGCCTGGCGGCCGATGCGGCCGGCAGCTACACCTTGCTGATAACCGATGCGAACGGCTGCACCTCGCTGCCCAGCGCACCGGTGGTCGTCACCGTGGGTGCTTATCCGCCGGTATCGGCCGTTTCCGCTGACGGCGAAACGTCGTTCTGCGACGGTGGCGAGGTGGTCCTTTCCGCGGATGCCGTGGACGGTGCATCCTACCAATGGTGGGTGGATGGCGTGGCCATCGACGGGGCCACCGGCATGACCTATACGGCCACGACCGGCGGGAACTACAGCGTGGTGCTGGCCAATGCACCCGGCTGCGAAACCCCCGGCGACACCTTGGCCGTAACGGTCCATCCCACGCCTGCCCAGCCTGTGATCTCCCAGCACGGGGACAGCTTGCTGGCCAGCGGCAGCGGAACCTTCCAGTGGTTCCTTGGGGGCGAGCCCATCCCAGGCGCAACGAGCTACTGGTGGGCACCCGTGGAGGACGGCAACTATACCGTGCAGGTGACCGACGGCAACGGCTGCACCAGCACCTCCGAAGCGTGGCTGCACCTCACCACCGGCATCGGCACGCCATCGGCAGCCGGGCTGCGGGCCTGGCCCAATCCCGGCCAAGGCACCTTCATGGTGGAACTCCCCGTTGGCGGCACGCACGCATTTGATGTGGTGGACATCACCGGACAAACGGTGCTGGCCGGAACCCTGTCCTCCGCCCAGGCGACCCTCGAGCTGGGCACAGCCTCCGACGGCATCTACTTCCTCCGTTTCCCGGGCACGGACCTGCCGGTGATCCGGCTCGTGGTGGCCCGGTGATCCACGGAAAAAGGGAAAGCGAACAGGAACCGCCCCGGGGCTTTTGCCACCGGGGCGGTTTTGTTCATGCCCCGGCGATGGCCGATGGCGATTGCTTGCGCCTCCACGCCTTCACCGCCTCGAACCACAGCACGCTGGCCAGCCCTGCGGCGATCGCCACGGCCAGCAGGGCCGGTGGCGGCGTGGCCAACCGGAAGAAGTCACGCAACAGGGGCATGTACAGCAGCAACGCCAGCAGGGCCACCGTGGCCAGCAGGATGCCGCGCAACAAGGCATTGGGATAGCGCAGCGTGGACCACACCGAGTGCTCGAAGGAGCGGTTCACCAAGGTGAGCGCGATGTTGGCCACCACCAGGCTGGTGAACACGAGCGTGCGTGTGCCCGCCTCATCCAGCCCGTTCCAAACGGCGAAGCGGTAACAGAACAAGGTGCCCACGGTGATCACCAGCCCTTGCAACAGGCTGGTGCGCAGTTCAGCCCAGGAAAGGAACGTGAGGCCCGTCTTGCGCGGCGGATGGCGCATGGTACCCGGCTCCATGGGCTCGCTTTCATAGGCGATGCTGCACGTGGGGCCCATGAGCAGCTCCAGGAAGATCACATGCACCGGGGTGAAGATGTTCGGATAGATCCAGCCCAGCAACAGCGGCAGCGACACGGTGAGGATGATGGGGATGTGTATGCTGATGATGTACTGGATGGCCTTCTTCAGGTTGGCATAGATGCGGCGGCCCTGCGCGATCGCGTCGGTCATGCGGCCCAGGTCGTCGTCCAGCAGGATCAGGTCGGCGGCCTCCTTGGCCAGGGCGGTGCCGCGCTTGCCCATGGCGATGCCGATGTCGGCGGCCTTCAGGGCGGGCCCGTCATTCACGCCGTCGCCGGTCATGGCCACCACCTGGCCGTCGGCTTGCAGCGCCTTCACCACGCGCACCTTGGCATCGGGGAACATGCGGGTGAAGCAGTTGCTGGCATGCACGGTGCGCGCCAAGGCCGCGTCATCCATGGCCTGCACGGCCTCTCCGTCCACCATGGGGCCTTCCAGGCGGAACCCGATGGCCTTGGCGATGGCGGCGGTGGTGGCCGCATTGTCCCCGGTGATGATCAGCGTACGGATGCCCGCTTCGCGGAAGCTCCGGAGCACGGCCGGAATGTTTTCCTTGGGCGGGTCGTGGAAGGCCACCAGGCCCAGGTAGCTGAACCGGATCTCCTGTTGCGTGGCAGGCCATGGCGCGCCGTCGGGCCTGGCCTCTGCCACGGCCAACAGGCGCATGCCCTGTGCGGCCAGCTGTTCCACCTTGGCCATCTCGGCGCGACGCTCTTCCGCATCCAGGCGGCACACGGCCAGGATGGCCTCGGGCGCCCCCTTGGCGGCGATGATGCGGCGGCCCCCGGCATTGGCGAACACGTGCGTCATCATGGGTGGCCGCCCGCTGAGCGGATATTCATGCACCATGCGGAAATCCGGGCGCTCATCCACCGGCAAGTACTTGCCGTAGGCGGCATGCAGGCTGGTCTCCATGGGGTTGAAGGGCACCGGTTCGCTGGCCCACATGGCGGTCGCCAGCAAGTGGTGGGCGGCCTGGTCGTCCCATTGCCCCGCGCGGCGTGCCTCAGGCTCGCCGGCCACGTGCATGGCCACCAGTTCCATGCGGTTCTGGGTGATGGTGCCCGTTTTGTCGGTACAGATCACGGTGGCACCGCCGAGGGTCTCCACGGTGCGTGCCTGCTTCACCAGCAACCCCATGCGGCCCATGCGCCAGGCCCCCAGGGCCATGAAGGTGGTGAAGGCCACGGGGATCTCCTCGGGCAGGATGCTCATGGCCAGCGTGAGGCCCTTCAGCAAGCTGTCCATCCAGCTATGGCTGTGGATGAAGTTGAGCCCCCACACCAGCAGGAAGAACACGGCACCTATGATGGCCATGGCGCGCACGAAGCGGTGGATCTGGTGTTCCAGCGGTGCCCGTTGCTGCCCCATGCCGGCCAGCGTGCCACCGATGCGGCCCAGCTGGGTGTCCTTGCCCACGGCGGTGATGCGGATCACCGCGAGGCCGTCCACGGCCTGGGTGCCCCGGAAGGCCATGCCCTCACGGCCCCCGGTGACGGCCTTGCCCACGGGAAAGGCCTCGCCGGTAAGGATCGACTCGTTCACGGCGAAATCATTCGCGTGGACCACCAGTCCGTCCGCGGGCACCATCTCCCCCTCGTTCACCACCACGTGGTCGCCCACCACCAGTTCGTCCGCATGCAGCTCCGTCACCTCGTTGTTGCGGATGGCGCGCGCCTTGGGCGCGGTGAATTCCTCCAATTCCTCCAGCGCCCTGCGGCTGCGCTGGTCCTGGTACAGCGAAATGCCCCCCACCAGCAGGATGGCCCCGGTCATGAACCAGGCCTCCGCCCAATCGCCCAGGATGAAATAGATGCAGGCAGCGGCCAGCAGCAGCAGGAACATGGGTTCGGTGACCGCCTCGCGCACGGCCGCCCACAACCCGTGCTCCTTGTGGTTCTCCAGCGCGTTGCCGCCGTGCGTGGCACGCGACCGGGCCACCTCCGCATCGTTGAGGCCCTGAAATGGGAACGGGTTCCCCGCCATGGGCGGAAAGGTAGCGGGAAGCTGTTTGGAACGGGTGTGAATAGGCTCCCAGCGGGTGGTGTTAAGCCGAAATGCCGCGTGCCGTTCCCCCTGCGTCGGCCAGCATCCGCATGGCGCGCCAGCGATGGCGGTGCGTGCCCGGCCGTGGCTGCAAGGCCGCATGCACCATGGCCCGCGCCAGCACCGCATGGGGCATGGGCCGAAGATCCTCCAGGGGCCCGACCAGCAGGGGGCGAAGGAACTGCAACGCCATGGCCCCGATCCGTTCACCGATCCGCTTTTCCCGCCGCGGGCCGACCAGTACCGAAGGCCGGAAGATCGCCAAGCTCGGAAATCCCATGGCCTCGATCCCCTGCTCCACCTCACCCTTCACACGGCTGTAGAAGACCCGCGATCGGGGATCGGCGCCCAAGGCACTGATCAGGCAGAACGTGGGCACCTGTTGCTCCTTGGCCCAACGCGCCAAGCCCAGGGGCAGGTCCTTGTCCACGGCAATGAAGGCTTCCCGGCTGCCGGCCTTCCCGATGGTGGTGCCCAGGCAGCAGATCACGGCATCCACCGCTTCCGGCCGCAGGGCTTCCAGCAGATCGGGGGCCGTCCATTGCGCCAGCCCCGGGTGGCCCACGGGGAGCGGTCTCCGCCCGATGGCAATCACCCGGCCCACACGTTCGTCCGCCAACAGCAGGGGCAGGCAGGCGCTGCCCACCAGGCCGGAGGCACCGGCGATCAGGATGGTCTTGCGCATGGGGTAAAGTTCGGGCCGGGTTCTTGTTTATTTATTAAACATGTTTATATTTGCATCACCGGGACGGACCGGCACCAATACCCAACACACATGGAACGCGAACTCACCCCCAATGAAAGCCTGAAGCTGATCGAAACGATGATCGGCCAGGCCAAGCAGAGCTTCAGCCGCAACAGTTACTACTTCCTGTTGTGGGGCGTGCTGCTGATCATCGCGATGGGCATCAACTACGCATTGGCCGCCAAGGGAGACCCGCGCGGCGGCTATGCATGGGGCATCATGGGGGTCATCGGCGGCATGCTCAGCTTGTTACATGGCCGGCGCGAGGACAGGCGCACACGGGCGGCCAGCGCCATGGACCGCTTGATGCTGTGGATCTGGATGGCCTTCCTGGCCACGCTGCTCACCACCATGTTGGGCGGGGCGCTCTCCAGCGGCGGCATGTCCGTTGCCTCCATCCTCGTGCTCACCGGGATGCCCACCTTCCTGTCCGGGCAATTGATGCGGTTCAAGCCGCTGATCTGGGGCGGCATACTGTTCTGGCTCCTGGGTGCCATCGCCTTCTTCGTGGACATGCGCACCATGGTCCTGCTGTACATCGCGGGCATGCTTTTCGGGTACCTGTTGCCCGGTTACCTGCTCAAGCGCCAGGAGGATGGCCTTCGCACCGCTTGACCCGGTGCTGCACAACCAGCTACGGCTGGCGGTGGTGAGCCTGCTGGTGGGGCTGGACAGCGCGGACTTCACCTTCCTGCTGGAGAAGACCGGAGCCACGCGCGGCAACCTCAGCGTGCAGATCACCAACCTGAAGGACGCAGGCTACATCACCGTGAAGAAGACCTTCAAGGACAACTACCCGAACACGCGTTGCGCGCTTTCCGCCAAGGGCCTGAAGGCCTTTGAGCAGTACGTGCAGGCGCTGAAGCAATACCTGGAACCGGGGAAACCCTGAAGCGCGGAACGGGCCACTCCGGAAGTGCCTACGGCTCTTCCTCCGGTGGATCCACCCAGTCCCCTCCTTCCTTGATCAGGGCGATCAGCTCATCCACGGCGGCCGCCGCCGGGATGTTGCGCTTGACCACCACTTTTTCCTTGTACAGGGTGATGACACCCTGGCCGGTGCCCACGTATCCGTAATCGGCATCGGCCATCTCGCCTGGCCCGTTCACGATGCAGCCCATCACGCCGATCTTCACGCCTTTGAGGTGGCTGGTGCGGGCGCGGATCTTGGCCGTGGTCTCCTGCAGGTCGAACTGGGTGCGCCCGCAGCTGGGGCAGCTGATGTATTCGGTCTTGCTGATGCGCGTGCGCGTGGCCTGCAGGATGCCGAAGGAGGCCCGGCAGGCGAGGTCCTCAGTGATGCCGCCCGGATGGTGCATGGCCTCATGCTCCAGGAAGATGCCGTCGCCGAGCCCGTCGAGGAAGAGCGCGCCCACGTCGGTGGCGGCATGCAGCACGAACTGTTCACGGTTGATGCCGGCATGGCGGCGGCGCCAGATCACCGGCACGGGGCATTCGGCATTGATCAGGCCGATCACCAGCCGCCGCTGCTCGGCCATGCCGTGGGCGTTGTGCGTGTCCACCACCAGCACGGCGGTGGGGTCGCTGCGCAGCTTGGTCACCAAGGTGGCATCAAACTCGGGCAGGGAGGCATGGATGAAGTTGAGGTCGCGGTGTTGCTCCACGCCGGCCCGGTAATCGTTGGGATGGATGAGCGGGTAGTGCCGGGCCTTCGCGCGGTCCTTCAGCCAGGTGCCGTGGTCCTGTATGATGCCCAAGGTGCCGGGGATGTGGAAGTGGATGCTGTTGGTGCCGATGTAGGCGAGGTCCGCGGCCTGGTCGGCCAGGTTCCACTTGTCGGTGGGCACGCTGTAGCGGTAGCCCCATGCAAAGAGCGAGGCCGGGGTGATGGCCTGCTTGTGGCTGAGGTCGGCTACCACCACGGGCACATGGCGGGCCCCGATGTTGAGCACCTCGCGGGCCGTGCGGCGGGTGTAGGCAAAGGGATCGAGCGGCATGCCGCCGGTGCCGCCAAGCAGCATGGGCGTGGACAGCGGCAGGATGTCCGCATGGTCCTTCCGCGGGTACCGGGCGACAAGTTCCTTGGCCACAGGGATCTCAAACTCGGGGTCCTCGGTAAGCGACACGCGGATGGTATCGCCCAGCCCGTCCTCCAGCAACGCCCCGATGCCCACGGCGCTCTTGATACGGCCGTCCTCGCCGTCGCCCGCCTCGGTGACGCCCAGGTGCAAAGGATAGTCCCAGCCCAGCTCCATCATCCGATGCACCAGCAGGCGGTAGGCTTGCACCATCACCCGGGTGTTGCTGGCCTTCATGCTCAGCACGATGTCGTGGAAGTGCTCATCGCGGCAGATGCGCAGGAACTCGAAGGCGCTTTCCACCATGCCCAGCGGCGTGTCGCCGTAGCGGTTCAGGATGCGGTCGCTGAGGCTGCCGTGGTTGGTGCCGATGCGCATGGCCGTGCCGTTCTCCTTGCAGATGCGCACCAAGGGCAGGAAGCGCTTGCGGATACGCTCGAGCTCCGCGTCGTACTGGTCATCGGTGTACTCGCGGACGTCGAACTTCTTCTTGTCGGCGTAGTTGCCGGGGTTGATGCGCACCTTCTCCACGATGCGCGCGGCGATCTCGGCGGCGTTGGGGGTGAAATGGATGTCGGCCACCAACGGCGTGTCGAAGCCTGCCGCCCGGATGCGCTTCTTGATCTCCGCCAGGTTCTCCGCATCGTCCTTGCTGGGGGCGGTGATGCGCACCAGCTCGCAGCCCGCCTCGATCATACGGATGCTCTGGGCCACGGTGGCGGCGGTGTCCATGGTGTCCGTGGTGGTCATGCTCTGCACGCGGATGGGGTTGTCCCCGCCGATGCCCACGGTGCCCACCTGCACGGCCCGGGTGCGCCATCGCTCGTAATGCGTGAGGCTGGGGCAATACTGCCAAGGGGCTACGGAAGTGGTGCTGGACATGGCCTGAAGCGGTGACGATACGCGGCAAAGATACCGGGACCGGACCGGCACCCGCCCGGGTCACCGTGCCGGCGGCTTGGCAACGGCGGGCCCGTCCTGGACCTCGAAGGACCAGCCCGCGCTTTCAACCAGGGTGCGCACCACCGCGATCACTTCCTGCTGCTGCTTGCGGGCTTCGGCGAAGAGCCCGCTGGCCTGCACCTGGCCCAACACCTGCTGCTTGGCCTTGGCGCTGATGGCCGTAAGCTCCTGCGGGCTGAAGTGGTTGAAGAGGCCCTCGTCCAGGTCGTAGTAGTCCACGCTATGGTCGATGCTGAGCACCTCGGGTTCGGGGGGCACCACCAGTGTCACCTTGCGGGCCTTCTCATCGGTGGACAGCTTCATGCCCTCCAGGTCGTAACCCACGCTCACCTTGGCCTGCACCCGCAGGATGGCGCGCTTGCGGAAGGAGGGCAGGCTGGCCAGCAGGCGGTTATAGGTCCAGGCATCGGTATGGTCGTACAGCTCGCTGAACTCCCCTTCCACGGTGATCAGCTTCAGCACCGGCCGCACACGTTCCAGCAGCACCGTGCTGGTCACCTGCTCCTTGGAAACGGCCGGCCGGTAGGCCTCGCGGGTAATGAAGAACACCAGCAGGCAGGCGCCCAGCAAAATGGCAACGCGCACCGATCGGCCCATGGTGCAAAGATCGCGCGCCCACACTTGCGGCACGCCTTTCGCGTTGGGAGTAACACGCGCCTGTGGAAGATCTCCCCGAACGGCCGGTCCACCCCATTCCATGTCCCGGTACTTTTCGACCTTGCCCATGTCGCGCCTGGTCCGTCGTGTCCTGTTCATAGGCATCACCTGCCTGGCCGGCCTGTTGGTGCTGTTGGCGGGCCTGGCGTGGTTCTTCCAGGATGAGGTGAAGGCCAAGTTGGTGGCTGAGCTGAACGCACACCTCACGGCACCGCTGCACCAGCAGGGCATTGAGCTCACACTGATCCAGCGCTTCCCCGAAGCCTCGCTCCGCATCCGCGACGCCTACATGCAGGAGGTGCGTACCGACGGCCGTATACCCGACACGCTGCTTTACGCCAAGGACCTCTACTTGGAATTCAGCCTCTTCTCGCTTCTGCGCGGCGAACAGACCGTGCGGCAGCTGCACGGCACCGGGGTGGTGCTGCGGCCCGGCCTGGATGCCAACGGCAACGGCAATTGGAACGTGTGGCGCAGCGATACCACTTCTACGAGCACCAGCGGGACCGACATCGACCTGCGGCGCGTGACCTTCGAGGGGCTGGAGGGCCGCTTCCGCGATGACCGCACAGGATTGGAAGTGGCGCTCTCCAGCGACAAGCTCGGGCTGGGCGGCCGTTTCCGTGAGCAAGGATCCAAACTGACGGCCAAGGGCGACCTGTGGCTCAGGCACTGGCGGAGCGGCGATGAGACCGTGCTGGCCGACCGCCGCGCCGCGGTGGACCTGGACATGGCCTTCGGCGCGCCTGGCCAGGGCTTCCGCCTGGAGAAAGGTGAACTGCTGCTGGGCAAGACACCGCTGAACCTCACCTTGGCCGTGGCCCCGGGCAAGCAAGGCGACCGGCTGGACCTGCGCGCCAGCGGCTTCGGGCTGGACCTGGCGAGCGTGGTGCAATTGCTGCCGGACCGGTTGCGGCGCACCATGAAGCGCTACGGCATGGACGGCAGCGCCGACCTCGCCTTGCACTACAGCGGTCCCCTGGAAGGGCCCGGGCCCGCGCTCTCCATCGGCATGAAGCTGCGTGATGGGCGCTTCACCGAACTCAACACGGGAACCGCGTTCCGCAAGGTGCAGGGGGAATTCTCCGCGGATTTCACCCCCGTCTGGGCGCCCGAAAAACTGGTGGTGAAACACTTCACGGCCACTTCCCCCTCCGGTCCGTTGAGCGGCAACCTGGAACTGATCGGTTTGCGCAATGCCAAGCTCACGGCGGACTTGCGCGGCGACCTGGCCTTGGCCGACCTGTTCCGCTTCATTGGCCTGGACACCTTGGAGCAGGTGGCCGGCCGCATGAAGGCCGAGGCCCACGTGAAAGGCCGGCTGCGCGATCCGGGCAACATCACGGCCACCGACCTCGGGGCACTCACGATCAACGGTCAAGTGGCCTTGCGGGATGCCAGCCTGAAGTTGAAGGGGCTGCGCCACCGCATTACGGAACTGAACGCCGAGCTGGCCTTGAAGGGCAAAGACGCACTGGTGCACGGGCTGCGCTTCCGGCTGCAGGGAAACGCCATGGAGCTCAGTGGCACGCTGCACAACCTGATGCCCTACGCACTGTTCAAGGACCAGCGGCTGTGGATCGAGGCCAAGGGAACCGCGCCTGTGATCGACCTGGCCACCTTGCTGGAGACCGGGCCCGCCACCGGTCGGAACACGGCATCCACCTATGCCTTCACATTGCCCGCCCAGATCGACATGGACCTGAGCGCCGACATCGGGGAGCTGCGCATGGAGAAATTCCAGGCCACGGAGATCCACGGGAAACTACACATCAACCGGCAGCAGCTCGCCATGGAGCCCCTGCGGTTCCGCACGGCCGAGGGATCCGTTGCCGGCAGCCTGACGCTGGACGCACGGCCTGCACCGGCCTATCCGCTCGCCATCCGGGCCGATCTCAAGGGCATCAACGTCACCGCGCTCTTCGCCGAGTTCCAGGACTTCGGCCAATCCTTCATCACCGCCAAGCACGTCAAGGGCACCGGCGACGCGCGCCTGCTGCTCACCGCCCCGCTGCGCCCGGACTTCAGCCTGGACCAGCCCAAGCTGCACTGCGTGGCCGACGTCACCCTGGCCAATGGGGAGCTCAACGGCCATGCCTCCCTGATCGCCGTGGCGGACCACCTGCGCAAGAACAAGCTCACCTCACCCTTCGTGGATACCGATGCGCTGCGCAAGCAGTTGCAGCACGTCACCTTCGCAAAGCTGGAGAACCGGATCGAGATCAAGGACCGGAAGGTCCACCTGCCGCAAATGACCGTGAGCAGCTCGGTGATGGACCTGGAGGTGAGCGGCACGCACGGTTTCGACGGCGAAGTGGACGACCACCTGAACTTCCGCCTGGGCGACCTGTTCCGCACCGGCGGAGGCGGCCAGGACGAGTTCGGGCCGATCATCGACGACGGCACCGGCCTGCGGATCTTCCTGCACATGTACGGCACCACGGACAACCTGCAGTTCGGCAACGACGGTGCGATGGCGGCGGCCCGGCGCAAGGAGCGCATGAAGCAGGAAACCGCACAGCTGAAGGGGATCCTCAAGGGCATCGTCACCGGCGAAAGCACGGCCTCGGCGGCAACACCCGCCGATCCGCGGGAAAGGATCACCTTGGAGCCCGGCGATGGCCGGACACAACCGGCCCCACCCAAGCCCAAGCCCAAGAAAGGCCTGGGCAGGCTGCTTCAGAAGGACGAAAAGGATCAACCCAAGGTGGTGATCGGCGTGGAATAGGTCGCGGATATGGAACGATGGAACACCCACGCCCCACCGACGTCCCCGTATCCCCCAATCATCTAATTTTCTGACCATCCGATCTTCTGATCCGCCTTCAATACCCTATGAACCTCTACTCCCGGAAACAACGGTGGAAGCTGGTGCTCGCCTTGGCGGCCCTGGCCATCGTGGGGGCTTCGCTGTGGTACAGCAACCGCATCGTGAACAAGGTGCGGCAGGAGGAGCGCCGCAAGGTGGAGCTGTGGGCGGAGGCGGTGCGCAACCGGGCCCAGCTGGTGAACTACACGGACTCGCTGTTCCACCGCCTGCGCGAGGAGGAGCGCAAGCGCGTGGAACTGTGGGCCGATGCACAGATACACCTGGCCAGTGACGACGTGAACGACCTGAGCTTCTACCTGAAGGTGGTGACCGAGAACACCACCATCCCGGTGATCATCACCGATGAGCTGGGCCGGCCGACCTTCAACAGGAACCTCGACAAGCGCGTGGAAGGGCATGCCGATTCCTTGCGGGCCGAGGTGGCACGCATGGATGCGGTGCATGAGCCGATCCCGATCACCCTTTACGGGAGCCGCAAACAATACCTGCACTACAAGGATTCACACATCGTCACGGAACTGCAGGAGGTGATGGACAACATCATCCGCAGCTTCATCAGCGAGACGGTGATGAACACGGCGGCCGTTCCGGTGATCTACACCGACAGCACGCGCACCCGGGTCATCGAGCACAGCAACATCGACCCCGAGGTGGCGGCCGATACCACGGCCATGCTGGCTCGGATCGCCGCGATGGCACAGGTCAATCCGCCGATCGAGGTATCGCTGGCGGGCCGTGGCAAGCATTTCATCTTCTATGAGGAAAGCCGGGTGATCACCCAGCTGCGCTACTTCCCGTACGTGCAATTGATCATCATCGGCCTCTTCCTGCTGGTGAGCTACGCGCTGTTCAGCCTGTTCCGCAATGCCGAGCAGAACCAGGTGTGGGTGGGCATGGCCAAGGAGACGGCACACCAGCTGGGCACGCCGATCAGCTCGCTGATGGCATGGATGGAATTGCTGGGCGAGCCGGGCACGGCGGCCACGGCCGTGCCGGAAATGCGCAAGGACGTGGAACGGCTGGAAATGGTCGCCGAGCGCTTCAGCAAGATCGGCTCGTCGCCGGAGCTGGTGCCGGAAAGGATCCACGAGGTGGTCCACGATACCGTGCAATACCTGCGGCCGCGCCTGCCGGGCCGGGTGCAGATCCAGGTAGAGCCTTCGGGCCAGGCCCTCCTGGTGCCGCTGAACCGGGCCCTGTTCAGCTGGGTGCTCGAAAACCTGATCCGCAACGCGGTGGATGCCATGGAGGGCCAAGGGCGCATCACCATCACCGCCGAACAGGCCGGCAACGAAGTGCATGTGGACGTGGCCGACACCGGCAAGGGCATTCCGGCCTCCAAGCTGAAAACGGTGTTCCGCCCGGGCTACACCACCAAGAAGCGCGGCTGGGGCCTGGGCCTCTCCCTCACCAAGCGCATCATCGAGCAATACCACAAGGGGCGCATCTTCGTGAAGCACTCCGCCGTGGGCAAGGGCACCACCTTCCGCATCACGTTGAAAGGTTGAGCCGCTCCCCCGGGCACCGCACCCCGTTACTGTTTCACCAGGCGGGCCTGGTACAGGCCGCCGCGCACGTCGCGGAGTTGCACGATGTACACTCCCGGGCACAGACCGGACACGTCCAGCGCGGCTTTCGGCGCCTGTGCCTGGCCGCGCAGCACCGTGCGGCCGTCCAGCGCCTTCACTTCCAGCCCGCCCTCCCGGAAACCGGGATCGGCGATGCCCACGATCAACTCCCGCGTGGCCGGGTTGGGGACCAGGATAATGCCGGGGTTCCCTTCCACTTGGGCCACCTGCGTGGACAAAGCCGCGGTAAGCACGCACGGATCGGTGACCACCGCCTCGTTGAAGTCGAAGTAAATGTTCGCGGCATTCACGATCTCCGTGCCCAGGTCGAGCGGCAGCACGGGCCTCACATGGAATTCAACAAAGCCATGGCTCGCGGCCTCGTTCACGTTGCTGTCCGGCAGGAGAATGTTGGCAAAGGTGAACTTGAGCACATGGCCGTCCACCACCTCCCACGTAAAGGGGTGGGAATAGGCACCCATGCGCACCGTGGCCATGTCCAGCGCGGCGGGTAGGGTATCGGTCACCACCACCGTGAAGGCCGTGTCCGTGCCCGTGTTCTGGAAGCGGATGGTGTAATCGATCTCATCGTCCTGGTCCACGAAGTACAGGTCGGGAATGCCGCTCGCCGTCCGTGCGAACTTGTCGTTCGGGTCGATGCTGCCCGTCACCGGATGCTGGAAGCTCACCGTGTTGTTGGCCACGTTCACGTCGGTGTTCGCCGTGGCCACCGTGGCCGATGCGCTCACCTGGGTGCCTATCAGGCCCACGTCGGGAGGCACCTGGAAGTCCACCATCAGTGATTTGTGCGCAAAGGCGGTTTCCATGGTGAGGTTTGGCGCCGCCCAGGTGATCGTATTGCCCGCCACGGATGCCGGCGGGATGCTCGACCCCAGGTATTGCAGCACGGGGTCGAAGGTCATCTGCAGGGTGACCGCGCCGGTGGTGTCCGGCGACAGGTTGTCCAAGGCGAGGCCGTAATGCAGCTCAAAACCCGGGCGCGCAGGTCCGTTGCTCATGCTCAACTTCACGTCCAGGGGCGCCCCGGGGCCGAATGCGACATTCCGGCCCGTCTGGTTGCCCGCGAAGGTGAACTGCAAGGGGCAACTTTGCGTGAGGACCGGGTGCTGGCCGGTAACGCTGTAGTTGCCGGAGGGCAGGGTAAGGCTGTACTGGCCCAGGGAGTTCGTGACGGCGAAATAAGGACCCGGGTCGAACTCCAGGAGCGTGCCCGGCACCCGGTTCTCCCCGGCTGCCATGTTGCAGTTGGAATTGGCATCCACATAGGCGGTCCCGCTCACCGAGCCCACGCACGGTTCGGCCGTTGCCGGGACGGTGAACGGCAATGACGCCGTACAGGCCGGCATGAGCGGATCGGACTCGAATTGGTTGTACATATCCACGTCCAGCACCGCCTCATAATCGCCAGGGGCCAGGCCCGTGAAGGTTTTGGAGGCCGCATTGTGGCCGGCGCCCACCCTGTTGCAATACCCCCCCACATAATTGCCCGATGCGTCCTTCAGGCGCAGCACCAGTTCCTGTTGGTCGGAGGTGGCCGGCACGATCACTTTGGCCGATCCGATGGCCCCGTTGGGACAGGATGCCACGATGTTGGTCACGCTCATCTCCGGGAACTCCACCGGCGGGGGGATCTGCATGCTGAGCGTTCCCGGGCATCCGTTGCCATCCGTATAGGTCACGGTGACCGAGGCGCCCGGTGGCGCGTCGATGGACACATGGTAGTAGCTGTACCATTCGCATGCATCCGCACGTTGGCCATGCGGGGTGACGTTGTAGGACCCGGCGGTAAACGCATAAGGGCCCGGCCCGTGCATCGAACCCGGTGATCCTTCCCCGGAGTAGAACACGAACCAGGGTTCTGAGCCGGCACAATAGGTCATGGGGCCATCATAGGAATGGCCGTCGTATGAGCTCAGCGAGATCACCGTCTCCTGCCCGGTGGCCTCTTCGCCGGTGCCGTCCGTCACCGTTACCGTATAGGTGCCGGGCGTAAGCCCATACACCACCTGTCCGTTATCCCCGTTGCTCCACGAATAACTGTATGGCGGGATTCCTCCGTCCACATAGGCGGTCAACACCCCCGTGGCGCCCCCGCAAAAGGACGGCACGCTCATGGAAATGGATACGCTCATGGGGAAGGCACGTGCCGCCAGGCAAGCTGCGGCGAACATCCATATCGTCCTGTGTAAGGTCATGGAACACCACGGTTTGGAGGAAAGGTCCAGGTCAAGTGTTGCTAAGGCGGTAACAGCATACGGGTGAAGACGCTCGTGCATGGATGCGGTTGCCTACCACACGGTTTTGCCGATCGCCGGCATGTCATACCCGCAATAAAGCTTGGCCCGGTCTACCTGCTCGTTTTCCTGTTCCGCCGAAAGCAAAAAGGCCGCCCCTTGCGGGAACGGCCTTTTTGCTTTCCGTCACTCTGTCGCCTACCGCACGATGCTCAAGCGCTTGGTGGTCACCTC
>JAGFIV010000069.1 GCA_024103275.1 Flavobacteriales bacterium
TGCGCATGCGTGGGCACGGTCGTATGGGACTGCCCGGACCTGGAAGCGAACATCGGCGATGCGTGCGATGACGGCGATGCCGCCACCATCAATGATGTGATCACCGACGAGTGCATTTGTGCAGGAGAGATCGGAGGTGGGATCAGCGAAGGCGACGGTCACCAAGTGGTGGTAAACCTCTATCCGAACCCCAGCAGGAACGGGTCGGTCATGTTGGATGTGGAAGGGCTTGGCACCGGTTCCGGCACGGCCGTTATCACCGTACATGCCACTTCCGGCCAAAGGATCCTGAGAACCTCCGTTGCCGTGGTGAACGGTGCAGTGCATCACCGCCTGGAGTTTGGCAGCCTAACTGCTCAGGGGTTGTATCTGGTGGAGTTGGTCGCCGGAAACCGGCATTTCACCGCCCATCTGGTGGTGCAGTAAGACAACGGCGAACCGGACTAATGTGCCATCGGCAACGGATGCAGGACTTATTTTCGCGGGGCAGCCATGGGCCTGACCCCAAGCAGCATCAAGACCCCACTTGCTTGACAGGCTAAGCGAGCCTTGACCAGGCACAATTATTCCGGTAAATGATACGGACTGTCCGAATCGAACATTGGATCCGCACCTTGACTTTGGCATTGGCGGTCCCCATTTCCATGGGCCTGGAAGCCCAACCCGATGTCATCCCGTCCTCGGTTGATGTCCAGTTGGTGCAAGGGGCATCGGATGACGAGCTGCTTGTGCAGATGAAGATCCACAGCACGGCCGGTTTCGGGGGTATCCTCAGCGCTTTGACCCTGACCATCCGTTATGATGCCGCATCGCCACAATCCCTGGGCCCGTCCACCACATTCTGTTCCGCCTGGAGCACGTTGCCTCCCACCCCGGTGGTCGTGAATGATGGGATTGCCTATCGAACGTACAATGGGTTTGGCCTGAACCGTTTGGGCGATCCCGTAAACGATGGGGGGTGCAACACGATCCTGATGCCTGAAACGTGGTTTACCATCGCCACCATACCGGTCATTGGCGAAGGCTGCACATCCTTTACCCTGGGCAATGATGCTTTTACGGACAACCAAAACCGGTCCTATTATGTATCGATGAACGGTTGGGATGTCACGGGTTCGGTGCTGGGCGGGCCGGTGCTGGGCGGGAGTTGCATCCCGGACTGCCTTGGTGTGCCGGGTGGCTCGGCGTTGCCGGGCACGTCCTGCGACGATGGCGACCCGAACACGGCGAACGACACGTGGAGCGCGGATTGCGCGTGCATCGGCACAGTGTCCTGCACGGCGCCCGTGATCGGGACGGTGGGCGGCAACAGCCCGGTGTGCTCCAACGGCACACTGAACCTGAGCGTCACGGCGATCGGCACGGCGCCGTTCAGTTACGCCTGGAGCGGGACAGGTACCTTTCTTCCGGGCCCGGGATCGCAATCGGTGGCGGTGAGCGGGGCGGCGACGGGCACCTACCAGGTGACGGTGACCAATGCCTGC
>JAGFIV010000094.1 GCA_024103275.1 Flavobacteriales bacterium
GCAGGCATTGGTCACCGTCACCTGGTAGGTGCCCGTCGCCGCCCCGCTCACCGCCACCGATTGCGATCCCGGGCCCGGAAGAAAGGTACCTGTCCCGCTCCAGGCGTAACTGAACGGCGCCGTGCCGGTCGCCGTGACGCTCAGGTTCAGTGTGCCGTTGGAGCACACCGGGCTGTTGCCGCCCACCGTGCCGATCGCGGGCGCCGTGCAGGATACCGTGCCGATGCACGCGCAATCCGCGTCCCATGTGTCGTTCGTCGTGTTCGGGTCGCCATCATCGCAGGCCGTGCCCGGCAACGCCGAGCCACCCGGCACACCAAGGCAGTCCGGGGTGCAATTCCCGCCCAGCACCGGCCCGCCCAGCACCGAACCCACAACGGCCACTCCATTCATGGAGATGAAATAGTCCCGGTTATCGGCATTGGTGAATGCGTCATTGCCCAAGGTGAACGTGGTGCAAGTGCCACCGATCACGGGAATGGTGGTCACGGTGAACCAAGTCCCCGCAGGAATGCTCATCCCGCATCCACCATCATTCACCGGATCACCCAGGCGGTTCAGGCCGAACCCGTTGTAGGTCCGGTAAGCCGTTCCATCATTGACCACAACCGGCGACGGGGTGAACGCGCTCCAAGCCGGACAAAAGCTGGTTCCGGAACCGAGGCTGGCACCGGATGCGGCATCATAGCGGATGGTGGCCGTCAAAGCGCTTAGGACCCCTCCGAAAGAGGCTGAACTGTTGCTTTTGATCTGGACCAGAAGTTCACTGGCCGAACCACCTTGGACCAGCCGGATATCCACGGAGGAAGGGAGAATGTCCGGTTGTGCCGATACTGGGAACAAGGCGCCCAAGAAAAGGAACCCTGCCAAGCCCGACCCTCGGGCCAAGCGCTGGAATGTGCTGCATGGATGTGCCATGGAAAATACTTGATCTCCTTAAAAAGTTGGAATATCCTCCGTGCTGGCTGAACGATCAAGGTAGTTGTTCCACCACGACCCTGGTGGGTGCGCCACTACCGATGGCCATCAGTATCGGTTCACGGTCATTGCCCACCCCGGTGAACTTCACGATCCCGTCCATATTGATGTCGGCGACCAAATAGCCGTTCACCGTTGCCGTGGGCAGGAATCCTCCAACGGCCACCAGGATGGCATCACGGTCGTTCCCCATCCCTGTGTATTTGACCTTGCCATCCACGAGCGCGTCCCCGGGCCAAAGGGTCATGTGGGATCCCGATACTTTCCGTGCGTCGGTCCCCCACACCGGCGTGGCTGACGAGCGGAGGTCGATGACGGAGGGTGTGCCGTCCATTGGAAATGCGGAGGCCGTCATCGCACCCAAATGGTTGCGATGCCTGACGGCCAAATGATAGGAGCCGTCTGAAACACCCATGCTGATCGGGCTTTTCCCGTCGAAGTCCACGATATCACCATCGCGTTGCAACAGGGCTGCACGCGCCGCCACCACATTCGCATCATTGGAGACGGGACGCAGCTCCAGCCAGACCCAATCCACGATTGCATTGTTCCCGGACACGGCCAACACACCGGGTGTCAGGCGTTGTTCGGCACCTTCATCCGGGGATGAAAAACCCATCGCCGTGTATGGCTCGGAGGTCGGAATGAGCCCTTGTGTGCGCAGATCATCCTTCATCAGGCCCAGGGATTCAACGAAGGGCCCATCCAGGAAAACCTTCGCGGCTACCATGGCCTTGCGCGTTTCCCCCTCATGCACGGTGATCCATTGGTCCGCGGCAAGGCCGTAATATTTGTCCACCTTGCCGGAAGGCCAGCGCACGATGGCGGAATCAGCGACGGTAGCCGCCCCAAGACCGAATTGGCAGGTAAAGGAGCAGACGATGCCGTAGCTCTCACCGGAGCGTACTTCCCGGATCTGGGTGCCCCAATCACCATAAAGCGTGACCCGCGCACCCACGCCATCCGGGTTGCTTTCATTCCCGCGCAACACGAAGGCCAGGAAATGGTTGCTGTTGCCGTTGTTCAGGTAGAGCTGGTCGTTCCGGGAGGAGCTCGGCGTGACATAGGCCTGGCCATAACCGGCATATACATCGATGAATCCGTCATGGTTCATGTCTCCCACGGCGAAGGTGTGCAGGTTCATGGAGCTCGGTTCGGGCAACATGTTCAGGATCTGGGTGAAGGTGCCGTTGCCGTTCCCATGGAAATAGTATTCCGCGCTGCCGCTGAGGTTTCCGCTGGTGATGAGGTCCAGGAAGCCATCGTTGTCCAGGTCCACCAATTTCACCTGCAGGAAGGCCCCGGACTTTTCAATGCCGCTGCCGGTGGTTGCTTCCGTAAAATGCCCGGTACCATCATTGAGGTACAGCTGCATGCTGCGGCTATGGTTGGTCACCACCAGGTCCAGGTCCCCATCATTATCAATGTCCCCAAAATCGGCCGACCAGGACTGTTCGTGGTTCTCCAGCCCGTGGGCGGTGGTCTGGTCCGTGTAATTGTTATTGCCGTCGTTGATGAACAGACGGTTCCAACGGCGCGGGTCGTTGGGGTTGTTCACCCCTTGGCGGCACTTGGCAATAAAGAGGTCCAGGTCCCCGTCGTTGTCCACATCGATCCAAACGCTTCCATAATTGCCGCTCATGTCGGACGAGGGCGTGCTCGAAAAATCGATGTAGTTGTTGTAGGACAAGGCACCATTGCCGTCATTCAGCCAGATCCTCGGCGCCCCGACGTCATTGCAGCCGTACGCATCCAACGCACCGTCGTTGTTCACGTCCGCCATGTTGGCGCATTGCATGAACATGGAGCCATTGTTCAAATTGGTCCAGGAACCGGCCTGCCCCCTCCCGGTGATCTGCAGGAAGTGTACGCCATCGCTTGATCCACCGCTGAAGAAGTCCTTGTGCCCGTCGCCGTTCACATCCCCGACCGCCATGCCCCACTGGGATGACCCCGACACCTGCCCATAGTATTTGGAGGTGAAAGAGCCGTCGGCGTTCTGGTAATCGACGTAAAGCTTGTTGCTCTGGTGCAACAGGATCAGGTCGTCATAACCATCGCCGTCCATATCCGCAATACCCACGCAGCCACCGGAACGGGCGGTCTGGTTGGAGAGGATGCTGGTGCTGCGCGTAAATGTCTGACCGGCGGCCAAGATCGGGGTGAGGAACAGGGCCGCGAAAAGCGTATGGCTCGGTTTCATGCCTTGCAGTTCTTGAAGGAGCTAAACTACAAGCAATACGACCTTTCGTCAACGGTCGTCGGATATTTTCCTTCGTTCGACCGTCGATTTTTGCGGGCCGTCGATCCCGGATACGACTGGACGGTCCTCACGGCAACTGTTCCGTGCGGATGCTCGTCGGTTCCGATGTGCCAAGGTTCACCAGGATCGGGTCCCGGTCATTGCCTGAACCCGTGTACTTGACCAGGCCATCGAGGTTGCAATCCTCCGTGAAATACCCTGGGACCATGTGCGTAGGGTCGAAGCCTACCACCACCAGGATCGGGTCACGGTCATTCTGGCTGCCCGTGTAGCTCAGCTTCCCGTCCGGAACCGCATTGCCCATCCACAAGGCACGCGCGGCGCCCACCGCCTTTCTCGCGTTGGTCCCGTAGGTGGTGGTGGAAGATGTCCGCAGGTCGATCACCGTTGGCGCGCCCCCCATGCTGATGGCCCCGGCGGTCATGCATCCCAAATGGTTCCGGTGGCGGACCGCGAGGTGATAGGAGCCGGGCAGGGCATCAAAAACCACCGCGGAGGTTCCATCCACATCCACGATATCGCCGTCCCGCTGCAACAAGGCTTGGCGCGTGGCCACGATGGTGGAGGGGTTGGCTTGCGAGCGAAGCTCCAGCCGCACCCAGTCCACGATGGCATTGGCACCCGTGATGGCTAGGACGGCTGGCAGGCAGGTCTCCCCCCCACCCCCTCCGGCTTGGGCAAAGCCCATGGCCGTGTAAGGCTCCGTACCAGGCACCAGGCCGGCCACCCTCAAGTCGTCCCGCATCAGCCCCGTCCCGCTGTCATACGGCCCTTCCAGCCATGCTTTCACATCCAGGCTGACCTGTGCCGGTGAGCTGATGATGACCGTATAGTCCTCGGTTTCCCCGTACGCGTAGTTATAGCATGGATCGGTGGGGCTCGGTTCGCCGCCCAGGTGGTACACGCCGCGCACCCGCATGACCGTTGATCCCGGGTCGACGGACCCGGGTACCGTGAAGTTGATGCCCTGTGTTTGGCCACCGGCCGAAGAGGTGAACTCGCCCAGCTTTTCACCCGGGGAGAAGGCACCATCCCCGTCGTAATCGATCCAGGCGGCGTAGTGGTCCGGCGAATAGCTTCCGCCCGTGATGGACAAACTGTATGTCCCGCCGGCTTCCAGCACGGTGGACATGGCGGTGAAGTTGTTGTAGGAAGGACCACCTTGGCTCCCTGACCCGGTGTTGTTGATCGAACCCAGGACCACCCCGTCGATGTAATCCCCATCGTTTGTTCCGCTGGAGGAAGTGGGGATGCAATACGGCCAACCCGCCCCGATGGTGAAATTCACATTGCTCATGTCATAGAACACGTTCCCGTTGGCCCTGACCATCACGCGGGCCATGGCCGTGGACACCATGGGGGCGGTAACGGAAGCGGTGCCGTTGTTCGGCACGGCCGTGGCCAGCACATACGGCCACGTAAGCCCCCCGTCGGTGCTGAGCAGGATGTCGACCAACGAACAATTGACCGGGCTCGATGCGGTACCGGCCACGTCCCAGGTGACGGTCTGGCTGCTGCCTTCAGGCCAGGTAACAGCGGTATTGGGCTGGGTGACCAGGAAGGGGCCCGCCGAACCGCTCACGGTGATCACCATGTTGCCCTGTGCGTTGCACCCTCCGCCAACGGCGTTGTCCCGGGCGGTGACGCGGAAGTTGTACGTACGCGACACGCTGGAAAGCACTTCCCAATTGGGCGAAGGGTTGGTACCGGAAGCCACCACATCCAACCGCGGGAACCACCGCTTCGGGTCGGTGGTGGGGAGCCACGGCCTGAAGTTGGGCCCGGCGCTGCTGGTGGCCGATGGGGGTTGGGTGCTGACCTGCGGGTCCATTTGCTCCCAGCTGTAGGTGAGTACATCGCCGGCATCCGGGTCCGAACCGCTGGCGGTGAGCACGAACGGCGTGCTCTTGGGGATCGTGTGGTTCGACCCTGCGCTCACCGTGGGCGGCGCGTTCACCAGGGCAACCGTCTGCGGGCATCCGCTGCTGGCACCCGCGGTGATGTTGGCATGGATCTCCTGCAGGCTGTAGCCGCCGAACATGGCGATGCTGTGGTCGGCCACATCGGGGCTGCAAATGCCGGCATACCCCATGATGGTTATCCCGCTTCCCACTTCCACGGATGCCCCACTGGCCCGGTTGCAGTTGTTGTTCTGGGAGTGATTGGCCCCGTACTGGTGGCCCATCTCATGCGCCACATAGTCGATGTCAAAGGGATCGCCCACCGGTTGCGCACTTCCGGTGACCCCGCCCGCCTTGTACGAACCGCACGGGCTGTTGAGGTAGGCTACGCCTCCACCACCCGTGCTGAACACATGGCCGATATCGTAGTTGGCGCTGCCGATCACCGAGTTGCACTTCGAGATGTTCTCGCCCAGCATGGCCCCGCCATCATCGTTCGAGTATCCGTCCGTTGCCGGGTTGGTGAACACCAGTTGGTCGTTGTTGGCCACCAGCACCATGGTGAGCGTGGCATCGCGCTCAAAGATCCCGTTGACCCGGTTGAGGGAGGTGGCCATGGCCGCAATGGCCGGGGCCTTGTTCGCCCCGGTAGCCCCGTGGAAATTGGCATATTCGCCCGTGCAGGCCAGGGCCAGCCGGTAGGTCCTGAACTGGCAATCCCCCGCCCGGTCACTGCCCACCTGGGCGATCCATTCGCGCGACAAGGCGGCGGCAGCCTCCAGGTCGTTCACCTGGTCGTAACCGCAGGAAAGCGCCGACGGGGAAACGTCCAAGGCCAGGTCCTTCTTCCAGTACGCCTGGTGCAGCACGCTATTGCCCATCTGCACGGGGTCGATGTAGGCATCCCCTTGGGGCAGGCCTGTCACCATGATGTGCACGCCCGCCGGGGTCTGGTCCATCTTCAACCGGATGCCGCCATCCCCGACAGCCACGCCGCTGTAAGTGCGGATGTAGGGATAGCGCGCGGCCATTTCCGGATGCATCACCGGGGTTTCCAAGATCCGGAACCTCCTGAAGCGTCCGTCCGGCATGGGCAACTCCACCTCGGCCGAGGACGTGGGGAGGTCCATCAAGGTGCCCGCGGGCGCCGCGGCCAGGAAGGTCCGGAGCGCGGCGGTATCAACCTGGAAGCCGAGCGCATGGCCAGGCACGATATAACGCCCTTCGCGTGCCGCCGCCTCCAAGGGACGGGCCTGCCATAAGGAGGAAGACTGGGGCCAGGCACCAAGGGGGATCAACAAGAACAAGAAGAGCAGGTTGCGGTTCGACATCGGGGTGGGATTGGGGTTAGGGCACAAGTGTCCATGGCGAGTGCCATGGGCGATGAAGCCGCAATTTGCAGAAAACATGGAACCGGGACAAGGGGCCAGCCTCCCAAGCCGGAAGGCGAACGGGGCACCTACAGGATTTCCCGGATGATGCGCTCCACGGTCACCCCTTCGGCCTCGGCCTTGTAGTTGCGCACCAGCCGGTGCCTGAGGATGGGCTCGGCCACGGCCTGCACGTCCTCAATGTCCGGGCTGAAACGGCCCCTCACCATGGCATGGCACTTGGCCCCGATCACCAGGTACTGGCTGGCCCTGGGCCCGGCCCCCCAACTGATGTGGTCCTGTACCACCGCGGGGGCCCCGTCACGGCCCGGCCGCGTACGCGTGGCCAGCTTCACGGCATACTCCATCACGTTGTCGGGCACCGGGATCCTGCGCACCAAGGCCTGGTAGGCCAAGATCTCCTCCTGCCCCATCACGGGCTGGACCGCTGCCTCCACCCCGCCGGTGGTGGACTTCACCACGGCCAGCTCCTCCTGGAATGAGGGGTAGTCCACCCAAATGTTGAACATGAAGCGGTCGAGCTGTGCCTCGGGCAAAGGATAGGTACCTTCCTGTTCGATCGGGTTCTGGGTGGCCAGCACGAAGAACGGGTCGGGCAGCTTGTAGGTCTGCCCGGCTGCCGTCACCGCCTTTTCCTGCATCGCCTCCAGCAAGGCAGCCTGGGTCTTGGGCGGGGTACGGTTGATCTCATCCGCCAGGATGATGTTGGCGAAAAGCGGTCCCTTCACGAAACGGAAGTGGCGTTCCTGGTCCAGCACCTCGGAACCGATGATGTCGCTGGGCATCAGGTCGGGGGTGAACTGGATGCGGTTGAAACTGAGGCCCAAGGCCCGACCCACCGTGTTCACGAGCAAGGTCTTCGCCAAGCCCGGGACGCCCACCAACAGGCAGTGGCCCCTGCTGAAAATGGCGATGAGCACATCATCCACCACCTTTTCCTGGCCGATGATCACCTTGCCGATCTCGGCCTTGAGCCTGCGGTAGTTCGACCCGAACTCTTCCACCGCCTTTACATCGTTGTTCATTCCGCTCATGCTGTGTCTTGTTGGGTCCCCCGCCGGTGTCTAGTTCTTCCCGCCGGCCTCCAGCCACGGGTGCTCGAATTTGCAATCTTGATAGGCCTTGATGATCTGGACATACGTACCCTTCAGTTTTTCGCGCACCCAGCCATCTACGTTGCGCTGGCGCATCTTGGCCTCGGCGGCCTGTTGCACCAGGGGATAGTCCTGCACCAGGTCCATGCGGTGCGGCGCGGTGCGGTCCAGCAGCCGGAAAACGCGGTAGCCTTTCTTGCCGTCCGCTTCCTCGAAGGGCATGGCCTGGCTGATCTCCCCTTTTTGGAGCTTGTCCAAAACCAGGAAGGTGCGCTGGTCCAAGTCGCCGATGGCCCAGTGCGTGCCGTTGGTGGAGGGCTCCAAAACGATGCCGTTGGTGCCCTTCGTCTCCTCGTCCTGGTTGAAATCCTTGGCCACCGCCGTGAAATCCATGGTCCCGTTCCGCACCAGGGCCATCACACTGTCCAGCTGGTCCTTGGCGGCTTCAAGGTCCTTGGAGGAAACCTTGGGCACCATCAGGATGTGCCTGGCATTGTACCGGTCGCCCCGCCTTTCGATCATCTCCATGATATGGAAGCCATACTTGGTGCTGAACACCGGCGAGATCTCCCCGTCCTTCAGGCTCAACGCCACCGCGTCGAATTCCGGCACCATCACGCCCTGCGGCACCATGCCCAATTCGCCGCATTGGGCGGCCGAGCCGGGATCTTCGCTGTACAGGATGGCCAAAGTGCAAAAGTCCTTTTCACCCTTGACGATGGCATCGCGATAGCCCTCCAGCTTCAATTTGACGCGCCGCTCCTCCTCCTCGGTGGGCTTCGCATAGATCGATATCCTCGCAAACTCCACGCTGGCGTTGATGAAGGGCAGGCTGTCCGCCGGTATGGAACGGAAGAATTCCTCCACCTCCCGCGGCGTCACCCGCTTGTCCCCCACGATCTTCTGTTGCATCTGCTGCGCCAGCATCTGGTCGGACACCTGGTCGCGGAAGTCGGCTTTGATCTCGGTGACGCTCTTCCCGTAGAACTTCTCCAGTTTTTCGCGCCCGCCGATCTGCCGCTCGAAGTAGCTGATGCGCCGGTCCAGCTCGGCATTCACCTGCGCCTCGTCGGGTACAACGCTGTCGATGCGGGCCTGTTCCAGCAACAACTGCTGGTAGAGCAGGTCCTCCAGCTCGCCGCAGGCCGCCGAATCCGTGGGCGTGGCCCCGCCCTGCCGCATTTGCTCCATGCGGCCGGCCAGGTCGCTGTACAGGATGATCCGTCCCGCCACGTTGGCGATGACCCCGTCGATGTAGCGGCCGGGCGGAGCGGGCCGGGGCCCGCCTTCCTGGCCCAATGCGGTGCCAGTGGCGGTCACCAGCATGAGCGCAGCCACCGGCGCGATGAGGTTACGGGAAGCGCACATCCTTGTTGGCCACGGCATTGGTGTACAGCTCCTCGCGCATCCGCTCCACCAGCTTGAGCTTGCGTTGGTTGATGATGATCGACCGGATCTGGCCCTCCACCAGGTCGATGGGGGAGGTACTGTCCTTCAACCGATGGTCCAGGAATTCCACGAAATAGGTGCCTGTGGAATCCTCCACCACGGTCCGGGTGTGCTGCTGGAGCCAGTCCGTGGGATTGTCCGGACGCAGGGGTACTTGCTGCTGCAAGGTGCTGAATTCCACCCAATCGTCGCGCGTGTCCTGGATGGGGGTGCCTTGGCGGGCCAGGAGGACCTCCAGCTTGTGCAGGTCCTCTTTGTCGTTGCTGCGCCAGAGCTGGTCCACCCGCTTGGTCATCTTCTTGTCGCCGGTCCGGAGCTTGAACCACCGGACGCGCACGATATTATCCTTCAACTGAAAGTTGGCGATGTTCTTGTCATAGTAATCCTGCACCTGTGATCCGCTGACCACCGAATCCAGGTTCTGGGACACCAGCGCCTGCTCGTACGCGAACGTAAGTAAGGATTCCCTGTAGGCCTTGATCTGTGCCTCCAGGTTGAGCTGCGACTTGTCCAGGTTCTGCTCCGCCATCTGGAGCATCACGCGGTCCCGCGCCCAGTTGTCCAGGTACCGCCTGGCGATTGCGGCGCTATCCTCCGGGCTGGCGGTCACCGGCACCACCATGCGCAGGTCGCTCCAATACAGCTTCTCGCCATAGGCCTCGGCCACCACCTTGTCCTCCGGGCCCTGACCGGACGAGCATGCGGCAAGCGGAAGGGCGGCGATGACCGCCGCCCTTCCCCAGCTGATCCACGCTGTTGCCGCCCGTACGCCCATTACTTGATGCTGTACAACACCTCCTGGTTCACCCGCACGGGATATTTGGCGCGAAGCTCCTTGATCCAATCTTTCTCCAGTTGGTCCTGATAGGCCGCCGTAACCAGGCCGCGGGCCTCATTCAACGGCTTGGGCGTGGGTTGCACCACCTTTTTCAAGTCGGCGAAGACGACCTTCCCGTCCTGCTGCATGTCCGCCGTCAGCCCCGGCATCGTAACGTCCTTCAGGACCGGCTTCTCCTCACGGGTGAACAAGCCTGATTCAATGGACAAGGCCTTGGGATCGTTCTTGTTCACCACCGCCAACAGGTCCTCTCCGCGCTTGCCCTTCTTCAACAGCCCGCGCACCTGCTTGTCCACGGCCGCGTCGGCGCACGTGTAGATATCCGCCTCGTACCGCACCGGGTACATGAAGTCGAATTTGTGCGCTTCATAGTAGGCGTCCAACCCGGCGGTGTCCTGGACGGCCTTGCTCCAAACCATCTTGTCCGTGAGCTCGAACAACAGGATACCGTCCCGGTACTCCTTCATCAGCTGGCGGAACTCCGGGTATTTTTCTTCCAGGCGGGAATCCTCGTAGGCCAGCAACCGGTCATCCACGAACGCGTCAAACTGCTCCTTCACGTACTGGTTGAACGGCCTGGCTTCCTCCTTCCGCTGCTTCCGCGCAATGAAGTCCAGGAGGTCCGTCTGGGTGTACTCCTTGCCGTCGATGGAGAACACCGGCTTGGTGAGCTTGGCGTTCTTCTGCTCGTCGTTGGCCCAGCCCCGCTGGGTGTCGCGGACGATCACCGTGTCGGCCGGATCGGGCACGGGCGCATCCTCCTTGCGGGTGAGGGAACTCACGAACTTGCCGTCCTTGATCATGCCGCTGATGGTGCGGACGTACTTGATCCCGTTGCGCACCACGGTCCCGTCGCCGACATCCTTCCGCAGCAAGGTGTCCGACAGGATGGTGCCTTTCATGAACACCGTGCCGTCCAATGCCTTCTCGACCGCCGCCAGGTTTTTCGGGTATTCCTTGAAGTGGTATTCGCTGCGGAGGTCCGTCAGGAACTTCTTCCGGGTGATCTCCGCCCGGCTGTCGTGGGAGATCTTGTTCTTCAACTCCGCCTTGGCCTGTTCAAAGGTGGGCGGAGGGGCGTAGCTCAGCCGCTTTACGATATGCCATCCATAGGGGGTCTTGAACGGCACGCTGATGTCTCCGTCGTGCTTCAAGGCAAAGGCCTTGGCCTCGAACTCGGGGATCATTTTCCCCGTGCTGAAAGGTGGCAGCTCCCCCCCTTTGGCGCTGGTGGCCGCGTCGTCGCTATACCTCAGCGCGGCATCGGCGAAGCTCATTTCCCCGCTCTTGATCCGGTTGTACGCCTCCTCGATCTTGGCCTCGGCGGCTGCCTGTTTCTCCGGTCCGTCCTCGTCCGTGGACCGGATCATGATGTGGGCCACCGTCAGCTCGCCCTGCGCGGGCCTGCGGTCGGCTACCTTGATGATGTGGTATCCGAACTTCGTGCGCACCGGCTGGCTCACCTGCCCCACCGGCGTGCCGTAGGCAGCGGTCTCGAAGGGATAGACCATCTGCAGCACGCTGAAGTAGCCCAAGTCGCCGCCGTTGGTCTTCACGCTGGGATCATCACTTCCCCCGGGGCCTTGCGCCACCTTGGCGAAATCCTCGCCCGCGGCCACCCGGGCACGAAGGGCCATGATACGCTTCCAGGCCGCCAAGGTGTCCTCCGGGCTGGCATCGGGCGCCAGGCTGACCAGGATATGGCTGGCGCGGATCTCCTCGCCCTTGCGGGCAAAGGCCTCCTGCATCAATTGGTCGTTCAGCCCGCGATCGATCAGGTAGGGCCGCGCCAACTGCTGGCGGTAGCCCATCAGCTCGGTCTTGAATTTGACCGCCGTGTCCAGGCCGGCCGCCTCCGCGGCCCGCACCTTCAGCTTGTAGTTGATGAACAGGTCCAGGTATTCATCCAACGCCTCCTTGGTCACCGGCGCATCCTTGTTGTTCTTCTTGTAAATGGCCTCGAATTCGCTCCGGGACACGGGCTGGCCGTCCACCGTCATGAGCACCGGGTCGCCGGCCGTGTCCTGGGCCATCGCCCCGAGCATGGCCGTACCCATCACCCAAGCGGACAGAATGCGTTTCATCATATTCAATGGCATTGAAAAGGACGGCAAATGTAACCTGCGGGCCCGGAGGCCCTTCCCGCAGGCCCTTTTCCCGTCGTTAATAAGATCCAAGCACAGCGGGGCCGGGAACCCGGCCCGGGTCCCGCGGCTGGGGATGCTCACTTCCTGCGGAAGAAGACGCGGACAGGCACCCCGGTGAAGGTGAAATGCTCGCGCAATTTGTTCTCCAGGAACCGCACGTAATCCTCCCTGACATATTGCGGCAGGTTGCAGAAAAAGGCGAATGCGGGCACCACGCCGGGCAATTGTTTCACGAACTTGATCCTCACCAGTTTGCCCTTGACCGTCGGGGGGGGGCGCCGCGCTATCTCCGGCAGCAGCGCCTCATTCAGCTTGCTGGTGGATATCCGTTGCGACCGGTTCGCATACACTTCCATGGCCAGTTCCAAGGTTTTGTGTATCCGTTGCTTGTTGATCACGGAGGTGAACACGATGGGCAGGTCCGTAAAGGGTTCCAGCCGCCGCCTTACCTCCGCTTCATAGTCCTTCGCGGTACGGGTGTCCTTGGTGATCAGGTCCCACTTGTTGACCACCACCACCACGCCCTTGCCCGCCTCGGCGATCAATCCGAAGATGTGCTTGTCCTGATGTTGCACGCCCTCCTGGGCATCGATCAACAGCAGGCATACGTCGCTCTCCTCGATGGCGCGCACGCTGCGCAGCATGCTGTAGAACTCGATGTTTTCCTCCGCCTTGCGCTTGCGCCTGATCCCGGCCGTGTCCAGCAGGGTGACATCAAACCCGAAGCCGGTGTACCGGCTGTGGATGTTGTCGCGCGTGGTGCCCGCCCTGTCGGTCACGATATGCCGCTCCACGCCCAACAGGGTGTTCACCAAGGAGGATTTCCCCACATTGGGCCTGCCCACCACCGCGATCTTCGGCCGATCGTCCCCGACCGGATCGGCGGGCTTGCTGAAGGTGCCCACCAGGTCATCCAGCAGGTCGCCCGTACCGGCCCCGCTCTGGGCGCTGATCGAATGGACCTGGCCCAGGCCGAGCTTGTAGAATTCAGCGGTGTAGACCTCCTTGTCGGAGACATCCACCTTGTTGGCCACCAGGAAGACCGGCTTGCCTTGGCGGCGCAACAGCGATGCAACCTCCTCGTCCATGGCCGTCAAGCCTTCACGGACATCCACCAGGAAAAGGATGCTGTCCGCTTCTTCAATGGCCAGCTCCACCTGTTTGCGGATCTCGGCCTCGAAAAGGTCGTCCCCGCCTTGCACATATCCCCCCGTATCGATGACGGAAAAATGCTTGCCGCCCCACTCCGCCCATCCATAATGGCGATCACGGGTGGTGCCCGCCGTGGGATGCGTGATCGCCACCCGCCCCTCCACCAACCGGTTGAAGAGCGTGCTTTTGCCGACGTTGGGACGTCCTACAAGCGCTACGATGTTTGCCATGGTGGTATGCCTTGATCCTGGTTGGCCGTCGGACCGGGGGTCGGCGCTGCTTCAGTACCCATATTGCCGCAATTTGCGGTCGTCGCCGCGCCAGTTCTCATCCACCCTCACCTTCAGGTCCAGGAAGACCTTGTTGGAAATGAACCTCTCGATGGCCTTGCGGGCCTCCACCCCCAACTGGCGGAGGGCGCCGCCGCCTTTGCCGATGAGGATCCCCTTCTGGCCCTCGCGCATCACCACCACGTCCGCCTGGACCTTTACCAGCTCCGGGGATTCCTCGTAGCTGTTCACCACCACTTGGCAACTGTACGGTATTTCCTGTTTGTACAGCCGCAGGATCTTTTCGCGGATGATCTCGCTGATGAAGAAGCGCACGTCCCTGTCGCTGAGGTCATCCTTGGGGAAATAGGGCGGGTGCTCCGGCAGCATCCGGATCAATTTGGTGCGCAAAAGGCCGATGTGCAACCCGTGCAAGGCCGAGATGGGCAACACCTCGGCCCCGGGGAATGTGGCATGCCATTGTTCCACCGCCTCTTCGAGCTGCCGCCCATCGCCTTGATCCACCTTGTTCACCAGCACCACCATGGGACCTTTGTAGCGGCGTGCCCTGGCCACCAATCCTTCCGAGGTGGCCGGCCGATCCCCGATCTCCACCATCACCAGCAGGACATCCGCATCCTTCAAGGCCTCGTCCACGGCCTGCATCATGCTCTCCTGCAGCTTGTACGCAGGCTCCAAGATCCCCGGCGTGTCGGACAGGATCAACTGGTGCTCATCACCGTTGAGGATGCCCAGGATGCGGTGGCGGGTGGTCTGTGCCTTGGCATTCACGATCACGAGATTTTCCCCGAGCAGGGCATTCAGCAAGGTGCTCTTCCCCACGTTGGGCTTCCCGATGATGTTTACGTACCCCGCACGGTGCTCCATCATGGATGCGTTGATGTGGACGTCCCACGAACAAAGAAGCCCGGCTTGGCGACCGGGCTTCCCTTGGTAGCGGGGTTAGGACTCGAACCTACGACCTTCGGGTTATGAGCCCGACGAGCTACCATCTGCTCCACCCCGCAATAGGGGCGCAAAGGTATTCCTTTTTCCCAAATGCGATTCTACATGCGCGAACGACTTGGGGCCAACGCGCTCCCCGAGGGGCCTTGCAGGCCGTCGGAGGGGGCGCGGGTCTCATTGATGACCGTTCCGGCAAGGGGGAATTGATCTGTGGATGATCTTCAGGGTCTTCCCTAAAAACCAAATGCCTTGGTCCATGGTCCACGTTCGCAGGGTCAACCGGCCGCTGATGCCTGGCCGGATCCTTCCCCGTCCAGTTCCTCCGCCTCCAAGGCCGCAGCCTCCCACGCCTCCATGGTGTCGGCGATCTCCTTCGCCAACTCGCCCAAGCGCTCGTAGCCCTGCTGCACCTCCTCCGGGGTCCGGCCATTCTTCATGACCTCGGCCTGAAGCGCCTTTTCCTCCCGTTCCAGCCCGGCCAACTTTTCCTCGAGCCGCTCCACGTTCCGGCGCACCCGCCGGAATTCCTTTTCCCGCCCGCGCTGCTCACCGCCCTTGTCAGGCTTCACCTTCTTCTCGCGCTCGCGCGCCGAGCTGCGCCCGATGTCCGCCGTTTGCAGCGCCTTGCGCTTCTCGATCAATTCCAGGATGTCCAAATGCTGGTCGCGGATCCGCCGATCGTCCAGTTCCAGCAGCCTATCGGTCAGGCCGGTGAGGAAATCCCGGTCATGGCTCACCAGCAGGAAGGTGCCGTTGTAGTTCTTCAACGCCTCCTTGAGGACATCCTTGCTGGGGATGTCCAAATGGTGGGTGGGCTCGTCCAGGATCAGGAAGTTCAACGGCTTGAGCAGCATGCAGCACAGCGCCAGCCTGGCCCGTTCGCCCCCGCTGAGCACCTTCACCTTCTTGTCCACGTCGTCGCCGCTGAACATGAAGGCCCCCAGCATGGCCCTTACCCTTGGGCGGTTTTCCTCGCTGGCGGCATCCTCGGCGGTTTCCAGGACGGTGTATTGGGGCACCATCCGTTCCGGCATGTCCTGGGCATAGTACCCCACGATCACGTTGTGGCCCAGGCGGATCTCCCCTTCATAGGGTTCTTCACCCATGATCATGCGCACCAGCGTGGACTTCCCTGTCCCGTTGGCGCCCACCAGCGCCAGATGCTCGCCCTTGGCGATGGTGAGTTCCGCATGATCGAAGATCCGCTTGGGCCCATACGCCTTGGAAACCCCGATCACCTCGCAGACCAATTTGCCACTGGCCGGTGCCGGGGGGAACTTGACCAGCATTTTGCGCAGATCCTCGTCCTCGACCTCGATCCGCTCCAGTTTGTTGAGCTTGGTGATCAGGCTTTGGGCGAACGCTGCCTTGCTGGCCTTCGCCCTGAATTTGTTGATCAGTGCCTCCGTTTCGCGGATATAGCGCTCCTGTTCCTTCGCCGCCGCGGTTTGTTGCTCCCTCTCCACCTTGCGCAGCTCCACATACTGGCTCCAAGGGACCTTGCGATCGATCAAGGTGCCGTTGCTGACCTCCAAGGTCCTCCTGGTCAGGCGGTCCAGGAAGGTCTTGTCGTGGCTGATGAGCACCAGTGCGGCCGGATACGTGCGCAGCAGGTCTTCCAGCCATTGGATGGCGGGCAGGTCCAGGTGGTTGGTGGGCTCGTCCAGCAACAGCAGGTCCGGGCGGACAAGAAGGATGCGGGCCAGCTCCGCGCGCATGCGCCATCCGCCGCTGAGCTCGTGCATGGGACGGTGCATATCGGGCTCCGCGAACCCGATGCCTTTGAGCATCCGTTCGACCTTCATATCCCGGTCCGACGCACCCAGCGTATTCAGCCTTTCATGTGCGTGGGCCAGTTGTTCCGCCAGTTCCATGGCCCGGGCATCACTGGTCGCCTGTTCGAGCTCCTGGCCAATTCGCGCAATGTCCTCCTCGACCTTGCTGCTCTCCGCAAATGCCTTGCCCGCCACCTGCCAAGGCGTCAGTTCCAGGTCATGGTCCATCTGCTGCGGCAGGTAGCCTATGGTCAGGTCCTTCGGCCGGCCGATGGACCCTTGGTCATAGGGCTGCAACCCGGCCAGGATCTTCATCAGGGTGCTTTTCCCTGCACCGTTCCGGCCCACCAGCCCGATGCGGTCGTCATTCCCGATGAAGAAGGAGACGTTATCCAATAGGGCCCGCTCCCCAAAGTGGAGCAACAGGTTGTTGACACTGATCATTTTTTCGGGCGGCAAAGGTATGGCGCACACCCACGGCCGGGGCCGAAGCCAGGCCAGGAAGGTCCGTGAACGGCGAAGGGTCCCCGTGAGAGGGACCCTTCTTCATGGGCATTGGCCGCAACGGCGATCAGAAATTCCAAAGGTCGTGCTCGAAGTTGAAGAGCATCTCCTTGATCTCCTCTCCTTCCAGCAGGGCATCTATCCCCGTCTTGTATTCCACGATCTTGCGGTCGTACACATTGCTCACCTTGGTGATGGTGCTGTTGAACTGGCGCGCCCAGAACACGTGGTCGAAGGAGCGGCGCTCCGCATCATTCTCCCGGTTGAAGACCTCCCAGTTGACCAGGACATAACGCAACTCCGGGAAATACAGCCAGAACAAGGGGGTATAGCCCCGCACCTCCCCTTCATCGCCCTTGTTCTCGATCATCGGGCAGATGCCGATGATGCGGATGTCCATCACGGAACGTTGACGGTCGAAGACCCAATCCTCCTTGAGGACGTACTTCACCACGTCGGCGCTCTTCACTTCCGTGGTGGTCAGGGCAGGCTCCAGTTCTCCCGTCTCCAGGTTTGCCGTCCAAACGGTGTCCGAGTGGAAGAGCATTTCCTTGACATCGTTGGGGAGCATCGGTTTGGTGAACTCGTCATCGGTGGCCGTCGGCCCGGGGTCGTATGCCGTGATGGACCCGTCCTCCAGGATGCCTTGCTTGATCACATCAAAAAGGCTCTTCCGGTCCTTGATCGGCTCGGTGGGATAGTACAACGGCAGGTTGATCTTTTCACGCAGGTCGATCTCCCTCCAGACCCTTCGTTCCCACATCACGTCCGCCTGGCGGACATGCGGATAAGGCACCACCCGCTGCGTGGTGGTGTGTTCCTTGATGTAGGCCCCGTCCAGTACCGTTTGGGCCTGGCCCGCCGGGGCCACGGCAAGCCCCGCAGCCAACAGGGTGCCGAACAGCATGCAACGGGAGATCTTCATGGGATAGGCTATTTCGTGATCAGATCACCTTGAATGAAAGTGCCCCAAGGTTCCGCGTGGTGCCATCGGGCCCCCTGGCCTTGATGTTCTCGATGAACACCTTCTGGCCCACCTTCACCCGTTCCAGCATCTGCTTGGCATCATCGCTAAGGGCCGCACCGGAGCAGGGCCTTTCCAGGAAGTTGCCGGCGATGGTGGACGACACGGTGTACCCCACCACCTCAAACTTCAGGTCGAACTCGAAGTTCTCCATCCGGGCCAACACCCCGCGTGTAGCGATCAACTCGCTCTTCTTGATCGTGTTGTCATTCACCCCCTTGGTCCCGAAATAGGGCGTCGGGTTGGGAACGTTCTTCACCCGGAACGGAACCCCCGGCAACGCCTTCTTGGTTCCGTCCGGGTTGGTCACGCTCACGCTCACCACCGCCTCGTTGCCCGATCCGGGCTTGACGATGTACCCATCGCTGGACCTTGACAGGCTGCCATTGGTCATGCTGGGCTGGATGGCGCTCGCACTGTAGCCGGCCACACTGATGCTCACCGGGTTGTCCACGCCTCGGTAGAACACGTTCATCTTCGTGGGGCTTACCACCAGGCTTGGGGCCGCGACCTCATACTCCAATTTGAAGGGCTCCACCTGCAGTTCGCCGCCCACAGGCTTGAACTTGATGATGCCGGTGACCGTCTTCAGGCCGGCGCTGCTGGCCGGTTCCTCGAAGATGGCCTTGGCCCCTTCCATGGGCAGTGTCTTTCCTTCACCGATGATGGTCGGGGGCTTGCTGGTGGAATCCACCTTGCCCACGATCACTTCCGGCGCGTTCTGGTCATCGTAGGCACCCAGGAAGATGCTCGCCCGGTATGTGCCGCCCACGGTCACGTATGAACTCAGCGGCTGGGTGATGGCCGTAAGCTTGTTGAACTTGAAGCTTTCCTGCTCCACGCCCCCCAGCATTTGGGCCACCAGCTCGTTCTCCATGGTCCGGATGTCCGTTTGGATCCGGGACAGGGCCGTGACCCCGGCCGCCAAGGGAACATGGTAGAAATTCATGGACTCCCAGTTGTTCATCGTGCCGCCGGCATCCTTCCGGTCCTCGAAGTTGAACATCCGGTCGGCGCTGGCCTGCAACTTGGGGTCTTCCGGCGCGGCGGCTTTCACCTTGTCGCGGAACTGCTCCAACATCATCTTCAGTTGGCGGGCACTATTCTTGGTATCCTTGGGCGTGCCGGGCTCGGAGCCGACCAGCACGTCGGTGATCACGTCGTAGTTGTCGCGCTTGCCGACGTAGGAGAGGTCCAGCACCGTATCCACGCCATTGTCCGTGCCCATCACTTTTTCCATGGGAAGGCCTTCGGTCTCGGAGATGACCAGCCCCTTCAGGGAATCGATGTGTGCCACGATCCCGGAGGCCAGTTTCTGGATCTCCTGGGCTGATGCCCAGGCCGCGCCGTATTTCGCGGGGTTTTCCCTGGCCCGGTCCTGGAACGTGGCATAGGTCGCGTCCATCTTCGATTTGAACGTAGCCTTGGTGTTCTCCAGGCCCTGGTTCACGGTGATGAAGCTGTCGATGATCTCCTTGGATACGTTCAGCGCCAGGAGCGCCGTCAGCACCAAGTACATCATATTGATCATTTTCTGCCTCGGGGACAGATTGGCACCTGCCATTTCGTGGTCTGTTCGGTTAGGTTAAAATCGATGTTTCCCCCCTATCAGGCACGAACGGTCATGGCGGCCAGCATATTGCCGTAGACCGTGTTCAGCTTGGCCAGGTTGTCGCTCAGCTCGGAGATGTTGTCCTTGTAGCGCTTGGTGTCGTTCACGCTTTCGCTGAGGTTGGTGAGCATCTCGCTCATTCCGGCGAACATTTGGTTGGCCGCATCGAGCTTCTCGCGGCTGGTGCGCAACTGCAGCTCGTACATCTCGTTGAGGTCGCTCAGGTTCTTGCTCATGCGGCCCAGGCTTTCCCCGGCGCTGCGCCCAGCCTCCATATTGCCGGTAAGGCCGGCCAGGCTTGCGCTCGCCTTCTCGTAACTGTCGCTCAGCACGTTCACCCGGCTTGATGCACCCTTCAAGCTCTCGGCATACTCACTGGTGGCCGCGGCGGCGCCGGTGATCTCACCCATGGCCCGCGCCTGGTCGCTCAGGCTGCGCATGCCGTCGCCAAGGCTTTGGATCAGCTCCGGTTCGATCTTGGCGCTTTCCAGCATATCATCAAGCTGCTCTGTGATGGAGCGCTGGTCGTCAGTCTTGAAATCCTCCCCGATGGCATGGTCTGCCGATGCCAGCTCGGGGTACACCAAGCTCCAATCGGGTTCTTCGTGCGGCGGCTCCCATGCCGAGAAAAAGAAGATGATGGCCTCCGTGCTCAAGCCGGCCACCAGGAAGAGACCTGCCCCGGGATAGTGCTGGATCTTGAACAATGCACCGATGAGCACGACCGACGCGCCCCATCCGTACAGTTTGGCCATGAAGTTCTTCCACCTTTTGCTGCCTGGTTTCATGTTGGTTTTTCCTTGCTTAGGGTTATTGCGGTTTTTCCTTCCTTGGTTCCCGACCGTTCGGCCAGGCGGTTCCGGAACCTGGCCGAGGGTCGCTAGATCGCGTTATAGGTCCTCAGCCTTCACCGCCTTTCCGCGACCGAGGTAGGTCAGCACGCTGCGGAAGCCGATGTAGCACTTGGCCGTGTCTTGGTACTCGTATGCCCTGGTGCCCGTCTGCAGGTATAGCCCCACATCCTTGAAGGAGCCTCCCCGCACCACCTTGCGCTTCATCACCGGCGGGTCGTTGGCCAGGGCATCAAAGGAATACTCAGGGTTCATGTCGTGGTCGAAGTCGTACACGCTTTCGTCGAAGGCCGTGTTGGTCCATTCGGCCACGTTGCCGGCCATGCAATACAAGCCGTAGTCATTGGGCGAGTAACTGTCGATGGGCACGGTGTGGAAACCGCCGTCGTCGGTGTAGTTGCCGTGCAGCGGCTTGAAGTTGGCGAGGAAGCAGCCTTGGCGGTTCCTCACGTAGGGCCCGCCCCAAGGCCAAGGCGAGAGGTCCAGGCCCCCGCGTGCGGCATATTCCCATTCCGCCTCGGAAGGCAGCCGGAAATGGTTGATGAACGGCTCGCCGTTGCCTTGCAACCACGCATTCATCATGTTTTGGGTACGCCAGACGTTGAATGCCTTGGCCTGGCTCCAAGTGACCCCCACCACGGGATAGTCGTCATAGGCCGGGTGCCAGAAGTAGTTCTCCGTCATGGGTTCATTGTAGGAGTACGTGAAGTCATGGACCCAGGACAACGTATCGGGGTACACATTGATCACCTCCTTGATGATGAACTTGCTGCGGTCGCTGTGGCCTTGGATGGCTGTCTTCTGCCCCTTGGTATTGGTGTAGCCCAGGTCGAGGTCCCTTCCGCTCTTGCGGGCCGCTTCCCGAAGATCGATCCAATAGTACTCGAACATGAGCTTCCGGGTATCGATCTCCTTGCGCCGGTAGAACCGCTCGCCTTCGGGATAGAACATGTCGGCCAGGGCCTCACGCTCCTCCTCCCCTTCCCAATTGATCCGGGGTTTCCAATAGATCACCGGCGGGTCGATCTCCTCGCCGAACTCATCCTCGGTGACCACATGCTCGCCGATGTCCTCCTCTCCCAGGATCTTCTTGGCGGTGGAGTCGATCACATATTCGACGAACTGACGGTACTCGTTATTGCTGATCTCCGTCTGGTCCATGTAGAACGCCTGCACGGAGACCGTCTTGGACTTGGCCACCATGGCATAGGGGGCATCCTGGTCGCTGGGCCCCATGACGTAGCTGCCCATGGGGATGTAGTTCATCCCGTACGGGTCCACTTGGTACCAGGTAGGCCGGTTCTGCGCGCCGATCAGCTGCCCTTGGCCGCCCCTGCCACAACTGGCCAGCAGGGCAATGCCGCAGAGGTATAGGATGGGACTTCGTTCCATGGTCTTCCTTTTTTACCGTTCCCGACCTGTCCAGGTTCCTTGCAGGGTTCCTTTGGGTTTCACGGGTATGGGTTGGACAGAATTGCAACGGCGATCAGTTCCTTTTGTTACGTAGGCTTACAGGAACCGGGGGTGGTGGTACATCTCAAAGACCTCCGGTTTGACGATCTTGAAGCAGTAGCTCAGCATCACCTCGTGGCTGCCGCTGCTGTAATTCTTGAGGGCCGAGGTGGTAATGTCATAGCTGTACCCGATGCGCAGCATGCTGTCCCCCTTGGGGAACTGGTGCTGGTAGCCGATCATCGGGGCGATGGCATCCTCCGTGCGGAAGCCCACGCCCGCCCAGACCATGTTGTCGTACAGGAACAACGCCCCCACGTCCAGCTGGGTGGAGCTGGCATCGCTCTTCAGCATGATACTGGGCTGGAGCACGTATTTCTTGTTGCCGCCCAAGGCCCAGTCGTAGCCTCCCTGGACATAGTAGTGGCGCTTGTTCTTGATGCTGACATCCTTGAGCTCGGTCTCCGGCAGCTGGGTGCTGGAGATCCCGATCCAGAGCTGGGGGGATTTGTAATACAACCCCGCGCCCAGGTCGAAACCCGATGCGCTGCTTCCGGAAGAAGGGATGGCGTGGTCATCCTCCACGGGGTCCACGGCAATCCAGGTGCCTGAGAGGGCACGGCCCGACATCCCGGCGTAGATGCCCGCGCTGAGGGTGCTTTGGCTGCCCACCTTCAAATGATAGGCATAGTGCAGGCGTGCGATGGTGCTCGTCTCCATGCCCAGCTTATCGTAGTACACGGACAACCCGACGCCGCTGCGGATCTTCGTCCAAGGGGCCTGCAGGTTGATCAACCCGGTCTTGGGGGCCCCGTCGAACCCGGACCACTGTTGACGCATCAGGGCGGTGGCACAGATGTTGCCGCTGAGCCCCGCCACGGCCGGGTTGACCGACAGGCGGTCGAACATGTACTGGGTGTATTGTGGGTCTTGTTGGGCGAAGGCGATGCTCCCCACCATGGCGAAAACGACTGCCGTAACGTGCCTTCTCATGCGTTTTTCCTGATTTGACGCGGCTTTCAGCCCCTCAGGTCTGGAGCCATGACCGGATTATCCGCCGCCAAAATAGCAAAAAAGCATGCCGGCCGAACTTTTCAACAAATTTCCCGTCGGCCACCCTGCCCCCTCCGAAGCGCTAGGCCAGCTTCTGGAAGGTGCGCCACCAGCGGTCGGGGACCTCTTCGCGGCACGCGGCCATGTAGTCGCTGTATGCACATGGCACCAGGTGGTGGCGCTCGAAGCGGGCCTCACGCTCAGCCCGGTATGGGACATCCATCCACCAGCGGTCGCTGACGGTGCTCTTGTAGAAGATCAACTCCTGCTCGTGCCCCTTGATAGGCACATGGAAGCGGGTGAAGCGCTTGCGGTCCAGCCAAGGCAGGTCATTGGTGCGGCTGCCGAAACCGTCCAGGAAGCACCAGACCATCTGGGCGGCAAGCTGGGCGGTCACCTGGTCCTGGTCGCGCCACGGGTCCATCTCGTACAGGCCGACAGAGGTGACCTTTTCGCTGATGCCGGCATAGCGCATGAGCTGGCAGATCTCCTCTCCATGAAACCCGTTGGGGCCGGGGCGGGTGGTACCCGGGGCATCGGAGCGCCGCACGCTGGAGAGGTCCACGCTGATGGTGTCGGCATTGCGCAGCACCGGCTCGGCATCGGCCAGGTTGGCCCGCAACTCGCCCAAGCGGTGGGCATCGAAGAAGAGCTTGTCCATCAGCTCGATGCCGGGCTGGTCCACCAGGTAGGTCTGGTAACCCAGGTTGCTGTAATTGAACAGGTAGTTGGGCTGGCGCAGCACGATCTGGCTGAGGTAGCTGCTTTCCGCCAGGGCCTGGCCGGGCTCGCCCAGGTCGAACCGGGCATCGATACAGGCCAGGTTGGCCGTGCGCTCCAGCTTCTCATAGGCCATGTACTGGGAGAAGGTATGGCCCTGTCCGCCGCCGATGATGACCGGGACGATGTTGGCATGGATCAGCTCGGTGATGGCCTCGGCCACCGCATGGCGCGTATCCTCGGCCGATTCGCCCGGGTGGATGTCCCCCAGGTCGGCGATGCCGAAACCGTGGGCGGGCATGTACAACCGGTAGAGCTGCGCCCGCACGGCATCGGGGGCATCAACGCATCCACGGGGCTTGGCATGGCCGGGATCATCCAACACGCCCATGATGGCCACCTTGACCCCCTCCAGGGACGGCATGCCCTGGTCGGTGTGGAACAGGGTGTTGTCCCCCAAAGTATTGGCCAGCCATTCGGGCCGGGCGGCCCCAAAGGCTTTCGATGGTTTGAAGAAGATGCTGGATTCCATGGAGGTCGCAGGCTGTTGCCCCGGCCGCTAAGATGGCGGGCAACACCCCTGCCGTTCCCAGTCGCGGCAAGCCAGATGCGCACAGGCACCTGTTGATCCAAGCCCCGGCAGGCCCACTCCCTACTTCTTGGCCGCGGCCTTCTTCCTGGGAGCCGCCTTTTTCGCGGCGGCCTTCTTTGGGGCTGCCTTCTTTGGGGCTGCCTTCTTTGCGGCGCCCCTCTTGCCTCGTCCTTTCCGCTCGGGGGCCCCGGCCAGCATCGTTTGCGCCTCCTCCAAGGAGAGCCCAGCCGGTTCCTTGTCCTTGGGCACCGTGGCGTTCTTGCTCCCGTCGGTGACGTAGGGGCCATAACGGCCGGCCAGCACTTGGATGCCCGCGCCCGCGAATTCCTTGATGACGTTCGCACGGACCCCTTCCAGCTTCGCCTTGATCAGTTCGATGCCACGTTCCAGGGTCAAGGCCGCAGGATCTTCCCCCTTGGGGATGTTGGCGTAGGTCTTCCCGAAGCGGACGAACGGGCCGAAGCGGCCCCGGCCCACCTCCAACACGCCATCCTCGTACGGCCCCAGTTCGCGCGTGGCGTTGGCGGCCTTCTTCGCTTCGATCAGCTCGATGGCGCGGGGCAGTTCAATGGCGATGGGGTCGTCGTCCGGGCCCAGGCTGGCGAAGGTGTTGCCCAACTTCACGTACGGCCCGAAACGGCCCACGCCCACGATCACCTCCTCTTCACCGCTGCGGCCCAGGGTGCGCGGCAGCTTGAAAAGGTCAAGGGCATCCTGCAAGGTGATGGTGGCGATGCTTTGGTCCTTGCGCAGGGAGGCGAACCTTGGCTTTTCCTCATCCTCCACGCCACCGATCTGCACCATGGGCCCGAAGCGCCCGATGCGGGCCACCACGTCCTTGCCCGAGGCGGGGTCCTGCCCCAAGGTCCTGGAGCCCGATGCACGGTCGGCGGTTTCCACCACGGTGGCAATGGTGGTGTGGAACGGCTTGTAGAAGCGGGCGATCATCTCGCGCCAATTCTCCTGCCCCCGTGCAATGCCGTCGAATTCCTCCTCCACCTTGGCGGTGAAGTTGAAATCGACGATGGAGGGGAAGTGCTCCACCAGGAACCCGTTGACCACCATGCCGATGTCCGTGGGGAAGAGCTTCTGTTTTTCCGCGCCCACCGTTTCGGAGGCCGTGCGGCCCGCGATCTGGCCATCGGTGCCCAACGTGAGGATGCGGAAGGGCCGTTGCATGCCCTCGCGGCTCTCCTTGACCACGTAGCCGCGCTTCTGCACGGTGCTGATGGTGGGAGCATAAGTGGAAGGACGGCCGATGCCCAGTTCCTCCAGCTTCTTCACCAGGCTGGCCTCGGTGTAGCGGGGTGCCGGACGGTCGAAACGCTGGGTGGCCACCAATTCCTGCAGCGCCAGTTCCTCGCCTTGGCGCATCTCCGGCAACAGCCCTTCCTGCTCCTCGTCCTCCTCGTCCCTGCCTTCCAGGTATACCTTGAGGAAGCCGTCGAAGGTGATCACCTCGCCTTGGGCCTTCAGCGGCTCGCCCGGCCGTGTGCTGATGGCGATGTCCACCACGGTCTTTTCCAGTTCGGCATCGGCCATCTGGCTCGCCAGTGTCCGCTTCCAGATCAGGTCATATAGCCGTTCGGCATCGCGGTCGCTCCCGGCATGGCGCACCAGCATGTCGGCGGGCCGGATGGCCTCGTGGGCCTCCTGCGCACCCTTGGTCTTGGTGTGGTATTGCCGCGTCTTTCCGTACCGCGCCCCATATTGGGAGGTGATGGCTTCCGCCGCGGCTTGCAGGGCGAAATCGCTCAGGTTCACGCTGTCGGTACGCATATAAGTGATGTGCCCCTGCTCATACAGCCCCTGCGCAATGCGCATGGTGCGGTCCACCCCGAAGCCCAGTTTGCGCGAAGCTTCCTGCTGCAGGGTGCTGGTGGTGAACGGGGGCGCAGGCGTGCGCCTGGCCGGCTTCTTCTCCACGGCTTGCACCGTGTAGGTGGCCCCCGTGCAGGCTTGCAGGAATCGCATGGCCTCGTCCTCCGTGGCAAACCGCTTGGGCAGCTCGGCCTTCACCGCCGCTTTCCCGGCGGTGAGCAGTTGGGCGGTGACCCGGAATGCGCTTTGGGCCTGGAAGCCGGTGATCTCGGCCTCGCGGTCCACGATCAGGCGCACGGCCACGCTCTGCACGCGCCCCGCGCTGAGGCTGGGCTTCACCTTGCGCCACAGCACGGGGCTGAGCTCGTAGCCCACCAGGCGGTCCAGCACCCGGCGCGCCTGCTGGGCGTCCACCAGGTTGATGTCGATGCTGCGCGGATTATCCATGGCCGCGGTCACCGCCTTCTTGGTGATCTCATTGAAGGTGACGCGCTTCACCTTGCCATCAGGCAGCTCCAAGGCTTCCTTCAAGTGCCAGCTGATGGCCTCCCCTTCCCGGTCTTCATCAGTGGCCAGCCATACGGTGGCCGCCTTGGCCGCCTGTTTCCGCAACTCGGCCAGCTTGGGCTTCTTGTCATCGGGAACGATGTACTCGGGCTCGAAGCCGTGTTCCACGTCCACGCTCAGGTCCCGCTCCGGCAGGTCGCGCACATGGCCGAAGCTGCTCAGCACGGTGAAGCCCGGCCCGAGGTACTTTTCAATGGTCTTGGCCTTGGCCGGCGACTCCACGATCACCAAGTCGTTGGTTGCATCATTCTTGGCCATGGGAAACGAATTTGCGGGCGCAAAGCAAATGCCTTTCCGTGGAATGAAAGGCAACAGGATGCCCGACCTGGGCCTTCCCCTTCGGGGAAGAAAAACGGCAGGGGCGAGGGGCCGCCGGGGGCGGATGCGGAAGCACACATGGGATCGGCAGGAACGACCCGGCATGGCCCGGTGCCATCCTCGGACCTGCCCGGAACGACATGGTGCCGGACGAAAAATCCCCATTTCTGGGTATTGTGCGGGGCATTCCGTCACCGTTGCTTCGCACCGTGGACTTGACCCCGTGGCCTGTCGCCGGTGAAGGAGCACACCGTGCGGCAACTATAAAGCCACCGGGAGGTCGGGACCACCATGGGTGGCGTAGCCTTGGCAACGGACACCCCCCTAAAGAAGGCCTCTCCGCAAGGAGGGGCCTTCTACTTGGTCGACGATGTATCAACCACCGGCTTGAGCGCAAGCACCATCGCCCTTCATCCATGCCTCCCTCTTGCCTACTACCTGCCCGGATGTACACGGGGAATGGTCTTCGGGCCGGTCCGCTGTTACAACTATACGACCTGCACCCTGATCCGCAGGTCCTGCTCCACCTCGAAGCTGGCCTTCCTGAAGTTGGGCCGGTTGCCAAGGCCAATGGTGTTGTAGTTGGAAAAGCCGATGCCTTCCTTGGGCAGGAAGAGACCCTTGTCGATCTTGCCGTTCCCGTTCTCATCGTGGAGGATGTTCACGGCATACCGGCCGGGAGGCAGGCCGGTGAAGGTGTATGTGGCCTACCCGCCCACGATCGGGGCCGTGCCCCGCTTGCAGCTGTGCTCGTAATGCTCGTCGGGGATGGTGCCATCCCGATCGCACAAGGCGAATTGCACCCGGCCCTTCGAGTTCCGAAGCTGGTCCACTTCCACGGTGAGCGAAACGGTGCGTTCCGGGGGAGCTGGCGGAATGGAAGGTTCCTGGATGTGGGGGACGCTGAGCGCCATGGCCGCCCACGCGGCCCAGATCGCAACGATGTTCATGCTTCAGGGTTTCACAGATCGAAGGCTACGGTCACGCTTCCATATTCCAAGGCATTGCCGCCCTTGAAGGGTGCGGTGCGCATTTTCCGGGACAGTGAAATGGCCAGTTTCGGCCGCTCATACACCAGCCCCACTTCGGTGAAGGCGCTGATCCGCTCGATCATGTCCTTGCCCAGCGTGTATCCTTCCTCGGAAGACGTGATGTGATGGATGATGCCGCCCTGCAGCAAGGCGTTGTAATAGATCACTCGGGCCGTGGGCTGCATCAACAGGTAGAGCTGGTGATCCTTCCGGCCGTTGCCGGCCTCGGGGGGCGTATCATAGGAGCTCCGCACGCGGCCCACTTGCAGCTTGAACCCGGCGCCCACCGCATCATAAAGGGTGCCCACGTACGCATCCATGACGCCGGACACGATGAGTTTGCCGGACACGTTCACCACCTCGCGCTCCACCTCCAGGTTGTAATTCAGAATGATGTCGTTGGGCACCTGATTGTGCCAACCCTCCGGCTTGGTATAGCCAATGGCGCGGTGCACCCATGTCTGCGCCTCGTCCGCCATGCTCAGGGGGCCCGTCACGCCCAGGTTCACCGCAGTGGTCAGGATCATCCGCTTTTCGCGGTCCATGGACCGGAGCGAATGGATGGCGAAGAGGGCGCCCGCGTACGGCCTGTCATCGGGCTGCACCTCGGCAACGTCGATCCGCGAAGGGGTGAACATGTGCTGGGCGATGCCCCATCCGTACAGGTTCGAGTCATCCGCCACCTGCAGCAAGAGGCGCTGCGCGAAGTTGCGCTTCTCCCGGCGGTAGAAATATTCCACCCGCACCCCGTTGGTGTAATAGCGGTCCGTTCCGTCGCCCTTGAAAACGAGGTAATCGTTCTCTCAGGCCAGCTTCAGCGAAGGGGCATTCCGTGTTTGCGCACCAACGGCCGACGGTATCAGTGCCAGGGTCAATGGGATGACGATAGCCCGGTTCATGGGTTCAGGACGATCGGTCCATGGGATGCGATCACGGGCTTGCCCCATTTCTCCTTCGCCCGGTCCACCAGGAAGTACACCATGGGCACGAGGAACAGGGTGAGCGCCAGCGAGGACAGCAGCCCGCCGATGATCACCCACGCCAGGCCGTTCTTCCACTCGGCGGCGGTGCCGCTGGCCAAGGCGATGGGCAGCATGCCGATGGCCATGGATAGCGTGGTCATCAGGATGGGCCGCATGCGCCCCTTGGATGCCTCTATGATCGCCTCCCGGAAGGGCTTCCCGGCCTCCTTCAGCTGGTTGGTGAAGTCCACGATGAGGATGGAGTTCTTGGTGACCAGGCCCATGAGCATGATGAGGCCCAGCAACGCGAAGAGGCTGAGGTGGCTCATGGACAGGTTGAGCGCGAGGAAGGCGCCGATGGCCGCCACGGGGATGGCGAAGAGCGCCACGAAGGGATAGATGTAGCTGTCGTACAGCGCCACCATGATCAGATAGATGAGGATGAACGAGATGAGCAGCACGGACCCCAGGGCGCCGAAGCTGTCGTTCTGCCGCTTGATGTCGCTGCCCCAGGCCATCTGCACGCCGGCGGGCAGGGGGTTGGCCCGCACGTAGGCCACCACGTCGTCGGCCACGGAGCCGGACGGACGGCCCAAGGCGTCGGCGGTGAGCGTGACGGCCGGCTGGCGGTCCAGGCGCTCCAGCAGCGAGGGGGCGTTGGCGCGCCGGATGTCCGCGAACTGCGATACCTCCACGGGCATGCCCTTGGGGTTGACCACGGTGAGGCGGCGCACGTCGTTGATGTTGCGGCGATCGAAGGCATCGAGGCGGATGTTCACCGGGTATTCGGTACCGTCCTCGGTGAGCGTGGCATCGTCGTTGCCGCTGAAGGCAGTGCGCAGGTTCATGCCCACGTAAGCGGTGGACAGGCCGAGCCGCTGCATGCGGTCCTTGTCGGGCACAACCGTCAGCTCGGGGCTTCCCTCCTCCACCGACAAGCGCACGTTGTCGGCGCCGGGGATGGCGGCCACCGCCGCCTGCAGGCCTTGCGCCGAGGCCATCACCTGCCGCGGGTCGCTGCCGCTGAGGGTGATCTCGATGGGCGCGGAGCGGGGAATGAGCCCCAGCCCGGCGATGCCGATGCTGACCCCGGCGTGGCGTTCGGCCAGCTGTTCGCGGTAGCGGCGCATCACTTGCTCCGTGGACTGCCCATGGATCTCCTTCTTCGGCTTCAGCTGGATGGTGAACTCGCTCCGGTTGGCCGCTCCCACGCCCAAGCTGCCGATGCCGGTGCTGGGGCCGCCCACGTTGCTGAACAGGGTGGACACCTCGGGCTGCTGCAGGATGAAGTCCTCGATCTGCCGCGACACCCGGTCGTTCTCCTGGATGGACGTGCCCTTGTCGAACTCGAGGGTCATGCGGAACTTGCCCTGGTCGCCGGTGGCGATGAGCTCCTTGCCGATGATGTCCTGTTGCATCATGGCCGCCGTGCCGGCGAAGAGCAGGAGCACGAAGGCGGTGAAGGCGAGCTTGTGCCCCAGCACCCATTGCAGCGCGCCGCCGTACCATTGGATGAAGCGGTCCAACTGATGCTCGAACCAGAGCAGGAAGCGGTTGAACAGGGTGGTGGGCCGCAGGTTGTCCTTTTCGCCGATGCGCGAGGCCAGCCACGGGGTGAGCGTGAAGCCCACGAGCAGGCTGGTGAGCACGGTGACCACCACCACCACGGCGAACTGCTTGAGCATGTCGGCCACGAACACCTGCAGGAAGAGGATGGGCACGAACACCACCACGTCCACGAGGGTGATCGACACGGCGGAGAAGCCGATCTCCATGCGGCCCTCCAAGGATGCCCGGCGCTTCTCCTTGCCCATGTCCAGGTGGCGCTGGATGTTCTCCAGTACCACGGTGGCGTCGTCCACCAGCACGCCGATCACCAGCGACATGGCCAGCAGGGTCATCAGGTTGAGCGTGTAGCCCAGCAGCCACATGGCGCCGAAGGCCGTGATCAGCGAGGTGGGGATGGCCACCGCCACGATGAGCGAGTTGCGGAAGCTGCGCAGGAAGAGCAGCATGACCAGCGACACGAGGATGACCGCCAGGATGAGGTCGAAGACCACGGAGTTGACGGCGGCGATGGTGTTGTCCGTGCTGTCGTCCGTGACGGTGAAGCGCACCCCGTCGGCCGCATTGCGCTCCATGATCTCGGCGAACTTGGCATGCACGGCACGGGACATGTCCACCGCGTTGGCATCGCCCTGCTTCTTGATCAGCAGGCCGATGCCGTTGGTGCCGTTGAAGCGGCTCACCGAGCTGGTCTCCTTGATGCCATCGTGCACCTGCGCCACGTCGCGCACATACACGGGGCTTCCGGGCACGGGCATGGCCACCTGCACGCCGCCGATGTCGTCCACCGTGGCGAAGCGGCCCACCAGCCGCACCGTGCTGCTTTGCGCCTGCGTCTCCACGCTGCCTGCGGGCAGGTCGATGCCTGCGCGGTTGATGGCTTCCGTCACTTGCAGCAGCGAAAGGCCGTGGAGCTTCAGCTTCTCCCGGTCCACTTTCACCTGGAACTCCCGTTCCTCGCCGCCCAGCAGGGTGACCTCGGCCACGCCCTTGATCTGCTGCACCTGCGGCAGGTACTCGTCCTGCATGCGGCGGTAGAATTCAGTCCCGGGCAGCGAGCTGGTAGCGATCACCGACATGACCGGCAGGTCGTTGGGCGACACCTTGCTCATCACCGGGCTCTGGATGTCCTGCGGCAGGTCCTTGCGGATGTTGTCGATGTAGCGCTGCGCATCCTGCATGGTGCGGTCCAGGTCGGTGCCGTACTTCAGGTTGGCGATGACCACCGAGGCGTTGGGCAGCGATTTGGTGACGAGGAAGTCCACACCCTCCAGGTTGGCGAGCGCGTCCTCGATCTTGCGCGACACCGACGTCTCCACCTCGTTGGGCTCGGCGCCGGGGTACACCGTGCGGATCACCACCACGGGCTGGTTGAAGTCGGGCATGAGCTCGTAGCTGAGGTTCATGAACCCGATGACCCCCACCAGCGCGAAGACGCTGAACAGGACGACGATCAGCGACGGCCTCCGGATCGATAGTTCAGTGATGTTCATGGCAACAGGGGATCATTGCACGGCCACGGGGGCGCCGTCGGAGAGGTTGATGAAGCCCTTGGTGACCAGGACGTCGCCCGCCTGCAGGCCCCGCTCCACCACGGAGCGCTCGCCCATGGTGGCGGCCACCTGCACGGGCTGCAGCACCGCTTTGCCGTCGCGTACCAGATACACTTGCGGGTTGCCGCCACCGACAATGGCCGATGACGGGATGACGATGCCGCCGCCCGCGCTGCGCTGCTCCAGCTGCATCCGCCCGAACATGCCCGCACGGATCTCCAGGTCAGGCGTGTTCGCCACCTGCATCTGCACCGGATAGCGGTTGGCGGGGTCCGCCTTGCTGCCCACCAGCGTTACGCGGCCCCGCAGGTCGGAGCCCGGCAGGTTGTCCGCCGCGATGCGGTATTCCTCGCCGGTGCGGAAGCGGCCCAGGTCGCTTTCCGCCACCTGCACGGTGAAGCGCAGGCGACCGATGTCGGTGACCTGCACCAGCGGCATGCCCGGCGCGGCGAAGGCCCCGGCCTCGCTGAACTTGGCGGTGACCAGGCCATCGAAGGGCGCGCGTATGGTGGTCTTGGCGATCTGCTCCAGCAAGGTGGCCTTCTGCACCTCGGCGGCCCGCAGGCCCAGGCGCGCCTTCTCCAGCTGCACGCCCTGCACCGCATCGGCCCCGGCCAGCACGGTGAAGCGGGCCACGTCCGCCTGCAGGCCTTCCACCTGCACCTCCACGCCCTGCAATTGCAGTTGCAACAGGCTCTTGTCCTGCTGCACCAGGGCCTGCCCCTTGCGCACCCGGTCGCCCACCTCCACCAGCACCTCGCCGATCTTCCCCTGCACCTCGGCGCTCACCTTGGTCTCACGGTCCGGTTCGAACTGGCCGGTGAAGGCCCACGCCTCGGCGGCCCCGCCAGCGCGCACGGTGTCCACCTGCACGGTGATCGCCTGGCCGGGATCGTGGTGGTACACGGTGGAGCGCGCCTCCTGCTTGTTGCGGGCCAAGCGCACCAGCACCAGGCCGGTCAACAGCAAGGGGACGAGGATGTACAGCAGCACTTTCCTCTTGTTGGTCGCGTGCGTTGCCATGTTCGTTCAGTTGAGGGTGGTGAGGTTGCCGGTGTGCTTGCGCAGGTCGAGGTCGGCCCGCAGGAAATCGATGATGGCATCGAGGTACTCCTGCTGGGCCTCGCGCAGGACGTTGTCGGCCAGCAGGACGTCGGTGAGCGAGGCGGTGCCTTGCTGTTGCTGCAGCAAGGCCTGCCGGTAGATGGACCCCGCCAGCACCACCTGCGCCGCGCGGTCGTTGATGAAGGCCCGTGCGATCTCGCGCTCGCGGCGGGCGCTTTGCGCCTGCACCCCGTTCTGCTCGGTGAGCAGCGCATAGCGCAGTTCGTTGTTGCGCAGCTCCAGCTCCTTCTGCCGCGCCTTGCGGTGCACCACCGTGCCGCCGAACAGCGGATAGGACAATTGCAGGCCACCGAAGCCCACCGGATGGAAGGTGAGGAACTCGTTCGGTGCCTTGTCGTAGCCGAAGCCGTTGGTGCCGTACGATGCGAACAGCCGCAGCGAGGGCAGGTAGCCCGAGCGCCGGATGGTGCGCAGCTCGGTGTTCAACAGATAGCCTTGGTGCTTCAGCAGTTCCAGCTCGGCAACGGTGGCTCCGGCGTAGGTCCTTTCCGGGTCGAACCGCACTTCCGGATCGATCGCGAAGGGGCGCTCCGCCGGCAGGCCGATGGCCAGTTTCAACGCGTCCAATACCTGTTGGTATTTGCTGTCCACCTGGGCCCGGCGGGTGGTGAGCTGGTCGCGCTGCAGGCGCACCTTGCCCACGTCGGTGCCCGTGGCCATCAATTGGCCGTGCAGCAATTCCATGTTGCGCAGCAGGGCGATGGCATTCACCAGGTTGCTGTCCAGGTAGGCGCGCTGGTGGTGCAGCACCACGGCGTTGTAGTACAGCCCGGCGACCTCCACGAAGAGCTCGTCCTGCGTCTTGCTGTACTGCAGGCCGGCCAGGTCCACGCCTTGCCCGGCCATGTCCACCGCGCCGTGCAGCTGCGGATCGTAGATCGGCAAGGCCAGTTGCAGGTTGGCGTTGATGTTGTGCGGCACGCCGAACTGCGCCTCCTTGAACTGGCCCTCGGGGGCCATGGGATTGAAGGTGGAGAGCGGCATGAACTGCACCGGCATGTCGGTGAAATACTTGTACTCGGCATTGGCCGTGAGCTTGGGCAGGCGGTTGGCCTTGGCCTCCTGCTCGCGCTGCCGCCCGCGCTCCAGGTCGTTGCGGCCGATGAGCAGGCCCTTGTTGCGCACCACGGCCGTGTCCAGGCACTGCTTCAGCGTCCATGCCGACTGGGCCTGCACGGCCGGCCATGCCGCGATCAGTAGGGCGGTCATCACGTGTTTGCGAATGTTCACTAACATGATTGGGCAAATTTTTTTGACACTCAGGATCGCGTTGCTTAGCGGCTGTTCCGCCGGATGCCAGCCTGGGGTTTCTTCATTTCCTGCATGGCCATCATCCGGTCCGTCATTTCGTTTCCACCATTTTCAGGATGCCGTCCAGCACCGTGCGGCCGTCCTTCACCAGGTTGGAGCGGTGGCCCGACAGTTTCCACTTCAGCACCACCAGGCGCATGCTGCCGATGATGATGGTGGCCAGCGTGCCCACCCCGATCGCCTTGCCGTACTCGCCGCGCTTCTGTCCGGCCTCCACGTTGCACCGCACATGGCCCTGCATCAGGTCCATGATCTCGCCCACCTTGGCGCTGAGCGTCTTGTCGAAATGGAATATGTTCTCGGCGAAGATCACGCTGATCACCGAGGGCTGTTTCGTAAAAGCACGCAACTGCGAATCGAACAGCGCCCGGAGCTCCTCTCCTGCTGAGGCATAGGTCGGTCCCATCACCTTCCCCAAGCGGGTCTTCATCTCCTCGGCGAAGTAGTGGAGCAGGCCCAGCAGGATGGCGTTCTTGCCCTCGAAGTGCCTGTACAGGGCCGGCTCGGAAAGCTCCATGTCGGCGGCCAGGTTCTTGATCGTCAAGTTCTGGATGCCGTGCTGGTCAATCCGCTTGGTAGCGGCCTCGATGATCTCCACTTGGCGTTCGGTAAAGGCTTCCATGGTGTTCGGTCCGGTCTTGCGGGGACAAAGTTAGTTAGTGTTTACTCACATGGGCAACAAATTTTTCATACCCTCTTTTATACCGCCCTGAAATCCATCGGGGCCGCCTGTGCTTTCTTTGGTCCCATGGGCGCCATCGCCTACTACCTCGCCCTCCCCTTCCTCTACGGCATCTCCCTGTTGCCGTTCCGGGCGCTGTACGTGCTGAGCGACCTGGTGCAGGCGCTGGTGTTCGGGCTCCTGGGCTACCGGCTGAAGGTGGTGCGGCAAAACCTGCGCAACAGCTTCCCGGAGAAAAGCGACGCCGAGCTGAAGCGGATCGAGAAGGAGTTCCGCCAATGGTTCTGCGACCTGATACTGGAGACCTTGAAGACGCTCACGATCTCCCCGTCGCAAGCGATGAAACGGATCTCGGTGGAAGGTGACGAGGTGGTGAAACACTACTTCGATGCCGGCCGAAGCGTGATCCTGGTAATGGGCCACTGGGGCAATTGGGAGCTGGGCGGGGCGCGCTTCAGCCAGCTGCCCTACCACCACCTGAACGTGATCTATCACCCGTTGGAGAACAAGCACTTCAACCGCCTGGTCGAGCGGATGCGGATGCGGCTGGGCAACGGCCTTTACCCGATGAAGGACACGGTGCGGTGCATGTTGCGCGACAAGAAACTGCTTACCGCCACGGCCTTCATCGCCGATCAAACACCCGCCCCGGGGCACGCCTACTGGACCACCTTCCTGAACCAGGACACACCTGTCTTTTGGGGCACCGAGACGATCGCCCGCAAACTCGGCTACCCGGTGATCTACCTCGGCATCGACCGGCCCCGGCGCGGATACTACCACATGCGCTTCGAGCTGCTGGAGGCCGAGCCCGCCAACACGCCAGAGGGCGATATCAGCGAGCGGCACACGCGGCGCCTGGAACAGGACATCCGCAGCCGCCCGGCCATCTGGCTGTGGACCCACCGCAGGTGGAAACACCGGCGGCCCACCCGCCAAGTGTAACTTCGCAGCCCATGCTTGAAGGTAGAGATCTTATCCTGGCCACTCGTGCCTATGCCAAGGAATACCGCGGCCGCAGTTGGTGGCACCTGATCATCACCCTGGTGGTGCTGGCCGCCGGCTACACCGGCGTTTTCCTGCCCACGCCCCTCTGGGCCAAACTGGTCTGCACCGTGCTGGTGGCCCTGACCTTGGGGCGCATGTTCGTGCTCTACCACGATTTCCTGCACCAGAGCATCCTCCACAACTCCAAGGCGGCCAAGGGCATCTTCACCGTGTTCGGCTGGTACATGCTGGCCCCGGTAAGCATTTGGGAACGCAGCCACAATTACCACCATGCCCACAATTGCAAGCTGTACACCAGCAGCATCGGCTCCTACCCCGTGGTGACCAAGGAGAAGTACCTGGCCTCGCCCAAGGGCGAACGCACCGTGTACATGTTCGTCCGCCACCCCATCACCATCGGGCTGGGCTACATCTTCATGTTCATCTACGGCATGTGCATCCGGTCCATCATGAGCAATACGGGGAAGCACTGGGACAGCATCGTCGCCCTGGTGTTCCACTTCGCCATCGGCACGGGCATCTTCCTGCTGGCCGGATGGGCCGGCCTGGTGTTCGGTTTCCTTATCCCCTTCATCATCAGTCTGGGGCTGGGCTCCTACCTCTTCTATGCCCAGCACAATTTCCCCGGCGTGCAGTATGCTGAGAAGGACGGCTGGACCTACCATGATGCGGCGCTCAGCAGCAGCAGCCACATGAAGATGAGCCCGGTGATGCGCTGGTTCCTGGCCAACATCGGCTACCACCACATCCACCACCTGAACCCGCGCATCCCCTTCTACCGCCTGCCCGAGGCCTACAAGGCCATCCCGGAACTGCAATTGGCCAAGACCACCACGCTGCTGCCTTGGGACGTGGTGAAGTGCCTGCGGTTGAAGGTGTGGGACCCGGTGCAGCAGCGCATGCTCAAGCGCAGCGAGATCTACGCCTGAGCGGTACGGTACAAGCGGCGACACCGGCACACCAACGGCCCGGCGGCCCGGGAACCGGCCGCTATCTTCGCCCCCACCGGGTCGCCAAGGTCCGGCCACGCACATGCTCAGGATAGAGAACATCGTTAAACGATACGGCGACCACCTTGCGCTGGACGGCGTGTCCATGGAGGTGCCCCAAGGCAAGATCTTCGGCCTGCTGGGCCCCAACGGTGCCGGGAAGACCACGTTGATCCGCATCATCACCCGCATCACCGGCCCGGACAGCGGGCAAGTGCTGCTGAACGGCAAGCCCATGACGGCCGCCGACGTGGAGCTCCTGGGGTATCTGCCCGAGGAACGCGGCCTGTACAAGAAGATGAAGGTGGGCGAACAGGCCCTGTACCTGGCGCGCCTCAAGGGCTTGTCCAAGCAGGATGCCACCGTACGCCTGAAGGAGTGGTTCGAGCGATGGGAGATCGCCGGGTGGTGGAACAAGAAGGTGGAGGAGCTCAGCAAGGGCATGGCCCAGAAAGTACAGTTCATCACCACGGTGCTGCACCGGCCGGAACTGATCATCCTGGACGAACCATTCAGCGGCTTCGACCCCATCAACGCGGAGCTGATCCGCTCGGAGATCATCCGCATGAGCAAGGAGGGCACCACCGTGATGCTCAGCACCCACAACATGGGCAGCGTGGAGGAGCTGTGCGAGGAGATCGCCCTGATCGACCGCAACCATGTGGTGCTCCACGGCCCCGTCAAGGAGATCCGCAAGCGGTTCAGCAACGCCACTTTCCGCATCGATTTCACGGGCAATCCGGTGGCCTTCGCGGACGCCCTCGCCTTCCATGGCGAACTGCTGGACCATCCGGTGGACGGCACCCAATGCACCGCACGGGTGAAGCTCCTGCATGGCGCCACCCTGAACCAGGTGCTGGCCGCCACCCTGCCCGCCGCCCAGATCACCGGCGTACGCGAGGAAGTCCCCGGCATGCATGAGATCTTCATCCGCGCCGTGAGCGACAAGGACCCGCAAAGCGTGTCAACAGGAAACACCGAATGAACCGCGCCGGCGCACCGGACGTGAAGAAGCAACACTTAGGAGCATGGGTAAGATCCAATTGATCATCTGGCGCGAGTTCATCACCCGCGTACGCAAGCCGAGCTTCCTCATCATGACCATCCTCGGCCCCTTGCTGATGGTGGGCGGCATCGCGCTGGTCGTCTTCCTGGGCATGCAGGAGGGAGGCATCCAGAACATCGTGGTGGTGGACAAGGCGCAGTTATTGACGAACAAGCTGAAGGAGACCGATGACCTGAAGTTCTTCTACGAAAAGACCGAACTCTCGGACTCCGCCTTCAAGGCCAGCCCCTACACCGTGATGGTGGATGTGAACCCGCTGGTATTGGAGAACAACACCATCCAGGTCTTCTACAAGAACCTGCCGAGCTTGAACACGCAGAACCACATCACCTCGCAGATCGAGTCCGTGCTGGAGCGGGAGAAGCTGCGCGTGAACAACGTGGACCCGGACACCTACCGCCGGATCAAGACGGCACTGAAGGTGCAGCTGTTCGACATCGACAAGCAGGGCAAGCGCTCCTATGAGCAGCTCAAGGCGGGCATCGGCTTCGCATTCGGCTACCTGATCTTCCTGTTCATCTTCCTCTACGGTGTGCAGGTGATGCGCGGGGTGATGGAGGAGAAGCAGAACCGCGTGGTGGAGGTGCTGATCAGCTCGGTGAAGCCCTTCCAGCTGATGATGGGCAAGATCGTGGGCGTGGCCATGGTGGGCCTGGCGCAATTCCTCCTCTGGGTGGCCATCTCGCTCATCCTGGGTTCCTTCGGCATGGGCCTGGTGAAGGATTCCATGGGCGGTGCCGCCCTGGCGAAGGACGTACCGCAGGTGACGGCACAGCTGCAGGAACAGCTGGACAAGCAGGGCGTGAAACTCAACGAGACCGCGGAAACCTCCGAGCAGCTCGGTGTGATGCTGGAGGTTTGGGATGAACTCCCGGTGACATGGATCCTGCTGCTCTTCCTTTTCTACTTCCTGGGCGGGTACCTGTTATACAGCTCGCTCTTCGCCGCCATGGGGGCGGCCGTGGACAGCGAGACCGACACCCAGCAGTTCATGCTGCCTGTCACCGTGCCCATGATCATCGCCATATTCATTGCCCAGACCGCCGTGTACAATCCCGACGGGCCGGCGGTGTTCTGGTGCTCGATCATCCCCTTCACCTCACCGGTGGTGATGATGGTGCGTATCGCCACGGGCAATGCCTTCTCCCATCCGGGCGAGTTGGCCTTGAGCATGGCCCTGCTGATCGGCATGTTCATCTTCACCACCTGGCTGGCCGGCCGCATCTACCGCACCGGCATCCTGATGTACGGCAAGAAGGTGAGCTGGAAGGAACTCGGCAAGTGGCTCTTCTACAAAGGTTGAAACGGGGCCCACGGCGCGATGCAGGACGAAACAAGAAAACGGAAATGGCTTCCCTTCGGGATCGGCTTCGCCCTGTGCGTCCTTGCCCTGTTCAATTTCACCCTGACCATTGACAGCAAGGGCCACTATTTCGGCAATGGCATCGTTTTCGGGATCGGCCTGAGCATCCTTGTCCGCCGAGCCATGCAGTTGGCCAAGGCCCGGCGTAAGGATCCCTGACCATGCCCGGCCACCGCGCGCGATGCCAGGGATCGAACGGGGTGGGACGGTGGTCGGCACCGGGCAAGGCCGCTACCGGGAGGGCCCGGCAACCCCGAGGATGCACGTCTGCCTTCGCCCTGCTGCACCCGTGCGGTACCTGGGCCGCCATTAGCTTTGGCACCTGCGCATGAATCGCACCGTCCTCGGTGTCTTTGCCTGCGCCATGGCCACCTCCCCGGCCACGGCGCAGGCTCCCGACAGCATCCTCCACCCCGTGCGGGTCACCGCCACGCGGATCCCCGGCACCCTGCCGCGCGTGGGGCGCAGCCTGCAAGTGGTGGACAGCCTGCTGTTGCATGCCCAGGCCAGGCCTGAAGTGAGCGAGGTGCTGCGCATGGCCACCTTGGTGGATGTGCGCCAGCGCGGCCCTTTCGACGTGCAGACCGACCTGGGCATCCGTGGCGGCACCTTTGACCAGGCCCTGGTGCTGGTGGATGGCATCCCCATGAATGACCTGCAAACCGGCCACCTGGCCCTGGACCTGCCCGTGGATGCCGATGCGCTCGAACGCGTGGAGGTGCTCTACGGCGGCGCCTCGCGCACGTTCGGCCCAGGTGCCTTCAGCGGGGCCATCAACCTGATCACACGCATACCCGAGGGCAGCCGCGGCGCATTCACCCTCGACGGCGGACAGTACGGCTCCTACCGCACACGGTTCTCACAAGACCTGCTGCTGGGGCAGACCGGCATCCGCATCGGCGGGCACCACGGCCACAGCGACGGCTACGTGGCCAACAGCGATTTCGACCAATACGGCGCACTGCTGGATGTGAACCATCGCCACAAGGCCATACAAACGAGGGTCCAGGCCGGGCTGGTGCGCAAACGTTTCGGCGCGCAGAATTTCTATTCATCAGCCTTTCCGCTTCAGCAAGAGGCCACGGGAACCTGCTTTGCAAGCGTGGGTGCCGGGCACGATAGCCAGCGCTGGAGCTGGCAAACGAAAGCCTACTTCCGCCAACACGACGACCTGTTTGAGCTGTTCCGCGAGGATGATGCCCACTACCGCTACGCCGGCGGTTACTTCATCCGGAACGGGAATGACACCGCACGCTTGGCCCCTTCGCTTTTCTACACCTTCCACAACAGGCACCGCACCCAAAGTGCAGGCACCATGGGCAGCACTTCCCTGCGGTGGAAGGCGGGCACCACGGCCATCGGCGTGCATGGCCGGCAGGACCAGCTATACAGCAACGTGCTGGGCAAGCCCATGGCCGCACCATTCCGGCCAGCCGGGGGCCGCGAAATGCTGGACCGTGCCGATGACCGGCAAAACCTGGCGCTGCACGCCGACCACCGCTGGGGCGAGGGTGCCTGGACCGTGGATGCCGGTGTGCTGTTCAACATCAACTCCCGCTTCGCGCCCGAATGGGCCCCGGGCGTGGACGTGGTGTACCGCTGGGCGAATGCCCAAAGCCTGTTTGCCAGCGTGGGGCGTGCCTTCCGCTTCCCCACCTGGACCGACCTGTACTACAACCGGGGCGGGGCCATCGGCAGCGCCACGCTTCAACCAGAGCACGCCGACCAAGCGGAACTGGGCTACCGCATCCTGCGCGGGCGCCGGACCCTGAAGTTGGCCGGGTGGCGCCGCCAAGGACGCGACCTGATCGACTGGGTGCAAATGCCCGGCGAGGCCACCACCCACGCCGCCAACCTTACCGAGGTGGACCTCAATGGCATCGAGGCCGAAGCGGGCCTCCGCACCGGGAGTGGGCGCGGCGGCCTGCTGTACGCCTACCAATGGGCCGACCAAGGCAGCTTCAACTTCGCCTCATTGTACGTGCTGGACCACCTGACGCACAACGCGGTACTATGGTGGAACCAGCGCCTGCCCAAAGGCTTCCGCGTACAAGCCAACCTGGGCTGGAGACAGCGCTACGGTACATACGTCCGCTTGAGCGACGGCGTGTCCAAGGCCTACCCGGACCCCGTGCGGCTCGACCTGAAGGCCGAATGGGAACGTCGGGGCATCACCCTGTTCGCCAGTGCCTACAACCTCCTGGGGGCCGAACAGATGGACCGCGGCAACGTTCCCTTGCCGGGCCGCTGGCTGAGCGGCGGATTGCGCGTGGCGTGGGATACAAACGGGAAATCAACCGAAGGAAAATGAACGCTCCAATACCATCGGCAACATGCGTGTCGGCGTGATCGACCTGGGGACCAACACCTTCAAGCTGCTGGTGGCCGAGCGGCCCGAAGGGGCGGGCAACGGACTGCGGATCATCCACAGCGAAGAGGTCGGTGTCTTCCTGGGCCGCGGCGGCATCGAAAGGAACATGATCGCGGACGAGGCGGCGGCACGGGGCATCGACACGCTGCACCGGCTTGTGGCGAAGGCCAAGGAGCTGGGTGCCGCCCAGGTGCGCGGCTTTGGCACATCGGCCTTGCGCAATGCACGCAACGGCACTGAATACACGGACCGCATACGGCGGGAACTGGGACTGGAGGTCGCCATCATTCCCGGTGAGGAAGAAGCGGGCCTGATCCTGGACGGTGTGCGCCAGGTGGTGGCATTCGGGAGCAGGCCCATGCTGGTGATGGACATCGGCGGGGGCAGCACGGAATTCATCCTGGCAACGGACCGGGCCATGATGTGGAAGCATAGTTTCGAACTGGGCACCACGCGGCTGTTGGAGCGCTTCCCGGACATCGACCCGATGGGCCTGCAAACGCAATTGCGCATGGCCGGGCATATCGATAGCCAATTCGAGCTGCTCTGGTCCGTGGTGGACCGCCATTGGCCCACCACGCTGGTGGGGTCGGCCGGGTCGTTCGACACCATTGCGCGCCTTATCGCCCTCGAGCGTGGGACGCCATCGGGTCCCGGGGCCTTCGGCAGCACCTTCAGCACGGCCGAATTCGATGCACTGAAGGACAAGGTCTTCGCCCTGGGCCACGACCAACGCGCGGCCATGCCGGGCATCCCCGGGCACCGGGTAGACACCATTATCCCTGCGCTGCTGCTGGTGGAACGCGTGCTGCTTCATGGCGTGCAACAGGTCCACTGGAGCAAATACTCGCTGAAAGAGGGTGTGGCCGCCCGCTTGCTGCAGGATGCGGCGCATGGCCCTGCCACGGGCGGGACGGCCGTATAAACAGGCAGGGCCGCCCGGTGCCGGCGGCCCTGCACAAGGATGCGAACCGCTACTGCTTGATGATGGAGCGCACTTGGCGATCGCCGTTTGCGAAAGTCAACCGCACCAAATAACGCCCTGCCATCAGGTCGGAGAGATCAAGGGTGGCCTGCCCGGCATGTACCGCTTCACTTTGCACGGACCGGCCGGTCATGTCCAACACCTCCACCTGGTCGAACGGGCGTTGGGCGGCCACATTGAGCAATCCCCGTGTCGGCGTGGGATAGGCAAGGAAATCCACCATGGCCTGCTCAGCCACATCCGCCGTGCCGCCGAAACCGAGGCCGTCCACCTTCACAAAGCTTCCAGCCACCGGGGAGTTGAAGCTGCTGGCGACGGCCACGTACGCCGTATCGGGATTCGCGCCACTGAAGTACTCGATCGGAACGGTGACCGTGGTCCATGACCCAACGGAACCCATCAGCAGGAGGGCGCCGCCACCTATGCTATCCGCCTGCTGGGTGGCGGTGTTCCATTTCGTCAAATAGACCATCACGATGCCCGAGTCGCCCTGCTGGATGCCGTATTGGAGCTGGGCGGTGAGGGCACTCGGCCTACCGGTGTATGCGAATCCCGTGTTCCCCGTGCCTATGTCACCCGTAACAATGATCCCCGGCCAGATGCCGATACCGGTGATGTTGCGGGTCGTCACCGTGGCATAATGGGCACCGATGGCCCCCGGCGAGCCCTGCTCGCACGAAAGCGCGGAACCCGGTATCATGGCCGGGACCGCATTCAAAGTGATCCAATCCGTCGGATCCTGGTAGGTGCCCATGTCCGTCCAATTCTCAAATCCCCCGTTGGGGATCTGTGCATAGGCGCCACTGGCCATGCCGATCAGCGCCAATCCTGAAAGAAGTACATGTGTCCGCATTGTTTCGGGTTTTTGGATGCCCGAAATTTTGCGGGATCCAGCCCTGATCGGTGGATTGCAGGCTTTTTTGGGAAATCAACCTGCCGGGTGCATGCCGGGGCGGGCCCTGAAAAACAGGAACGTACCCGCAATGCCAGCCGTCACCGAGGCCAGGAGGATCCCCAATTTGGCATCCGCGCGCATCCAACCGGCATCGAAGGCCAGCTCGCTGATGAACAACGCCATGGTGAAGCCCAACCCGGAGATCACCGAGATGGCCAGCATGTGGCCCCATTGCACCCCGGCGCCCAGCTTGCCCCAACCCATCTTCACGAACAACCAGCAGGTGGTGAAAATGCCCAGGGGCTTGCCCAGCACAAGGCCCAGGAACACGCCCATGGTAACGGGACTGGCCAAGGCGGACATGTCGTGGGGCAGCTCGATACCTGCATTGGCCAAGGCGAACAGTGGCAGCACCAGGAAGGAGACCCAGGGATGCAGGCGGTGCTCCAGCCGCTGCAAGGGGGTTTCGGCGTTCAGGCTGCACCGCTTCACTTTCTCGATGATATGCGCCTGCTCCACGGTGATGGTCCGGTGCGGGGAATCCTCGGTACGTTCAAACTCATCGGCCAGCTCCCGGATCTTCTTCACATAGGTGCGCTCCTTCACCTTGGTGGTGGCCGGAATGGCCATGGCCGCCAGCACGCCGGCCACGGTGGCATGCACGCCGGAGAGCATGAAGGCCATCCACACGCCGCCGATGCCCACCACCGCATAGGCGGTCATGTTGCGCACGCCCAGCAGGTTCATCAGCACCAGCACCGCGAGGAAGGCCGCACCGATGCCCAGGTTGGCCAAGGACAGGTCCGAGGTGTAGAACAGGGCGATCACGGAGACCGAAACGATGTCATCGATGACCGATACGGTGATGAACAGGGCCTTGATGGCCGGAGGCACCCGTTTGCCCAGCAAGGCCAGCAAGGCCAGCACGAAGGCCGTATCGGTGCCCAGGGTGATGCCCCAACCCCGGGTGGCCGGCGCTTGGAACTGGTTTACCGCCAGGTAGATCAACGCCGGGGCCAACATGCCGCCCACGCTGGCCGCCACCGGCAGCATGGCCTTCTTGCGGTCCGTCATGTCACCGGCGATGAACTCCCGTTTCAGTTCCAGTGCCACCAGGAAAAAGAACATGGCCATCAGGCCGTCGTTGATCAGGTGGTGCAGGTTGAGGCCGAAGTAGAAGTCGTCGACCTGGATGGCGAACGAATGCTCCCAAATGGCCCGGTAGGCCTCGCGCCACGGGGAATTGGCCAGTACCACGGCCACGGCGGCGCTGACGAACAGCGCCATCCCGGCGGTGCTGTGCCCCTTGATGAACCGGTCCAGGGGCCTCAACAAACGGTCGATGGGGTCTTGCCGCATCCGTCCGGCCGTCAGAACTTGCTGTGTTTCGCCCCGTACCTGAAATAGACCCACATGCCAATGACCAGCCACACGATCAGGCGCAGCCACGTATCCCAGGGCAGGGCCAACATCATCACCCCGCACACCACGATGCCCAGGATGGGCACCCACGGCACCAGCGGCGTGCGGAAGGCCCGCGGCGCATCGGGCATCTTCCTCCGCATCACGATCACCCCGACGCTTACCAGGATAAAGGCCAGCAATGTGCCGATGCTGGTCATTTCGCCCACCACCTTGCCGGGCACGAAGGCGGCGAACAGGCCCACGAACACCATGAACAGCAGGTTGCTCTTGAACGGGGTGCGGTACTTGGGGTGCACCTCCGAGAACACCTTGGGCAGCAGCCCGTCGTGGCTCATGCTATAGAACACGCGGCTCTGCCCCAGCAGCATCACCAGGATCACCGAGGAGAAGCCCGCCAGGATGGCGATGATGATGGCCTGCTGCAGCCATACGTAGGGGGTGTGCGCAATGGCCGTGGCCACCGGGGCCAGCTTGTCATGGGCGCCCCCGAACTCGGTATAGGGAGCCAGGCCCGTCATCACATGGCCGAACAACACATACAGCACGGTGCAGATGGCCAGCGAGCCCAGGATGCCGATGGGCATGTTGCGGGCAGGGTTCTTGGCCTCCTGGGCGGCCGTGCTCACCGCGTCGAAGCCGATGTAGGCGAAGAAAATGATGCCCGCCCCCTGCAGCACGCCGCTCCACCCGAAGTGGCCGAAGCTGCCCGTGTTGTCCGGGATGTACGGCACCAGGTTTTCCGGATTGATGTAGGACCAGCCCAAGGCAATGAAGATGAGCACCACCGCCACCTTGAGGATCACGATGATCTCGTTCACGATGGCGCTTTGCTGGGTGCCGCGGGCCAGGAGCAGGGACATCACCATCACGATCAGCAGGGCGGGCAGGTTGAGGATGCCTCCTTCAAACGGCCCTGCCGAAAGCGCCAGGGGCAGGTGCATGTCGTACATCTGCAACAGCTTGTTCAGGTACTGGCTCCAGGAGATGGACACCATAGCGGCCCCGACCGCATACTCCAGCACCAGGTCCCAGCCGATGATCCAGGCCCAGATGCGGCCCATGGTGGCGAAGCTGTACGTGTAGGCGCTGCCCGCGATGGGGATCATGCTGGCGAACTCGGCATAGCACAGGCCGGCAAAGGCGCATCCCACGGCGCTGATGATGAACGACAGGGTGACCGCAGGCCCGGCATGCTCGGCGGCAACCACGCCGGTCAGCGAGAACAAGCCCGCGCCGATGATGGCACCGATGCCCAAGGCCACCAGGCTGGGCGCGCCCAAGCGCCGGACCAAGGTGCCTGCTCCCTGGTCCTTTGCCTCGGCCAGCAAAGTGGCCAATGGCTTCCGTGAATAATGTCCGCTCATGCTATCCGGGTTGGCCGCTAAGCTAAACGTTCCGCCATTTTGGGCCCGGCAGATGCATCCGGCCTTCGTCCGGCCACCCCTGTTAAAATGTGCATTGGTTCCACATCCCCGTTTTGAACGACTGAAGATTTCGGCCGCGAAACGGCACCGGCCGTCGCCGGTGCCATAAAACCATCGCACAAACCGGAAATGAAAACGTTGATGATCGCAGCAGCCCTGGGAGCCTCCATGCTGGCGGGCACCGCCGCCATGGCCCAACAACCGCAGACGCCGGTGCAAAAAACAAAGCCGACCGCGGCACCGATGCCGCAGGCGAAACATCATCTGGCCAAGGCGGATGCCAGGCCGACGCACGCCAAGGCCGGGGATGCGGACAAGGCAAAAGAGGCGAAGGGGGCCACGGAGATGAAGGAAGCGAAGGCAACCAAGCCCGGGATGAAGGCATCCGAAAAAAACAAAGCCCTAAGAACGGAGACCCCGAGGCCGGAACCACACAAGCCGGCGGCGAAATGACCGCCGCAAGGGCATCTGGCCGGAGCTACCGGCGAAAGATGCCGGCCAACCTCGGATGATCGGCGGATGAGGGGTGTGCCCCGGACAAAGGCCCATTGGACCCCACGACATGATGCGACAGCCGGCCGGCAACGGCCGGTTTTCGCTTTCCATGGGAGCCGCGCATCGTGCACCCGGATAATTTCGCACCCTCCATGGCCAAGGCCGCCAGCCGCCCATCGCCGTTCCGTGAGCATACCGTGCTGCCCGTACTGATCGCCATCAGCGCGTCGCACATGCTGAACGACATCGTGCAGTCGCTCATCCCGGCGATCTACCCCATCGTGAAGGAGGAATTCACCCTGAATTTCACCCAGATCGGCCTGATCACCTTGTGCTTCCAGATGACCGCCTCCATCCTGCAACCCTTCGTGGGGCTCTACACGGACAAGCGGCCGCACCCTTACTCGCTGATGGCGGGCATGATCTTCACCATGGCCGGCATCTTCGCCCTGTGGGCCTCGCACAGCTTCATCGCGCTGCTCTTCTCAGTGATGCTGGTGGGCATGGGTTCCTCCATCTTCCACCCCGAATCCTCGCGCATCGCCCACGCCGCATCGGGCGGCAAGCGGGGCCTGGCCCAGTCCGTGTTCCAGCTCGGCGGCACCTTCGGCTCCGCGCTGGGCCCCCTGCTGGCCGCGCTGATCGTGGTGCCCTTCGGCATGCGCAGCCTGGGCTGGTTCGCCATCATCCCCTTCATCGCCGTGATCGTGCTGTACCGGGTGGGGACGTGGTACAAGCGCACTTCCATCATCCGCGCACGCCGGCCCAAGCGGGAAACCTTCATCCATGACATCCCGCCCAAGGTCGTCCGCCGCTCCATCGCCATCCTGCTGGTGCTGGTGTTCTCCAAGCAGTTTTACGTGGTGAGCATCAGCAGTTACTACACCTTCTTCCTCATCGGCAAGTTCGGCCTGTCGGTGCAGATGGCCCAGGTCCACCTGTTCATCTTCCTGTTGGCCTCGGCCATCGGCACGTACATCGGCGGGCCCATCGGGGACCGGTACGGGCGCAAGTACGTCATCTGGTTCTCCATCCTGGGATCGGCCCCCTTCACCCTGCTCCTCCCTTACGCCAACCTGGCCTGGACGGCCATCCTGGCCACCCTGGTGGGGCTGATCCTGTCCTCGGCCTTCTCGGCCATCGTGGTATACGGGCAGGAACTCGTTCCGGGCAAGGTGGGCATGATCTCCGGATTGTTCTTCGGGTTCGCCTTCGGCATGGCCGGCATCGGGTCGGCCCTGTTGGGCACCTTGGCGGACCATACCAGCATGAACTTCGTGTTCCAGGTATGCGCCTTCCTGCCGCTGATCGGCCTGATCGCCGCCTTCTTGCCCAAGATGCACCAGCGTCTGCGGCCCGTGGCACAACCTGCCCGGGGCTGACCGGTCGCCGCGGGTGAAGCCGTGCGTGCAGGTCCGCTGCCCATCTTTGCGCCATGGCCAAGATCCTGATCATCGACGACGAAAAAGCCATCCGCCACGCCTTGCGTGACATCCTGGAGCACGAGAAGCACAAGGTGGAGGAGGCCGAGGATGGTGCAGCGGGCCTGGAGAAGGCCTTGAAAGGCGGCTTCGACGTGGTGCTGTGCGACATCAAGATGCCCAAGATGGACGGCATGGAGGTGTTGGAGAAGCTGATGGCCCACGACGATTCGATCCCGGTGGTGATGATCAGCGGCCATGGCACCATCGACACGGCGGTGGAGGCCATCAAGAAGGGGGCCTTCGACTTCATCCAGAAACCCCCGGACCTGAACCGGATCCTGGTCACCTTGCGCAATGCGTTGGACCGCGGCGCCTTGGTGCAGGAAACCCGGACGCTGCGCCAGAAGGTGCAAGGGGGCAAGGGCGACCAGCGCATGGTGGGCGCCAGCCGCAAGATGGAGGAGATCAGGGCGATGGTGGAAAAGGTGGCGCCCAGCGACGCACGGGTGCTGATCACGGGCAACAATGGCGTGGGCAAGGAAGGCGTGGCACGCCTGCTGCATGAAAAGAGCGGCCGCAAGGGCGGGCCCTTCGTGGAGGTGAACTGTGCGGCGATCCCAGGGGAACTCATTGAAAGCGAGCTGTTCGGCCACGAAAAGGGGGCCTTCACCAGCGCCGTGGCCCAGCGCAAGGGGAAATTCGAGCTCGCCGACGGGGGAACCTTGTTCCTGGACGAGATCGGCGACATGAGCCTGGCGGCACAGGCCAAGGTGCTGCGCGCCCTGCAGGAAGGGCGCATCACCCGGGTGGGCGGCGACAAGGACATCAAGGTGAATCCCAGGGTGATCGCGGCCACCAACAAGGACTTGAAGAAGGAGATCGCGGCGGGCCGCTTCCGCGAGGACCTCTTCCACCGCCTGAGCGTGATCCCCATCCATGTGCCCGACCTGAAGGACCGGGCAGAGGACATCCCGCTGCTGGCCGCCCACTTCATCAAGCTGGTGTGCGCCGAACAGGGCATCACGCCGAAAAAGATCAGCGACAAGGCGGTGAAGGAGCTGCAGAAGCTGCCTTGGACGGGCAACGTGCGCGAATTGAGGAACGTGGTCGAAAGGCTGGTGATCCTGGGCGGGGCCGAGATCTCCGATGCCGACGTCAAGCGCTATACGGCCGTGTAAGGGCCGTGGAGGGCGATGTTTTCAACCTGTGGCCATTAACAACCTTTTTTGCCGAATTCTTGGAAGGGAAGGCAACCCTGCCAGGTTTGTAGCGTCTACCCCACAGGAACCCGAGGAACCAACCTGCACAACCCTACGGCAATGAACATCATGCACCATATCACAGCCTTCGTGTACGAGCACCTGGGCGACAGCATCTACTACATCCTGGGGTTTGCCGTGATCATCTACACGGTGGCCATGTGGCGGCTGTATGACAAGGCAGGCCAGCCCGGGGTCTCCTGCCTGATCCCCGTGGTGAACATCCTCGTCTACCTGAAGATCATCGGCCGCCCGGCTTGGCACATCTTCCTCTTCCTGGTCCCCATCTACGGCCAGTTGTATCTGATCCCCAAGACCTGGATCGAGCTTTGCCAAAGCTTCGGGAAGCGCACCCTGCTGGACTACGTGCTGGTGATCGTGCTCAATGGCCTGTACATCTTCAACCTCGGCCTCAGCTATGAGACCGTCTATGAAGGGCCGGCCCACGGCAAGCAACTGCCGCTGAACGAGTCCCACCCGCAGCCGCTGCCTGCCTGATACCGTTCCGCTACCTGCAAAGCCCCGACCCCGCTTCCGGCTCTTCGGGCCACGTGTGTTGATCACACGCGTGCATCATCAACTACAGGTCCCGATTGACATTGGGACTGATCTCAACAAAGAATTCGCATAACCCCGGCGTTCGGAAACCCCGAAGCTCACGCCCGATCCCTTGATCTATCCGGCCTGCATTCGTGCCCTCCTGGAGGAGGCCGCTTTTCCCGTTGGAAGCATTGCGGTTGGCTGCGACACCGGTGATCGGCATTCCGGGCAGGATTGCTGCCGATGGAACACCGCACGCGCAAAGCCGCAAGCCCGGCAACCAAGGGATCGCGGCCCTTGCGTTCAGCCGTGAATAGGCGGGAATACCGGGACAGGCAGGCCCGGTGCACCCCGGCGGAAACCCTGCGGCACCTTTTGCCGAACGTGCCGATCCACGTGGTCCGCCCCTGCCGCGCGTGCGCCTCCGGCATTCCGCGGCCTACCGCAACAGGGTCACCGTTCCATGGTCCGTGATGGGCACGTCCGGCTGCTGCGAGGAGCGGTGTTCCAGCACCCAGAAATACACCCCTGCGGGCATGACCGCACCGCCCGGCCCCCGACCGTCCCAGCCAGCAGCAGGTTCGCTGCTCCGGAACAGCTCCTGCCCCCAACGATTGTAGATGGCCAACCGGTAATCCGCCAGGCCCAGCGCCGTGATCGGCCGGAACACCGCATTGCTGCCATCCCCGTTGGGCGTGAAGACGTTGGGCATCTCCAAGGCGTAGCTGCAATCCTCTTCCGTGATCCGAACGCTGTCCACCGCCGCACAGCCCTGCACGGAATAGGCCAACGCGTACACGCCAGGCCCGGTGATCATGCGGGGCAGCCCCAATGCGCCATCGCCCCAGCTGAAGCTTGACCCGTCGGGCAGGTCGGGCTCCAGGAGCATGGAATCCCCCATGCAAAGCCCGCGGTCCGCGCCGAGCACCCCGGTGGGCACGTTCACGTAACCGACTACGATGGTGTCCGGTTCGTATGTGCAATCGGGGTGCGTCCATTTTACCACGTAGGTTCCCGGCATGGTCACGGTGAAGGTGGAAGCGGTGCTGCCATCCTGCCACAGGTAGCCGGCACCGTCGCGCGTGGCGTCCAGCACCAGGGTATCGCCCGGGCACAGCGTTGTGTCCGGCCCCAACGGGTTAGCGGCGTTGTCGCAGGGTGCCGCGGAGTATGCCACCAGGGCCAGGTTCACGATGTTGTCCTGCTGCTGCCCCGGGTGCAGCGTGGGTGTATGGGCATAGGTCACTTGGAAGGACTGGTCGCCGTTGGCGATCAGGGTGGAAAGCTCTGAGAGCACGTCCGCACTGTCGATGGCCATGTCGGGGTGGTCGTCGCCGATTCCTTCGAAGATGCCGTTGGCATAGTGGAAGGTAGCGCAGGCCCCAAAGTGATTTCCAGGGCCGGCATTGTAGTCCGCACCGAAAAATTTGCCCAGCAAGGTCCCGTTCACCGTCACCGTTTCATAGTCGGTGATCCAGCTCCGTGCGTATGCGCCCATGGTGGCAAAAGCCACCGGAGTGTCCGTAGACATGGGGTGCGAAGCGGTAAGCGTGTAGTTCTCCTCCAATTGGGAATCCAGCCCCAGGTGGAAGATATCCAAGGTAATGGGTGCCATGCCGGGCAGCTCGTACTCCACGATCAGCATGAACTCCTTGAAGGTGGTGGTCCCCCCGCTGAGGTCGACCAAATGGTAGGGCAGCGTGGGGTCCAATTGGTTCGTGATGTCCACCGTGTGCAGGATGTTGGTGCCATACAGGGTGCCGAAGACGGGCCCGGCCGTGGCCGGGCCCAGGCTGATGGGGATGGAGCCCAGCTGGAAGGAGAGCGTGGCATCGTCGGCCCCGCCCACGGAGGTAACATACAAGATGGCCTTACGGATGGTGGCGTCTTGAGGCAGCTCCATCCAGATCACACCGATGCCCCAGCTCTGATCACCAATGGAGAAGGTGCCGGTGACCACGCCGCCGTTGAAGGTGTCGGTCCAGATCATTTGTTGGGCGGGCGACGCGCCGGCGGACGCCAACAGCACACCCAAGGCGAGCTGTCGGGCCCGGGCCTTGAATTGGGGTTTCAGCATGGATGCGCGGCCGCGGAGGAGAGATCCCCGGCTGCGGTGCGAATATCCGCAACGATCGGGATAATGCCTTGGCCGGCGGGCCGCAAGCCGCCGATCGGTGCCTTATCCCACCAGCTCCTTGGCCTTTTGCAGGGCACGGGGCAGCCCGTTGGGATCCTTGCCGCCGGCGGTGGCAAAAAAGGGCTGGCCGCCCCCGCCCCCCTTGATCTCGGCGGAAAGCTCCCTGATGAGCTTGGGGGCGGTGAAGCCGCGGGCGATGAGCTCCTGCCCGGCCATCACCGCCAGCAGCGCCTTGCCTCCCTCGCGCGCGCCCAGCACCAGCAACAGGTCGGGGTTGCCGTCCTTCAGGCGGAAGGCCAGGTCGCGCATGCCGTTGGCGTCCAGCTCCACCTCCCGGGCCACCACGCGGGCACCGTTCACCTCCACGGCGTGTGCCAGGATGCTTTGCTGCAATTGTGCCACCCGCTCCTGTGCGGCCTTCTCCAGTTCCTTCGCCTGCGCGGCGTTCTGGTCCAGCAGGTGCTTCACCGCCACGGTGATGTCCTTGGGATGCTTCAGCAGCTCCTGCAGGGCCTCCAAGGTGTCGAGGCGCTCTTGCACATAGCGGTCCGCGGCCTCGCTGGTGATGGCCTCGATGCGCCGGACCCCCGCAGCCAGCGCGCCTTCGCTGACGATGCGGAAGCCGCCGATCTCGCCGGTGCGCGGCACGTGGGTGCCGCCGCAAAGCTCCACGCTGTCTCCGAACTTGATCACGCGCACCTTGTCGCCGTACTTCTCGCCGAACAGCGCCATGGCACCCATGCGCCTGGCTTCCTCGATCGGCGTGTCGCGGCGTTCATCCAAGGGCAGGTCGGCGCGCACCAGGTCGCGCACCTCGGCCTCCACGCGCGCCAATTCCCCCGGGGTGATCTTGGCGAAGTGGGAAATGTCGAAGCGCAGCCGGTCCGGCGCCACCAATGAGCCCTTCTGCTCCACGTGCGTGCCCAGCACATGGCGCAGGGCGTGGTGCAGCAGGTGCGTCGCGCTGTGGTTGCGGCGGGTCAGTTTGCGGCGATGTTCATCCACCCGGGCCATGAGCGGTGCCGATACATCGGCCGGCAATTCCCTGGTGAAGTGGACGATCAACTGGTTTTCCCGCTTGGTGTCCAGCACGGCCACCCGCTTTCCGTCCTGTTCCAGCCAGCCTTGGTCGCCCACCTGGCCGCCGCCCTCCGCATAGAACGGGGTGCGGTCCAGCACGATCTGGAAACGGTCGCCCGCCTTGTCCTTCACCTGGCGCCAGCGCAGGATGCGGGCCTGGGCCTGCAGCGTGTCGTAGCCCACGAATTCCGTGGTGCCCGCCGCCAGCTCCGTCCAATCGCCGGTGGTGATGGCCGTGGCGGCGCGCGACCGGTCCTTCTGCTTCCCCAGTTCACGCCCAAACCCCTCCATGTCCACCTCCAGGCCGTGCTCGCGGGCCATCAGCCGGGTGAGGTCGATGGGGAAACCGAAGGTATCGAACAGCTCAAAGGCCTTGGTGCCGTCCAGCGTGCCCTTGCTCTCCCCCACCAATTGCTCCAGGCGTTTGGTGCCGGTCTCCAGGGTGCGCAGGAAAGCCTTCTCTTCCTCGTTGATCACGCTGGTGATCAGCTCCTGCTGCCGCGCCAGCTCCTGGAATTGGCCGCCCATTTGGTCCACCAGCACGGGCACCAGGTCATGGATGAACGGTTCCTGCAGGCCGAGGAAGCTGTATCCGTACCGCACGGCGCGCCGCAGGATACGGCGGATCACATAGCCCGCGCCGGTGTTGCCGGGCAGCTGCCCGTCGGCGATGGCGAAGGCGATGGCGCGCAGGTGGTCGGCCACCACGCGCATGGCGATATCGGCCTTGGGCCCGCTGCCGTACACCTTGTTGCTTCGCCCGGCAATGGCCTGGATCAGCGGCTGGAACACGTCCGTGTCGTAGTTGCTGCGCTTGTCCTGCAGCACCATGCACAGGCGCTCGAAGCCCATGCCCGTGTCCACATGCTTGGCGGGCAAGGGGTGCAGGCTGCCGTCGGCCTTGCGCTCAAACTGCATGAACACGAGGTTCCAGATCTCGATCACCTGTGGATCGTCGCGGTTCACCAGCTCCGTGCCGGGCTTAGCCTTCTTCTCGGCCTCGCTGCGCACATCCACATGGATCTCGGTACACGGGCCGCACGGGCCGGTCTCGCCCATCTCCCAGAAGTTGTCCTTGCGGCCGAAGGGCAGCACACGCTCCGCAGGCAGGTGGCCCAGCCACAGGTCGCGCGTCTCGAGGTCGGCATCGAGCATGTCCGCGGCATCGCCGCCGAAGTAGGTGACGTAGATGTTGGCCGGGTCGATCTTGTAGGTGCCCACCAGCAATTCCCACGCCCACTGGATGGCTTCTTTCTTGAAGTAGTCGCCGAAGCTCCAGTTGCCGAGCATCTCGAACATCGTGTGGTGGTACGTGTCGATGCCCACCTCCTCCAGGTCGTTGTGCTTGCCGGAGACGCGCAGGCACTTCTGCGTGTCGGCGATGCGCTTGTCCGTCGCGGCCCGGTTGCCCAGGAAGAGGTCCTTGAACTGGTTCATGCCGGCATTGGTGAACATCAGCGTGGGGTCGTCCTTCACCACCATGGGCGCGCTGGGCACGATGGCGTGGCCGCGCTGCGCGAAATGGTCGAGGAAGGCTTGGCGGATCTGCTGGGAAGTGCGCATCGGGAAGGGAAAAGCGCGGCAAATGTAGCCGATGCCCCTCCCCCTAATTAGGGATTGACGCAGCCCGGGGCAATTGGCAGTTTTGTCCGGCAAACCTTACACCATGCGGTTCCCGATCCCTTCCCCTCTCCTAATGCTCCTGTCCATCACGCTTGTGGCAAGCGGATGCTCCAAGGACGGCGATGACAACGCACAGGCCAACAACTCCAATGGAGGGCTGGTGAATCCAGGAGGAGGGGGTGGCGGGGGTGGTGGCGGCACACAGAACGCCACCCAATTGCTTTGCGACAAGAACTACAAGATGACGGCCGCCACGATCGACCCGGCCTACCAGGGCAGCACGGACTATTACAGCATGCTGCCCTCCTGTTTCACGGACAACATCTACCGATTCGCCCAAAACGGCTCGGTCAACATTGACGAAGGTGCTGAAACGTGCGACCCGAACGATCCCCAGACCCTCAACGGGACATGGACCCTGACGCAGAACAACACCGTGTTGACGCTCACGGTGGATGGCGACAACGATGTGCTCGAGGTCATCACCTTGAACGGCAACATCCTGAAGCTTCGTTGGCAGGAACAGGACCAGGGCCAGACGTACACCATCACGGGGACCTGGACGAAGCAATAAGGCCCTGGCCCGGCGTATGCCAAAATAACTTGCCCCCCGTGGGCGCCCCTTGGGGCATGGTTACCTTCGCCATCCCGACGGCGCGATGGGCGAGCACAAATACCGCTTCAACCCCGACACGCTCAACTTCGAGCGCATCCGCATCAGTGGATGGAAGAAGGTGAAACGGGCAGCCTTGGCCCTGGCCCCCGGGCTGCTGCTGGGCACCGCGGGCATCTTCCTCGCCTTCCAGTTCATCGATTCACCCAAGGAGGCCACCCTGCGGCGCGAGAACCAGCAGTTGATGGTGGAGTACGAGCTGATCAACAAGCAGCTCACGCAGGTGGAGAACGTGCTGGCCGACCTGGAACGGCGTGACGACAACGTGTACCGGGTGATCTTCGAGGCGGACCCCATTCCCGGCACGGTGCGCATGGCCGGCATCGGCGGGGTGAACCGCTACAAGGACCTGGAGGGTTTCGCCAACAGCAGCCTGGTGATCGACACGCGCAAGCGGCTGGACAAGGTGGCCAAGCGCATGTATGTGCAAAGCCTTTCGCTCGATGAGGTGGGCAAGCTGGCGTTGCGGAAACAGGACATGCTGGCCAGCATCCCGTCCGTGGAGCCCATCCCGCAGGACCAATCCAAGGTGATCTCGGGCTTCGGCGTGCGGATGCACCCCATTTACAAGATCGCCAAGGCCCACCTGGGGTTGGACTTCCCCTGCGCCACGGGCACACCCATCCACGCCACCGGCGATGCCACGGTGGAGTTCGCGGGGTACAACACCAGCGGCTACGGCTACCATGTGATCCTGGACCACGGCTACGGCTACAAGACGCTCTATGCGCACATGTCGGAGGTGAAGGTGCGGCGCGGCCAGAAGGTGAAGCGCGGCGACGTGATCGGCGATGTGGGCAGCACCGGCCTGAGCACGGGACCCCACCTGCACTACGAAGTGATCAAGGATGGCGTGCACATGGACCCCATCAACTTCCTGTTCAACAGCCTGACGCCCGAGGAATATGCGCGCATGGTGGAGATGGCGGGCAACGCGGGGCAGTCCATGGATTGACGCGGCGCGTGTCCGCAGGCGGCAGGCCGTAGGCCATGGGCCAAGAGCACCGCAGCGATCAATTTACCGCACCCCACGCCCCGCGCACTACGCCCCGGCTCCTATCTTCGCGGTGATGCCCCTGAAGGAAAAATCCATCGAGCGCATGTACTGGACCATCGGTGAGGTGGCCGATGAGCTGGGGGTGAACACGTCGCTGCTGCGTTACTGGGAGAAGGAATTCGGCAGCCTGCGGCCCAAGCGCACCAACAAGGGCGACCGGCTATACACGCGGGAAGACATCCTTCAACTGAGGCGGATCCAGTATCTGGTGAAGGAGAAAGGCTTCACCCTGCAAGGAGCCAAGGGGGAGTTGCGCAAGCCGGAAACCGTGGACCCGGAGCAACCCGCCACCCCGGTCGTGCCCGTGGATGAGGTACGGGCCCGCTTGCTTCACATCCGCGAGCAATTGCTGATGTTGCGGGAGGAAGAGATCGTGGCAGGGTAAAGATTCCGGTTCATAGTTCATCGTTCGTGGTTCGCAGGGAATCCGGGTTCACGTCGTGCTCGATCCCCCAGCAAATCCCATCGGACCCCAAACCACGGACCCCGAACGACGAACCAACAACGGGCAACTACCTCATCAAGTATCCCTTCACATAATCCGCGATGCCCTCCTCCAGCGTGTGGAACGGCTTGTCGTAGCCGATGCCGCGCAGCTTGCCCATGGCGGCCTCGGTGAAGTACTGGTACTTGTCGCGGATGTCGGCCGGTGTGTCGATGAAGGTGATCTGCTCGGGCCTGCCCATGGCCCTGAAGACGTTGCGCGCCAAGTCCAGGAAGGTGCGGGCCTTGCCGCTGCCCAGGTTGTACAGTCCGCTGTGCTTGCGGTGCTCCATCAGGAAGATGCACACGTCGCACACATCCTTCACGTACACGAAGTCGCGCAGCTGTTCGCCGTCCTTGTAGTCGGGGCGGTGGCTGCGGAAGAGCTTCATGCCGCCGGTATCGCGGATCTGGTTGAAGGCGTGGAACACCACGCTGGCCATGCGGCCCTTGTGGTACTCGTTGGGGCCGTATACGTTGAAGAACTTCAAGCCCGCCCAGAAGAAGGGCTTCCGCTCCTGCCCCAAGGCCCATTTGTCGAAGTCGTTCTTGCTCTCCCCGTAGGGGTTCAGCGGCTTCAGGCGGAAGGGCAGCGTGTCGTCGGTGTCGCCGTAGCCCAATGCACCATCGCCATAGGTGGCCGCGGAGGAAGCATACACCAGCGGGATGGCGTACTCGGCGCAACGCTCCCAGATGGCCTGGCTGCTGCGCACGTTCAGCTCATCGAAGACGGCCTTGTCGAACTCCGTGGTATCCGTGCGGGCGCCGAGGTGGAAGATGAACTGGATGAGCTGCTCGTTGGCCTCGATCCACGCCGGGAAGGCCTTGCGCTCCACCCGGTGGCTGAGCGTGATGTGCTCCAGGTTGCGCGCCTTGTCGGCACGCGAGAAGTCATCCACGGCCACCAGGTCCGTGTAGCCGCGCTCCTGCAAGGCATGCAGCAGGCGGCTGCCGATGAAGCCCGCGGCTCCGGTGACGATGATCATGCCGTCTCTTGGGTAATTGGTGCGTAGCTTGTGGTTCTTAGGCTGTTGGATCCTTGGCAATGGGGCTCATTGGCAATTTGGCAAATCGCCCCCTCACTTCACCTCCTTCACCAGGATCACATACACCGGAAAGTGGTCCGCATACCCGCCCTGGTAGGTATCGCCTACAAAAGTGCGCAAGGGATAACCGGCATAATTGCCCTCATCCTGCCGCAGGCAGGGCGGATTGAACACGCGCACCCCGTAATAGCGCAAGGCACCCCCGGCACCGGTCACCAGGGCAGGCGTGAGAATGATCTGGTCGAACACATTCCAGGAATCGCGCCAGGCCAGGGTGCCGATCCCCTTCTGGTACAGGTCGTACATGGGGTTGAACAGCTTCTTGTCCGATACCAGGTCCTTATCCCCCGTGGTGCCGAGGAACTTGCGCACGGAAGGGTCCACGGGGTCGTCGTTCAGGTCGCCCATGTACAGCACACGGGCGTTACCATTGCGGGCCAGCAGCGAGTCGATGATGTGGCGGCCCAGCTCCGCCGCCAGCTTGCGTTTGGGCAATGAGACTTTCTCCCCGCCGAAGCGGGAAGGCCAGTGGTTGACCACCACGCTCACCGTATCGCCGTCCATCAGGCCGGAAACCACCAGCTGGTCGCGGGTGCGGAAAAGGGTGTCCTGCGGGTCCGTCAGCCGGTACTTCTTCTCGTGGAGCAGGGTGAAATACTTCGGGTTGTACACGAAGGCCACGTCCACGCCGCGCCGGTCGGGGCTGTCGTGGTGTACGATCCGGTAGCCCCGCTTGGCCAACGGCGGCGTGTGGACAAGGTCCTCCACCACCGCCCTGTTCTCCACCTCGCACAGGCCGAAAGCCACCAGGCCGTCGGGGAAGATGTCCGAGCCCATTTCCCCCAGCACCTTGGCCAAGTGCTGCAGCTTGCGCCGATAGCGTTCCGTGTCCCATTGCTTGGCGCTCCCCGGCAGGAACTCGGCGTCATCGTTGGGGCCATCGAGCGTGTCGTACAGGTTCTCCACGTTGTAGAACCCGATGGGGCGCGGTTCATAGCGCACCTCGTCCTTTTGGGCCTGCACCAACTGGGCAAGGACCAGCGCGAGGAACAGCAGGGGCGAACGGAAGGATACGGTCATGGGCTGGATGAAGGGCGGGCAAGTTATGCCGCGCATCCCATCGCGGTTGATAAGAACCTTGAAAGGACCGTGCCAAGGGCAGGCGGCATCGTTCCTTTGCGCGCATGAAGGATGCTCCCCGCCGGACCGTGTTGGTCGGTTCCCTGTTGTTGCTCTGCACGCTTTCCAGCGCCCAATCCATCCGGATCAGCCGGGATGTGGTCCCCACCAGCCTGGTGCCCGACGGTTTCACCCTCACCTGGCAAACCGACCGGCCAGGCAGCACGGAAGCCTACTACGGCCCTACGCCGGGGCTGGGCCTGCATGCCGCCCATGAAGCACGCGGGACCATCCACGAGCTTCAACTGACCGGCCTGGCGCCGGCCTCGTTCCACTACGTGCAGCCTTTCTCCGTGGCCGGCGGCGACACGGCGTTCGCCCCGGTGGGGATCTATTCCACCGCCTCCCGCTCCGCCGGTGACATCAAGGTGTACTTCACCAAGGGCGTGGACACCAGCGTGAGCAGCGGCGAGGATGCCATCGGCCTGTTCAGCGCCATTGACGACACCATCAAGGCGTACATCGATCGGGCGGAACAAACGCTGGACATCGCCATGTACAACACCAACAGCACGCTGATGGTGCAGGCGGTGAACGCGGCCAAGGCCCGCGGCGTGCAGGTGCGCTGGATCGCGGAGGGCGGCAACTCCAACTATGCACTGGGCAGCCTCAACAGCGGCATTCCGGTGCTGTACCGCGAGGACAGCGAGGGCAGCGGCATGCACAACAAGTTCATGGTGATCGATGCCGATGATGCCGACCGCGCCGTGGTGATGGGCGGGTCGTGCAACTGGACCACCCAAAGCTTCTTCGACGACTACAACAACATCGTCTTCATCCACGACCAGGCGGTGGCGCAGTGCTACCGCACCGAGTTCCAGGAAATGTGGGGCGGCAGCGGGCCGCAGCCCGACCCCGTGCAGAGCCGTTTCGGCGCCGACAAGGCCAACAACACGCCCCACACCTTCAACGTGGGCGGCACCACCGTGGAAGTGTACTTCTCGCCCAGCGACGGCACCACCCTGAAGATCCGCAACGCCATCAATGCCGCATCCGCCAACCTGTACTTCGCCCTGCTGATCTTCACCGAGAACAGCCTGGGCACGGCGGTGCGCAACGCCAACAACCGGCCCGGCATGACCGTGCGCGGCGACATCGAGGACATCGAGGCCACCGGATCGGAGTTCAACTTCCTGGTGAACAACGGCGTGGAGATCTACGCGCACGGGAATGAGGACGGCATGCTGCACCACAAGTACGCGATCCTGGACGAGGGCGCCAGCAATGCGCAGGTGGTGACCGGCAGCCACAACTGGACCGCCAGCGCGGAGAACGTGAACGACGAGAACATCATGATCATCCATGGCGGCACGGTGGCCAACCAGTTCTTCCAGGAGTGGAACGCACGCCACAACGCCGTGGCCGGCATCGGCGAAAGGGCCTTGGCCAACGGGCTGATCGCGTGGCCCGTGCCCGCCCATGACGAGCTCTTCCTGCTGCCCACCGGCACCGGCCCCGCGCTGATCACCGTACGCGATGCCACCGGTCGCGAGGTGTACCGGATGGAAACGAACGGCCTCGCCACTATCCGCACCGGTGACTGGCAAGCCGGGATGTATGTGGTGGGCAGCGTGCAGGAGGGCACGCACAGCCAACGGACGGTGGTGGTGTGGTGATGGGCCGGCAGCCCCGAGCGGCTATTGCTTGACCACGGGCACCTGTCCCCGGTTTCCTTCGCCATCCACCAATTGCAGCACGTACAGGCCCGCAGGAAGCCCCGGAGCCTCCAACTCCAGGCGCTTGCCTTCAAAGGGCACCCGGAGCACTTCCCATCCGGACAGGTCCACCAGACGGGCCTTGCCTTGGCGCATGACCTGCGCCGTTTCCACGATCAGCCGGTCCTGGAACGGAACGGGCCATACGGAGAGCCCCATGGCCATGGCCGGGAGTGGCTCCAAGCCCACGTTCAACCGGCAAGTGGCCGTCGCGTCCGGATAGCCTTCGATCTCATTGTCCCGGTAACAGGAGAATTGACAGGCGGACTCCCATATTCCGCATGGCGAGCGCAATTGAATGCATCCGTGTATGTCACCCACCCGCTCCATGATGGTGGTCCCTCCTGCCAGGTCATTATTCCACCACACCTCCAGGTCAAGCGTGCGCAAGGGAATGCCCTCCACCATCGTGGTACCCGTATCCACGACCGCCACATACGCACCGTCTTCACAATCCCAACCGGGGTTCCATCGATCGCCGGGCACGGCACCGAACCAATACAGCGTATCCCATGCCTGCGGATCGGCCATCCAGAAGTAGACCAAGTCCCCGTCCGTTCGGGTCAGCACGTCCGGTTCCGTGGTATGCACGGTGTCCGCAAACTCACCCACTGACACTACGTAATAGCCCATTCCCTTGATCTTCTGGGCGCTCCACCCATCCACAAGCGTATCACCGGCATAGGTGTATTGAACCGACCCGAAGCTGGCCATGGGATCGCCTGTTTCATACAGCCAAGTAGCGCCCGGCGGGCACCAGTTTTGTCCGAGCACTAGGGCGGGGCCCCACGTCAACCCAACAAGGAAGGCCATCGCCAACCTCCACGCTCCGGCCATGGGCACTGCTGATCTCAGGGTTCGTGTCACGGGCATGGTGTATTCCGCTGGGTTCTGCTTGATCGGGAAGACAGGTTGAAGTTACCGCCTCCAAGCATAAGACGAGGCCCAGGCCCTTTGCGCTGCCTCAGGCGGGCCGCTGCGGTCGGTCCGGGAATGGCTGCCACCGCCTCACCGCGGGAAATAAAGCGGATGCCGGTCGTTGTACCGGCGCATGAACAGGAAGACGGTTTCGGTGCGCTTGCGCTGCTTCTTGGGCAGGGCATCGAACTCTTCCAGCAGGACGGCATCGCGCAGCAGGACTTCGCGTATGCCTGCCGCGCTCACCGGCAGGAAGGCGCCGGTGGCCATGTCCAGGAAGCGTTGCTCCTCCACGGTGTAGGTGGTGCCGCCGTACATCATGTACGGGTCGAAATTGCGGTAGGTGGCATCGTAGGTGAGGTGCGCCAGGGCACCCATGAGGCCGATCCGCGAGAAGCCGTTGCCCGCACGCACATACACGATGCCGCCGTCGCAGAAACCCCATGCGCGATCCAGGTCCAGGCGCACGCGCTGCCCGCTGCTGTCGGGGCGGAAGAGGCGGTCGCCCGCCGCGCGCAGGCTGGTGACGTGCCGGCCCTGGGCCGTGGTGAGCGCGGACAGGGGCACGTCGGGCGCATTGCCGCGAAAGGCCTGGAAGTTGAAGTAGATGCCGTCATGGAACGTGTAGTCCGCACTGTAGCGCACACTGTCCTGCGCCCCTGCGGCCAAGGCCATCACACCGGACAGCCCGATCAACAGCGCCTTCATGCCATCGACCGGATCAAGTCCATCACCTCGTCCGGTGCCTGTGCATGTACCCAATGGCCGGCATACGGGATGGTCTCCATGCGGCTGTTGGGGAACTGCTCCTTGATCTGCGCCAGGTCCTCCCGCGGGATGTAGGGACTTTTGCCCCCGCGGATGAAAAGCGTGGGCACCTTCACCGTTTCCGCACCGATGGCCCCCAGGATGTGCGGCATGTCGCGCTCGAGCACGGGCACGTTGAAGCGCCAGGCCAGCTTGCCCGGTTCCTCCCAATACAGGCTCTTCATCAGGAACTGCACCACGCCGGGCTCCGGCACCGTTCGGGAAATGTGCTCCTCCACTTCGCGGCGCGTGGCCTTGTGGGCCAGGTCGCTGCCGGCCAGTGCCTTCACGATGGTGGCATGCTCTCCGGCCGCGTATTCCCGCGGGCCGATGTCCACCACCACCAGGCTCTTCAGCAGTTCGGGCCAGCGCTGTGCGAAGGTCATCGCGGTTTTGCCGCCCATGCTATGGCCCACGAGCACCACGTCCCGCAGGCCCAGCTTCTGCATCAGGGCATGCACGTCCTCCGCCATCAGCGGATAGGTGATGTGCTCCGTGTGCGGTGAGCGGCCGTGGTCGCGCCCGTCCACCAGAAAGACCTCATGGTCGGCACTGAGCGCCCGTCCGATGTGGCCCCAGTTGTCGCCGCTGCCGTACAGGCCGTGCAGGATCATGATCGGTTGGCCGGCGCCCTCGCGCCGGAAGAACAAGTCCACGCTCATCGCAATTGCCTTCTGTACAGCTGCACCGTGTTTTCCATGCCGAAGGTGAGTGCGTCACAGATCAAGGCGTGGCCGATGGAAACCTCCAGCAGGCCCGGCACCTGTTCCTTGAACCAGGCCAGGTTGTGCAGGTCGAGGTCGTGGCCGGCATTGAGCCCCAGGCCCGCCCCGGCCGCCTTCTCCGCCGCGCGCACGAAAGGCTCCACCGCCGCCTCCCGGTCCTGGTGGAAGGCCTCCGCGTAGGGGCCGGTATAGAGTTCGATGCGGTCGGTGCCGGTATCGGCCGCATGGGCGATCTGCTCCGGGTCGGTTTCCATGAAGATGGACGTGCGGATGCCGGCCTCCTTGAACCGCTGGATCACGGCTTTCAATTCGGCCTTGCGGCCCCGGGCATCCCAGCCCGCATTGCTGGTGAGCACGCCGGGCGGGTCGGGCACCAAGGTCACTTGCGCGGGTCGTACCTCCAGCACCAGATCGATAAACTGATCGTTGGGATAGCCCTCGATGTTGAACTCGGTGGTGAGGATCGGCTTCAGGGCCCGGACGTCCGCGTAGCGGATATGGCGTTCATCGGGGCGCGGGTGCACCGTAATCCCCTGCGCGCCGAACCGTTCAATGAGCACGGCCCATGCCACCACGTCGGGGTTGTTGCCTCCCCGGGCGTTGCGCAATGTGGCCAGCTTATTGATATTCACGCTCAGCTTGGTCATCCTCGCACTCCTTCTACCTTGGTCCCGTGATCGGGACAAAATTAGCCCCCATGCGGGCGCAACCCCTTCCCAGATGCAAGCCGCCGAGATCCTTTCGAAGACCATCCAGCCGCTGAGCCCCAAGGACCCCGTGGCCCGCGCCTTGGACCTGATGGATGAATTCGGCATCCACGTGCTGCCCGTGGTGTCGCGCGGCCGCCTGGTGGGGCTGATGAAGGAAGAAGCGGCGCTGAACAGCACCGACCCCGGCAGCACGGTGGAGGGGCTGATGGACAGCGTGGAACTGCCCTACGTGCGCGACCGCCAGCATGTGTATGACGTGCTGAAGCTGATGCACGAGCGCGACCTGCCGCTGGTGCCGGTGCTCGACCTGCGGGGGCGCTACCTGGGCGTGGTGGGCGAGCACGAGGCCGCCCGCCACCTGGCCGACCTGGTGAACGCCTGCGTGCCCGGCAGCGTGGTGGTGCTGGAGATGGGCCGCAACGACTACTCGCTGCAACAAATCGCCCGCATCGTGGAGGACGAAGGTGCGCGCATCCTGAGCATGTACTGCACCGACCGGCCGGACAGCATGCGCATGGAGGTGACCCTGAAGATCAACCGCGACGACATCAGCGGCATCCTCCAGGCCTTCGACCGGTTTGAGTATACCGTGCACACCACCTTCCAAGGCTCCAAGCTGGACGACAACCTGCGCGAACGCTACGATGACCTGATGCGGATCATCAAAATGTGAGCGGCGGGGTTGCACAATGTCCGCATGAAAGTGCTGCAGCCCATAGCCCGGCACCTCCTTCCGGCCCTCCTGCTCCTGGCCTCCACGGCCGCCCTGCGGGCCCAGGACACCACCAACGCCTTTCCCGGCCCTTTCCGCGTGTCGGGCATCCTCCTGGAAGGAAACCGCATCACCAAGGAACGCGTGGTGCTGCGCGAGCTCACCTTCCACGAGGGCGACACCCTCACCGCCGAGGCCCTGTACCAGCAGCTGGGGCGCAGCCGCGACAACCTGATGAACCTGGGCCTGTTCAACACCGTGGACCTGCTGCCCAACTACCTGGGGCCGGACGAGGTGTTCATCCTCATCACGCTCAACGAGCGCTGGTACTGGTGGCCGCAGCCCTTGGTGCGCCTGGCCGACCCCAACTTCAATACCTGGTGGCTCACCAAGGACTTCCGCCGGATCAACTTCGGCCTGGAGTTCTTCGCCTTCAACATGCGCGGCCGCAACGAGACCCTGGTGGCCAAGGCCCAACTGGGCTACTCCCGCGAATTCGGCCTCACCTACCGCGTGCCGTTCGTGGACCGGCGGCAACGCTGGGGCGTGCAGGTGAGCGGAGGGTACGGGGAACAGGACGAGATCACCATCGGCACGGACGCCAACAAGCGCATCCTGCTGAAGACGCCCACCCAGAACATCATCCGCCAATGGCGGGCCGGGGCCACCGTGACCCTGCGCCGCTCCCACTACATCCGCCATGGGTGGAGCGCGGGCTGGAACGATGTGGCCGTGCGGGACACCGTAGTGCTGCGCAACCCGGACTACCTGGCCCCTTTCGCCCGGCGGGCCGGATACCTCGCCCTGGCCTATACCATGGTGCTGGACCGCCGCGACTCCCGCGCCTTTCCGCTTGAGGGAAGCTACGGCCGCCTCGCCCTGGAACGGTCCGGCATCGGGCCCGGGCAGCCCGACGTGACGGCCGTGAACGCCACCGTGCAGCGCAGCTGGAAGCGGGGCGAACGCTGGAGCCTGGGTGCCAGCCTCAGCGGAAAGGCCTCGCAAGGCGTCGCGGACCACTACTACCTGCAGGAAGGCTTGGGCTACCGCGACTACCTGCGAGGCTACGAGTATTACATCATCGACGGCCAGCACTGGTTCCTGGGCAAGGCCAATGTGTTGTTCACGCTGGTGCAGCCCCGCCTGTACCGCGTGGAGGCCATCCCGCTGGAAGCCTTCCGCACCTTCTACATCGCGGTGTACCTCAACGCCTTCAGCGACCAAGGCTACGTGGCCGACCTTGTGCACGCCGCCCGCAACCCGCTGGCCAACCACTGGCAGCACAGCTACGGCCTGGGCCTGGCCCTGGTGACCAGCTACGACCAGGTGCTGCGCCTGGAAGCAGCGGTGAACGGCCTGCGGGAAGCCGGATTCTACCTACATTTCACCCAACCCTTCTGAAGAGCATCCATGCGCATCGGCATCCTCGGACGCCTGTTCCCGGCCCCGGTGGCACGCACCATCAACGACATCATGGCCAAGATGGCGGCGGCCGGGGCCACGCCCGTGGTGGAAAGCGGGCTGGCGCGCCGCATGGCCGAGGCCGGCGTACCGCCCGGCCCCGGCACCGAGGTCATGGAGCGGGCCGAGGGAACGGGCCTGGACCTGGTGGTGAGCATGGGCGGCGACGGCAGTTTCCTGGACAGCGTGGATTTCCTCGGCCATACCCCGGTGCCGCTGCTGGGCATCAACCTGGGGCGGCTGGGCTTCATCAGCAGCACCCGCCTGGAGGACGTGGATGCCACCATCATCGCCCTGATGCAGCGGCGCTTCCGCATCGATGAGCGCGCCGCGCTCACCTTGGAGGGCTGCCCCGGCTTCGGCACGCACAACCATGCGCTGAACGAGGTGAGCCTCCACAAGCGCGACGGCGCCGCCATGATCTCCATCCACGCCCACCTCGACGGGCGCTTCCTGAACACCTACTGGGCGGACGGCCTCATCATCTCCACCCCCACCGGCAGCACGGCCTACTCGCTCAGTTGCGGCGGCCCCCTGCTGGCGCCCGACTGCGACGCCATGGTGATCACCCCCATCGCCCCGCACAACCTCAACGTGCGCCCCTTCGTGGTGCGCGGCGGCAGCACGCTCACCCTCCAGGTGGACTCGCGCGGCGAGAAGTACCTGGTGAACCTCGACTCGCGCAGCCAAGTGCTCGAGGACTTCCCCCTGCTGGTGGTCCGGCATGCGGACCATCGCGTTAAGCTGGTGCAACTGGAGGGGCAGGATTTCCTGGACACGCTGCGCAATAAACTGAACTGGGGGCTGGACGTGCGCTCCAGCCTTCCGTAACCGTAGGACCGCAATGGCGGGGTGCCACGGCTGCGAGACCGAAGCAGCCGTTGATCGCGCCTGCGGCAGGG
>JAGFIV010000097.1 GCA_024103275.1 Flavobacteriales bacterium
GCCCTACGCCCTACGCCACTACGCCCTACGCCACTACGCCCTACGCCACTACGCCCTACGCCCCTACGCCCTACGCCCTACGCCCCTACGCCCTACGCCACTACGCCCTACGCCCTACGCCACTCCGCCCTACGCCCCTACGCCCTACGCCCCACGCCACCCGCCCCCTCCCCCCTACCCCCTACGCCTCCCCAACCCCCCCCCAGCCACCCATCCACTCCCAAAACCTGGCCGACCTGCCCGCAACCATGCACGCTCCCGCGCCTCCCCCCCCCTCACCCTCCACTTCTCTCCCCAACGCCCCGCCGCCCCCCGCCCTCCCCCCCTACGCCCTACGCCCCTCCCCCCTACGCCCTCCGCCACTACGCCCTACGCCACTACGCCCTACGGCCTACGCGACTACGCCACTACGCCCTACACCCTACACCTCCACAACCCAACCCATGGAAACCATCCACATCCAAACCATGGCCGAGCTCGCCGCCAAAGGCGAGAAGCCCGAAGTCCTGTTCTGGGTGGGCTGCATCGGCTCCTTCGACGACCGTGCCAAGAAGGTGACGCGGGCCTTTGCGCGGATCCTCAATGCGGCCAACGTGAAGTTCGCGGTGCTGGCCAATGAGGAAAGCTGCACCGGCGACCCGGCGCGACGCGCGGGCAACGAGTTCCTGTTCCAGATGCAGGCGCTGCAGAACATCACGGTGCTGAACGGTTACGGCATCACGCGGATCGTCACCACCTGCCCGCACTGCTTCAACGTGATGAAGAACGAGTACCCCGCGCTCGGCGGCCATTACGAAATGATGCACCACAGCCAGTTCATCAACCAGCTGCTCAAGGAAGGGCGCATCAAGGTGGAGGGCGGCAGCTTCCAAGGGCAACAGATCACCTACCACGACCCGTGCTACCTGGGGCGCGGCAACGGCGAATACGAGGCCCCGCGCGAGGTGCTCCGCAGCCTGGACACGGCCTTGGTGGAGATGAAGCGCAGCAAGGAAAAGGCGCTGTGCTGCGGCGCGGGCGGCGCCCAGATGTGGAAGGAGGCTGAGCCGGGCAACAAGGAAGTGAACGTGGAGCGCAGCGAAGAGGCCGTGGGCACCGGCGCCAAGATCGTGGCCGTGGCCTGCAACTTCTGCAACACCATGCTCACCGACGGCGTGAAGCACCAAGGCAAGGAGGCCGAGGTGCAGGTGAAGGACATCGCCGAGCTGATCGCCGAGGCGGGGAAGTTGTGAGGGGCGGCTCCGGCTTATTGCCCCAACGCCGTCTTCACCGCCGCGCCCAGTTGCTGGTCCACGCCGTTGCTGAGTAATGCGGGTTCGTCGGCTTGGCGCACGTCGGGCTCCAGTTGCTGGTTCTCCAGGTACTTGCCGCTGTTGTCCACCATGCCTACTTGCGGGATGCCGAAGGTCACGCCGTTCTGCAAGTGCTCCCACCACACCGCGGTGCCGGTGCCGGGTACGGGCATGCCCACCAGCTTGCCGATGCCCAGGGCCTTGTAGGTGAACGGGAACATGTGCGCATCGGAGTAGTTGGCCTCGTTCATCAGCACCACGCTGGGTTTGCTCCACTTGAACTGGGGTTCCGTGCCGAGGTCCTGCCCGCGTGGCTCCAGGTGCATGTACACATGGCCGCTGAGGAAGGTGGCCAGGTCGTCGTGCAACCAGCCGCCGCCGTTGAAGCGCGTATCCACCACGAGGGCTTCCTTGTCGTGGTAGCGGCCCAGCACCTCCTCGTACACCGTCTTGTAGCTGTCATTGTTCATGCCGCGCACATGCACATAGCCCACGCGGCCGTTGCTGAGGCTGTCCACCGTGTGGCGGTTGCGCTCCACCCAGCGGCGGTACAGCAGCTCGTTTTCCTCGCCGCGGGTGATCGGTTTCACGGTCTCCTCCCAGCGCTTGCCCGTCTTGGGGTCGAAAAACGAGAGGAGCACGTTGCGGCCGGCCTTGCGGTTGAGGAACCGAGCGGGATCATCGCGGCCGGTGATCGCCTCGCCGTCGATCTGCTCGATCACCGTGCCGACCTTCACCTTGGAACCGGCCTTGATCACCGGCGAGCGGTCGATCACCTCCGTGATGGTGAGGCCCGGCAGGGTGTCGTTGGCATAGAAGAGCCCGAGCCGCGCGGTGGCGTCGCCGTTCGGGATGGAGCCGCGGTAGTAGGCCCCCGTGTGGGAGGCGTTCAGTTCACCGAGCATCTCGCTCAGCAGGTCGGCGAAGTCCTGGTCGTTGTTGATGAAGGGCAGGTATTGGGCGTACTCCTTCTTGTAGTAGTCCCAATCGGTGCCTTGCAGGTCCTTCACGTAGAATTTCTTCTGCACCTGCCGCCACACATGCTCGAAGAGGTAGTTGCGCTCGGCCGCGGCATCCAAGCGCATCTCGCCCTTGATGCCCACGGGCTTCACCTCGCCCTTGTCCAGGTCCACCATGGAGATGCCGCCGTTGTTCACCAGGAAGAGCTTCTTGCCTTCCTTGTCCATCTCCAAGCTGCCGGGGCCCTCGGCGCCCATCTTCACCAGCAGTTTGGTCTCCTTGGTACGCAGGTCGGTCTGCCAGAGGTCGAAACCCTTCTCGAATTCCGCCAGGTAGTACAGCTTCTCGCCGTCCTTGCTCATGATGGCATCGGCCAGGTCGCTGGAGTGGATGGTGAGCCGCACCTTGCGGTCCTCGATGCCCTCCAGCTCGAACTTTAGCGGCGCCACCGCGCTGCCCTCCTTTTCATCCTTACCGCCCTTACCTCCCTTACCTCCCTTACCATCCTTACCCCCTTTACCATCCTTCCCTCCCTTGTCCTCCTCACCCTTGTCCTTCTCCGCATCATCCTTCAGCAGGTCATATTCCTCCTTGCCCAACCGGAACGTGTCCATGGCGGCCTGGGTGAAGAACATGGCATAGACGTCCTGCTGCCCGCCCCAGCTGGCCTGGCTCTTGTAGCCGTCACGACTGCTGAACCAGATCATGGCCTGGCCGTCCAGGGCCCACTTCGGGCGGCCGTTGTCATAGCCGCTCTTGGTCAGGTTCACCACCGGCTGGGTGCCGTCGGCCTTCACCAGCCCGCACTGGGTGATCCACTGCTTGTCCTGCAGGAATTGCACCAGCAGCCACTTGCTGTCCGGTGACCAGGAGAAGTATTGGTCGCCGTCCGCATAGCTGTAGTTCTTGTCCGCCGGGAGCACCGTGCGGCTTTGCTTGCTGGCGAGGTTGTACACCTTCACGGCGGTGCGCTCCTCCAGGTAGGCCACTTCCTTGCCGTCCGGCGACCATGCCGGCTGGAATTCCTCGGCCGACGTGGCCACCAGCGGTTCCTCCTTCAGCACCGTGGCGTTGAAGAAGTATTTCTCCTCCGGCCGTGTGAGGCTGGTGCGGTAGAGGTCCCAGCTGTTGTTGCGCTCCGTGGCGTACAGCAGGCTTCGCCCGTCGGGGCTGAAGCTGATGGAGCGTTCCTGCTCCGGCGTGTTGGTGATGCGGCGCGTGGTGCCCTCCTTCACCGAGGTGACGAAGACCTCGCCGCGATGCACGAAGGCCACCTCCACGCCGTTGGGCGAAAGGGCGATCTCCGAGGCGCCACCGTTCACCGGAACGGTCTTCTCGGGGGCGTAGCGGCCGTCCACGGAGGTGGACACCGTCAGGCGAACGGGCTGCGCACCGGGGGCCATGGTGTACAAAGCGCCGCGGTAGCTGAAGCACAGCGTGCCCTGCTTGCTGATGCTGAGATAGCGCACGGGATCCTTTTCCAGGAAGGTGACCTGTTCGGACGGACCGCCCGCCGCACTTCGCCGGAACACGTTCATGCTGCCCTTTTCCTCGCTCAGGTAGTACACCTGGGCACCGTCAGGGCTGAACACGGGGTTGAGGTCCTCGCCGGCGTAGGTGCTGATCTGTGCGTACGTCTTGCTGCTGAGGTCGTACATCCATATGTCCCGCGTGACGGAGGAGGTGTGGTGCTTGCGGAAATGGTTTTCGAATCCCTTGCGGTCCTCATAGACGATGGATGCGCCATCGGGGCCGTACCGTGCCGCATGCGCGGCCGTGGAGATCACCTGCACGGCGCGGCCGCCTTCCCGCGGGGCGAGGTACAGCTCGCCGAAGGTGCGCACGGGGAACTGGCGGTCGGCGTTGGAGTGCATGCGCATGCTGCTGAAAAGCACATGCTTGCCGTCCGGGGTGAAATCCGTGGGGATATCGTCGGCGCTGTGCCACGTAAGCCTGGAGGCGGCTCCCCCGGAGGAGGGCATCACGTACACGTCGAAGTTCCCGCTGCGGTCGCTGGCAAAGGCCAGCCACTTCCCGTCGTGGGACCAAACCGGGGAATGTTCATAGGCATCGCTGGTGGTGAGCAGCGTGGCGGCCCCGCCGGTGGAGGGAACGCGCCACAGGTCGCCTTGGTGGCTGAAGGCGATGGTGGTGCCGTCCGGTGAAATGGCGCCGTACCGCAGCCAAAGCGCCTCGCCTTGTGCCCAGGCGGTCATCGGGGCAAGGGCCGCGAATAGCAGCCAACAGTGGTGAAGGGATTGACTCATGGTTGTTGATGATGCGCAAAATACGCCAGCGGCGCCCGGCAGGTGAACGCGGGAAGGATGGGCCTTTGAGGTCCGGTTACATTAGCGGCCTTTCCGGAACCGATGTACAGGATGAGGACCATGTTGCCTGCGGTGGCCATGACGGTCGGCCTTGTGTGCGGGTACAAGGCCGTCGCACAGGAAGTCCGCGTATATCCTTACATCGTGGTGCCGAACGACCTTGCATGGAGCCAGCAGGAGGTGGATTCCGTGGCGCTGGCCATGCACGACATTCAAGCGTGGTTCCAGGTCCGCACCTGCGGCACCACCTTCCGGTTGCCGGAGCCCTTTCAGGTACAGATCTTCCAGTGCCAGCACGACCGGGCATACTACGACGGCGACTGGTGGGGCCTGTTGCTTCCGGAAATGGAGGCGGCCGGCGTGCCGGTGTGGGAGGAGGGCCACATCCTGGCCTTGTGGGTCAAGGGCGTCAGCGGTGCAGGCATCGGCCTGGGCTCACACTGGTGCAACGATCATTGTGGCGTGGCCATGGCGTCGGTTGAAGGCTGGCCGGCCTTCAATCCGGGCACGTATTGCGATGCCTGCCCGGGCAACAGCAACCCGTCCGGCTCGGTGTGGCCCTGCGTGCCGCGCGGCACAATGGCCCACGAACTGGGCCATGCGTTCGGCCTGCCCCATGCCGATGACGACAGCTACGGAGGGGCCAACAACGGCCTGACCGCCCACTCGGTGATGCAGCAACACTGGCACTTCCCGTACTGGTATGCCACGGGCAATGCCGCGCCATGGGGCCTGCTGGCCACGGAGGTACAGCGGCTGTGGTTCAACACCGCCTTGACACGGGATATACGCCTGTTGCAGGCATACCCCGATGCACCCTTGGTGAACCTGCCCGTCCTCGGCGAGCTGCCCGTCGCCGATTTTCAGGCCGTGGTGGAAGGGGACAGCATCCGCCTGCTCTCGATGGCCACAGGCGAATGGCACTATTGGATCTTTGGGGATCAAGGGGTGAGCACCGAAGTGGACCCGCTGATCGCGCGCCCGGCCGGGGACCTGGAGGTGCAATTGCTGGTAGCCAATGAATATGCCATGATGGCGCGCTCCACGCAGGTGGTGGGGCCGGACATGGGCATCCCGGAACACCTTGCGGCACGGGCCCGCATCTTCCCGAACCCGGCCTCCGGGATGCTGCATGTGGAATGGCCGGGGCGGTCCATCGGGTCGTGGGTGTTGCATGGTGCCGACGGTGTGCGGCACGCGGTACCTGCCATGGGGCAGGGCGACCGGCTGACGCTCGACGTCTCCGGCCTGGCGGGCGGCGTGTATGTGATCGAGCTGGCGGGGCCGCGGGGAAGGGAGATGGGGCGCGTGGTGGTGGCCCGGTAGAGCAGCCGGGTTGAGAGGTTAATGCCGAACTTTGCACCCATGGAAACTGCTGCCATCATGACCCTCGCCACCCTGCCGGCCGATGCCCGGGTGTGGATCTACAAGAGCGCCGGGCCCATCAACGCCATGCAGGCGGAAACCCTCAAGCGGGAGGGGGATGTGTTCACCGCCAAATGGAAATCACACGGGGTGCCGGTCCGCGGTGTGGTGGAATTGTTGAACGACCATTTCGTGGTGGTGGCGGCCGGCAGCCTGGATGCGCACCTGTGCGGCGGGGCCATCGATGCCAGCACGCGGTTCATCAAGCGCATGGAGAATGAACTGGGCCTCAAGCTCACCGACAGGATGGTCGTGCTGTACGAAAAGGACGGGGGCATCGCTTCCTGCCATGCTTCGCAGCTGGAGGCCTTGGTGAAGGACGGCCAGCTCGATGGTGGCACCATGGTGTACAACGACCTGGTGGACAACAAGGCCGACCTCGATTCCCGCTTCCGCATAGCCTTGCGCGATACGTGGATGGCCCGCTACCTGTAGCAGGCCCCGGGGTTCTCCACGTGCGCCTGTTGGCGAAAGCTGCGGGGCGGCACCCGGCAAGGAGGCGTGTTGTGCCACCTTCGCCATCATGCGCGAACGGATCAGCGAATGGAAGCACCTGTTGCCGGACGGCACCGGAGATGTGGTGGTGCTGGCCGTGCAGGTCCTCGTGGTGTTGATCCTGGTGGGTTGGGCGTACAACCGTGGTTTCCGGCAGGCCGAGCGCGGGCCGCTGGTCCGCTTGCCGTTGCTGGTGCTTGCCTTGGGCGTGGCCCTGTTGGTCCGGCACATCCAGTCCGAGCTGTGGCAGCCCATCGTGATCGCGGGATCGGTGATCATCGCGGGCCTGTTCAACCGCACCGGTGACGGACGGGGCATGGGCATCCCCATGGTGATGATCGCGGCCCTGTTCGGCTTGGGATACATGCTGAGCGCCATCACGCTGACCGTGGTCACGGTGCTGGTGTACATGCTGAGCCCGGTGAAAAAGCGGTGACCCGTGCAGCGCCCTGGGTGATGAGAAGAGGAAAGCGCAGCAAGCCCAATGCCCAAGCCTGGCTCTTCGGCCTTGCCGTGCCGGCCGTGGCCCTCTTCATGCTTTTCTCCCTGCTGCCCTATGACCGCATGGTCGGGCAATGGCCTTTGGGCATCAAGCAGGGCGAGGTGATGGTCTTCCAGGAACTCTTCGACCACCGCCCGGGCCAGCACGTGGAGGGCAAGGCCGAAAAGATGACGCTCCGTCCAACGGGCGGCGACAGCGTGGCCGTATCGATCGGCGAAGGAGAGCCGTTGCGCGCCAGGAGATCGGCGCTGCTGTTGAACGGGCCGACGGCCAACCTCCAACTGGATTTCCCGGAAAACGCGGGCCCGGAAGGCGTTTCCCGGCTGAGCCTGGTGGCAGCGGACCTGCATGCATTGACCGCCCTTTATGCGCAGGCCGTGGCGGATTCGCTTCCGGTGCTGGTCCCCAAGTTGGGCCTGGTGAAACTGGAGATCAACGGCGGCAAGGCAAGGCCCTACCTGGTGCAGGAAGGCATCACGCCCGATTTCGTGCTGAGGCACGCTCCCGTGGCCATGTCCCTGATGGGCACGGACGGGGCAGGGGAGTTGGAGGGCCGTTCATCGGTGGGGGACACCATCGGCGCGGCCGGGTCACCGCTCCGGGCGGACCGGATCGATTCCATGGCCGCAGCGGCCGTGGGCTTGCTTGCTTGCGCCGAACAGCGCGGCGGACTGCTGCGCGGGGAGGCCGGGGCCATGTTGGACCGCATGACGGGCGGCATCACGCCACTTTACCGCATGGACCACGGCAACGCATACGAGGAGAACGGGACGGGTTGGGGCACCGTGTTCCGCGAAGCGTTGACCAGCGTACCGGTCCAGCGCGAGATCGTGGCACTGGCTCAGGGTTTGCGCAAGGACAGCGCCGCCTGGGCCGCCCGGCTGGTCGCCATCGATTCGGCGGCGGTGCCGGTGCTGGCACAAGGCCGCAACATCGGTTTGGTGCAGGCGGAAGTGAACCGCCGGCGCGAGGCGTTCCTGCAACGCCTGTTCCATCCGGAACCGGAACGATTCATCGGTCCGCCGGTGCAACGGCCGGCGATGCCCGCGATCCCCTTGGATCCCTGGCTCGCCCAGTTCCGTACCCAACCGGACACGCTGCGCTTCGTGCGCGGCAAGTATGACATCGACCACGACCTGGTGATCCCGCAAGGCATCGCCGTGGTGCTGGAAAAAGGCACGCGCTGGTTCATGGCACCGGGCGTAAGCGTGGTGGTGAACGGCGAGTTCCACGCGCGCGGCACCGACCTCAATCCGGTGTTCATCCGCCCGCAGAGTGATGCCAGGCCGTGGGGAGCCATCGCGGTGAACGGCACGGGCAACACGCGCGTGCGCATCCGCGGCATGCGCATCAGCGGTGGCAGCGACCTGCTGGCGAACGGGGTGTACCATGGCGGCATGCTCAGCTTCCTGCAGGCCGATGTGACCATGGACCACTGCGACATCGCCGAGGCGTACGGTGCGGCCACGGTGAGTGCCCGCCGGGGCACGTTCCGCATGGCGGATTGCGTGCTGGCCAATGCCCATGGGGCCTACGTGAGCCTGGCTGAAGCCGAAGGCTCCGTCCGGCGCACCGCTTTCGTGCTGCCCGACCACGCCGACAAAACCTCGGACCGCGCGGCCTTGGTGATGCGCTCGTGCACCATGGACGTTAGCGGTTGTGCCTTCGAGGGGCTGCCCTTTACCGCGTTGCGTCTGGCACGCGGCAGCGAGGTCACGGTTTCCCAGTGCAACTTCGCCGGCAATGCCGTGGCCCTGCTGGCCTTGGACGGTTCCCGGGCCCAGGTGACAGGATGCTCCTTCAGCGGCAATGACAAGGTCTTCGTGCTACGCCGCGAGCGGATCGCCTTGGGCGGCGCCACGGTGAAGGAAGAGGGCAACACGTTTGCGGGCAACCGCACCTTCAAGGAGGTGGATGCCGCCAGCAAATTGGAAAGCGCCAGCGGGGAAGGGGCGGTACAATATCAATCCGCGAACCCCGCTCCGGATCAGGATACCGGCAGGTAGTGCGTACTCCGGCCGCCACCTTTCCCCTTGCGCAGGACCTTCTTGGTGATCAGGTCGGCGATATCGCGGGAAGCGGTGTCCTGGGAGGTCTTGGCGATCTTGGCGTACTTGGTGGAGGTGAGGTTGCCCTTGAAGTTGTCCAGCAGCCTGGTCAGCACCTTCAATTGCCGCGGGTTGAGCGCGGTCTTGGCATGTGTCTGCCAGAACCGGTGCTTCATCAGCACGGACGAAAGCATGGCTTCCGACGCCTTCAGGCTACGGCAAAGGCAGGCGATGAACCATGCCAGCCAGCGGGTCACGTCCATGGTGCCTTGCTGCATCCGTTGCAGCAGGGCATAGTACTTGGCGCGTTCGGCCCGGATCTGTGCGCTCATGCTGTAGAAACGCTGCGGGGAACCGTCGGCGCGGGCCAGCAGCATGTCCGCGATGGCGCGGGCGATGCGGCCATTGCCATCCTCGAAGGGGTGGATGGTGACGAACCAGAAGTGCGCCAGCCCGGCTTTGATCAGCGGATCAAGGTCGTCCTTGCCGTTCACCCACTTCAGGAAGGTGGCCATCTCCTTCTTCACGCGGGCGGCGTCCGGGGCTTGGTAATGGACCCTTTCGCGTCCCATCGGGCCGGACACCACCTGCATGGGGCCCGTGGAGTCATCCCGCCACTGCCCGGTGAGCACCTTCAGCATGCCGCTGCGCCCGGAGGGGAACAAGGCAGTGTGCCATCCGAACAGCCGGTCGGCATCAAGCCGCTGCCGGCAATGCCCGGTGGCATCCAGGTGCATTTCCACCACACCATCCACATGACGGTCCACCAGGGGCGCGCCGCCGATGTCCATGCCGAGCCGCCGTGCCAGGGAGGAGCGGACCTGCGCCGGGTCCAGCATCTCGCCTTCGATCTCGCTGGTCCGAAGCACGTTCACCGCCAAGGTCTGCAGGTTGGCCTCATTGCGAAGATCGAAGCCCACGGCCTGCATGCTCCCCAGCAGGTGCCCGAGCATCCTATGGGCCTCCGCCAGTGCGGGCGCCAACGTGATGGCATCCCAGCGGAAACGGGGCCAATCCCTGCGCTCATGGATGTACATCGGGAACCGTTCTACGGACAAAGATACGTATAAACACCGCAAAAGATGCGGAGAATACAATCACTATTCTCCGCATGCCGGTCCGCCTTAAATCGGATTGCCGTTCTCGTCCGTGGTGAGCACCTCGCTCATATGGTCGAACCACGGCCGGATGGCCTTGTAATGGGTGTTCACGACATCCACGAAATCCGGTGCCATCACCTCCTTGTCGGTGAAATCGTGGCTGAAGGTGAGCTGCTTGAAACGGAGCAGGGGCGTGGCGGGGTGGTCCTTGGGGAAGCCCTGCGGCGCCGTCTTCAGTTGCTCGCCTTCCAGCTCCCCCCAATGGCTGCGGAGGTTCTTGCCATGCAGGATCCCGTGCCAGGTCTTGTACTCATACAGCATGTCCATGCGGATACGCCGCAGGTCCCCGGGTTCGGGATTCCAGAAACCGCAGGCGATGAAGCATTTGCCCGGCTTGAAGTGGAAGTAGTAGCCGCCCCGCAGGGCGGGCTTCACGCGGTCCATTTCGCCGGCGAAGTGCTGCTTGTACAACGGCCGGTCCGGACGGAAACGCCGGTTGCTGTAAATGCGGAAGATCGATTGCTTGCCGTCGGCCGTGGCGATCTTGTCGTGGCGGTTCATCCGCTCGATCAAGGCGTCGGCGAAGGCGCGTACGTTACCCAGTGCCGCCTGGTACCTGGGGCGGTTCGCCTCGAACCAGTCGCGGTCGTTGTCGTGCCTGGCCAGGTCCGAAAGGAATTTCAAGGTGGCAGGTTGAATGATCGGCGTATCGGCGTTCATGGTATCGGGCAAAATTGGCGAGCAGGACGGCAAAGGTGAAATGTGCCGTTTCGTGCCGACCTTCCGTGCGCAACGGCGCGGCCACCGGGATTGCCGCGTTTCCTTCCGGATGCCCCAGGGAACGCCACGGGGGGATGGGCTTTGATGGTTGGTCATGCGGAAGCCGCACACCACCGATGCCGTTCGCCCGTGGAACGGCCGGGAGGTCCGTGCATGACCGGGATCCAAAAACGTAACCGGGCCTGCGAAACGCGTCGTTGGATCGGGGTGTGGTGGTTCCTGCTACCGGTCCCGGGGCCGATCCCACCGTATCTCGCCAGGCGCAGGCACTGGGCGATCCAAAAGGCCATCTTGGGTTCAAACCCGGTAACCATGGCCCCTCGTTCACACCTTTTTACCCGAAGGCCTGCATGTCCCATCCACCGAATGGGCGTCCTGGCCGTGTACATGGCGATGTCCGTGGCGGCATCCGGCCAGGCCAATGAAAATGCCTTGCGGCAGTGGACCTCCTATGCAGGCGGTGGTGGAGCGGACCGCGTGCTGGGCATTGCCACGGACGGTTTCGGCCACGTGTACGTGGCCGGGCGCGCCACGGACGGTATGCTGCCGGGCAACGACACCACGGGCCAAAGCGGCCTCACGCACCAGCGCCATTTTGGAGGAGGTGCATCGGATGCATTCCTGGCCAAGTACATGCCGCAAGGCTCGATGCTTTGGTGTACATTCTTCGGCGGCCCGGGCGATGATGAGGCCGTGCAGGTGGTGCCCGTTGGCGACGAAGGCGTGTACCTGGTGGGCACCACCACCTCTGCGGACAGCATCGTGCGCGATACCATGGCTTGGCAGCCGTTGAAGGGCGGAGGCAGCGACATCTTCGTGGCCTATTTCACCTGGTACGGGCGCTTGGCGGGGTCCACCTATATCGGCGGGCCGGGCGAGGAAGTGGCCACCGGCGCGGCCTTGGACCAATACGGGCGGCTGGTGGTCACCGGCCATGCCGACCAGGGCGGCGCGTTCCCGGACAGCATCGCGCCGGTGCAGGCCCATCAGGCCGGCCTGGACGGGCTGGTGGCACGCTTTGAAGGCACGCATCGGTTGCTGGGCGGCACCTACATCGGCGGACCGGGCGACGACCACGTGATCGGGGTGGTGCAGGGCCATGACCCTACCATGGTGCTGGCGGGCAACACCAACAGCACGTCGGGCATCGCCAGCGGGGATGCCATGACCCCGGGCCTGCAAGGGGGCATGGATGCATTCGTGGCCGTATTGGATACGGGGATGGCCGTGGTGCGGGCCACCTACTTCGGCGGCGAGGCCGATGATCTGGCAAAAGGGCTGGCCCACCGGGGCGGGATGCTGGCGTTGGCAGGTGCCACAAGATCGCAGGACCTGTACGCCACCCCGTCTTCCATGCACGCGCAGAATGCCGGCGGCGGCGATGGCTTCCTGGCGGTGCTGGACACCTCCTTGCAGGTGCAATGGAGCACCTTCGTGGGCGATACCGGCTACGACGCGCTGATGGCCGTGGACGTGGATGAAATGGGCCGGTTTTATGCGGCCGGTGTCACACGCTCCCCGGTGAACATCGCCACCCCGATGGATTCCACCAGCTCGCTCAGCGGCGACATGGATGCCTTTGTCCTGCGCATGGACAATGATTCCACGTTGGCCTGGTCAACCTATATCGGTGCCATGGGCGAAGAAGAGGCACATGCGATGACGGTGAAAGGATTCACGGCCGTCTTCACCGGCGGGCACACCACCTCCGATACGGGCCTGACACACCTGGGGCACCAGATGGAGTACGGCGGCGGGCCGGCCGACGGGTTTGTCGCCAGGGTCAATCAACGGCTCAGCACGCCGGGAGGCGGCATCTGCATGGGCGGGGGTGGCGGTACCGGCGATGGGGGCGGTTACGGTTACGGAAATGGCAACGGTGGCACCACCCCGCCGCGGAATGAATTCCACGTTTGCCACGGTGACCCGGTGCTGTTCCTGGTCTATGGAGGGGCCTTGGGCTATGACGCGGAATGGGCGTGGTACCGGGATACCTGCGGGGTGCCCACGCAGTTCATCACCGTGGGTGACACGTTGGAGTTCATTGCCACGGAAAGCTTCACCCTATACGCCCGTGCGGAAGGGTTGGACCACGCGTCCGCGTGCGCGTACACGGACATCATCGTCCACGCGATCCCCGAGCCTGTGGTCACCGTAAGCGATACCGTTTGTGCAGGGGCCCCCGTCCTGCTGCATGGCGCGGGTGCGGAAAGCTTCATCTGGCTCGTGGCGGACAGCGTGGTGGCCACCGGTGCCGATACGCTCTTCCTTGCACCGCCGGTGGCTGGCTGGCTGCATGTGGAGGCCGTAGGCACCTATGGGCCCGCCTGCTCGGTGGGAGTGCCCGATTCCGTGTATGTGCGGTCCGCGCCGGAAGCCGATTGGCAGGTGGCCCACATCGGCTGCGACGGTAGCCCGGGCATGATCGCGCTCACCACGCCGGGTCCCGTGGCCATCGATTCCCTGGGACTTTCCCTGGCCTGGCAACCCGCGGACTATGAAGGTCCCGTGATCACTGGCCTTGCCGCCGGTTTCTATGTGGCCACGCTGACCGATGTGCTCACCGGCTGCAGCCGCACCGATACGCTGCACGTGATCGCACCCGCCACGTTGGACCTCACCTGGCAGGTAACGCCCATCAGCTGTACCGGCGCCCCCGGCGCGATCCATGCGGTGATGGGCGACTCGCCCGCCTTGGATTCCGCATTCACCTTCCAATGGTCGCAGCCCGGCCTGAGCGGACCATCGGCGGAAAACCTGGCCCCGGGACTTTACATCGTCACCGCCAGCGACACCATGGGCTGCGCGCGGACGGACAGCATCCTCCTCACATTACCGCCCATCGCATCGGCCACCTGGCTGGTGGAAGGCGACACCTGCGCGGGCGGTGCCGACGGCAGCATCACGTTGGTGCAACCGGGCACCGCGTTCCCCACCATCGCCTGGGCCATGCCCGGCTTGGATGGCCCCGTGGTCAACGGCCTGCCTGCGGGCACGTACTTCGTCACCATCACCGACACACTGGGCTGCTCGCGCACGGACAGCCTCACGGTAACGGCGCCGCCGCCGCTGATGGACAGCGTGGGCACCACCTACGCCTACTGCGACAAACCCACGGGCACCGCCCAAGTGCAATCATCGAGCACCGCGCCCGGCCTGGTCTTCGACTTCGGCAACGGGCCGGACAGCAGCGGATACGCGGAGAACCTGCCGCCGGGCACCTACACCGTCACCGCCAGCGACAGCGCCGGTTGCACACAGGTGCTCACCTTCACCATTGAAAGTTTCGGGAACATCACGGCGAGCATCGGCGCGGATACGCTTTGGGCGGAAGATGGCTCCACGGTGCTCACCTGTGCCCTGATCCCGCCGGATCCCTTGGCCAGCTTCGTGTGGAGCCCGGGCGAGGGATTGGATGCCCCCGGGTCCGCCACCACCACGTGTACCGTGCAGGACACCGTGACCTACGTGGTGCATGCCACGTCGGGTGCCGGCTGCTCGGCCTTCGATACCGTGGTGGTGGTGCCGTTCTTCCCGCCGGACACCAACACCATCGCGCCGGGCACGGCCTGCGGCGAATTCTTCCTGCCGGACATCTTCTCACCCAACGGCGACGGCCTGAACGATGCGCTCTGCCCGCTGGGCGGCTGCATCACGCAACTGGACTGGAGCATCTACGACCGCTGGGGGCAGCGCGTGTTCGAGGCCAACACGCCCGACGCCTGCTGGGACGGCACGCGCAACGGCACGCCCCTTCCCGCAGGCAGCTACCTCTTCACCTTCCGGGCCGAGCGCAGCACCGGTGAACGGATCGAGCGTACCGGCACCATCACCCTGCGGAAATGAAGTGCGGCACCGCTTGGATCATGGCCGGCCTTTTCGCCGGATGCCTGCACGCCCAGGATGCGGACCTCTTCTTCGCGGGCCGCGCACAGCTGCTGCTGGATCCCTCGCGCGCCGGCTTCGGGCCGGGGGGCCGCATCACCCTGATGCACCAGGACCAATGGCTGCAGATGCCCGGTGCCTGGCGCAATGACCTGCTGGCCGCGGAATGGAACCTGCGCAACCGGCACAAGGCCGTGGGGTCGTGGCTGGGCGTGGGCTTGCTCGCTGCCCAGGACCGGCAGCCGGACGGCGCGTTGCGCGGCACGGCTCTCGGCGTGCTGCCGACGATCCACCTCCGCAGCGGCCGACGTTCCTTCCTTTCCGCGGGGCTCCACGTGCGCTGGGGCAGCATCGCCCAGGGAGACCTCGACGGCGCTTGGGGAAGCCAGTACGACGGCGTGCAGTACGATCCCTCGCTCCCCTCCGGTGAGCGCTTTTCCACCGGCCAGGCCAGCAGGTTGGAGGCGCGGGCGGGCTTGTCCTTCACCCTGAAGAACGATGCCGAAAGCCGGTTCCGAAGGGAACGCAACATCCTGGTGGCCGGTGTCGCGGCGGACCACCTGGGCCGTTTGGTGCTGCGCGAGGAAGGCACGCCGCCAGCGGCTGCGCCCATGCGCTTCAACGCCTACGCAATGGCGGAGCTGCCGCACGAGATCTGGGACAACGGCTTCTTCGCCGGGGAAGTGATCGGGCAGCTGCAAGGGCCCTTCCGCACCGGCCGCGTGAACATCTACGCCGGCAAGGACCTCCTGAACCGGACGCGCAGCGCCGGCGGCCCGGCCTTGCTCGGCTTCAAGGCGGGCCTGGGCTGGCAGGTGGGCAACGCGCTGCTGGCCAACGCCGCGCTGGACTGGGGAAGCACCACGTTCGGCGTGGCTTACGGCTGGGCGATGTTCAACACGGATGCCGCCGTGGCCGGGCGCCGCACCGTGGAAGTGCTGTTGCAGGTGCGCTTCGCGGGCGGGGCGGAATAGGTGGCCGCGCAGGGGCGGCTAACTTCGCGCGCACCGTACCACAAACCTGCCGCTCCCATGCCCGCATCGCCCGCCATGCGCTTCCACACCCGCAAATGGATCAAGCCCGAGGACCTCAACGCCAACGGCACCCTCTTCGGCGGGCGGCTGCTGGAATGGATCGATGAGGAGGCCGCGCTCTACGCCATCATCCAGCTGGAGAACCCGCGCACGGTGACCAAGCTGATCAGCGAGATCGACTTCGTCAGCTCCGCCAAGCAGGGCGACATCATCGAGATCGGCATCGAGGCGGTGAAATTCGGCAACACCTCCCTCACCCTGCGCAGCGAGGTGCGCAACAAGATGACGCGCCAGACCATCATCACCATCGACCGCATCGTGATGGTGAGCATGGACGAGCACGGCCGCCCCAAGGCCCACGGCAAGACGCAGGTGGAGTACGTGAAGGACCGGCTGGGGTAGCAGCCCGGTGCATTCCACTCGCCCGATCGGCCGGTCCGCGCTTAGCTATCATAGGTCCTGCAATCTTTTGTCCGTGGTGCTTGCACGGTATCGGCCATCTTCACCGGCCAAACCAATCCCCTGGTCATGGATCGCCGTGATTTCATCCGCAACACCACCCTCGCCATCCTGGGCCTCGGCCTTGTGCCACGCAGCCTGAAAGCCTTTTATCGACCCGGCGATGCCAAGGTGCGCCTGGGCTTCATCGGCGTGGGCCTGCGCGGGCAGGTCCACCTGGCCGAACTGGCCCTGCGCGATGATGTGGAGATCGTCGCCCTGCACGACCCCGATGCCGGCATGATGGCCATGGCCCGCGAACTGCTGGTGAAGGCCAAGCGCAAGCCTGCCGCCGAGTACACCAAGGGCAACGACGACTACAAGGAACTGCTGAAGCGCGACGACATCGACGCGGTGATCATCAGCAGCCCGTGGGAGTTCCATGTGGAGCAGGGCATCGCGGCCATGGAGGCCGGCAAGATCGTGGGCATGGAAGTCTCCGGGGCGATCAAGCTGCAGGACTGCTGGGACATCGTGCGGGCCAGCCAGCGCACGGGCATCCCCCTGATGATGCTGGAGAACGTGTGCTACCGCCGCGACGTGATGGCCGTGCTGAACATGGTGCGCCAGGGCAAGTTCGGGGAATTGATCCACGGCCAGGGCGGTTACCAGCACGACCTGCGCAACGTGCTCTTCAACAGCGGAAAGGAGAACGGCTACGGCGACGGCGTGGAGTTCGGCCCCAGCGCCTGGAGCGAGGCCAAGTGGCGCACGCAGCACTACGTGGACCGCAACGGCGAACTCTACCCCACGCACGGCGTCGGGCCCTTGGCCACCATGATGGACCTGAACCGCGGCAACCGCCTCACCCGCCTGAGCAGTACCGCCAGCAAGGCCCGAGGCGCGCACAAGTTCATCGTGGAGAACCGCAAGGGCGGCCCGGAACACCCCAATGCCAAGGTGCAATTCAAGTGTGGTGACATCGTGAGCACTTTGCTCCAATGTGCCAATGGCGAGACCATCCTCCTTACGCATGACACCACGCTGCAGCGCCCGTACAACTTGGGCTTCCGCGTGCAGGGCACCGAGGGCCTGTGGCAGGACACCGGCTGGGGCGACCTGGACCAGGGCCTGCTCTACTTCGAGAAGTCCATGGACCACAGCGACCGCTGGGCCAACAGCAAGGACCTGCTGGAGCAGTATGACCACCCCCTGTGGAAGCGCTACGCCGCGCAGGCCGCTGGCGCCGGGCACGGCGGCATGGACTTCTTCGTGGACCACGCCTTCATCGAGTGCATCAAGCGCAAGGAGCCCTTCCCGCTGGACGTGTACGACATGGCCACGTGGTACGCCATCACCCCGCTGAGCGAGAAGAGCATCGCCGAGGGCGGCCAGGTGCAGGACATCCCCGATTTCACCGAGGGCAAGTGGCAGGAGCGCAAACCCATCTTCTGCCTGGATGACCGGTATTGAGCGGAAGGGCGTGAAGTGCATAGCGGCCGCACCAAGCTCGGCAGCTCCCTGCTGGTGATGAGCATCGTGGGCGGCGCGGTGATCCCGCCGGTCATGGGCGCCATCAGCGACCGGCACGGGCTGCAGCTCGCGTACCTGGCACCGTTGTGCTGCTTCGTGGTGGTGCTGTGGTTCGCGCGGTGGAGCAGGGCTGCCGCACGATAGGCATTGCAGGATCCACCGCACTGCATACCTTACGCCTGTCGTTCCCTTCGCCACTTTGGAAACAAGGAACGGACCTGCGTGTTCACAGCAGCAACAAGAGAATAGAAACCTTCTCCAAAACCCTTGGCAAGATCCGCAGCCCGCTCGATGACCTGGACTTGGGGTGAACCCCATTTCGCTTTGCGAGCCAACTTGGCTGGCTTTACGAAACTCCCGGCCACAACCAAGTCCGGAAATTGACGCAATGCGAAAACCCGTCGTTGGTGGCAATGTAAAAAAGAACTTAGAAACGGTAATAAGGGTCAATAACAATGAAATTCCATGCATTCATTTTTATTCTTTTTGGCATCATCGTATCTCCGGTGAATGGACAAAGCCAACTTCAGACAGAAGATGAGAACAATTTGTATTGGCAAACAGGTGTTGAAATCAGTTATTTACATTTTCAGTCAGAATCAGATACCGATTGTATCCAGTACAATAAAAAATATGGTTTAAAAATGTCTCCAGCTATTCTACTCAAAGGCGTCGTAGATATTCCAAAATCAGTGGTGTCCGGGGAAAGATATGAAGGCATGAAAAAGTTGAAGGGGGCTCGCGCCCCCTTCGGTGTGTAGGTTCGAGGTGTCTTACGCCAAGAGCCGAACACATGAGCCAAGGTAGCCTGTTT
>JAGFIV010000102.1 GCA_024103275.1 Flavobacteriales bacterium
CGGGCAGCAGCTGCATGCGCATGCTCACCGGTTGCAGGTGGCGCACACGCCGCGCGATCACGTCCGGGTCCCGGCCCAGCAACAGCAGCACCGCGATGCAATGCAGGGCATTTTCCACCGAGGCCGCATCCGCAAAGGGCAGCTCCACGCCGAACTCCTGATCCTTCCAGCTCAATTCGACCTGCACCCTATCACCATTCACTACTTCACCAGTCACCTGCATCCCGGCATTCCCGTTCCGTCCCCACCCCAGCAGTTCCACATCCTTCAACCCCGACAGGGCCTCATGCACCACTGCATGATCGCGACAGTACACCACCGTTTTCGCGTGGCGGAACAGCTTGGCCTTCTCCGCCGCCTTGGCCGCGTCGCTGGCGAAGCCTGCGCCGTGCGCCGGACCGATGTTCGTGAACACGCCGATCGTCGGCGCGATGATCCGCTCCAGCGCGTCCATCTCACCCGGTTCGCTGATGCCCGCCTCGAACAGGCCCAGCGTGTGCTCAGGCTGGATCTCCCAAACGCTGAGCGGCACGCCCACTTGGCTGTTCCAGCTGCCCGGGCTGCGCACGATGCGCTCCTCGGGTACCAGCAACTGGTTGAGCCACTCCTTGACCACCGTCTTGCCGTTGCTGCCGGTGATGCCGATCACGGGCAGGTCGAATTGCTTGCGGTGCCACACCGCCAAGTCTTGCAAGGCCTTCAGCGTATCGGCCACCTCGATCGCGCTGTCGTCCGCATCCCGTTTCGCCGCACCGGCCTTCACCAGGAAGTTGTGCACACCGCGTTTCCGCAGCTCCGGCAGGTAGCGGTGGCCATCATGATGCTTGCCGCCCAGGGCGATGAACAGCGTGTCCTCCGCATGGAAGGGCTGGCGCGAATCGATGGAGAGGTGCCGAATGCGGCGGTCGGCACCGTGCAGACGGCCACCGATCGCGGCGGCCAGTTCGCTCAACAGCAGCCCTTCGGACATCACTCGAACAGGGTGTTCTCCGCGCCTGACTTCTCCTTCAACGCCGCGTTGTAGCATTGGCGGCACAGCGGTTCGTAACTGTCGGTCTCGCCCAGCACCACCAGGCGTTCGCTCGGAATGGTCCGGTGACTGTAGTGCGCCAGTTCGCCGCAACGTACGCAGATGGCGTGCACCTTGGTGACATACTCGGCCATGGCCAGCAGCTGCGGCATGGGTCCGAAGGGCCGCCCTTGGAAATCCATGTCCAGCCCGGCGATGATCACGCGCACGCCCGCATCGGCCAGCTGGCCTACCACGCGGGGCAGGCCCTCATCGAAGAACTGTGCCTCATCAATGCCCGCCACTTCCAGCTCCAGGGCCAAGGGCAGAAGCGCCGCACTGTCCCGCACCGGTACACTGGCGATGGCCCGCCGGTCGTGGCTCACCACGTCGCTTTCGTGATAGCGGGTGTCGGTGCCGGGCTTGAAGATGCCCACCCGCTGCTTGGCGAACTCGGCGCGCCGGATGCGACGGATCAGCTCCTCGGTCTTGCCGGAGAACATACTGCCGCACACCACTTCGATCCAGCCCCGCTTCGGGCTGCGCTTGCCGCTTTGCTCCAAAAACATCCGTCGTTGTGCTGCGGCCGCCAAGGTAGTCCCGGCGGGTGAACCATGGATGCGAATGGGAGGTGTTTTCAGGTTGAATACAACCACGGATCCACACGGATAACACGGATAGGGGGACAATTGCCAGCCTTGGAACAGCAACCCGTCTTCCTTGATCGATCAGTGTCCATCTGTGTGCATCCGTGGTTCATACAAAAGCGATCCATGGTTCGCGGCATGTTGTTTGTCCACGCGGGAATAGCGAATTTCGCACGCAACCCTTTGCGCATGGCCGAGACAAAAGCCTCCGACCGTATGAACGAGCTGATCCGATCGCTGCAACAGGCCATGGACCGGCTGCAGGGCGGACAGCTCACCTTGGAAGAGCTGGAACAGGCGACGGGCCAGGCCCAGGCGCTTTACGAACGCTTCGTGGTGCTGCGGCACAAGGCACGTGAGGCGGCGGTGGGCGCGGTGAAAAAGGCCGAAACGCCCAAGCCGATGGCCGAGGAGCCCAAGCCGACGGTCGAGGAACCCTCCATCCGTTTGGACACCCGTCCGCCGGATATCTCCCCGCAGCAGACCTCGCTGATCGATGCCATCGCCGAGACCGAAAGCCTGAACGCCATGGCCGCCGAGGCCAAGCCCACACCGGCCAAACCGGCGCAGGCCCCCAAGCCCAAGGCCGCCAAGCCCGCAGCCAAGCAGGAGGCATCCGAACGGCCCGTCACCGTGGCCGACAAGCTGGAGCACGCCCCCGTGGCGGACCTGCGCAAGGCCATCGCCCTCAGCCAGAAATTCTGGTTCGTCGCCGAGCTTTTCGCCAACGACCGCAAACGCTACGAGGAGGCCATCGACACCCTGAACACCATGCCTGGCCTGGCTGAGGCCGATGCCTACCTGAAGAACGAGGTGATCGCCAAGCTGCCCAAACCACCGGGCGAGGAAGTGGCCGCCACCTTCAACGAACTGCTCCAACGCCGATATAGCTGATGGCTTTTTTGACTGATGGAATTCCTTGGCTGCGAGCCACGAGCTGCGAGCCACGAGCTGCTCACGGCTCACGGCTCACGGCTCGCAGCCCTAAACGGTATCTGCGACAAGTCTTTTCAGCCTTCAGCTTTCTCCTTTCAGCTTTCGCCTTTACGCAGTCCCTTCCCTCCGTAAAAACACAGGCCAAGCAATACGTGGAGACCCTCGCCTCGCCCGAATTCCATGGCCGCGGCTACGTGCACGGCGGCGACAGCATCGCGGCGGATTGGATCGCCAAGCAGTTTGACCGCATCGGCCTCGGCCAGCTGAACGATACCCGCTTTGAACGTTTCCATTTTCCGGTGAACATCTTCCCGGACAGCATCGGTTTCGTGGTGGACGGCCGCATGCTCATCCCTGGTGAGGACTTCCTCGTGGACCCCGCCTCCGGCACCTCCGATGGTGAATTCCATCTGGCACATGTCACCCTGGAGGATCTCCTCAGCCCCGAGCGCAAGGCCCTGACCATGGGCGTCATCCAAGGGAACGCGGCCGTGGTGCACTTCCCGCCCACCGCCAACCGTGATTCGCTGCAGCTCTACCGCGAACTTGAGAACGAGCTGGCCCGCTACGTCCCGGTCATCCGTCGCGGCGGGCCCAAGCTCACCTGGAGCGTGGCCGGCACCCAGGCGCGCAACGCCATCATCGAAGTGCGTGAAGGCCTCTTGCCCGACACCGCACGGCAGGCCGCCATCCGCGTGTACAACAGCTTCGTACCACGGCACCAGGCCCGCAACGTGTGGGGCGTGGCCAAGGGCAAGAGCAAGGACTGGGTGCTCGTTACCGCGCACTACGACCACCTCGGCCGCATGGGGCAGGCGCTGTTCCCCGGTGCCAATGACAACGCCAGCGGCGTCAGCATGATGCTCAGCTTGGCCGAGTGGTTCAAGAAACACCCTGCCAAGAGCAACATCCTCTTCGTGGCCTTTGCGGGCGAGGAGGCCGGCCTGAAGGGCAGCGAATGGTTCATCGTGGACCGGCCGCTGGACTTCTCCCGGATCAAGATGGTGATCAACCTCGACCTCAACGGCACCGGCGATGACGGCATCACCGTGGTGAACGCCACCGGGCAGAAGAAGATCTTCGACAAGCTCACCGCCATCAACAACAAGACCCGGGCGCTGCCACAGGTGAAGGCGCGCGGCCCCGCCTGCAACAGCGACCACTGCCCCTTCGTGCGCAAGGGCATTCCCGCCATCTTCATCTACACCATGGGCGGCGTCAGCCACTACCACGATGTGTATGACCGCGCGGAGACCTTACCTCTCACCAAGTTCGATGAGCTCTATCAAACGCTGGTGACGCTGATCGGGCCGCTGAAATGAGCCAGGTCATTCACCACGCTTGTGCCATCGGTAAGCGACCGCAATAGCCGCCGTCCACGCCATTTCCTTCAGGTCCTCATCCCGAAAGAAATCGGGATTGCTCAAGGTGTTCAGGGCCACATCGTAGCAGACTTGGATCCCTATGGACAGGTTCTCGGCGATGTGATAACCCAGACCACCAGAGCCACAGGCAAAATGGATAGGTCGGCCCATCTTTCCGGTAAGGTCCTGCAATGTGTAGGCCTTGGGGTCGGACACCTGCTCTATATCGGGTGTGCGCACCGATGCGCGATGCACCAGGGTAGGCATGAACCCCAGATGCAGTTCCGCATGCAGCCTGCCTGGAGTGCGGAAGCTTCCGCCCAAGACAAAGCCCCAGTGGTCGAATTGATACACGGCTTGGCGACTGCCGTATTCCTGGCCTTCTGGGCCATACAGCACCAAGGGTAACTCACCGCCCATGCGGATGCTGTTCACTTGCAGTTCGAAGCCCAGGCCGTTGGGGTACCAGCGTTGGTAGCCCGCACCTATTCGATGGCCAACCGTGGGGAGGGTCTGCTTGAAAACATCCTTGCCATGCAGTTGCCCCTTGCCTGGGCCGGCCACCAGCACCACCGCTTGTTGTTGCGCGGTGCAAAGCGTGGACGCAAGAGCCAGGAAACCGATGAAAAGCGACATACGCATCTCAATCAGGGAAGGGAATGTCCAGTATTTCCATGCCCGTGCCGTCCGGGTTCATCAACACGAGCTCATTCTCAATCTGTAGCGTGTTTTCCGCCACCGGGGTACGGCGGATGCGCAAGGCCAGCAGCTTGTTGGTCTGGGGGGCATAGTCGAGACTTACGA
>JAGFIV010000112.1 GCA_024103275.1 Flavobacteriales bacterium
TTTCCGTCTGCTCCACCAATGTGCGCATGGGCAGGCAGTAGGCCAGCCTTCTCGGCCAGTCGATCCTTTGCAGCACCACCCGGTTCCACAGCCACGCCAGCACCACCGCGGCGGTCTTGCCCAGGCCGGTGGGGATGTCGATCAGGTACGGGGCACACGGCTTTCCCGCATCGCCCCCTGCAAGCGCTTGTTGGTACGGATATGGAGGGTACCCCGTGGCCCGTTCAAAAAAGGCAGCCTGTTCCATTCGTGTCTGACCGCAATTTCGTCAACCGATTCGCCCCAAGTAAGCGAATCGAAACGACAGATCACGCCGTTGTTGACAACTCAGCGGCGTGGGATCCGTAATGCTGACGACCGTGAACGTACCGCGACGGGGAACAGACACACCTCACCGCACGAAACGAACAGCACGAAACACAAACGCCGACATCTGTGACACGCGGTTTCCTGTTTCCTCTTTCGGCTATCCCGTTTCAGCTTCCCCCCTCAGTCCTGCCTTTGCCAGTTCCTTTCGATCACCTCCAGCAGTTCTTCGTGGATGGCGCTGTTGCTGGCCACGATCTCCTCGTCGTACACGGGGTCCTTGCCGGGGTGGAAGCCGCTGACCCGGCCGCCGGCCTCGCGCACCAGGAGGATGCCTGCGGCCACGTCCCAGCTGTTGAGGCCGTATTCGTAGAAGGCCTCGAAGCGGCCGCAGGCCACGTAGGCCAGGTCGGCGGCGGCGCTGCCCAGGCGGCGGATGCCGCGGGTGCGGTGCATCAGCTCGCGCAGCAGGTCCATGTATTCGCCCTCGAAGCCGAAGTCGTCGTAGGGGAAGCCGGTGGCCAGCAGGCTTTCCTGCAGCTGCGCCCGTTCCGATACGCGGATGGGCTTGCCGTTCATGCGGGCGCCCCCGCCCAGCCAGGCGCTGAAGCATTCATCGCGGTTCACCTCCAGCACCACGCCCAGCAGGATGTCCTCGCCCTTCACCAGGGCCACGCTGGTGCAGTAGCAGGGCACGCCGTGCACGAAGTTGGTGGTGCCGTCCAGCGGGTCGATGATCCAGTTGAAGCCTTCTGCGCGTTCGCCCGTGCCCTCCTCGGCGATGAAGCCCGCCTGGGGCAGGATGCCCTTCAGGCCGTCCACGAAGCGCTGTTCGGCCTGCTTGTCCACGTAGCTCACCAGGTTGTTCGCGCTCTTGGCCTCCACGCTGGCCTCGGAGAACTTGGGGCTTTCGGCGCGGATGAAGGCGGCGACCTCGCGGCTCAAGAGGGCCACCTGTTCAGTGAGTTGTTGCAGTTCCATGGTCCTTGCGTTTTTGCAGCACCGCCACCGCCGCGATGCCCAGCAGCACCAAGGCCAGGCTGATCACCTCGGCCTGGGTCCAGGTGCCCAGGAAGGGCTCGTTCACGCGGATCTTCTCGATCAGGAAGCGCTCCACCCCGTTTAGGATGAGGTAGATGCCGAAGAGCACGCCGGGCGTGCCGATGCGCTTGCGCAGTGCCCACAGCACGCCGAAGAGCAGCAGGCACATGAGCGTTTCGTAGAGCGGGGTGGGGAAGACGCCCGGCACCAGGTGCGTGCAGTAGCCCTCGAAGCAGGTGCCGTCGGTGATGGGCACGCCGCTGTACCCGCCGCGGTGGGGGCCCAGCACGGCGTTCACGTTGTTGGGGTAGTCGTAGCTCCACAGCCATTGGGGGATCCAGCCCGGCTTGGGGGCGGTGTTGGCGATGCCCCAGTCGCCGTCGCCGGCCACGTGGCAGCCCAGGCGGCCGATGCCGTAGGCGAGCATCAGGCCGGGTGCGGCGGCGTCCATGCTGGGCAGGATGGCCATGCCGTGCTTGCGGAAGAAGCGCACCACCATGATGCCGGCCACGATGAGGCCGCCGTACATGGTGAGGCCGGAGACCAGGTCGGCCACGTTGCCGGTGGCCACCAGGTCGAGGAAGTCGCGCGGGCTTTCCAGCCAGTGGAACACCTTGGCGCCGATGAAGCCCCACACGGCGGCGGTGATGGTGATGTTGCCGGTCTGCTGCCAGGGGTGTACCGTGATGGTCTTTTCCTTGGGCCCGGGCAGGCGTTGTTTCTGTTTTTCGCGCCACAGCAGCCACACCATCAGGGCGGCCACGGCCAGGCCGCCGATGAAGCTGCCGGTGCCGCTGAGCAGGAAGGCGGGCGGGTCGGCGGTGACCTCGGCGGTGTGCAGCAGGATGTACAGCCCTTTCCAGCCGATGAGGAAGCCCACCAGGCCCTGCACGGCCAGCTCGGCAGGCTTGGCGGCCTCGCCCACCGTGATCTTGCGCGTGGTGGGCAGCACCAGGCCCAGGGCCTCCTTGCGGCGCAGCTCCCAGGTAAGGGTGAGGTAGGCCCCGATGAACGCCAACGCGACGAAGAACCCGAAGCTGTTCAGGAACTTCAGCACCGGCCAGTCCAGGCCGGTAAGGTCGAGCAGGGCGTGGTAGAGGGTGGGATACATGCGGGCTGCCGGGCTGCCAAGGGGATCCGGTGCTTCATGCCCGGCTGTTCATGTGCCGGCCTTGGGCGGGCGAAGATACCGGCACGCCGGAAATGCACGGCGGCACGGGCCATAGGGGGAGGGGCTGCGCCACCGGCGGTACCGGTTGTCCGAAAAAAGGGAAGGCCCGTGCACGGGCCTTCCCTGTATCCGGCAAGCGGTTGCTTACTGCTTCAGGAAGCGGGCACTGGCCTTGACCGTACCGTTGTTGTCCAGCAGCTGCAGGTTGTAGGCGCCCGGCGCCAAGTGGCGGATATCGAGCTGCACCGTCCGGTCCTTCTCAACCACCAGCTGGCCCAGCATGTCGTACACCTTCGCGTGTACGGGCAGGCCGGAAGGCGTGGTGATGTACAGCACGGCGCTGGCCGGGTTGGGGTGCAGCGCCACGCCTGTGGCGGCGGCGATCTCCCCGATGCCCACGTTCTCGATGCAGATGCAATTGTTGCTCCACAGGCCGCCGTAACCGTTGTCGCTTACGCATGGCGTTCCCGGCAGGGCCGGGCCGCCCGGCACGCCCATGCAATCCACGGTCTCGGCGGGGTCATGCACATGCAACGTATAATCCTCGGCCTGTCCGCGCAGGTAGGAGCCGCAGGGGTCATTGGCGGAGGAGTTGTAGTTCTTGGTGATCCGCATGTGCGTGGTGGCCACGGCGGCATCGGCGGGCACCGTGATGCTGACGGACGCCACGGCGGTGCATACGTCGTTGGTGATCGGGCCCAGGTTGTAAGTCATCTCAAAGACCCCGTCGGCATCCCAGTCGAAGTGGGCGGTGATGAAGTTGGTGAAGTTGCCGTTGGTATTGCCCTTCACCAGCAGCGAGTAGCTGTTGCCCCGGTATACGTTGGCCGCCAGGTTGGTGAAATCTTCCACGGCCGGGGAGCCGCCGACGGCGGGGTCCGAAGGGTTGTCGAGGTCGGAGAAGGTTACGCTGCAGATCGGCTCCACCGTGGAGAAGACCGGCTCGCAGTAGCACTCGGTGGCGGGCTTGGCCTCCACGTGCAAGGCCGTGCTAATACCGGTGCCGGCCGCGTCACAGGCCATTTGGCAGCGGTACCAGGTGCTTGCGGTGAGCGAGGTGGCGTAGGTGGGGCCTGTGCCGTTGCCCGGGGCGTTGGCCCAGGTGGTGCCGTCCGCCGAGGTCTCCCACTGGTAGCTGATGCCCGAGTCGGTCGTGGTGTTGGTGATCCCCAGGGTGAAGGGCTCTTCCGGGCACACGGCCGCCGGCCCCGTGGTGGGCCCGGGGTCGGGCGTGGTGCTGCACGGTGCCGGCGCATAGAATTCCACCAGGTAGTCCTCCGTTTCGGCGAAGGAGGTGGTGATGGTGCAGGGGTCAAGCCCGGCACCGTCCTGGATGTACGTGTATTGCACCCGAAGGCGATGCACCCCCGGCGCGTTGGCCGCCGTGAAGGCCGGGAAGGAGGCCGTGGTGTTGGGTTGGATGGAGGAGGCGATGGAGGCCACCATCTCCGCGGGTTCGAACTGGCCGTTGTCGTTGAGGTCGATCCAGATGGCCGCGCCGTGGTTGCCGCTGCCGGTGCCGCTGGTGAGGCTGGCGGTGTATGCGGTGCCGATGATCAGTTGCACCGGCGGGATGGAATCGGTGTAGTCGGCATAGCCTGCCGTACCCTCCGAAGGACCCGAGTCGTTGTTCAGGTCGGCCAGGGTGAAGTTGCGGATCTCGTCACCGTTGTTGGACGCTCCCGTGGGGGTGCAGTAGCATTCCGTGGCCGGGTTGGTCACCACGTGCAGCGGTGTGCTGGTGCCCGTGCCGGCCACATCGCAGGTCACCTGGCAGCGGTACCAGGTATCGGCTGATTGGCTTGTGATGTAGGTGGCCTCGGTGCTGTTGCCCGGGGCGTTGGCCCAGGTGGTGCCGTCGGCCGAGGTTTCCCATTGGTAGCTGATGCCGTTGTTGTTCGTGCCGTTCTCCAGGCCGAGGGTGAAGTTTACCGCCGGGCAGATGTTGGACGGGCCCGTGGTGGCCCCCGGTGCAGGCGTTTCCGTGCAGGGTTCAGCTGACCAGTCCAGTTCCACATGAAGTGTGTATTGGGTGCTTTGGGGAGCGGCCCAGGTGGAGATCACGATGTAGTACGTAACGCCCTCCTGCACGGGCAGCCCGTTGATGGCCCGCGAGGCCCCGGAAATGGCGGTGTGGTAGCCCACGGTGCTGGCGAAGGGGCAGCCGGTGAAGGCCCAGAGACCGATCCAGTCGTCATCGTTTGTGGTGGTGATGGTAATGGCGCCGTTGAATGCCGGGGTGTAGGCGTATACCACGTCGTCACCCGTGATGTAGTAATTGCTTCCCGTGCCGGTGGTTACCGCATTCGGGGCCAATGGCGGCACGTCGGCATTCTCGTAATCATCGCCGTAGGCCGAGGTGTTGCCCGCGTCGTCATACGGCAGGGCCGTGATCTCGATGGGCGTTTCGCACACGTTGCCGGTCTGAGCCCGGGCCTTCAGCGTGAAGGCGCCCAGGAGCGCCAGCACCAGGAAGAAGCTCCAACAGCGGGAAAGGGGTCGTGTGGCGGGGTCGGGGAAAAGTAGTGTTGCTGTCATGATGGAAGGTTTGGGTGAATGTGCGGGCCGGGTCCGCAGCCACACAAAGGTTGCGAAAAAACCGGGAGTGGTCGCCGCTTGGCACCGTTCACGCGGTCACGGCCCGGGCCATCGTGCCGGTGACATGGCCTTCGGGGTCCACGGCGACCAACTCCACCGGGACCACCTGGTTGGCCGTTCCGCCGTCGGCGGGCATCGCCACCCGGATGTAGTTGTCCGTGTACCCGAACAGCTGGCCGCCCGTACCGTCTTCGTCGCCGTACTCGAACAGCACCGGCCGGATGCTGCCCAGATGCCGTGCGCCATGGGCGCGCATCAGCTTGCTGCCGATGTTGCGCAGCTGCGCGGTGCGCTGGCGGCGCACTTCCATGGGGATGCCGTCCTCCATGCGCACCGCCGTGGTGTTGGCCCGCTCGCTGTAGGTGAACACGTGCAGGTAGCTCACGTCCACCGTGCGCAGGAACGCATGTGTCTTCATGAACTCCTCCCCGGTCTCGCCCGGCGTGCCGGTGATCACGTCCACGCCGATGCAGGCATGGGGCATCACCCGGCGGATGTGGGCCACGCGGTCGGCATACAGCGCTGTGTCGTAGCGCCGGCGCATGCGCTTCAGGATGGCATCGCTGCCGCTCTGCAGCGGCAGGTGCAGGTGGGGCATGAAGCTGCGGCTGGCGGCCACGAAGTCGATCAACTCGTCGCTGCACAGGTTGGGCTCGATGCTGCTGATGCGGAAGCGGTGGATGCCTTCCACGCGGTCCAGCGCCTGTGCCAAGCGCAGGAAATCCTCGCCGTGCCCGCGCCCGAAGTCGCCGGTGTTCACCCCCGTCAGCACGATCTCCTTCACCCCGCTGGCCGCGATCTTTTCGGCGATGGCCACCGTCTCGGCGATGGTGGCGCTGCGGCTGCGGCCCCGTGCCAGCGGGATGGTGCAGAAGGAACAGAAGTAGTCGCAGCCGTCCTGCACCTTCAGGAAGGTGCGCGTGCGGCGGCCCGCCGACGCGGCCTCTCCCTCGTTGTAGGAGGGGATGAACCGCTTCACCTCCTTGATGGCACCGTAGATGGCCTGGCCGTGATCCTGCTTGCCCTCCAAGGCCGCCAGGTGGCCCACCAGGTTGAACTTCTCGTTCGCCCCCAGCACCAGGTCCACGCCGGGTATCGCCGCGATCTCCTCGGGCTTCAACTGCGCGTAGCAACCCACCACGACGATGAGCGCCTCCGGATTGATCGCCCGGAAACGACGGATGATCAACCGGCACTCCCGGTCCGCATGCTCCGTCACGCTGCACGTGTTCAGCACGAACACGTCCGGCCGTTCCTCCACCCGCACCCGCGCATAGCCCGCATCCTCCAGCTGGCGCGAAAGGGTGCTGCTTTCAGCGAAGTTGAGCTTGCAGCCCAGGGTGTGGAAGGCTGCTTTTCGTGGGGTGCTCATCCGGGGTGGCCTGTGGGGCGTGGGGCGCGAAGGTACCTCTCCGGCCGGGGCCTGCCCGTTTCCGGCCGCGGGAAGGAGGCGGACCGGGGACGGGGAGGTGATGGTGGGAGATCGGGTGAAGCTGGTGAAGCGGATAAAGCAGGTGAAGCAGGTTGTGTGTCCGTGATCCACCGTAATGGAGCGCGTTCGAGGCAACCACCGGCGGGGTATTGCGTTTTATGGTCCCAACCCCTCGAAATGAACCGACCTTCCGCGATCGATCGCACCCAATTGATCTTCCTCGGCGGCATGGTTTCAGCCGTGATGGCACTGGTGCTGCTGGCCTTGGCCTACATTCCCGCCTGACGGCGCCCGGGGATTTTCGTTGGTGCTACTTTTAGGCCGTGCTGCGCCTCCCGCTTCCCCTTTTGCTGTTTCCGCTGTTGGCCGGTGCCCAGGCCCCGCCCAAGGCGTTGCTGTGGAAGATCGACGGCCCCGGCCTGGAGCGGCCCAGCTATGTGGTGGGCACCATCCACAGCCGCGATGCGCGGGCCTTCCGCCAGGTGCCCCAGCTGTTGCGGGTGTTGCAGGGACAGGATGTGCTGGCCGGCGAGCTGGACCTTTCCACGGCGGGCACCGGGCTGCAGCTTTCCGCCCGGGACCTGATGATGCCGCCCGACACCCAGTTGGCCGACCTCTACACCAAGCGGCAGCTGAAACGCGTGGAGAACGCCGTGCAAGGGCCGCTGGGCCCGATGGCGAAGATGGCCGGCCGGATGAAGCCCTTTTTCCTGATGGGCGTGTTGAGCGAGCTGGCGATGAACGCCGACAGCGCCATGGTGCTGGACCAGTACCTGCAGGTGAAGGCACGGGAGATGGGCAAGGAGACCATGGGCGTGGAGACGGTGGGGGAGCAACTGGCCGCGGTGCGCGGGATCCCCTTGCGGCAACAGGCCGACATGCTCTACGACATGGTGCGCAAGGACCTGAACCGCAAGGAGCTGGACAAGATGGTGCGGACCTATGCCGACCAGGACCTGGAGGCGCTGGGCCGCCTGGCGGAAAAAGCCGACCTGGGGGAGCCCTTCGGCAGCCACCTGCTAACGGGCCGCAACGCGGTGATGGCCGCGCGGATGGACAGCCTGATGCGCGGCGGGCGCACCTTCCTGTTTGCCCTGGGCGCACTGCACCTGCCGATGGACGGCGGCGTCCTGGCCTTGTTGCGCGGGCGCGGCTACACGGTGACGCCGGTGGCCGCCGACCGTCCTGGCGCCGTGGAGGTGCCTACCGGTCCTTGAGCCCCAACGCGGTGATGATGGGGTGGTGGTCGCTCAGCTCATCGGGCAGGGTCCTGAAGTTCCACGACCGGAACCGGGGGCCGTGCAGGATGTGGTCGATGCGGAAGCTGGGCACATCGCCGATGTAGGTGTTGCCGAAGCCTTGGCCGCTTTCCTCGAAGGCATCGGCCAGCCCCGAGCGCAACAGCTCGTGGAAGCTGTAGCTCATCGGCGTGTCGTTCAGGTCGCCGCAATACACCACCGGCCAGGGGCTTTCCTTCATGTGCGCGATCATCCGGTCCACCTGGTCGGTGCGGCGGATGAAGGCCCGCTTCAGCCTGCGCAGGATCCGCGAGCCCGCGACGGAGGCCGAGTCCTGCACCGTGCCGTGGGCCAGGTCGCGCACGAAGGCATAGTCCTCGTCGCCAAAGCGGATGCTGGAGATGTGCGCCGTGTACACGCGGATGGTGTCCACGCCCACCGCGATGTCCGCCCACAGGCAGATGTTGTCGCGCTCGGTGCCGAACTTGATGGTGTCCTGCGCCACGATCGGCCAGGTGCTGAAGATGGCGATGCCCATGTCGTGCCTCATGCGGGCATGCACGGTGTAGGCATCGGCGCAGTATGCGAAGCGGAAGCTGGACAGCAGCGAATCCTTCACCATCAGCGGATTGCCGGGACCCACGTTCAGGAACTCCTGCATGCACAGGATGTCGGGGTCCTCCACGCGGATCAGCTCCAAGATCTCGTCGCGCGTTTCCTGGTTGTGCATCCAATTGTACAGGTTGAACAGCCGCACGTTCCAGCTCATCAGGGTGAAGGGGGCGTGGACCCCGGCCGGTTGCGCGTGGCGTGGAAAGAGCCGCACATACTGCCCCAGGAAGGACCATCCCATCAGGATGGCCAGCAGCGACGGGAGCATGCGCTTGCGGCGGAACAGCAGCCACCAAACCACGAACCCCGCGTTGACCACCACGAGGTAGGGGTAGGCCATGCCGAACAAGGCCAGGGGCCAAAAGGTGGTGGGGCTGACGCGGGTGCTCAGGTAGGCCAGCAGCAGGGCGATAACGGCCAGGCCGTTGAGCCACCACATGGGCAGGTGCCAGCGGGACACGCGCCGTGCCGGCCGGGGGCCCGGGCCTTCACTTTTCATTGCCGCTCCGGAAAAGAAAATCACGTTCGGCCTTGGTCAGGCTGTCATAGCCCGAACGGGATATCTTGTCCAAGATAGCATCCACCCGCGCCTGTTTTTGTGCAGGGCTCATGTCTTGTCCTGGCCGGGTACTGTGCCCCGGACCCTTGGCCACGCGCATGCGCGGCCCTTTCCGGCGGCGGAACAGGCCGCCCAAGCGCCCCAAGGCATCCACGAACCGGCCCGACCAGTCGTTGCCCCGCGCCAGCTGGCGGGCCGCCAGGAAGCCGTAGGCGGCCCCGCCCAGGTGGGCCAGGTGGCCGCCGGTGTTGCTGCCGCTGCGGATGGCGATCAGGTCCAGCACCAGCACCGCCAAGGCGACATACTTCAGCCGCACGGGGCCGATCAGGAACAGGTGCACCAGCAGGTCGGGCCGGTAGGCGGCAATGCCGATCAGCACGCTCATCACCGCCGCCGAGGCGCCCAGGATGGGACCGTGGCTGGCCAAGGCCAGGTGCGCCGGCGCCAGCGCGCCCAGTGCATAGAAAAGATAGCCGGCCAGCCCGCCCAGCAGGTAGTTGCCCAACAGGCGCTTCCCGCCCAGCAAGTCTTCAAAGAACTGCGCGCTGAACCAGAACATGACCATGTTCCAGAACAGGTGCATCGGGGCCTGGTGCGTGAACATGTACGTCACCGGGCTCCACGGTTTGCGCACCAGCAGGGAGGGGTCGCTGGTGGCCATCAGCTGGTCCAGCAGGAGCAGCCCGAGCCCGCGCATGTTGAACAACCACCCGGCCAGCTCCAGCGCCCAGTACAGCAGGAACACGCCGATGTTCACCATCAGCAGGCGCCTGAGCATGCCGCCCGTGCGCCACTGGTGCCGGATGTCATCGGTGATGGACATGTGGGGAGGTCAAGGATGGGGTGGGAGGGTCAATTTGCCAATTTTTCAATTTGCCAAAGAGCCAAAGAGCCAATTTGCCGATGGGCCAATACGGCAATGCGCCATGAGCCATTTCAACGGTGGGTTGGTGGCCATCGGGTGATCTGTGGGCGGTGGTGTTGGCCGGGAGGTTGAAGATCGGCAAGGTCACCATCCACCGGGTTGGTTGAACACGCCTTTCCTGCGCCAGTATCGGATCAGGAAGAAGCCGAAGATGAGGCCGCCGAGGTGCGCGTAGTGGGCCACGTTGTCGCCGGGCCGCTGGCTCACCCCGGAGAACAGTTCCCAGAGGCCATAGAGGACCACGAAGTATTTCGCCTTGATGGGGATGGGCAGGAAGAGCAGGAACAGCTCCACGTTGGGGAAGAACATGCCGAAGGCGATGAGGACCCCGAAGATGGCGCCGCTGGCACCCACCATCACCCCGGCATAATCCCAGAACATGGCACGGACGGCATCCTCGCTGCCTTCATGCTGCGCCACGATCCCGTTCATCACGTGGTTGGCCTCATCGGCGGAGATGTGGCTGGCCGCCACGATCTCCTTCACCTCATCGGTGGTCACCCCCACGGCCTCCAGCTCGGCCACGGTGCGCTGCGTTTCGGCATAGCTCACGCTCATCTGCAACGCTGCAGCACCCAGCCCGCACAGCAGGTAGTAGTTCAGGAAACGCTTGGACCCCATCACGTGCTCGATGGGCCCGCCGAAGATGAACAGGGCGAACATGTTGCTGATGATGTGCCAGTACCAGCCCGGCCCGCTGCCCGGCCCGGCATGCAGGAACATGTGCGTGAGCACCTGCCACGGCTTGAAGTCCGGCGACCCGATCACATGCAGCCCCAAGAGGTTGTCCAGCAGGCTCCGCCCCAAGGCATCGGTGCCCATCGCGATCTTCAGCAACAGCATCAGCCCGTTGATGATCAACAGGTTCTTCACCACCACGGGCAGGCGGCTCGCCGGGTTCATGTATCCGTTCATCAACCTTCCAAGCGTTCGTTGGGCATTCGCGTTTCCACTTTCAGCTTTCCACTTTCAGCTAAAAGGTCATCGTTCAAACCGTTCGTTCAGCTCGCTGGCCCCGAACTGGATCAGGATGGGCTTGCCGCCCGGTGTGTAGTAGGGCATTTCGCAGGCGAACAACCGGTCGATCAGGTCGTGCAGCTCGGGGGCGGAAAGCGTTTTTGCCGGGTGCCCCAGCACGCTGCGCGCCATGCTGCGGGCCAGCGTGGCATGGCGCTCGGTCTTCAGTGCACCGCCTTGGGCCAAGGTCTGCTCCAGCAATTCCGCCAGCAGCTCAGCGGGGTCGTCCACCGGGCTTTCGGCGGGCATGCCGTTCACCACCACCGTGCGGCCGCTCAGCGGCTCCACCAGGAAGCCCAAGGCATGCACCTCGGGCAGGATGGAGGTGAGCAGCGCGTGGTCCGGCGCACTCAGTTCCAGGCTCACGGGAAAGAGCAACGCCTGGCTGCCACCGCCGCCGTGCGCCAGCGAGCGCAGGGCCTGTTCGTAGTGGATCCGCTCCAGCGCGCGCTGCTGGTCCACCACCACGAACCCGCTCTTCACCTGCGCCAGGATGTAGCGCCCCAGCATCTGGAACACGGTGCGCTTGCCGGTGCCTTGCAGCCCCGCGTCCCTTCCCTCGCCTTCGGGCACCGTTTCCAGTTCCGGCAGCGGCACCTTCACCGGCGTGCTCCGCTGGCCCATGCCCTCGTTGCCCAGGTCGAACAGCTGTTGCCAGCCTGCCGCGGAAGGCTTCGTCGGCAGGTCCTGCGGGCGCCACCTTCCGCCGCCGATCGGCGGTTCGCCCTGCACGGGCCCGGTGGCCTCCGCACCTAGCAGCAGCGCCGGCTCCGGCTCGAAGTCGATGCTCGGCGTGAGGTTGAAGCGCCCCAGCGCCCGCCGCACCGCCGCATGCACGATGGCGTATACCGCCCGGTCGTCGCGGAACTTGATCTCCGTCTTGGTGGGGTGGATGTTGATGTCGATCCACGAGGGGTCCAGTTCCAGGAAGAGGAACCACCCCGGGTAGTTTTCCTTCGCGATCAGCTCGGCGTAGGCCTTGCGCACCGCATGCTCCAGGTACGGGCTGCGGATATAGCGGCGGTTGACGAAGAAATACTGCTCGCCCCGGCTGCGCTTGGCGAACTCGGGCTTGGTGACGAAGCCTTCCACGCGGATGAAACCGGTGGCCTCCTCCACGGGCACCAGCCGCTCGTCGTAGCGCCGCCCCATCAGGTGCATGATGCGCTGCCGCTCGTTGCCCGCCTCAAGGTGGAACAGCTCCTGCCCGTTGGCCACCAGCCGGAAGCCGATGCCGGGATGTGCCAGGGCCACCCGCTGGAACTCCTCCAGCACGTGTTTCATCTCCACCTGGTCGCTCTTCAGGAACTGGCGGCGCGCCGGCACGTTGTAGAACAGGCTGCGCACCAGGATGGTGGTGCCGGCGGGGCAGGCCACCGGTTCGTGGGCCATCACCCGGCTTCCCTCCACCAGCACGCGCGTGCCCAGCTCGTGGTCGGCAGGGCGCGTGCGCACCTCCACCTGCGCGATGGCCGCGATGCTCGCCAACGCCTCGCCGCGGAAACCCTTGGTGCGCACCGTGTGCAGTTCGTCCGCCGTGCGGATCTTGCTGGTGGCGTGCCGCTCAAAGCAGGTGCGCGCGTCGTTGGGCGACATGCCTTGCCCGTTGTCGGTCACCTGGACCAAGGTCCGGCCCGCGTCCTTCACCACCAGCAAGACCTGCTTCGCCCCCGCGTCCACGCTGTTCTCCAGCAGCTCCTTCACCACGCTCGCGGGCCGCTGCACCACCTCGCCCGCCGCAATCTGGTTGGCCACATGGTCGGGAAGCAGGCGGATGATGTCGCTCATGGGGAAGGCGGTCGGCGCCGCCGGTCCCTGCAAAGATGCGGGCCAGCACGCGAAAGCCCGGCAAAGGGCATCAGTTCTTCACGAAAGGCACGTGCCGTGCCCGGCCGTCCGCGCCCATCAACAGCACATAGGCCCCGGAGGCCAGCTCCCGCACATCCACCACGGAGGCGGCAGCGCCCATGCGCCCTTGCATCAGCCGCCGGCCCTGCATGTCCACCACCTGCCAGGCATCACCGGCACGGGCGCCCTCCACCGACAGCCGGTCTGAACAGGGATTGGGCCAGGCACGCAAGCTGGCGGCATGCTCCTCGCCGATGCCCACGTCACCGACGAACCCCGTCATGGCGAAGAAGTAGATGCTGCCTTCCTCGTTGTAAAGCACGGGGTAGAGCGGTTCCAGGTTCCATAGGATCACATGCCCCTGCGTATTGCGCACCAGCGCCACGTTGTGGAAAACGCCCAGGGGGGTCACCGCCGTGCCGTGGCCGCCATAGGTCCATGTCCGCGTGTTCGCCCCGTTCTCGTTCACATAGCTGTCGGTGTAGCTTTCGTTGAACGCCAACGGGAAGCGCAGGATCAGCGAGGGCTGGTAGTAGATCACCGGGAGGTAGGGGATGCCCCTGCCGAACAGCTCCAGCCCGGCGGGGCCGGTGCGGACGTATTCGTAAATGGTGCCCTGGCCTTGGAATTCCTGGGCGAACACCCGGTTGGCCTGCGGGAAGCCGTTGGCATACGGGGTTCCCGCCGCGGTGGCGAAGCGGGCCGTGCCCAACGGGTGGACCGCCACCCCCGAAAGGTCCCAGGTTTGGTCCGCACCATCGGCAAGGACCGGCAGGGAGGCCCCCTCCGCCAAGCCCGACATGGCCATGGCCACCCCCTGGGGCGCGAGGTTGGCGTACGTGATCGGGGGCTGTCCAAGCAACGGCGTGAACAGCAGGCAGGCACAGGGGAAAAGGAGCAGGCGCATGGGCGGCGACGTTCCGTGGTGGGGCGATCGGGGAAGCAAGGTAACCCAAGGGAGCACAGGCCGGCACCGGTCGGGCCGAACGGTTCATTTCTCCACGCCCCGTTGCCGTTCTTCCGGACCGGAACCTGCCGCCCGTATCTTCGCGGTCCCAAACAACGCCCATGAAAAAGCTTCTCCTCCTGCTGCTTGTCCCGCTGGCCGTGGGCAGCTATGCCCAAAGCGATGCCCAGGCGACCACGGCACAAGGCACCTATACCAGTTACGGCGACGCCATCACTCCCGACGGGGCCATCAGCATGGCGGACTTTGAGCGATCGGCGACCGCTGTGGATTCCATGGCGGTGAAGCTGAAAGGGGAGATCATCGAGAGCTGCACCAGGAAAGGCTGTTGGATGACCGTGAAGATGAGCGACGGCACGCCGATGATGGTGCGTTTCCGCGATTATGGCTTCTTCGTGCCCAAGCAGGGGCTTGAAGGCAAGGAGGTGGTGATGCAGGGCCGCGCCCGCAAGGAGGTGACCGACGTGAACATGTTGCGCCACTATGCGGAGGATGCCGGCAAGAGCAAGGAAGAGGTGGCGGCCATCACCGAGCCCGAGATCGGCTGGAAGTTCGAGGCCGACGGGGTGCTGATCAAGGAATGACCGCAGCCGCAAAGGGCGTGGCCATCGCCGTGCATGGCGGTGCGGGCACCCTGGACCCCTCGGCGTTCACCCCGGAGCGTGAGGCCGCCTACCGGGCGGTGCTGCAACAGGCGGTGCGCCGCGGGCATGCGGTGCTGGCGGATGGCGGGGATGCTTTGGATGCCGTGGAGGTTTCCGTGCGCATCCTGGAGGATTCACCCTTGTTCAATGCCGGCCGCGGGTCGGTGTTCACCGCGGAGGGGAAGCATGAGATGGACGCGGCGGTGATGCAGGGCCGCGACCTGCGCGCCGGGGCCGTGGCGTCGGTGCAAAACGTGCGCAACCCGGTCACCTTGGCGCGCCGCGTGATGGAAGGGAGCGGACATGTGCTGGTGAGCGGCCGGGGCGCCTTTGAGTTCGCGCACCGGCAAAGGCTGGAGCTGGAGGACGACGACTACTTCTTTGACAGCTTCCGCTACGAGCAGTGGCAGGAGGTGCGCGGCACCGATGCAGTACGGCTGGACCACAGCGAAGGGGAGAAGAAGTTCGGCACCGTGGGCGCGGTGGCGCTGGACGGCCACGGCCACCTGGCGGCGGCCACCAGCACCGGCGGCATGACCAACAAGCGTTGGGGCCGCATCGGCGACAGCCCCGTGATCGGCGCGGGCACCTATGCCAACGATGCCTCCTGCGCGGTGAGCTGCACCGGCAATGGCGAGGCCTTCCTGCGCGCCGTGGCCGCACACGACGTACACGCGCTGATGGCCTACAAGGGGCTGCCGCTCGAAGAGGCCGTCCGCATCGTGGTACACGAAAAACTGCCGCTGCTGGACGGCGAGGGCGGCCTGATCGCCGTGGACCGCCACGGGAATACGGTGCTCGACTTCAACAGCGCCGGCATGTACCGCGCCCGCATCGATGCCCGGGGCGAAGAGGTGGCCATCTTCCGGTGATCCCGTCCCGGCCCGCGACGCTCATCCTCCACGGGAGCCGCTCGGCAAAATGCCAGCGGTCCCTTCCACTTGATCCCGCATCTTTGCGAAGCAAAAAATGACGCTGCACCATGGCCATTTGGCCAATTGACCACCCTTCGATAACCCCACCAATCCCACCTCAACATCCATGAAGAACCGCAACCTGCTCATCTTCCTCGGTGTCCTCGCCGTCATCGTCATCTGGGCCATCCGCTTCCAGCGCGGCATGGTCGGCATGGACGAAGGCGTGGCCGCCCAGTGGAGCAACGTGGAGAATGCCTACCAGCTGCGCGCCGACAAGACCAAGAACATCGTGGAGATCATCAAGGGGTCGGCCGAGTTCGAGCAGCAGACCTTGACCGATGTGGTGGAGGCCCGTGCCAAGGCCACCAGCATCCAGCTGAAGGCCGACGATCTCACCCCGGAAAAGCTGGCCCAGTTTGAGCAGGCACAGCAACAACTCACCGGCGCGCTCAGCCGCCTGCTGGTCACCGTGGAACGCTATCCCGACCTGAAGACCACCACGGCCTTCCGCGATTTCCAGGCGCAGTACGAGGGCATGGAGAACCGCATCGGCGTGGAGCGCCGCAAGTTCAATGAGCTGGCGCAGGCATTCAACGCCAAGATCAGGCAGTTCCCCAACAACCTGCTTGCCGGTGCCTTCGGTTTCCAGCAGAAACCCTACTTCAAGGCACAGGAAGGAACGGACACCGCCCCCGATATCGACTTCGGCAAGTGAAACGGCGCGTCGCCATCGAGGAATGGCTCACCCACGATGAGCGGGCGCGTGTGCGCAGCGCCATCCGCGAGGCCGAACGGCATACCAGCGGCGAGATCCGCGTACACCTGGACATCCCCATCCTGGATGAAGTGCTGGAGCATGCCGCCTTCGTCTTCCGCGACCTGGGCATGGACCGCACCAGGGAGCGCAACGGCGTGCTCATTTACGTCAGCGTCCCCGGCCGCCAAGTGGCCGTGATCGGCGATGCGGGGATCCACGCCAAGCTGGGCGACGACTACTGGCAGGAGGTGCTGGGGGCCATTCTGGCGCACTTCAGGGAAGACCGCTTCTGCGACGGGCTGTGCGCCGGGGTGGCGATGCTGGGCGAAAAGCTGCGGCAACACTTCCCGCGGCGCGGCGACGACCGGAACGAACTGAGCGACGACGTGAGCTTCGGACGATGAAGGCCATCCGCTTCCTGCTTCCGCTGTTGGCCCTGTCGGCCCTGGCCCAGGCACGGGCCGCACAACCCGATCCGTGCTTCCCGGCCAAGCCCCGCGAGGAGACCTCCCTGGTCTTTCAATTCACCCCATTCCTCGACCCCCAACAGGCCAGCTACCTGGACAACAAGCTCACCCACTTCGCCCGCGAGACCAGCAACCGCATCTCCGTGGTGGTGGTGGACACCCTGTGCGGCTACCCGCCCTCCGACTTTGCCTTCCAGCTGGGCGAGCAATGGGGGCTGGGCAAGAAGGGCGTGGACAACGGCGTGCTCATCCTGGTGAAGCCGCACGGCCCGCCCGGCGACCGCCATGTGTTCATCGCCGTGGGATACGGTCTGGAAGGCGCCATCCCCGACCTGATCGCCAAACGGATCGTGGACGAGGAGATCCTGCCGCGCTTCCGCAACGGGGACTACTACGGCGGGCTCGACAAGGCCACCGACGTGCTGATGGCCCTGGCCAAAGGCGAGATCGACGCCCGCAGCTACGGGGAGGAACCCGTGCCGTGGCTGCCGATCCTCGCGATCCTGGCCTTCTTCGTCCTCATCATCCTGTCCATCCTCGCCCGCACCAGGCGCTATGCCCGGGTCAACGGCATCGACTTCTGGGCGGCATGGGCCTTGATGAACGCGGCCAGTTCCAAGCACAGCGGCAACTGGGGCGGATTTTCCGGGGGCGGCGGTGGTGGCGGATTCGGCGGTGGTGGCGGCTTTGGCGGCTTCGGCGGAGGCAGCTTCGGCGGCGGTGGGGCCGGTGGATCGTGGTAGAACATGGGCGGGTACAGGAAATGGATCTTCGGCGGCTTGGGCTTCGTGCTCACCGGCACGCCCATCGGAGCTGTCGTGGGCTTTGCCCTGGGCTCGCTGATGGACAATGCCGAGACCGGCATGGCGCCGCGTGCCGCCGGGGGAGGCCAGCGCCCCGATGATCACCGGCGGCGGGCAACGGCCAGCGACCTGGCCCTCAGCCTGGTGATCCTGACCGCCGCCGTGATGAAGGCCGACGGCAAGGCCACCCAAGGGGAACTGGGCCATGTGCGCCGCTTCTTCGTCAGCCAGTTCGGGCCCCAGCACAGCGCCGAGCTGATCCGCCTGCTGCGCGACGTGCTCAAGCGCGACATTGACCTGCACGGGGTATGCCTGCAGATCCGGAACCACCTCACCCACGCCGAACGCCTGCAGGTGATGCATTACCTGATCGGCCTGGCCCATGCCGACGGCAGCGTACACATCACCGAAAAGCGGATGCTCGAACGCATCGCCGCCGACATGGGCATCAGCGGAAAGGACCTGGCCTCGCTGGATGCCATGTTCCGCGGACCGTCGGTGGACAGCGCCTATACCATCCTGGAGGTGGACCCCAAGGCCAGCGACGAGGAGGTGAAGAAGGCCTATCGCCGCATGGCGATGAAGCACCACCCCGACCGGGTGGCCAACCTGGGGGAGGAGGTGCAGAAGGCCGCCTCGGAAAAGTTCAGGAAGGTACAGGAGGCCTGGGAGCGGGTGGCCAAGGAGCGGAACATGGCATGAGGCACCTGCCGCTGCCGGGGTGCTGGGGCCATGCTGATCGCCCTTGGCCACGCCGGACATGCCGGGCGGGTCACCCTTCGCGGCCGACGCGCACCAGCGGTACTTCCCTTGGTGCCTGGATCACCAGGGGCACCTGCTCCACCACCGACACGTTGGGGTCAAGCCCCATGGCGTCCCGGTCGCTTTGCGTCAACGACTTCAGGGCGAAGTAAGCGTCCAGGACCATGCCGTCGCGCAGGCGGAATTCGTTCTCCACGGAGAGCATGCGTTCGGTGATCACATACAGGATGTCCGTGTGGAAATCGCCCCGTTTGATCGACTCGTACTTGCTGTGGAAGTCCAGCTCGTTGTTGGCGTCCATCTCCTCCAGCACGCGCCGGAACAGCAGGTTCATCCGCGGCTGCACGCGGAAGCCCAGGTCGAAGTCCACGCGGATCACCTTGTCGTCCACCAGTTCCTTCACCCGGTATTCCATGGTGTAGGGCTCGTCCACGTAGTTCACGTGCAGGAACCAGTAGATCTCCGCCCGCTTCACCTTGCGCCCCAGGATGCTGTTGATGATCTGGGACTCCACCTCCGCGGGGTTGTTCGCCTTGGTGAGGTAGGCCAGGTGGGTGGCGTACTTCGGGATGTCGTGGTCACCGCTCAGCTCGCGAAGGGCCTGTGCGTGGTCCATCAAGGGCACGAAACGCAGGAACCGGTTGATGATCTTGCGCGCCCGGTGCCAGGTGAACATCACCGCCAGCGCCAGCACCACGGCGATCAGCAGCAGCGGGTAGTGCAGGATCTTCACGGCGTTGGCCACGAAATTGGCCAGCTCGATGGTGAAGAACAGGCCCACCACGGCCAGCACCAGCACCCAATGCCAATGGCGCAGGTAGCGCAAGTAGCCATACAGCAGCACGGTGGTCATCAGCATGGCCACCACGATGAAGAAGCCGTAGGCCGCCTCCATGTTGCCGCTGCTGCGGAAGTAGAACATCACGCCCACGGTGCCGGCCCACAGCAGCCAGTTGATGCTGGGGATGTAGATCTGCCCGCGCACCACGGTGGGGAACTTCACCCGCACCCGCGGCCAGAAGTTCAGCGTGATGGCCTCGTTGATCAAGGTGAAGGAGCCGCTGATCACCGCCTGGCACGCCACGATGGCGGCCAGCGTGGCGATGGTGATGCCCGTGATCCGGAACCATTCGGGCATCAGCTCGAAGAAGGGGTTGCGGATGTCCAGAACCTCGCCCTGCCGCTCCAGCAGCCAGGCCCCTTGGCCCATGTAGTTGAGCACCAGGGCCACCTTCACGAAGCCCCACGTGGCGCGGATGTTGCCCCGCCCGCAGTGCCCCATGTCGTTGAACAAGCCCTCCGCGCCCGTGGTGCATAGGAAGACTGCGCCCAGGAGCCAGAAGCCGCCGGGGTAGTTGGCCAGCAGGTCCACCGCATACGCCGGGTTGACGCTGGCCAGCACGTGCGGCATGTGCACCACGTGCGACAAGCCCAGCACGGCCAGCATACTGAACCACAGGAGCATGATGGGGCCGAAGGTGAAGCCCACCACCTTGGTGCCGAAACGCTGGAAGAAGAACAGCAGGCTGATGATGGCCACCACCGTGATCACCGTGGTGTTGGAGCCGGGGGAAATGATGCCCGCGAAGGTGTCCACGCTGCCAAGGCCCTCGATGGCCGAGGACACCGAGATGGCCGGTGTGAGAATGCCGTCCGCCAGCAACGTGGCCGCCCCGATCACGGCGGGCACCCAGGCCCACGGGCCGAAGCGCCGCACCAGCGTGTACAGTGAGAAAATGCCGCCCTCACCCCGGTTGTCCGCCTGAAGGGCCAGGGTGATGTACTTGAAGCTCGTCAGCAGGGTGAGCGTCCAAATGATGCAGCTCAGCCCGCCAAGCACCACCCGCTCGTTGATCGGGACATCCTCGCCCACGATGGCCTTGAACACATACAGCGGCGAGGTACCAATGTCGCCGAAGACGATCCCCAAGGCCACCAGCATGCCCGCCCCGGTCAGGGGGTGCTGCAGCGTCTTGTGATTAGGCATGGTCGCACACCTTCAAGCCGATGCGGCGTGAAAGGGGCGCGAATGTACTGGGATCGCCAAGAAACGGAAAGGAGTATCGCAGGGCTATCGCGTCTTATTTCTCCCGTCAGTACTGGGCCTGCTGTTCCTACTCCTTTGCCGAAGTCATGACCGTTGATGAATGAAGACACGATAGCCCTGGGGAGTATCGGCCCACGCGGGCCGCAAGGCCTACCGCATGTCGTTCACCTCCACACCGGGGTACTTGCTCTTGTCGAAGGTGAACAGCGCGTCCACCATTTCGGCATTCGGCACGAAGCGCTTCAGGATGTACGTGACCTCGTTCCCGTCCTTGTATTTCAGTACCACCTTTTTCGGCTCCATCTTGTTCTTGTCCACGGTGAGGATCACGGTGTGGAAGGCCTTCTTGGCCGGGTCCAACGGGAACAACTTGATGGTCTCCACCGCCACGCCGTCCTCGGTGCCTGTGCCCACGTACTGGCTTTTGAAGCCCTTCTCGTACACGTTGAACAGGTTGGCCGGGTCCAGGGTCTCATCCATCTCGGAAGGGTCGGTGATGGTCACCTCGTTGGTCTTTTTGCTGTATGTGTACAGCGCCTGCCCGTCGTTGATCACCACGTTGTCCAGCAGCGTCAGCCGGAATTTGCGGTCCTTCAGCTTCAGGTTGCCCTGCTGGGTGATGTCCAGCTTGCTGGCGTTGTTCACCAGGCGGCTGCTGAAATCGGCATCGAAGCTCTTGTAGCTTTTGTTCTTGGCGATCACTTGGTCCACGATGGCGCGACCTTTGGGGTCGTCCTGGGAGAAGGCATGCAGGGCCGGAAGCAGGATGGCCAACAGCAAGAGGGTCTTTTTCATGGTGCGTGGAAATGCGGCTGCAAATGTATTGGTGCTTGGCCTGGCAATCGGCGTGCCATGCTGGGATGGAGCCTTTGAGCCGAGAGCTTTGAGCCGAGAGCTTTGAGCCATGAGCCATGAGCCATGAGCCATGAGCCATGAGCTGCGAGCTGCGAGCTATGTGCCGCAAGCCGCAAGCCATCCTCCGTCCTATGGCCTGATAACTAACAACTAACAACTAACAACCAACAACCAACGACCAACGACCAACGACCAACGACCAACGACCAACGACCAACGACCAACGACCAACAACTGCCCCTGTCCACTGCCAAGTGCCCATTACACCTCCCCGGTCCACCGCTCGTGTTCCACGGGCTTCAGCATGGTACCCGTGCAATTGGGCGCCCCGCAGTGGCAGGCCCAGATCTTTTTCAGCCGGGCGGTGTAGGGCACGTCGAAGCTGATGCCATAGTCGTAGGTGAGCTCCTCGCCCGCGCGGATGTCGCGGATGGTTTCGATGATCACCTTCGTCTTCAGCGGATCGGTGGGATGCTCATGCTGGTAAGGGATGCAGTTGGGCGCGCAACTGTGGTTGATCCACCGGGCATCGTTCCCGCCCTGGTTGGCATCGATGATCCAGTCGTCGGTCAGTTCCATCAGGAAGGTGTGGCCGCTGTACATCTCGTCGTACAGTTCGTCGGCTTCCTTGCGGGTGATCAGTTTGCCGGTGTATTCGATCAGCTCCGTGCCGGCGGGGATGTCCGCGGTGGCAAAGACCCCATTGCCGTGGATGCGTGACCGGCGAACGCGGAAAGGACGTGGCATGGATCAGGCCTTGGCGGCTTTTTTCCTGCCCTTGGCGGGCTTCAGCATGGTACCCGTGCAGTTGGGCGCCCCGCAGTGGCAGGCCCACAGCTTGCGCTCTTCCTTGGTGATGGGCCCCTCCACTTGGATATCGTAGTCGTAAGTCAGTTCCTCGCCTGCACGGATGTCGCGCAGCGCCTCGATCACCACGCGGTCCTTGCGCGGGTCGTCGCTTTCGTCGCCGATGACGTACGCCTTGCAGTTGGGCGCACAACTGTGATTGATCCACCGGGCCGTGTTTCCGCCGATGTTGGCATCGATCACGTAATGTTCGTTGAGGATGAACAGGAAGGTGTGGCCGGTGTCGTCGCCGCCGTATTCCTCGTCCACGTCGGCATGGGAGCGCAGCTTGCCCTTGTACTCCACGATCTCCTCACCGGCCTTGATGGGCGCCGTGGCGAACACGCCCTGGCCGTGGATCTTGGAATTGCGGCGGATGATCTTGGAAGGCATCGTCTTTCGGAAGGGCTGCAAACTTACATGAAGCGCGGACCCTGCGTTTGCCCATGGACATTGCTACGCAGAAGGCTTCGCGAAGGCACCGGATTTCTATCCAGCCTTACCCGCCTTACCAACCTTACCAACCTTACCAACCTTACCAACCAGCATCATCACCCTTCCCGCGAAGCCACCACGCTGAACACCATGGGCAACTTGCCTTCAAGGCCGCTTATCCTGTACAGGCCGTCGGTGCCTCGCACGGTGTTCGTGAAGCAATCGTGCGGCGATCCGTCCATCTCCCGGAAGCTGTCGACGCGCAGGCCCGCTTCCAGCAAGGCCGTGATCGTTTCCGCCAAGGCGTGGTTCCACGTATGCGACGGAAGTGCGATGGGTGCGGAGGGCTCGGCATAGGTGCCTTGTTCGGTCTCCACGATCCGTTCCCGGTTGAAGTAGGAGTAAGCCACCCGGGTGAATGCGTTGTTGAACATCCACACGGCGGGATGGAACTCCACCAGCACCAGCCGGCCTCCGGGCTTCAACCAATGTGCGACATTTCGTGCCCAGGGGCCAAGCTCCGGCAGCCAGCCCAGCACGCCGAAGCTGTTGAATACGATGTCGAACTGGGCCTCGAACGCGGGCTGCTGGTCGAGCACGTTGGCGCACACGAAATCGGCATGCAGCCCGGCACGGTCAGCCAGCTTGCGCGCCTCGTCGAGGGCCACGTCGGACAGGTCGAGCCCCGTAGCCCGGGCGCCCATGCGCGCGAGCGAGAGCGTGTCCTGCCCGAAATGGCATTACAGGTGCAACACCGCCTGGCCCCGCACGTCGCCGAGCAGCTCCAGTTCATGCGTGCCCAGGGAAATCGCACCGTGCAGGAAGCTCTCCACGTCGTAGAACCTGGAGCCGACGTGGAGCCGCGTGCGGGCATTCCACAAGGTGCGATTCACCTCGAAAGAGGCCGCATGGTCTTCCATGGGGGTAAAGATGCGGCGCTCAGAAGTAAACCACGCATACCGCGATGGCTGCCAGCACGCACACCAGGTCCACCAGCAGCATGATGCCCAACGTGTAACGCGTGTCCTTCACGTTCACCGCCCCGAAGTAAAGGGCGATCACGTAAAAGGTGGTCTCGGCCGCGCCCTGCAGGATGGAGGAGAGCCGGCCGGTGAGGCTGTCGGCGCCGTAGGTCTTCATGGCATCCAGCATGAAGCCGCGCGCACCCCCGGCGCTGAACGGCCGCATCAGGGCCACGGGCACCGCGTCGATGATCTCGCGGTCCACGTGGAAGAACGCCAGCACCGTGGAGAAACCGTCCATCACGATGCCCATCAGGCCGCTGTTGCGGAAGATGCTCAGTGCGCACAGCATGGCGATCATGTAGGGCAGCACCCGCAGGCCGGTGGTCCAGCCGTCCTTGCTGCCTTCGATGAACGAGTCGAACATGTTGGTGCCCTTGGCGGTGAAGAGCTTTTCATGCCGGTAGGCGTAGGCCACGATCAGCAGGATGATCAGCAGCAGCATGCCGTTGCCCAGGTTGTCGGTGAAGTGGACCTTGGTGGCGCCGGCCAGCTGCGAGATCCACACCATCAGCCCGCCGATCACCACGCTTATGCCCACCACGAAGAGCATCACGGGCAGGTTCAGCAGGTTGATGCGCTGGCGGATGCTGACGAACAGCAGAGCGGCCAACGTGCCGATGAAGCTGGTGACGATCATGGGGATCATGATGTCGCTGGGGTTGGCCGCGCCCATGGCCGCCCGGTAACCGATGATGGAGGTGGGCAGCAGGGTGAGGCCCGCCGCATGCAGGCACAGGAACATGATCTGGCTGTTGGTGGCCCGTGCCGGGGAGGTGTTGTTGGCCTGCATGCTCTCCATGGCCTTCAGGCCGAATGGCGTCGCGGCGTTGTCCAGGCCCAGGAAGTTGGCGGCGAAGTTCAGCGTCATGTAGCCGTAGGCCGGGTGTTCGGCGGGCAGGTCGGGGAAGATGCGCTTGAAGACGGGGGAGAGGAAACGGGCCAGCTTTTCCATGGCCCGCGAATCCACCAGCAGGTTCATCAGCCCGCAGAAGAAGGTGAGGTAGCCGATCAGGGGCAGCCACAGGTCCATCACCGTGGCCTTGCAGGTCTCGAAGAGGCCGTCGGCGGCCTGGGTGCCGTGGTTGTATCGCACGATGCCGCCATGGTCCAGGGTCACCAGGGTGTCGCCCAGCATCACGCGGCCATCTTCAGCGGCCTTCAGCCGGCCCAGCAGGGGCGTGCCGCTGAGGGCCACGCTGTCCAGCTCCGCCACCACGATGGGGTCGCCCTGGCTGCCGTTCACCAGCACGCCCAGGCTGTGGCTGCGCCCCGTGGCCAGCATGGCCACCGCCCAGCCGATGCTGAGGATCAGGATGAAGGTCCAAAAGCGACTGAGGGCCATGCTTGCTTGCTGCGTGCAAAGGAGGGGCCTGCAAGGCGGCGCGCGGAGGCGGCCCGGGCCGCTTGGTGAACAATGCGATGTGCAAGAGCGGCCATGGTCCTCCTTCGCCTTCCCGTGGCGGTCCGTCGTACACCTATCTTCGCCACCCAACCACCAAGCGCCATGAAGAACGCGATCCTGCCCGCCCTTGCCGCCCTGCTGTTGCTGGGCTCGTGCGTCTCCAAGAAGAAGTACACGGCCATCCAGCTCTCCAACCAAACGCTGCATGACAAGCTGGACGCGGCCAACCGCGCCTTGGACGAATGCAATGCGGCCAAGGCCGGCCTGCAAGGCAAGTTGTCGAACCTGCAGACCAGCAACGACCACCTGCGCGACCAGGTGAATGAAATGAGCGTGACCAACCAGGCCCTGCTCAACCAGGTGGGCAACATGGCCACCCTCAGCGCCAAGGAAGCCTCCAACCTGGAGAAGAGCCTGGAAAGCATCAAGGAGAAGGACCTGCAGATCCGCCGGATGCAGGATGCGCTGGACAAGAAGGACTCCATCACCCTGGCCCTGGTGGTGAGCCTGAAGAGCTCGCTGGGCAACCTCAACGATACCGATGTGACGGTGAACGTGGAGAAGAGCGTGGTCTTCGTGGAACTGAGCGACAAGATGCTGTTCAAGAGCGGCAGCGCCGATCTCTCGCCCCGCGCCAAGGAAGTGCTGGGCAAGGTGGCCACCGTGCTGAATGACAAGCCCGACCAGGAAGTGCTGGTGGAGGGCCACACGGACAACGTGCCCATCAGCAGGGAGTGCATCAAGGACAACTGGGACCTCAGTGCCTCGCGGGCCATTGCCATCACCCGCGTGCTGCAGAACGATTACCACGTGAACCCGGCCCGGATCACCGCCGCGGGGCGCAGCGAATACGTGCCCAAGGCCAGCAACGATACCCCCGAGGGGCGCAGCATCAACCGGCGCATCCGCATCGTGATCCTGCCCAGGATGGACCAGTTCTACAACATGATCGAGGACGGCCTGAAGAAGGCCACGGAGATGGAGGAGGGGAACTGACCGCGCCGCGATACCCGCTACCGCCGGACTTGGCCGTACAAGATGGACGGGAAAGGCCCTTGCGGCGGCCTGTCCTACACCCTACATTCACATCCCGTTAACCGGTGATGCCGGATGAGCTTTACGCCCAAGGAAGCACGGACGCGGATCGCGGAACTGCGGGTGACCGCCCCTGACCTGCTGGAGATCCGGTACGATCGCGGGATCATCTTCAGCCCCGAGGCCATCGCGGAAACCCAGGCCAAACGGCGCGAGCTGATGGGCGACCGGCGCTATGCCACGCTCACCATCATTCCGGCTGATGTGGACTATGCCATGGAATCGATGGCGGAGGACCAGGGCAGGGACGAAAAGGGCCGTTCGCAGATCATCGCCAGTGCCGTGGTGGCCGGCGGCCAGATGATCGAGCTGCTCACCCGCCTCTACCTCTCCACCTTCCCCCAGCGGCAAATGACGTTCATCACATCCGATGAGCAGGCCGCAAGGGAATGGCTGGCAACGAAGCTGGAACAGGAGGTGCCCAAGGGGACTTGAGCAAGGCCGCCCTGCGGGCGTGGCCATGGCCTTCCAGGAATGGGGGACGAATGGCCGCTACAGGCCACCGGCCAGGGCCGTACCGTTTGGAATGCAGCGCCCCATGGGTTTACTTCGCGGCCCCGCCATCCGGGCCTCGTGGCTCCAACGAAGCAGAGGTGGCGGCATTGTCATCATGGGGAAGCTATTGAGGGAGAAACAGGTGGGCCTTTTCGCCTTCCTGATCGTGTTGCTGTTCATGCCCCTGGGGCATGCGTTGATGGTGCTGAATGAGCGCGTGCTGCACGGCGGCAAATACCCCGGTGCCTTCCTCATGGGGGCCGTTGGGGTGGCCTTGCTGGCATGGGGCGTGCGCTCGGAACAAAAGGCCATCAAGGCCACCCTGCTCGGGCTGGTGGCCGGTATCCTGGTGTGGACCGGCTGGGTGGAGTTCTCCTTCGTGTGGGTGGCCGAAAAACTGCAGGTGGCACCCCTCATGGAGAACGGTGAAGTGGCCACCAAGCCGGAATACTTGGTGATGCTGTCGTCCATCGGCCTGCTGGGCGTGTTCCTGGTGATGTTCCTGTTCATCACCACGCGGTGTACCTTCTTTGCCTGGTGCCAGCGGGCCTTGGGCCTGCAAAAGCAGCTGCGACCGGCCAGCAGGGCCAACATTTCGCGCCCGGTGGCGGTGATCACCTTCATCGAGACGGTGATGCTGATCTGGACCTTCTACATCGTGCTGCTGGTGGTCTACGACCCGGCCATCGCCGGCGACCGCCACCCCGCGACCTTCCTGGTGGCCATTGGTTCACTGGCATGGTCCCTGTTCCTGATCCGGCGCCTGCTGCGCATCAAGATCTTCGACCAGGCCGTGCGCTATGCCGTGCCCACGGTGGTGATCTTCTGGAACTTCATCGAGATCTTGGGCCGGTGGAATTTCTTCCACGAGATCTGGGTGCATCCCATGGAATACTGGCTGGAAAATGCCATCATCCTGGCCATGCTCCTGGGCTTCGTCGTGTATGTGGTCGCCGCCAAGGTGGGGGTGCGCCGCTCGCGATTGGAGAAGGCCGCCATGGCGGACAAAGCCACGAAGAAAAAGTCCGAGCACCGCGTTCCAAGCCGGACGATGCCCGCACATCCGTAGCTTCCGTCCAACGCACCCAGTTGCACTGCCTGCCTTTCCGCACTTCGGTGGCAATGAACGATGCGCCTTGGTGGGCGAACCAAGCGACTCAAGCGGACAGCCCCAATGAACTGTGGGCCGTCTCGCACCAAGCAGAAAGGTGGCTCACGCAAACTCGCTTCCGGGGTGGAATCGCCTCACCAGCTTTAGCGTGTTGCGGTCCGTGTGGTGCATCTCCTTGCCGCCCAAGGCGGCCAGCTTCAACACCAGGTCCTGCGTGTAGCTGAAAGTGCCGTCCTCATTCAGTTGGAAGGTGCCTGTGAAGCTTCGGAGTTCTGCACGCTCCGAGAGGTACTTGTTCTGCAGGATACCGTAGTTCGGGTCGCCGGGCATGGCCTTGAAGGTGAACTTCGTGTCGCGCGCCTTGGCCGTGCCGCCCGCGATCAGCGCGATGCCCCGGCCGAAAACGTTGCAGCGCATCACTTGGCCCGTGGCCTTCTCCCACAGCAGGTAGCCCACCTCGTCGTGGAACGGGTCCATGGCTTCTTCGCCGTGTCGCCAAGCCGTCATCTTGAAGTTCAAGCCCTCGAGCTGCTGTTTGCCGTTCTCTTGCAATGGGATCGGCTTGAACCAAGCCTTCTCGAAATAGCCTGTTTCGGTGGTCTCATCATCCTTGTTGTGGTACGAAAGGTCCACGCCCACGTTGCCTTCCCATTCGCCCACCAGCCAGCTCAGCGGCCCCAATCGCTGGGGGCCTTGGATTGATTTCTTCGCCATGTTGATCGCTTTGTTTGGATGTTATTGGGTTCAACAACCGGAACCTTGGAGGGGTTCGCTCTGCCGAATGTACGGAGCGGGGAGGATGCCACCACCTATTTTTGGTGTATGTCCGCATCGGCCAAGCTGGTGCTCATCAGGCTGTTGCACACCGTGATCTGGGTGTTGCTCAGCGCGGTGATCTTCTACTTGCTCTACGCCGTCATGGCCGACCGGATCGACAGCTGGTTCTGGTGGGGCCTGGGGCTGGTGGGCCTGGAAATTGCCACGCTGCTGCTGTTCCGGCTAAGCTGCCCGCTCACCGTCATCGCACGCCGGTATTCGGATTCGCAGCGCGCCAACTTCGACATCTTCCTGCCCGAGTGGCTGGCCCGCCACAACAAGACCATCTACTCGGTGATCATGGTTGCCGTGCTGGCCGGGCTGGTGTGGAGGCTGGTGGGGTAGGGGGGCCGGAACCCGCCCATCCCCGGCCGGTTCAAAGCGAGCGTATGTCCAGGATGTCCTTCACGCGGCTGAACCCGTCATCAGCGGTCAGTAGGGGTAGGTCCAAATGAAGGGCGGTGGCGGCGATCACGGCATCGGCCAGTTTCAGCCCTCGTGTTCTTCGTAGGTCCACCGCAAGTTGTTTAATCGCCGGATTGATGTCACTGATTCGACCATTCGCCATGGCAGCCCGGATCATATTGAGGTCCCGTTCCGTGAGGGATGCCTTGCTCTGCAATTCAATTTCCGTGATGAAGGAGATGTGAACTTCCACGCCCTGCACCGCCCGAGTAGCATCTGACCGGCCTCCCAAGTGGTACACCAGCACGTTCGTATCAACGAGCAACCGTTCAGCGGTCATCACGCCAGGCCTTCATTTCCTCGGCGGTCACGCTGGCAAAGGCAGGAACCGAGCCTGCATATTGCTTGGCATCATAAGGCTGCACGAAGCCTTTGGTCCCGCGGTTCGTGGCCCTTCGTTTAGTGGGGTGGCCTTACGCGGGACAGGCCGACGTTTCCGGGTCTTGGTGGGCATGTCCGCAAGTTACGGCAGGCTTCCCTCAGAACCCGCCCATCCCCGGGCCTGACGGTGCACCGGCCGGGTGCAGCAGTTCGTCCAAGGCGGCCTCGGTGGGCACCAGCACACGGCGGGCCTTGCTGCCCTCGAAGGGGCCGAGGATGCCTGCGGCCTCCAGCTGGTCCACAATGCGGCCGGCGCGGTTGTAGCCCAACTTCAGCTTGCGCTGGATCAGGCTGGTGCTGCCTTGCTGCGTTTGCACCACCACGCGGGCGGCCTCCTCGAACATGCTGTCGCGGTCGCCGTCGTCCAGGGCGGTGCCTTCGCCCTCCTCGGTGGGCACCTCGGGCAGCAGCAGCGCATCGGGGTAACCGCGCTGGTTGCCGATGAATTCGGTGATGGCCTCCACCTCGGGGGTGTCCACGAAGGCGCACTGGATGCGGATCAGGTCGTTGCCCGTGCTCAGCAGCATGTCGCCCCGGCCGATCAGCTGGTCCGCGCCGCCGCTGTCCAGGATGGTGCGGCTGTCCACCTTGCTGGTGACGCGGAAGGCGATGCGCGCCGGGAAGTTGGCCTTGATGATGCCGGTGATGATGTTGACGCTGGGGCGCTGCGTGGCGATGATCAGGTGGATGCCGATGGCCCGCGCCAGCTGCGCCAGCCGTGCGATGGGCGTCTCCACCTCGCGACCGGCGGTCATGATCAGGTCGGCGAACTCGTCCACCACCAGCACGATGTACGGCAGGAAGCGGTGGCCGTGCTCCGGGTTCAGCCGTCGGCTGACGAACTTGGCGTTGTATTCCTTGATGTTGCGCACCTGGGCGTTCTTGAGCAGCTCGTAGCGCTCGTCCATCTCGATGCACAGGCTGTTCAGCGTGGCCACCACCTTCTTGGTATCGGTGATGATGGCCTCCTCCTCCCCGGGCAGCTTGGCCAGGAAGTGCCGCTCGATCTTGTTGAACAGGGTGAGCTCCACCTTCTTGGGGTCCACCAGCACGAACTTGACCTGGCTGGGGTGCTTCTTGTAGAGCAGGCTCACCAGGATGGCGTTCAGGCCCACGGATTTCCCCTGGCCCGTGGCACCCGCCATCAGCAGGTGGGGCATCTTGGCCAGGTCCGTCACGAAGGTCTCGTTGCTGATGGTCTTGCCCAGCACGATGGGCAGCTCCGCAGTGCTGTTCTGGAACTTCTCGCTGGCCACCACCGCGCGCATGCTCACCACCTGCGGCTTGCTGTTGGGCACCTCGATGCCGATGGTGCCCCGCCCGGGGATGGGCGCGATGATGCGGATGCCCAAGGCGGCCAGGCTCAGCGCGATGTCGTCCTCCAGGTTCTTGATCTTGCTGATGCGCACCCCGGCCTGCGGCACGATCTCGTACAAGGTGACCGTGGGGCCGATGGTGGCCTTGATCTTGTCGATCCCAATGTTGTAGTTGCTCAGCGTGGAGACGATCTTGTCCTTGTTCGCCTCCAGCTCTTCCTTGGTCACGGTGAGCTCCCCGGTGCTGTGTTCCTCCAGCAGGTCCAGGGTGGGGGGGACGTAGCTGCTCAGGTCCAGCGTGGGGTCGTACTCGCCGAATTCCTTCAGCTTGCGGTCGATCTCGTCCTCGCTCAAGGCCTCCTCCTCCTGGGCCGCCTCCACGGTGAACCCGCTGGTCTCCTCGGTGATGCTGGCCGGGTTGAACGGCAGCTCGGTACCCTGCACGTCCTCCGGTTCCTCCTCGTCTTCCCCGATTTCTTCCGGTTGCCCTTCCGCTTCCTCCACGTCGTCTTCCGCCGGTTTCTCCACGGGCACCACCACTGCCGGTTCCTCCTCCACGGCGGTTTCCGCTTCCGGTTCCGGTTTGCGGACCCGGTTGCGCGGCAGGTCGTCCACCTCTTCTGCTTGCGCTTCCTCCACCTCTTTGGCCGGGCGCCGGAACAGCCCCGCCACCCACGAGAGGGAGGGGTTGAACGTATACACGCTGAAGGCGATGGCGCTGAAGAGGATGGCCGCGCCCGCCCCGAAGGATCCCAACCAGGCGGTGAGGTGGCTGTTGATGGCGTAACCGAGGCCGCCGCCCAGGATCTGCCAGCCGCCCTGCGGGAAGGCGAACCCCAGCAGCGTGGGAAGCCAGACCACGGCCATCAGGCTCCAGCGGAACGTACGGCCCAAGGGCAGTATCCACGTGTCCAGGGCCAACCGGATGCCGCACAGGAAGGACCACAGCACGAACACGAACGCCGACACCCCGAACCAGATGAAGATGAAGCGGTGGCTGATCAGGGCACCCAGCTTGCCCAGCCAGTTCTCCACCCGCACATTCGGGCTGAAGATCTCGCCCCAGGTGCGGCTCATCAAGTCCTGGTCCATCCGCCAGGTGAACAGGTAGCTGATGAAGGCCACCAGCAGGTACAGGGAGGTCAGCACCAGGAACAGCCCGGCCACTTTCCGCACGCGCTCGTCGCCCAGGAACGCGCGAAAGCGGGCCCAGCGGCCTTCGCCGGTCCCTTTTTCCTTGCGCTTGGCGGACCGGGACACCGTCTTGCGCACCGGCTTCTCCTCCTCATCCGGGGAGGGGTCGCGCAACCTGTTCTTTCGTTCCTGGGCCAATTGATCCGCGATTTTGCCCCTTCGGGCGTTCAACTCCTGCCGGCGGTGTGCAAAAGATTTCCTTGGTCCCTTGCCACGGGCACCACACAGACAAAATTACCGGCAGCCATGCACGGAACGCGGTTGCGGGGCACCCTATTATCAACAAGGGGATGTGGTGCAACCCCTTGGCGGCACTTGGTCGCCGCCCCGATGCAGGGGAGGGGGAGGTAACGCTTATTGGCCCAACGTGCCGAGCACCTCACCCAACTGCTGGTAGAGCACCTCGGGGGGCACTTGTTCGTGGCCGGGCCGCATGCTGAACTTCCGCGTGTCGGCGGCCCCCATCTTCACCGAGGTGGCCTCCAGGCGCATGCGCACATCATGCTGCACCACCTCATAGCGCATCAGCACGCCGGGGATCTCGTTGTACGGGCCGTACCAATTGGGGGTCTCCAACGACAGCGCTTCGGTGTACCAGACCTCGGCCTCCGGCACCGAGATGTCGTCGTAGATCAGGTAGGCCTGCTTGCAGGGCAGCCCCGCGATGGTGTCGCGCCCCAAGGTGTGCACCACGGCCAGGGTGGGCCGTACCTTGTTCAGGTTCACCAGGTCGCGCGGCTTGAACACCGCCACCAGGCTTTTGCCCATCACGCTCATGTGGTATTCCACCTCGCGGGCCGGGGTGTTCACCACCATGCTGGTGCGGAAGATGCCCATCCCCGCGCTGAGGTCAATCGATTGGTGGTCGCGGTTGAATTCCAACGTGGTCTTCTCCGGCAGCATGTCGGCCATCAGCCCGTTGGGGTCCATGTCGGGGAAGGACATGGCGTATTCAATGACTCCCTCGTCGCCGCCGCCCAACAGGGACCGGTGGCAGCCGGTACCTGAGATGGCGAGCAGGGGAATGAGGACGAAAGGCGAAAGCCGCATGGCGTTGAAGTGCCGCTTGGTACGCAGCGGTCCGGCATTTCGTTGCATGGCCCGGCGTGCCGCCTACCGGACGAAGGTGCGCGACAGCCGGCTGCGGTTGCCGCGCTCATCCATCACCTCCAGCTCGAACACGTGCTGGCCCGGCTTGTCGCTGTACCGGTCGAAGACATGCTCCAAGGTGTGGGTCTTGGGCTCGTATTCCATCAGGATCCACTGCCCGTCCAGCTTGGCCGACCATTGGTCGATGCCCGAGAGGTTGTCCGTCACCTTCACCTTGAAGTTCTTGCGTCCCTTCATGTCGGCATGCAGGCCCAGTGGAGTGAGCACCGGCGGCAGGGTATCCAGCAGCACGGTGAACGGCCCCAAGGTTTTCACGCTGGCCGAAATGCGGCCCTCGGCATAGGTGCCCCCTTCGGGCTGCCAAGACCCCTTAGCGCGGCGTACCACGAGGAGCTTGGGCGCCAGTTCAGCCGGGATGTCCCCCGCCACGTCGATCACCAGCTCGCCGGCCAATTGCAGCGGGGTGTATTCATCCAGGATGGTGAACTGCGGGCTGAAGGCGTGAAGCGGGGCCGGGGCGATGGCGGTGCGGAGCCAGGTGTCCTCGTATAATGCATTGGGCGGCAAGCTGAAACGTATGCCGGGCTCAAGGATCGTTTGGGCTTCGTTGAACCGTAGCAGGCGCCCCGTGGGCCGGGGTGCAGGCCAGGCGGCGGCCTGTTTGGCCGTGGCCCCTGTGAGGCGGAACGTCAGCGTGGAACGGTTGCCCGAGGCATCGGTGGCGATCACCACCATGTCGTGGTCCCTCCCCGGTTCCATCCGGATGCGTCCGGGGTCTTCCAGGGGCACGTACACGCTCAGGCGGTTATTGGGCAGCTTGTAGCACCGGTTGTAGTACATGGTATTGGCCTTGTACAGGCCATAGTCCATGTATGCATTGGCGTAGCGCTGGAGGCCGAAATCCACCTCGTCCAAGTGGATCTCGCACAGGGCCTGCCCGTCCATGCCCACTTGCAAGCTGCGGATGCCGCAGGTGTTGCGGCTGTTGCTGTAGCGGTCCACCACGTTCACCGCCAGCCCCACGGTTCCCCAGGCGGCGGGCGTGCTCCCCGCTTTCAGCACATACGTGGAATCGTTCAGCGCCACCACCGGGAAGCCCTTTGCGCCCACCGGGTAGGGGCTGCTCTTGGAGTTGGTGTCCAGCGGATCGATGCGCAGCCCTTGGAAGATCGGCGGCACCAGGTCCAAGGTCTTCAAGCCGTAGGCTTCCGGGTCCAAGGCATGCTGGTCCGCCGTGCGCCTGACCTCATAGTGCAGGTGGGGGGCCGATGAGCCGCCCGTGTTGCCGCTGAAGGCGATCACCTCGCCTTGGCGCACAGGCAGTTCGCCTTTTTGGAAATACTTGTCCACACTGAAGCTGCGGGCTGCATATTGAAGGTCCAGCACCGTGGTGGCCAGGTTGCCGTTCAGTCGGTCCAAATGGCCGTATACCGTGGTGTAGCCGGAGGGATGGTCGATGTATACGGCCTTTCCGTACCCCCATGGGCTGATCTTCACCCGGCTCACCCAGCCATCGGCCGCCGCCTTCACTGGTTGGCCCACCCGGCCGTTCGTTTTCAGGTCCACGCCGGAGTGGAAGTGGTTGGAACGCAGCTCCATGAAGTTGCCGGCCACCTCCACCGGCAGGTCCATCGGATGGGCGAACGAAGGAGATTGCGCCCCTGCCGGGCCGTGGGAAGCGAAAACAATCAGTAGGCTGTATGCCAGTTGCTTATCGGTCATAAACTGAATTGAAACAGGAAGGCCCTTATCGGTTCTTTCGGGTAGGGAGATGAAGGTTTTGGGGGCAGGGCGTGCAAGCTAATGGGCGGGGTGCGGCAATGGGATTGAGACCGGCTGTTGATGATGAACAAGGGTCCGTGCAAACAAACTGCGTGCTGGAAAGGCCGGTCACGATTATCTTTGGCCTTGGACCATAACGGACCCTTGCCTGGTGAATGGAAGGTTTGCTTGAGCGTATCCGCGCGGCCCGTGCCAAGGTGAAGCAACTACAGGCCGACCGTGCCCAGATGGTTGCGGCCGTGGAGGCTTCGGAAGCGCGGGCGCGGGAAGGAGGGCGCGAACAGGAAGTGCTCAAGGCCCGGATCAAGGAACTGGAGCAAGAGAACGAGGTTCTCCGTACCGCGATGGCCTCCGCCAAGGGGCAGGAGCGGGAAGGAACGAAGGAAAAGATCGACGAATTGGTGAAGGAGATTGACCAGTGCTTGGCGTTGCTCAACGGATGACCGGCACGGCCTACTGAGCCATGGAGGAGAAATCGATACGGATAGAACTCGCCGGACGGGCGTATCCCCTCACCATCCACGCGGAGGAGGAGGAGAACATCCGCACGGCGGCCAAGGAGATCAATGAGAGCATCAACCGCCTGAAAGCCAGCTACCCGCTGACCGACAAACAGGACCTGCTGGCCATGGCCGCACTGGAGGTGAGCACACGTGCACTGAACGTGGCCAAGCCACCGGTGCCCGGCCTCGGGGACCCGGTCCTGGTGGAACTGGAAGGGCTGCTCAACGATCTGCAAGGCTGATCCGCCTTCGGGACACGGAGATCCCATGGTCCACTGAAAAAACAAAACAGTGGAAATGGAATTTGACATCGTAACCATAGTGATCGGCCTGGTGGTGGGGCTGGCGGCCGGGGGCGCCATCGTCTACGTGTTGACCAACAGCGTGATGAAGAAGCGCAGCACCGCCATCCTGCGCAAGGCCGAGGCTGAAGGAGAGGCCATCAAAAAGGAGAAGATCCTGCAGGCCAAGGAGAAGTTCCTCCAAATGAAGGAGGAGCACGAAAAGGAGGCGCGCGAACGCGAGAAGCGTCTGCAACAGGGCCAGGAGAAGCACCGGCAGCGGGAGCAGCAGCTCAACCGGCAGCAGCAGGACCTGGCACGCAAGGAAAAGAGCGTGGAACAGCTGCAGAAGGACATCGAGCAGCGGATGGAGGGCGTGGAGGTGCGCCGCCAGGAAGTGGAACGTGCCCACGAAAAGCAGGTGGCCCAGCTGGAACGCATCAGCGGGCTGAGCGCCGATGAGGCCAAGAAGCAGCTCATCCTCTCCCTGCAGGACGAGGCGCGCACCAATGCCATGGCCTTGGTGAAGGACGTGGTCGATGAGGCCAAGCTCACGGCCAACAAGGAGGCCAAGCGCATCATCATCCAGACCATCCAGCGCGTGGCCACCGAGCACGCCGTGGAGAATGCCGTGAGCACCTTCCACATCGAGAACGACGAGTTCAAGGGCCGCATCATCGGCCGCGAGGGCCGCAACATCCGGGCGTTGGAGGAGGCCACCGGCGTGGAGATCGTCGTGGACGACACCCCCGGTGCCATCATCCTCAGCTGCTTCGACCCCGTGCGCCGCGAAATGGCCCGCCTCGCCCTGCACCAGCTCGTCAAGGACGGGCGCATCCACCCGGGGCGCATCGAGGAGATCGTGGCCAAGACCAGGAAACACCTCGAGGAGGAGATCCTCGAAATCGGCAAGCGCACCTGCATCGACCTGGGCATCCACGGGCTGCACACCGAGCTGATCCGCATGGTGGGCCGCATGCGCTACCGCAGCAGCTACGGGCAGAACCTGTTGCAGCACAGCCGCGAGACCGCCAACCTGTGCGCCATCATGGCCGCCGAGCTCGGCCTGAACGTGAAGGCCGCCAAGCGAGCGGGCCTGCTGCACGACATCGGCAAGGTGCCCGACGATGAGCCCGAGCTACCGCACGCCCTGCTGGGCATGAAGCTGGCCGAGAAGTACGGCGAGAAGCCCGATGTCTGCAACGCCATCGGTGCCCACCACGACGAGATTGAAATGACCAGCCTGCTCGCGCCCATCGTGCAGGCCTGCGACGCCATCAGCGGTGCCCGCCCCGGTGCCCGCCGCGAGGCCGTGGAGCAGTACATCAAGCGCCTGAAGGACCTGGAGAGCATCGCCATGAGCTACCAGGGCGTATCCAAGGCCTACGCCATCCAGGCCGGACGCGAACTGCGCGTGATGGTGGAGAGCGAACGCGTGAACGATGCCGAGGCCGACAACATCAGCATGGGCATCGCCGACCGCATCCAGAATGAAATGACCTATCCCGGCCAGGTGAAGGTGGTGGTGATCCGCGAGCGCCGTTCCATGGCCGTGGCCAAATAGCCTGCCTGCACCACCGGCCCATGCCCGCATGAACCTGACCGCCGACCAACGAAGGGACGTGATGCAGTGGGACTTCCGCACCTGGTCCAGGGCGCTGCCCTTCTGGCATCAGGCGCTGCAAGGACGGCCCATGCCCCAAAATGCCCTGGCGGTGGGCGAGCGGCAAGGAGGCCTGAGCCTGTGGCTGGCCCTGAACGGCCACCGCGTGGTTTGCAGCGACCTGCGGCCGGTGCCACCTGAAGCACGGGCCCTGCACGTGCGCCATGGCATGGCCGACCGGATCGAGTACCGGGTGGTCGACATCAGCGGGACCGACCTACCCGATGCCAGCTTCGACGTGGCCGCATTCAAGTCCGTGATCGGTGCCCTGGGGACGAAGGAGGCCCAGGCCCGCGCCGTGGCCGAATTGCACCGCGTGTTGCGGCCCGGAGGGATACTGCTGTTTGCCGAGAACCTGGAAGCAACCCGCGTACACCGCGTGCTGCGCAAACGCTTCACCGCCTGGCAAGGCTACTGGCGCTACCTCCGCTGGCCGCAAGACCGGGACTTGTTCGCCCGGTTCAAGAATTGCGATTTCCGTATGTTCGGCCTGTTGGCCAACCTGGGGCGCAGCGAAGCCCAACGTGCGTTGCTCTCCCGTGTCGACGACCTGCTGATGCCCGTGCTCCCCTCTGCGTGGCGCTACGCGGTGGCAGGTGTTTGCCACAAGGACGGCCCGCCTGACATGAACCCTGCCTAAGCCCCGTATGCCCGACCGCAAGCCCGGCCCCAGCCTGCCTTCCACCATCCTCGTCACCGGCGGCGCCGGTTTCATCGGCTCACACGTCTGCGAACGGTTACTGGAACAAGGCCATGCCGTGCGTTGCCTGGACAACCTGGCCACCGGCAAACGGGACAACCTGGCCCACCTCAGGCGGGAGGAACGGTTCAGCTTCGTGGAAGGGGACATCTGCGACCTCTCCGCCCTGGGGAAAGCCATGAAGGGGGCTTCCGCCGTGATACACCTGGCCGCGCTGGGCAGCGTGCCGCGCTCCATCGCCAAGCCCCTGGACAGCGAACGGGCCAACCTCACCGGCTTCTTGTCCATGCTGGAAACCGCCCGTGCGGCCGGGGCGAAACGCATCGTGTATGCCAGCAGCAGCAGCGTATACGGCGACAGCACCGCGCTGCCCAAGAAGGAGGGAAGCGAAGGCCACGCCCTGTCGCCTTACGCCGTCACCAAGGCCATCAATGAGGTGTACGCCGGGCTTTACCACCGCCTGTTCGGCCTGGAGACCATCGGCCTGCGCTTCTTCAACATCTTCGGCGAGCGCCAAGACCCCGAAGGGGCCTACGCGGCGGCCATCCCCAAGTTTATCCGGGCCTTGCTCCGGCATGAATCGCCGGTGATCCACGGCGACGGCATGCAGACCCGCGATTTCACCTACGTGAAGAATGCCGTGCAGGCGGTGGAGGAAGCCCTGGCCGCGCCGCCATCGGCCGCCGGGGAGGTATACAACATTGCCTACGGCGAGCGCTGCAATTTGCTGGAACTGTTGCAAAAGATGCAGGAGCGCCTGGCGCGGATCGACCCTGCCACTGCCGGGATACCGCCTGACCACGGCCCCGAACGCAAGGGCGATGTCCGCGACTCCATGGCCGACATCACCAAGGCCCGCGAACAGCTCGGCTATGTGCCGCGTTATTCGCTCGATGAAGGACTGGACAAAGCCATACCTTGGTATGCAGAGCATTGGAAGTGAACAGCAAACTCGAAACCAGGTGTCGCTGATAGCGGTGACATGCGCGGGTTGACGGGTTACGGGTTGAGAGCCGAGAACGGACAACTGACAACTGACAACTGACAACTGTAACCGACAACTGCCAACTGAGAACTGAGAACTGAGAACTGAGAACTGAGAACTGAGAACTGAGAACTGACAACCACGCCCTACGCCCTTCGCCCTACGAACTGAGAATTGCCCCTCCCGACTCGCCTCGTCGAAGCTTCAGCGAAGGCAGTTTGCCAACTCAAGCAATCCCTACCTTCCAACCCGTAAACCATGCCAACCGGAAAACGAACCCTGGTACTGGGCGCCAGCCTGAAGGAGGAACGCTATTCCAACAAGGCCATCCGCGACCTGCGGAAGTACGGGCATCCCGTGGTGGCTGTGGGCTTGCGCGAAGGTGAGGTGCTGGACGTGCCCATCGTGAAGGACATCCCGCCGGGCACTGCCGTGGATACGGTGACGGTCTACCTCAACGCCCACAACCAGGAACCGTGGGAAGCGCGCATCCTGGCGCTGAAGCCCAAGCGCGTCATTTTCAACCCCGGTGCCGAGAACCCCGAGCTTGCGCGGAAGGTGGAAGCGGCCGGCATCGAGGCCATGGAGGCCTGCACGCTGGTGCTGCTGCACACCGGGCAGTTCTGAGCAGGGGAGGACCGCCGTCCATCATCGGGTGAACGGTCCGCCATGTGGAGGGAATAGCTGGTTGCGGTGCGGGTATCTTCGCGGCCTCTCAAAAGCAACAAATGGAATTATCGGGGGGGGAATACCGCATCGGCGGGGTGCCGGTGCTGGAGTTGGCGCGCCAAGCGGGCACACCGGTCTACGTGTATGATGCGGCCATCATGGGGCGGCAGGCCAAGCGGCTGCAGGCGGCGTTCAAGGCCACGCCCACGCGCTTCATGTACGCCTGCAAGGCCTTGACCAACCTGGCCGTGCTGCGCCACATGCGCACCTTGGGCCTGGGGCTGGACACGGTGAGCATCGAGGAGGTGCAGTTGGGGCTGAAGGCCGGCTTCAAGCCGGAGGAGGTGCTCTTCACGCCCAACATGGTGCCCTTCGCCGAAGTGCAGCAGGCGGTGGAGCTGGGTGTCCACATCAACATCGACAGCATCCCCATGCTGGAGCGCTTCGGTCAGGCGTACGGCGGCAAGGTGCCGCTGTTCCTGCGCATCAACCCCCACATCATGGCCGGCGGCAACGAGCGCATCAGCACCGGCCACATCGACAGCAAGTTCGGCATCAGCATCCACCAGCTGCGCCATGTGGAGCGCGTGGTGGCCAGCCACGGCCTGCGCGTGGAAGGCCTGCACATGCACACCGGCAGCGACATCCTGGACACCGGCGTGTTCCTGCGTGCGGCGGAAGTGCTGCTGGAGACCGCCGCGCTGTTCCCGCACCTGCGTTACCTCGACCTCGGCAGCGGCTTCAAGGTGCCCTACAAGCCCGACGACATCACCACGGACGTGGAGGAGCTGGGCCAGCAGCTCTGCCAACGGATCCAGCAGTTCAACGCCCAGCGTGAAACGCCGGTGGAACTCTGGTTCGAGCCGGGCAAGTTCCTGGTGAGCGAGGCCGGCGTGCTGCTGGTCTCGGTCTCCTTAGTGAAACAGACCACCGCCACCGTCTTTGCCGGCGTGGACAGCGGCCTCAACCACCTGATCCGGCCCATGCTCTACGGCAGCTACCACGGCATCGTGAACGCCAGCCGCCCACAGGGCAACAAACGCATCTACACCGTGGTGGGCTATATCTGCGAAACGGACACCTTCGCGTGGGACCGCCAACTGCCCGAGGTGCATGTGGGCGATGTGCTCGCCTTCCTCAACGCCGGTGCCTACGGATTCAGCATGGCCAGCAACTACAACTCACGGTTCCGCCCCGCCGAGGTGCTGGTGAAGGACGGCAAGGCCATCCTGATCCGCCGCCGCGAAACGCTGGACGACCTGCTGGCCCTGCAAACGGAAGAGCCGCTTACCGCCGCTCCGGTTCACGCGTGATCGCGGGGATCACTTCTTGGCCAGCCTGATCTCGAACACCTTGGACTGGGGTGACTTCCGCACCACTTCCTTTTTGCCTTCCAGAATAGCGAAGAAATCGGCCTTGGATATTCCCAGTGCCCTCAATCCCTGCCGGATGATCCGCTCGGGAACCGGCGTGATGTGATTCTGGACCACGATGGGCCGCAAGAGATCGGCCCGTGCAAAGACATCATGCCCGGAGCTGGTCCGGATCAAACTGCAATGGGCCAATTCCAAGAACCCGCAGTATTGGGCAAAGGAGATGTTGGACAACCGTTGCGTGGACATCGGAACTACAGTGCAAGCTCCACGGTCCGCTCATACTTCCGGTAGTCCTTGTTGATGACATCCTTCAGCTCGTCGTTCTCCTTGATCATGTCGAGCATGTCCGGGGCAACGACCCGCTTCCGTTTTCTGTTCACCGCCCAGCCCAACCGCTCCAACTCCTGGAAAATGGTCTTCTTGCGATGGGTGTAGGTGACGAACTCCTGGAGCATCACCTCGAAAGAAGCCTTGGCCTCAGCCTCCGTTTTCCCGTAACCGGTAATGTCCAAAGAAGGCGACATGGCGAAATGCACACCATCCTCCTCCCAGATCAGAACAATCACGCCAACGCCCAATTTCTCCCCTTCCAGGTCATACTTGGCGCTAAAGTGCTTTTTGCTCATGGGTCAAAGTGGGAATGCCAACGATCCAAGCGGTTACGCAAAGATAGGGAGACGGCAACGGTTCGGCATTGCCGCACACGCGCCCACGGTGCATTCCGGAGCATGCTAGTGGTATGGGCTGGGGCGTGGAAGCTCGCGCCATGAGCGGGTCACATAAGCAAGGACCGTTTAAAGCGGTTCAAGCTTTTTCAACGATCAGAACCTCCTCCTCCGTCAGCCCATACAACCCATACACCAGCTCATCGATACGGGCATCCACGTGCGCAATGCGGTCCGCGAGCAGCGAGGCCTGCAGGCCGGTGACCGTGCCTTCCTGGGCCTTCAGGTCCAGCAGGGTGCGCACCTGCGCGGCGATGGCGGCGGATTGCTTCTTGTCCACGATGATCGGCATTTGTTCCATGTAGATGCGCTTCCAACGGAAATAACCACCTCGTATTGAAGAGCTCAGCTTGGAGAAAAGAAAGCTGAAGAGCTTGGAGTTCAGCATGCCTAATAGATGAAGGTCTTCTACAGGAGTGAAGAACGCCGTTGTATCCAAGAACAGACCGGACCGGTCCAGTTGAAATTGACCACGTAGCGCAATCTCTGCCCACATGATCTTGGGATCTCCAAAATCGGCGTAGTAGTCGCAGGCCCTCAGCTCCCACCAATAGTCCCCTTTATCGGTGCGCTTTTCGGCCTTCTCCTTGAACGGGGCCAGATGCTCGGCTATCGCAGGTAACGTTTGTTTCAGCCAACGCCAGCCATCCTTCGGGTTTTGGCCGTTCTCGTTCGTGTATCCCTTGGGCAGCACGATCAAGTACTTCTCGCTCATCGGCTGCTGGTAGCGCTTGATGTCGCGCCCGGCGAGGAAGGGCTTGATCACCTCGGCGCTTTTCCGGTCGGCCGTGATCAGTGCCTTGCGCGTGGCCGCATCGATCACGAAGGCTTCGTTGTAGCCGGTCTTGATGCCGTAGTAGATCTGCTTGCCCACGTACTCGCCCAGCGGCACACCCATGCCCATGAGCTTCTTGAAGAGCTTCTGTTCCTCCGCGCTGGCGAGGCTCCATCCGCTGTCTTCCAGACCGCTTTGGGGCAGGCTGCGCCGGTGCTGCTTCACGTAGGTGCCAAGGTCCTCGAAGTCCAGGTGCTTCACCTCGCACACGTTGATGTTGCGCCCAGGCTTGTCCTTGGCGTAGAGCACGATGCACGGGTAGGTGGTGGCCCCGGCGAACACGGGCAGGTCGCCGAAATCGATCAGTTCTCGGATGTCCTGCTGTTTCAGCCAGCGGCGCAGGGCCTCGCCGTAGTTGGCGCGCATCCATTTGTTGGCCACGATGATGCCGTAAAGCCCGCCGGGCTTCAGCAGCTCCGCGCCCTTTTCCATGAAGTAGGTGTACAGGTCGGCCACGCCGTGGTAGGTCTTGTAGCGCTGCTGCAGGTAGGGCTTGTGGGCGCTGAAGAGCTCCTGCCGCACGTATGGCGGGTTGCCGATCACCACATCGAAGCCCATGGAGGATGTGCCGAACGGCATGACCGGCTCGCTCACTTCATTGTCCTTCCCGAAGCGCTCCAGGATCCAAGCACCCTCCTCGTTCAATTCGTGCAATACACGCTCAGCCTTGGCAAGATACGCCTTGAGCGCATCCTGCCCGGTGCTTGACTTGCCCTTGCCCACCTTGAAGACCTCCGGGAACGCATGCCGCCAGTTGAAGGGCTTCACGGCCTTGGGGTCGCCATCGGGGTATAGGTCGTACCAATCGGTTCCGATCAGGCTATTTCCGCACTTGATGTTCTGGTCCAGCGTGGGCAGCACGCGGTCGTGGAAGAGGCCGAGCTGCTGGTTGATGCTGGCCTCGGTCTCGCCCTCCATGCACTTCAGCAGCAGGCTCAGCTTGGTCACCTCCACGGCGTTGGCGTCCAGGTCCACGCCGAAGATGTTGTTCACCAGGATGCGCTTTTTCTCGGCGGTGGTCAGCTCGCCGTCCGGCCGCAGCTTGTCACTCTTGCGGCCGGTGCGCATCTTCTTCAGCGCCCCGTATTGCTCCTTGTGCCAGTCCAGCAGGTATTCGTAGGCACCGAGCAGGAAGCTGCCGCTGCCGCAGGCGGGGTCCAGTATGCGGAGCTGCTCCACCTGCGCGGGCTTCTTGCCCTTGAGCAGTTCGCCCACGGTGCGCTCCACGATGTAGCGCACGATGTACTGCGGCGTGTAGTACACCCCGCCGGCGTGGCGCACCTCGGGCTTTTCCTCGATGTGCGCCCGGTGGCCGGTGCCGATGCGGATCTGCTTGCCCAGGAACTGTTCGTAGGCGCTGCCCAGGATCTCCACGCTGATCACACTGAACTCGTAAGGGCTTTCCGGGTAGTAGAGCTCCCCGATGATGGTCTTCATCACCTTGTTGTCCACGGTGATGCCTTCGCTCACCTGGTCCTTCCTGAAGTCGAACAGGCCGCTGTTGTAGCGGCGGTCGGCCTGCTGGAAGAGCGCGAAGAGCTTGGGGTAGTGGTCGCCGGTCTCCTTCAGCACGGCCTTGAGCTGGCCGTAGGGTTCCACGCCGCGGTCCTCGGCGATGCGCAGGAAGATGAGCCGGTCGATGAGATGCTGCACGGCGAAGTTGATGCCGTCCTCGTCCAGGTGCTTGTTGCGGATGCTGATGCTGGTGGCGAGGTAGGTGCGCCAGTTGTCCAGGCTTTGCAGGAAGGCGGCGTCCACGGTGCTGGTGCCGCGCTTGTGGGTGTCGCTTTTCAGGAAGCGGTCGAAGCTGCCCTTCAGCACCTGTTCCTTGCTGAAGGTGTCCCACAGGAAGTCGAATTCGCGGAGGTAGTCGCGGAAGGTGAGGTATTTGATGCGGGCTTTCGCGGCGCTGTCCTTCACCTCGGGCCGCTGGTTGCAGTCGTACACGCTGAACTCCTCGAAATCGGTGAGGATGCTCACGGGCAGCTTGGCGCTCCACGCATAGCGCCGCACCTGGTACGCGGGTTCCACTTCGCTCTTCACCTTCACGGCGGGCTTCTTGGCCTCCACGAAGAAGAGGCGTTTGCCGCCGGGCAGCCGGAAACTGTAGTCCGGGGCCTTCAGTGCGCCGCCCACCTTCACCTTGTCCTCGTGGATCACCTCGCGGTAGGCCTCGGCAAAGCCTTGGCTGTTGTCCATGTCCCAGCCCAGCAGCTTGAAGAAGGGATCGATGAAGTCCTTGCGCACCAAGGCCTCGCTGTACTTCGCCTGTTTGTAGTCGTCGTATTGCTCCGTGAAGCGGGCCACGAGCTTCTCGAGCCCGGCCCTGGCGGTTTCCTTGGAGGTGGCCATCGGAGGTGAAGGTATCCGGCACCGGTGAAATTGTGCTGATCCCGGCCGACCGGCATGAACATTCTGCCGTGGATTTTCGCGAGCCGCTTACAGCCGCTCCAGTTCCCGCGTGATCGCCTTGGCTTGGGCACGAGCGTGGATGTTCACGCCTGATTTCGGGCATAAGCGGTGTCGGATATCCATGGACGGGTGCTTTTTGGTGGAGAGGTGCTGCCGGAGGGGATAATGTTGGCTATGGAAGAGGGATGCCCCGTCCGTTGGGCTGGTAGATGACCTTATCCTTATACCATCCACAGGTCCACCTCCTCTTTCAACTTCTTGAAATGCTTGTCTTCCGTGATGAGCGGGATGTTCAGGTAGGCGGCGGTAACGGCCACGAATGCATCGGCCAGCTTCAATCGGAAACGGACACGCAGGTCGATGGCGATTGACCGGATGCCTGCATCTGAGCCGTCGATAATGAACCCCTGCAGCCACCTTTTCACGACTGCACGTTCTTCGGGCGCAAAACCGGGATAGCTCAGGAATTCCACCTCGGTAATGAACGAGATGTGTATGATCCGGTCTTGCAGGATCCCTTCAATCCGTTTATCCCCGTTGAGATGGTGGATCAGGATGTTGGTGTCCGCCAACACCCGTTCAGCGGTCATCGCGAACGTGTCTCATGTAGTCCTTCATCCGCTCTGCAAGGCCCGGGATCATTCCCGTGTACCGTTTGGCATCGTAGCGCTTGGCCCCGGGGCGCTTGGCGGTACTTCCTTTCACGGCTTTCCGGACGTAGCTGGCCTGCGGGTCGGCCACACTTCCCGTGGCAGGCTCCTCTTCCAATTTACTTCCCTTGGTATGCTTTGGCTGTTTGGCCATGCCCCGAAATTACGAATAGATGATCGGGCTGACGAGGTCATGCCAACCGGGATCTCCGGCTGCAACGGCCGGACCTCGAATGTCGGGTACGGAAGGAGATCCCCCTGCCGATCATTCGGCACGGACAGCCCGCCGTGGATTTTCGCGAGCCGCTTACAGCCGCTCCAGTTCACGCGTGATCGCGGTGCAGGCCGTGCGCACTTCCGCTTCGCTGATGGTGAGCGGCGGCGCGATGCGGAAGGCCTCCGGGCAGCTCAGGAACCAGAAGCCGAGCACGCCTTGTTCCAGGCAGCCTTTCACCACGCGCTGCACCTTGCCTGCGTTGCCGAGGTCCACGGCCAGCATCAGGCCCAGGCCGCGCACCTCGCGGATGGCCGGGTGGACAAGCAGTTCCTTGAAGAGCGCGCCCATGCGCCGGGCGTTCTCCGGCAGGTCTTCTTCCAGCAGCACCTCCAGTGCGGCGAGGCCCGCGGCGCACGGAATGGGGTGCCCGCCGAAGGTGGTGATGTGGCCCAGCACCGGGTGGTGGGTGAAGAGCGCCATGTGCTCGCGTGAACTGACGAAGGCACCCATGGGCATGCCGCCGCCCAGCGCCTTGCCCAGCACCAGGATGTCCGGCACCACGCCGAAATGCTCGAAGGCGAAGAGCTTGCCCGTACGCCCGAAGCCCGTCTGCACCTCATCGAACACGAGCATTGTGCCCGTTTCGTCGCAGCGCTTCCGCAGGGCCCGCAGCCACGCGGCGGTGGGCGGGCGCACACCGGAGTCCCCTTGGACGGTCTCCAGGATCACGGCGGCGCAATGCGCGTCGATGCGCTCCACTTCGGCCAGGTCGTTGTAGATGATGAATTGCACATCGGGCAGTAGCGGGCGGTTGCGGTATTTCTTCTCCTCGTTGCCGGTGATGCTCAGCGAACCGTGCGTGCTGCCGTGGTAGCTGCGGTGGCAGGCCATCAGCCGGGTGCGGCCCGTGACGCGCTTGGCCAGCTTGATCGCGGCCTCGTTGGCCTCGGTGCCGCTGTTCACGAAGTAGGTGCAGTTCAGCTGCGGCGGCAGCACCGAGGCCAGGCGTTCCGCGTAGCGCACCTGTGGCTCCTGGATGAATTCGCCGTAGGGGATCACGTGCAGGTAGCGGTCCGCCTGCTCCTTGATGGCCTGGATCACCTTGGGGTGCCGGTGGCCGGTGTTGTTCACTGCCAGGCCGGCCACCAGGTCCAGGTAGCGTTTGCCGTCGCGGGTATGGATCCAGCAGCCCTCGGCCATCACCACGTCCAACGCCAGCGGGAAAGGGCTGGTTTGTGCCAACCGATCATGGAATATCATGCGTAATCCGGACATGCTCCCTAGGACTGTTTTTGGAGGGGCAGATGACGAGGTGTTGTTGATCACCGTCTTGTCGCTGCGGTGAGACAAAGATCGATACAAGGAATTCTTTAACTTTAACGGAGTTCCCAACCCCAAAACCCTTCAGATGATGAGAAGTTTGTCCCCCCTGTATTTATCATTAGAATCCTGACGATTGCTCTTAGCTTGGCATTTTCGAGCGGTGCCACGGCACAGCTAACCAACATCCAGATTGGCACCGATCTACCATGCGGGCTGGATGTCAGTGTGCAGTTGATGCCCGGCATGGACCCTTGCTACATGATCCCGCCCACTGTGCCGATCACGGGCACCATATATCCGGGCGCGGTCTTCAACATGAATATACCAACGAACCAAAAGGTGTATGATATCCTGGTTTCGTACCAGGGGCATAGTCGGTTCCACTACAACTGTGCTGCCATTGGTCCTTCACCTTCCTACCCGGCTCCGTTGGTAGGCACCTGTTCCTCCGCACCGGGCGTTACGACGATGAACATTGATTGGGGCAGAAGTTTTGAGGGCCCGAACGGTTGGAATTATTCCTACAAGATCCAAGCGGCCATGGCCCCGTGACAGCTGCCTTACGGATGAACTGCCTGCCCCACATACCCCGGATCGATCGCCTTACGGCATGGGCGTTGCCGTTGTTGCTGATCACCGCCCTCCCCGTGCAGGCCCAGAAGCGCAACTTCAACTGGGTGTACGGCTCGGGGATCTGGTTGCATTTCACGCCGGACAGCCTGAAGGCGCTGATGGTATTGGACATGCCGCCGGTCTCGGCGCGCAG
>JAGFIV010000083.1 GCA_024103275.1 Flavobacteriales bacterium
AACGTTCCCCCGGCCACCGCGCTCGGCCCGGCCCAGGTGCCGCCCGCATCGGGCGTTCCGCCCAGCTGCGCGAAGAGGTCCACGGCCGCGCCGGTGCCGCACAGGGCGATGTCTCCGTCGCTGCCGTGGCCGGGCGGGGCGTTGACCGCTACGGTCAAGGTCGCGCTTTCATCCGGGCAGGGCGCAACGCCGTTCACGGTGTAGGGGTACACCCCGGCGTCCATGGCGGCGGGGTCGCGCGTTCCCCCGGCCACCGCGCTCGGCCCGGCCCAGGCGCCGCCCGCATCAGGCGTGCCGCCGAGCTGCGCGAAGAGGTCCACGGCCGCGCCGGTGCCGCACAGGGTGATGCTTCCATCGCTGCCGGGGTCGGGCGGGGCGTTGACATTGACGATGATGGTGTACACCGCGGTGGCGCCGCCGCATGGACCATTGGTCGTCACACTGTAGCTGTATACCCCGGGGATATTGGTGCCGGGCGTGAACGTTCCATCACTTGCCGTCTGGTTCGGGCCCGTCCAGGTACCGCCTGCCGGTGGGGAGCCACTGAGCAGGTTGAAGAGCGTGAACATGGAAGCCGTACCGCACACGGTGTGGGAGGCATCACTGCCCGGATTGGGCGGATCGTCCACCGTGATGGTCATGCAGTCGGTGACGGCGCAATCGGGGTGGTCGGCCTCATAGACCGTCACGCAGTACTGGGTCGTGGAGGAAACGTTGGCCACGGGGTTGGCCAGCGATGGATTGGACAACCCACTGGCCGGGCTCCAACTATACACCAGTTCACCGCCGGGGCAATTTGCCACCCCGCTCCAGACCAGGCCATTCGCCGGGTCGTTGCCGAAGTACAAGGTGTTCCCCTCGCTGTCCAGCAGCTCGAAGGATTGTTCGCCCGACCAAAACCAGCCGCCGTCGTAATAGGTCAGTGTGATCGTGGCCCCGGTTGGTACCGTCACGGTGGTGAACCCCGATGTGCCGCCGTTCAAGGTCCAGCTTTGTGGCACCCCGTTCACCGTGACCGTCACGTATGCACCAACGTCCCATCCGTCGCCCCACGAGTCATACAGCCAGAGTTGATAGTCACAGCTTGCCACGGGTGTTGCCCCGTTCACGGTTGCACCCAGTTGCACGGGCGTTCCGCAGGTGCTGGCATCAGGTCCTGCGTCCACCATAAGGTCCGGGTTGATCGTCACCGTGACCGTGGTGTCGTAGGTGCATCCGAAATCATCCACGACGGTGTAGATGAATGCATGATTGCCCGGGGAAAGTCCCGTTGTGCACACCTGGTCGCAATTGGCGGAGGTGCTGGAGATGTTCGGCCCTGACCAGTAGGAGCTGTCGCACCCCGCACCATACACCGGTGTGAACTGGATCAGGCCGGGGTACAAGGCAGGGTCGAATTCCAGGCCCCAGTCGCAGATGAAGCCGTTGTCGATGCCCCACATGTCGCACACCTCGAAGGTCCAGGTGCCGTTCAGCGGCGACCCCAAAAGCCCGGCAAGGGATTGCAAGCTTTGGTAGGTGCCGCTGGGCAGGGTGCCGCCGGTGCCGTTGGCCGCCCAGGTGCCGTTGCTGGCGGCCGGGCTCCAGCAATATTCCCAGCATGTACCCTGCACGTTGGGCGTTGCCTCGTTGTCCACCGGTATGCCCAGGTAGGTACCTCCGCCACCCTGTTGGTGGAGGATCACCGTCTGCCCGGTGGGGCCGATGATCCGGATGATCAGGTCCCCCATGAAAGAGTGCTCCATGTTCACGCAGATCCCCAGCAACTGGTTCACGTTCGTGAGGGTCTGGCCCGGCGCGAAGTGCGTGAAGGTGAGCGTGGTGGAGAAGCACTCGCCCACGTTGTCCGGCAGGAAGACCCCTCCGCCCAGGTTCGCGTCCGGCAGTTCGTTCCACGTGGTGGGGGTCACCGATCCGGTCAGGCAAAGTTCCTCGGCCGAACAGCCGCTGGTGCCGGTGACACCGATGAAGGTGGGATGCGTGCCCACCAGTGTCAGCAGGTCCACCAGGTTGGTGCTGGCGCAGCCATTGTCATCCTCCAGGTACAGCTGCGCCGTGTACGCGCCCGGCTGGGCGTAGGCATGGTTCACCACCGCAGGAGCATTGTCCTGTACCGTGCCATCGCCGAAGTCCCAGCGCCGGTTGGCAATGCTGAAACCGGGTGCTGCATAGGAGGCCGTGCCGTTGAAGGTGACGCTTTCCCCCGGGCAGATCTTCAACGGCTGCACCGTGCCATGGTCGGCCACCGCGGTGGGCCGCTCACAGGGTTGGTAACAGGTGATGGCGGCCGCAAAGACGCCGGTTCCCGTGTTGTTGGACCTGAACACGATGGTCAGGCAGCCGGTGGGATTGCCCGCACTGGCGGAAACGACCTGGCCTTGCAGCCCCGTGCCCGTCCATGTGCCCAGTACCGGGGCGGTCGTCCCGTCCCCGTCGTAAATGGTCATGTAATCCACCGGGGCCGCACCCGCCGTGCTCAAGGTGAAGGTGATGAAGTTGAGCGAGATGGCCCCACCGGGCTGGTCCGGGCAGATCGTATAGGTGATGTTCTCGTTGTTGCCGTAGCCCGAGGCGCCTTCGCCACCGCTGTCCAACAAGGCCCCTGTGCAGGCCGATTCCGTGCCGTTGAAGATGACGTGGGCTTGGCCCATCAGGACGATGCCCGCATGGGCCGCAACGGCCAAGGACAGCGCCATGCAGCGGAGCCATGGGATGCCGGGGGTGGAGGGTCGCCTGTCCGGAACAACCATCGTGTAGCCAACAATTCGGCCTTCGCGGCACGATGGGCTGTAAAATATGGTTAAAACGGGGCCGTCTTGCCACAAATGGACGAAGCACGGTTTTTCCACGACGGAACGCGCATTCGGCATGGCGGTCCATGGCGCCCCTCGTTGATCGCGATGCCCTTGCCCGGCTTTTTTCCCCGTGGCCGCCGCGGCTGTTGCGTCGCCGGCTCCGCCATGGGACGGGCTTGCCGCAACCGGCCTGCCTACCGCACCACGGTCACATGCCCGCGCAGGTCGTGGTTCACCTGCGTGAAACGGGATTGCGCATGCAGCATCCACACGTACACGCCGTTCTTCACCGTCCGGCCATTCAACTTGCCGTCCCAGCCTTGGTGACGGTCCTTGGTTTCAAAGACCAGTTCGCCCCAGCGGTCGAAGATCATCCAGTGGAAATCGCCGTCCGCGATGTCATTGCCGATCACCTCCAACACATCGTTGCGGCCATCCCCGTCAGGGCTGAAGGCCGTGGGGATGTGTACCAGGAAAACGTCGTCCACGTTCACCATCCGCACCGTCGAATCCGCGCAACCCAGGAAATTCCGCACCACCAATTGCACCGGATAGTAGCGCCCCGTGTCGTCAGGGAAGGTGAAATCGGGGTTGGGCAGGGTGCTTTCCCCCAGGTCCGCGAAGTCCCATGCGAAGCTTGTCGCCGTGTGGCCCGCCAGTTCCTGGAAGTGGACCTCGTTCCGGAAGATCGTTGGGGGCCGTGGTTCCCATGTGAAGTCCGCCTTCGGCACGTCGATCACCGTGATCAACCCGGCATAGGTGCTGTCGTAATCGCATCCGTTCGGCCAGTGCACGTCCACGTACAGGTCGTAGATCCCGCTTTCCACATAGGTGAAGCCCAGCGACATGGGGCGGTTCATCAGGACGGCATCCGGGTGGAAGTACCAGTCGGCCCGCGCCTCGCCCGAGGTGTCTTCCAACGCCAGGTTCACGCTGAAGGGCTCGCATCCCAGCACGCTGTCCACGGTGAGCACCAGCGGTGGCACCGGCGTGATGTCCACGTGCACGCACTGCGTCAACGCGGGTGTTTCGCAGCCGTCGCGCAGCGTCATGCAGAAATCCCGCGAACCGAACAGGTTCACCATCAGGGTGCTGTCCACCGATCCGCCGCTGTCCCATTGGAAACTGTACGAACCGTCGCCGCCCGCGATGCTGTCGGCCGCCAGGAGCACGTCCACCTTGGGGCAGCTGGCCACGGTATCCGCCAAGTGGAACCGCAAGGGCGGCCGTACCGCCACAGTGATTTGCGCGGTGTCCGAAAAGCAATTGTTGGCATCGGTGGCCCATACCTGGAATACGGTGGTGTCCGATGGCGAGACCGCCACGGGCGATCCCGTGCCCGCACCGTGGTCCCAGTGCATGGCGTGCGCCCCGGTGCCCCCTGCGGCATCCGCCGCCAGCAGCGCGGTGCCGGTCAGGCAGATCACGGTATCCGTCCCCGCCCAGGTGAGCAGCAGCGGCGGCGGCTCATGGATGGTGGCGGTGAGGGTGTCCGTGCACCCGTTGCCGTTCGGGCCGTCATGCACCACGATCTGGTACGTGCCGCCGGGGCCGCTGTACGTGTCGCCGTTGCTTCCCGCCGTGGTTTGTACCACCGTCCCGCTGCTGTCCGTCCAGGTATAGTCCCACGGCCCGTTGTAGCCCGTGCTCTCCACCACGATGGATCCGCCGATGGCGCCTGCGCAGCGATGGTCGGTCACCACGGCCTGGTTCGTGTTGGCCGAGGGCGGGTTTACCAGCACGCTGTCGGGAACGCCGCACAACGGATGCCCGGCGGGGTAGGCGTGCAGCGTGTACCAGGTGGGCACCGTCGGTGATGCGGTGGGATGGGGCGTGGAAGTGTTGGACAGGCCTTGGGCGGGCGACCAGTTGTACACGATGGTGCCGGTCGGTAGCGGGAGCTGCAACCCTGGCTCCAAGATCAAGGGAGGGCCGCAAATGATCGAGGGGTCCACCGTTACGCCCGGCGTGATGGTGATGGTCAGCGTCGTGTCGTAGGTGCAGCCGAAGTTGTCCGTGACGGTGTAGGTGTATACATGCGGGCCCACCTCCGTCGGGTTGGCGATGTAGTGGAGCGGGTTGTTCGGGTCGATGCTCAGGTCAGGGCCGGTCCAATAGCTGCTGTCCGTGTGCATGATGCCCGGTATGGGGGTGTAGGACACATCGTCGGGCAGCACATTGGGGTTGAAGTTGATGCTCCAACCGCACATGGACCCGTTGTCGATGCCCCACAGGTCGGTGAAGGTGAGCGTCCAGGTCCCGTTCAGCTGGCTGCCGACCAGGTTGTTGAACGGCTGCACCGGCGTGTAGGTGCCGGGCAATAGCGCGTTGGAAGGCGGTGTGCCGGCCATCGTCACGTTGGGCGTGGGCCCCCCTGCCGAGCAGTCGGCCCAGGTGCCCAAGGTGGCCGTGGGGCTGAAACAATATTCCCAGCACACGCCCGGTATGATGTTGCTCCCGTTGTCCGTGTCGTTCGCTTCGCCCAGGTAGGTGCCTCCGCCGCCTTGTTCGTGCAGCATCATGCTCTGGCCGGTGGGCGAGGTGAGCTTCAGGGTGAAATCCCCCATGAATGAATGTTCCATCTCCACGCACACCGAGAGGATGTCGCCCACGCTGGTCATTTGCTGCCCCGGCTGGAAGGCCGAGAAGGTGACCGTGCTGTTGAACGGGGTGCCGATGTCATCGGGCAGGGCGATGGGGCCGCCGAAGTTCACTTCGGGAATGCTCGTCCATGTGTTGCCCGAGACCGAGGTGATCGCCGTCAGGTCCACCGGCTCTCCTGCGCAATGGGTGATGTTGTCGAAGTTGGCGAAGTTGGGCGTGGTACTGATCTGCACCACGAGGTCCACCTGGTTGGTGTTCCAGCAGTCGTTGTCGTCCTTCACCATCAAGTGTACCACGTGTTGCGCGGGCGGGTTGGGGAACACATGGCTGACCACGGGGCCGCTGGTGCTGTCCTGGGAGCCGTCGCCGAAGTCCCACACGTATTGCACGATGGAAAACGTCCCGGCCGCCGTGGAGCCACTGCCGTCGAAGGAGAGCTGCTCGCCTTGGCAGATCAGGGCCGGCGAGGGCCCGCTCATCACCGCGGCCGCGGTGGGCGGCTCGCAGGGATGGGTGCAGGAGATGCTCGCGGCGAAGACGCCCGTGCCCATCTCATTGGAGCTGAACTCCACGGTGAGGCACCCGCTGGTGTTGGCGAAACTGGCCGACACGATGTTCGGTGAGTTGTTGCCCGACCAGGTGCCGATCAGGGGCGAGGAGGTGTCCGGTCCATCGTAGATGGAAAGGTGGTCCGTGGGGATGGAACCCGCCGCCGACAAGTTGAAGAGGACGAAGGAGAGGCTGATGGCACTGTCGGGTTGGCCCGGGCAAATGGTGATGACGAAGTGCTCGTTGTTGCCGTAGCCCGACCCGCCTTCACCGCCGCTGTCCAGCAAGGCCCCTGTGCAGGTGTTCACCGTGCCACCCTGGCTGATGAGGTAGGCGATGGGCTGTGCTTGGGCCGGCATCCTGGCCAACAGCAGGCACACAAGCGGGAGCAGGACCAGACGGAACGGCATGAAGTGCGATCGGGCGGGTACCATAAGGACGGCCGATGGGCCTGAAAAGGTGCCCGAAGATCGGCCCCATTCCCGCTGCGGGCCGCCCTTCCGTCCCGTATCCTTGGAATTCCGTCCCCCCCTGTAACGGCACAAAGCGTGGTACCTCCCCTCAGGCCGGGCCTGTTGCGGTGTACTGCCGTTCAAACCGGGAACTGGCCTTGGCATCCTTCACCCATGGGATTGAACCCCGGCAAGCGCCCATCACGCACCCGGCTCTGTGCCCAGGCGCACCGTGGTGCTTGGGCCATCGCGCGCCTCCTTGCCGAAGCAGGCCCTCAGGGCACCAGTTTCACGGTGCCGGTAAAGGTCTCCGAACGCCGGCCGGTCTCCACGTCCGCCACCCACACGTAGTCGCCTGCGGGCAACACGGGGCCTTGGTTACGCAGCTTGCCGTACCAGGGGCGGCTGGCATCCGAGGTGGAATACACCATGGTCCCGCCCTGGTCATACACCGCCAACTGGAACTTCGACCGCAGGTCACGCAGGGCCGTGGGCATGAAGGAATCCTCCTTGCCGTCGTCGTTCGGGCTGAAGCTCTTGGCCGCACCCAGGTCGAAGTCGCGCTCGATCCGCAATTCCTGCACCTTCCGGTCCGTGCAGCCGATCTCGTTGGTCACCGTTTGCACCACTTGATAGGTGCCCTTCTTGCGGTACACATGGTCCGGGCTGGCTTCGGTGCTCGCCGTGCCGTCCCCCAGGTCCCAATGGTAGCTTGCCGCGCCCAGCGAGCGGTTCTCGAAATGGACGCTGGGCACCAGGCCCGGATAGTCCATCTTCATGATGTTGAAGGCCGCGTGGGGCACCTCGTGGATCACGATCACGTCGCTCGTCGGCTTGTTGCGGATGGAGCCCACCCCCGTGGCCGACATCGACAGCATCACCTGGTAGCGGCCGGGCTTGGTGAACACGTGTTCCGGGTTGGCCTTGTTGCTGAAGCTCCCGTCACCGAAGTTCCACAGGTAGATGCCGTCCTCGGGCATGTTCTCCACCGTGAATTCCACCGGGCTGCCCGGGCAAGCCTCCTTTACGCTGGCCTTGAAGGCTGAGGCCGCTTTCTCGTTGTGCACGGGGCCGATGGGCGGCGTGGTCCCCGTTTGCCGCACCGGGGCGGGGTGGACGGCAGGCGCGGGAGTTGCCGGATTCCCGGCGGGAGCGGTCTTGGCTGCATCACCCGCCACGCGCGGGGCGGTCGTCCCAACTTCCGGCACGTTGGCGGGCTGCTCGGTCTTGGCCGGAGCCGCTTCCACCAACATGGCCGACGGCGTGGCTGCCGGTTCCGCTACGGTCCCGCTAGCGGCCGGGCCGCCTGCTTCCTCCGCCTTCACCGTGTCGCGCCCCAGGAAATACGCCGTGCTGCCGATCAGCAGGCCGCCGGCCAGCAACAGGCCCGCCATCCAGGCCCGGCCGTGGCCCCAGCCCCGCACCCCGCTGGAGAGTGCCCGTTCCATCTGCGCCCAGTCCGAGGAGTTGTAGGGCACCTCGTAGTTCTGCAAGGTGTCCCGCAGTCGCTGCTCAAAGGCATCCAAGTCATTCCGCTCCATGGCCATGCTCCTATATGGTGGGTTGTCCTTCCTTTGCCAACAGGCGTTTCAGGTTTGCTTTCGCCTTGGCCAGGTTGCTCTTCGAGGTCCCTATGCTGATGTCCAAGGTCTCGGCGATCTCCTTGTGGGTCATTTCCTCAAATACGTACAGGTTGAACACCGTGCGGTAGGCGGGGGTCAGCTTCTGCATGGCGTTGATCACGTCGGCGGGCTTCAGGTCGCCCCATGCCGCCTCGCCGTCCTCCGCGCTTTCGTCCTGTTCGGCCAGGTCGCCGAATTCCTCCATGCTGCGGTCCTCGCCCAACAGCAGGTAGGAGTGGCGCGCCCGGCGGAAATGATCGATCGCCGTGTTGACCATGATCCGCCGGATCCATCCCTCCAGGCTGCCGGTGTTCGTGTATTCCTTCAGGCTGCGGTACACCTTGATGAACCCGTCCTGCAGGATGTCCTTGGCCTGGTCGTGGTTCTTGGTGTAGCGCAGGCAAACCGCCATCATCTTTCCGTAGAAAAGCTCATACATCCGCTGCTGGCTCCGGCGTTCACCTGCGATACAGCCCTCGATCAGGCCGTTGTATGCAGGTTCCGCCGTCTCCATGCCCTCCCATGCGCCTTGTAGACGCACGTTCGGGTCAAGGGTTGCCAATTCGATGTCCGATCGTGGCATTTTGCGGGGATCAAGGTACGAATTTCCCGCTTCGGGGGGCACCACGCCGGTGGTGGCCCCACGGGCCGCGCACGCCAAAATGGGATACGCTCGTTCCACGGCGGCCCGCTAAGTTTGCACCGCCGATCCAGTTGGACCGCATTCCAAAAAGCTGAACCAAAGCATGAAGATCACAGTTGTTGGCGCCGGGAACGTCGGGGCCACCTGCGCCGACGTATGCGCCCGCAGGGAATTGGGGACCGAAGTGGTCCTGTTGGACATCAAGGAGGGCTTCGCCGAAGGCAAGGCCCTGGACATCTGGGAGGCTTCCCCGATCAGCCTCTTCGACACGCGCACCGTGGGGACCACGAACGATTACACCAAGACCGCCAACAGCGATGTGGTGGTGATCACCAGCGGGCTGCCCCGCAAGCCCGGCATGAGCCGCGATGACCTCATCGCCACCAACGCCGGCATCGTCAAGAGCGTGACCGAGAACGTGGTGAAGCATTCGCCCAACGCCGTCATCATGGTGGTGAGCAACCCGCTGGACGTGATGACCTATTGCGCCTTCCTCACCAGCAAGTTCCCCGCGCAGCGCGTGTTCGGCATGGCCGGCGTGCTGGACACCGCCCGCTATCGCGCCTTCCTGGCCATGGAGCTGGGCGTGAGCCCCAAGGACATCCAGGCCGTGCTCATGGGCGGCCACGGCGACACCATGGTGCCCCTGCCGCGTTACACCACCGTGGGCGGCATCCCCGTGACCGAGCTGATCTCCAAGGAAAAGCTCGATGCCATCGTGGAACGCACCAAGAAGGGAGGCGGCGAGATCGTCAACCTGCTCGGCACTTCCGCCTGGTACGCCCCCGGCACCGCCGTGGCCCAAATGGTGGAGGCCGTGGTGCGCGACCAGAAGCGCGTGTTCCCGGTGTGCGCCTGGCTGCAGGGTGAATACGGCCTGAAGGACATCTACCTGGGCGTGCCCGTGGTGTTGGGCCGCAACGGCATCGAGCGCATCATCGAACTGAAGCTGAACGAGGAGGAAAAGGCACTGACCAACCAGAGCGCCAAGGCCGTGCGCGAGGTGATGGACGTGCTGGACCGCATGAACGTGCCGGCCTGAGCCGGTCTTGGGTTGAAGATAGGGAAGGGGCGTCCGCGGGGCGCCCTTCCTTTTTGTGGCCGGCTCAGCGCACCACCGCCAGCCGCATCGCCCAAGGCGTGGTGCCTCCATGCACCTGCACCAGGTACAGGCCGGGCACCACATCGTCCAGCGGCATGGTCACCAGCTTCCGGTCCACGGCCACCGAGCGCACCACCCGGCCCAGGCCATCCACCAGCCGGGCGCGAAGGCCGGGCACCAGGGTGCCGTTCCACAGCAGGTCCACCATGTGCCGGGCCGGATTGGGCATCAGGATGAACGGCACCGGCCCGCGTTCCCCGATGGAGGCGGTTTCCCCCACCTCTTCGTCCGAATGCCAAAAGCTGAGGCCGCCCCGCGCATTGCCCACCACCACGTTGTAGGTGCCCGTGCCAGTGAAATCATGCATCGCCACCGCGGTGCGCACGCCTTCGTGCAATCCCTGCCAGAGGCTGTCCGCCAGGTTCCACGTGCCGCCGATGTTCCCGGTGATGCCATCGTACCGGTGGATCCCTCCCTGCTCGCTCCCCGCCAGCAGGATGATATCGTTGTTGATGTCGCGGTAGAAGAAGGGCACGCTGTACCCGGTGACGCTCCAATATTCGTTCACGCTCACCCCGCCCGGCATCGCACTTTCCAGGTGCCACTGCGGCAGGTTGGCGGTGCCCGTGTTGCGGAAATAATTGAGGTTGCCGCTGCGCTCGCCCACCAACAGGTCCAGGCGGCCGTCGCCGTCCAGGTCGAACAATTGCGGGGTGGCGTTGGCGCCCACGTCGATCACGGCGCCCATGTCATCGGCGAGCAGGCTGCCCACGGGCGGAAACGCGGCGACCGGTCCCGTGGATGTATTGGGGAAGAAGTGGAGCCGTCCGTCCACATCGCCTACAACCATGTCCGCGCGGCCGTCTCCGGTGATGTCGCCGAAGGCGGGATGCACGTCCGGGCCCAGGCTTCCCAGCGCGCCGTAGTCTTCCGTCACCAGGTTGAATGCCGGTGCCTGGGCCGTTCCCACGTTCTCCAGCAAGGCAACGCCGCCCCTGTACGTCCCGTCCAAGGACTGGAAGCGGCCCGTGTTCGCCACGATCAGGTCCATCAGCCCGTCGCCATTGTGGTCGAAGAGTACCGGCCGCGCGCCGGTCCCGAAGTCGAGCATGTCGCCCTGGAACAGGTCGTCCCGTTGGAAGGTAAACACCGGTGAGGCATCGCTGCCCGTATTGCGGTAATACCAGGTGCCCTTGGTGTTCTCCGAGTTCACCGTGATGTTGGGCGCCACCACCAGGTCGCGGTTGCCGTCGCCGTCCACGTCCACGTGGAAGGCACCGAGGAATTCCCGGAAGTGGGCCGGCACACCGGAAGGGAAAATGCTGTCCGCCGAGACCATCAAGGCATGGCCCGCGGAGCCGCCGTTGACCAGTGCGGTGATGTGCGGGGTCTCAAAATCGCCCAGGACCAGGTCCGTCAGCCCATCGCCATTCAGGTCCAGCGGAAGAATGGTGTTCCCGGAATGGGCCCTTTCCGGGTGGCCTGTCCCCGGATGAGCGCCGCCCGGCACCGGTAGTTCCGGGTTAGGCACATTATAGGGGCAGGGCACGTCCAGGGTGATGGCACTGCCGCCCACCGAGATCTGGAAATCGCCCCAGCAGCGGCTGCGCACCTCGTACACCAGGCTGTCGCAGGTGCCGTACAGCTCCATGCCCAGGTTCTTGTGGTATTCCAACAGGTTGCCCCAAATGCTGTACGTCAGGATGTCCAGATCGCCGTCGCCGTCCACGTCCGCAATGCCGGGCAGGTCCACGTTGCTTATATACAGATTGGGGCTGACCGTGGGCACGTAATTGCTGCCGACCATTTCGTAGGCCATTTCAAAGGAGAGGCCCGAGGCGTCGCTGGTGTTGCGGTATACCGCGAACCCGCCGTTGGTGTATGCGAAGATGTCGGCCTTCCCGTCGCAGTCGTAGTCCCGCAGCAGGGCCCAGTCGTGGAGATCGGGGAACGGGGCCACGTGGTCGTAAGCCCGGGTGGGGGTGTAAGCGGCCTGCCCCTCGCTGCCGGTGTTCAGCAGAAAGATCGGCCGGTTTCCTTGGCGATCCAGGGCGAACAGGTCCAACAAACCGTCCTGGTCCAGGTCGATGGCGGAAAAATGGGGTGCGTCCAGCCCGCCTGCCCAGGGCATGCCCAGGTTGATGTCCGCGTTGTGCACGGGGATGTCCGGAAGGAAGACGAGGCTGCCCTGGGCCCCGCAATACAGGGGGGTGGCCAGCAGCAGGGTGAAGGGGAGGGAACGGGCCTGCACGGGATGTCCGGATGAATCGGTGTGGATGCGTGTGCGAAAGTACCGGATAGGATGATCCGCGCCCCCGGGGTGCCCGGTGGTGATATCGGCCGGGCGGGCTTCCCGCGCGGTGGGGCGAGGGCCCGCCGCCACACCCGGCCGGGTGCGGAAGGGGCGGGCCTGTTTTAAGGGGGCGCTCCGTTCGTGCCGCATGCCTATCTTTCTATATTTGCCGCCCCGTTTGCCGGGCTGGGTCCTGGCCGGGTTATCCGAAAAAACCAACCGTTTTCCACATGCAGAATAAAGGTGCGCTCAGGGTGTTCACCATCCTCTTGGCGCTTGCCTGCCTCTGGCAGTTGTCATTTTCCATCTTCACCAACAAGTTTGAGCACCAGGTGGGGAAGCTGTCCGTGGCCTATACGGATTCCTTGCTGGCCGAGCCGGGCAACCAGGCGCTGAACCAAGACTCCGTGCGGTTGGCCTTTGAGAACCGGTACATCCGTGAGCACGACGACCAGGTGGTCTATCCCGTCCTGGGCTATACCTATAAGGAATGCAAGGAGCGGGAGATCAATCTCGGCCTCGACCTCAAGGGCGGCATGGCCGTCACCCTCGAGGTCGATATCCCCGAGCTGGTGGACAACCTCAGCGGCAACAGCCAGGACCCGGCCTTCCGCGCCGCGATGCAGGCGGCCATCAAGGCCCAGGCGGGCACCACCAAGGACTTCATCACCCTGTTCGACGAGGAATTCAAGAAGATCGCCCCCAACGCCAGCTTGGCCGCCATCTTCAGCACGCAGGACAATGCGAGCATGTTCCCCCGGGAAAGCAACAACGACCAGATCATCGCCGCCCTGCGCGACCAGGCCCGCCAGGCCGTGGACAACACCGAGAAGATCCTCCGGACCCGGATCGACAAGTTCGGCGTGGCACAGCCCAGCATCCAGAAGCAGGCGCTTTCCGGCCGCATCCAGATCGAACTGCCCGGGGTGAAGGACAAGGACCGGGTGCGCAACGTGCTGCAAAGCACCGCCAACCTGGAGTTCTGGGAGACCTTCGACAACACGGAGGTGTACATGAAGCTGTCCGAGGCCAACGATCGCCTGGCGGCCATGCTGCACCCCGAACTGGCACGCCAGGACAGCACGGCCAAGGTGGCGCAGGACAGCACCGCCGCCCCCAGCCCCGCTGATAGTGCCGCCACGGCAGCTGCCGATACCGCCGCCACGGCAGCGGATACGGTGGGCCGTGACAGCCTGGCCGACCTGCTCGGCGACAAGAACCAGGCGAATGACAGCATCCTCACCCCGGAGGAAAGCCTGGCCAAGAGCCCCTTGCTCAACCAGGGCCGCCTGCAGCTCAACATCATGAACAACCAGGTGATGCGCGGCGATGTGGTGGGTTACGCCGCCGTGGCGGACACCGCCAAGGTGAACGAGTTGCTGCGGATGGCCCCGCCCAAGAGCCCGGACCCCAGCCAGGTGATGAAGCTGGCCTGGAGCGCCAAGCCCGTGCGCATGTCCACGGCCGATGGCCGCGAACGCGATTTCCTCGCCCTGCACGCCTTGCGCGGGCCACGGAACGGCAAACCCAAGCTGGACGGCAGCTACATCACCGATGCCCGCCAGGACTTCGACATGAAGGGCGATGCCGAAGTGAGTATGCAGATGAATGCCGAGGGTGCCCAGAAATGGAAGATCATGACCGGCGAAAACGTCGGCAAGCAGATCGCCATCGTGCTCGATGGCCACGTGGTGTCGGCGCCCAACGTGATGGGCGAGATCCCCGGCGGGCGCAGCAGCATCACCATGGGCGGCGCCGAGGACCGCAACAAGCAACTGGAGGAAGCCACCGACCTGGCCAACGTGCTCAAGGCCGGTGCCCTGCCCGCACCGGCCCGCATCATCGACGAGACCGTGGTGGGCCCTTCCCTGGGCGCGGAGAACATCAGCCGCGGCATGTGGTCCTTCCTGCTGGCGGTCATCATGGTCATGGTCTTCATGGTGGTCTATTACAGCCAGGCAGGCTGGGTGGCCAACATCGCGCTGCTGGCCAACGTGTTCATCCTGCTGGGCACACTGGCCTCCCTGCAGGCGTCGCTTACCCTGCCCGGCATCGCCGGCATCATCCTCACCGTGGGCATGGCCGTGGACGCCAACGTGCTGATCAACGAACGTGTGCGCGAGGAACTGCGAGCGGGCAAAGCCCTGAAAACGGCGGTGGACCTCGGCTACAAGCATGCCTTGTCCGCCATCCTGGACTCCAACATCACCACCTTCGCCTCCGGCGTGATCCTCTATTTCTACGGCGGGGGGCCGGTGAAAGGCTTCGCCACCACGCTGTGCATCGGTATCCTCACGTCCCTGTTCACCGCCATCTTCATCACCCGCCTGATCACCGAGCGCAGGCTCGAGAAGGGCAAGCACGTTTCCTATTCCCATGCATGGAACAAGAACTTCCTGGCGGACATCAACTTCGATTTCATGGGCCGCCGCCGCTTGTACTACCTCATCTCGGGTGCGCTCATCGTCATCGGCCTGGGCTCCATGTTCACCCGCGGGTTCAACATGGGCGTGGACTTCTCCGGCGGGCGCCAGTACGTGGTGAAGTTCGACAAGCCGGTGGAGGTGGAGCAGGTACGCGAAGCGCTGGACCAGGCCTTCACCTATGAGAACGGGGTACACAGCTCCGTGAACGTGAAGACCTACGGCGGAAGGGACCAGGTGAAGATCACCACCAACTACATGATCAATTCCACCGACCCCGGCATCGACGATTTGGTGGAGGGCAAGCTCAACGGTGCCTTGGCCCCAATGGGTGCCGCGCCGCCGCTGGAATCGCGTAAGGTGGAGCCCTCCATCAGCAATGATATCCGCAACCAGGCCATCTGGGCCGTCGCCCTGGGCCTGCTGGCCATCTTCCTGTACGTGGTGGCCCGCTTCCGCAACTGGCAGTTCGGCCTGGGCGCGGTGCTCGCCTTGGTGCACGACTCCCTGATCGTGATGGGCGTGTATTCCGTGTTTTACTCCATCATGCCGTTCAGCCTGGAGATCGATGAGCAGTTCATCGCCGCCATCCTTACCGTGATCGGCTTCTCCATCAACGACACCGTGGTGGTGTTCGACCGGATCCGCGAGTACCTGGAGGACCACCGGCGCGACCCGTGGACCGGTGTCTTCAACCGGGCCATCAACTCCACGCTGGGCCGTACCATCAACACCTCCATGACGGTGGTGATCGTGCTCGTGGTCATCTTCCTCTTCGGCGCCGACTCCATCCGCGGCTTCGTCTTCGCCATGCTCGTGGGCGTGATCGTGGGTGCCTATTCCTCCATTTGCGTCGCCTCGGCACTGGTGGTGGACCTGCACAAGGACCAGCGCCAAGTGAAGGCCTGACGGAAGGCGGCCCGCGCCGCCCGTTCGGAAAGCCCGGCCTCAGGCCGGGCTTTCTACTTTTGTCCCCCACGATGGGCCACTTCCTCCTTTTCGACATCGGCGGCGGAGAGCTGCTGGTGATCCTGCTCTTCGTGCTGATCTTCTTCGGCAGCAAGGGCATTCCCGACGTGGCCCGCACCATGGGGCGCGCCCTGCGCCAAGTGCGCGATGCCACGGCCCAGGTGCAGCACGAGATCGAGAAGGGGGCCTCAGAGGTGAAGAAGGGGTTCGAGGAGCAGCGCAACCAGTTCCGTATCGAGCCCCCGGACCATGCCCGGCCACAGGTAGCCAGGGGCCAGGTGGCGGCCGCACCGGAGGCCGGTGCCCACAGGGAGGAAGGTGCCGTACCTGAGGCAGGGCCCGGGGAGCCGGGCGACGGAAAGACGGGGGCTTGAGCCCGACCCATCCTATTCCTGTTCCGATAACACCCCCGTTCGCAGGGGATGGCTCCTGCTTCCATCCATGGGCGAGGCTGTCCGGTGAGGTGGAGGGCAGATTGGTTTTCAGGATTTTCAACAATACCCCCCATTCGAATGGGGGTATGTCAATAAAAAAACTTGAAATCAGGAAAACACCCCCCCATTGAAACCACCTACTTTCGGCCCGAAAAACAGAAATCCGGATGTCAACCCTGAATTTGCGTGCCAAGGCCTTGTCGGATGTCATGGGCAGGTTGCCCAAGGAGGTGCACCCCCCGAGCAGCCGCATCAGCGATTACTTCGGGGTAAACGTGTTCAATGACGGGGCCATGCGCATGTTCCTCACGGTGGATGCGTACCGGGCGCTGCGCGCGGCCATCGATAGCGGGGAAAGCATCGACCGGCGGCTGGCCGACCAGGTGGCCAGCGGCATGAAGGAATGGGCGGCCAGCAAGGGGGCGACGCACTACACCCATTGGTTCCAGCCCTTGAACGGGTCGAGCGCCGAGAAGCACGATGCCTTCTTCGAGCCCTTGGGCGAAGGCCACAGCATCGAGCGATTCGACGGGGGCATGCTGGTACAGCAGGAACCGGACGCCAGCAGCTTCCCCAGCGGGGGCATCCGCAACACCTTCGAGGCCCGCGGCTATTCCGCCTGGGATCCCGGCAGCCCGGCTTTCCTGATCCACGGCACCCTGGTGATCCCCACCATCTTCATCAGTTATACCGGCGAGGCCCTCGATTTCAAGACACCGCTGTTGCGCTCGATCAGGGCTTTGGATGAGGCCGCCACGGCCGTGTGCCAGTATTTCGACCGCAACGTGCGCAAAGTAACCCCCACGCTGGGCTGGGAACAGGAGTATTTCCTGATCGATGAGTCCTTCTATTATGCGCGCCCCGACATCATGGCCGCCGGGCGCGCCCTGTTCGGCCACGGGCCGGCGCGGGGCCAGCAGCTGGAAGACCATTACTTCGGCAGCATCCCCGACCGCACGCAGGCCTTCATGCGCGACTTCGAGACCGAGGCCATACGGCTGGGCATTCCGCTGAAGACGCGCCACAATGAAGTGGCCCCCAACCAGTTCGAGTGCGCCCCGATGTTCGAGGAGATGAACCTGGCCGTGGACCACAACATGCTGCTGATGGACGTGATGGAGAAGACCGCGCGCAAGCACGACATGCGGGTGCTCTTCCACGAAAAACCCTATGTGGGGGTGAACGGCAGCGGCAAGCACAACAACTGGAGCCTGGCCACCGACACCGGCGTGAACCTGCTGCGCCCGGCGCGCACCCCCAAGGAGAACATCCAGTTCCTGGCCTTCTTCGTGAACACCATCGCCGCCGTGCATGCCCATGCCGACGTGCTGCGCGCCAGCATCGCCTCGGCCAACAACGACCACCGCCTGGGGGCCAACGAGGCGCCGCCGGCCATCATGAGCGTCTTCATCGGCGACTACCTCACCCGCCTGCTCGATGACCTGGAGCGCAACATCAAGGCACGGATGAGCCCCGCGAGCAAGACCGAGCTCAAGCTCGACATCGGGCGCATCCCCCGCGTGATGCTGGACAACACCGACCGCAACCGCACCTCCCCGTTCGCCTTCACCGGCAACAAGTTCGAGTTCAGGGCCGTGGGCTCCAGCGCCAACTGCGGCGGCCCCATGACCGTGCTGAACACCATCGTGGCCGCGCAGCTCAAGGAGTTCAAGCAGGAGGTGGACGCCCTGCTAAGCCAAGGCGTGAAGAAGGACGAGGCCCTCCTGCGCACCATCCGCGCGCTCATCGTGCGCAGCAAGCCGGTCCGCTTCGAGGGCAATGCCTACGGCGAGGAGTGGAAACAGGAGGCCGAACGGCGGAAGCTGGCCAACATCCCCGACACCCCCAAGGCCCTGGATGCGTGGAGCGACAAGGCCACGATCCGGCTTTTCAGCGAGATGGGCGTGCTGTCGCCCAAGGAGCTGGAGGCGCGGCACGAGATCGAGCTGCACAACTACACCCTGAAGATCCAGATCGAATCCCGCGTGTGCGCCGACATGGCCACCAACCACGTGCTGCCCGCCGCCGTCCATTACCAGAACCGGTTGATCGACAACGTGAAGGGCCTGCAGGACGTGCTGGGCCGCGAGGAAGCCGCCAAGGCCACCGCCACCCAGGTGGACCTGATCAAGCGCATCAGCCAGCACATCGAGGAGGTGCGCTCCCTGAGCATCGCCATGATACAGGCACGCAAGGCCGCCAATACCATTACCGACGGGCGTGAACGGGCCATTGCCTATTGCGACAAGGTGAAGCCCTTCCTGGAGCGCATCCGCTACCATGCCAACAAGCTGGAGGTGCTGGTGGACGACGAGCTGTGGCCGCTGCCCAAAATGCGCGAGCTGCTCTTCACCCGTTGAACGGCGGACTCGGCCGACCGGTGCCTGGGATGTGCCCGCACCGCCGGTGCCGTGCGGATGCGTTTTCCCGTCCATCCCAGTCCCAACGGACTGCCCTGGCCCTGGGGCAAGAAAAACGCCACGCCCCGTGTTGCGAAAGGGACTTTGCTTACTTTCGCCGGGCCCCCTGCCATGGGGGGCGTACAACCATTGACAACATCATGAGCATGAAGAAGTTCGTGACCTGCTTCGTTTTTGTGAGCTTGTGCGCCGTCGGGGCGATGGCACAGGGCAAACAGGCCGAGGAAGCGGATGAGGCCTTCCGCAAAGGCATGTATGCCAACGCCATCGAACTGTACAAGAAGGCGTACACCACCGAGAAGAAGGTGAGCGAGAAGGCCCGCTTGATCTTCCAGGTCGGCGAGGTCTACCGTGCCATGGGCGATGCCGCCAATGCCGAGGTGTGGTACGAAAAGGCGAACAAGGCGCAATACCCCGACCCGATCACCTACTACTACATCGGCGAGGCGCTGAAGGAACAAGGCAAGTATGCCGAGGCCATCGCAGCCTACAACAAGTACAAGGAGAAGAACCCCGGCGATACCCGCGCCGATGCCAGCCTGGCCGCCTGCCAGCAGGCCCAGGCCTGGGTGGATGCACCCTCGCGCTACAAGGTGGACCCCGAGGTGCTGCTCAATAGCCCGCAGTACGACTTCAGCGCCACCTATTCGGACAAGCGCAACAGCGACGTGGTGTTCGCCAGCAGCAGGCCCGCCTCCACCGGCACCGAGATGGACGGCATCCTGGGCGAAAGCTTCACCGACCTGTTCGCCAGCAGCCGCGACAAGTTGGGCAAGTGGAGCGAGCCGGTGCGCCTCCCGCCGGCGATCAACACCCCGGCGCACGAGGGCAGCGCCACCTTCAACTCCAAGCGCAACATGATGTTCTTCACCCGTTGCCCGCACGAGAAGAAGAAAGCCTTCGGATGTGACATCTGGGTGACCAAGAAGGTGGGCAACAACTACAGCGAGCCGGTGATGCTGCCCCTGCGCCCCGAGCAAGGGAAGAATGACACCGTCACCATCACCTTCGGGCATCCCACGCTTTCCCCCGATGACCAAACCATGGTCTTCAGCAGCAACATGAAAGGAGGCCAGGGAGGGAAGGACCTGTGGAAGGTGAACCTCAACAAGGAGGGCATGCCGGTGGGCGCACCCGTCAACCTGGGCAAGGAGATCAATACCAAGAACAACGAGATGTTCCCCTTCTGGCGCGAGAACGGCGACCTCTACTTCTCCAGCAACCGCATCGGCGGCATGGGCGGCATGGACATCTACAAGGCCACCAAGACCGGCGAGGGTACCTGGGGACACGTGGAGAACATGAAGTACCCGGTGAACAGCGCCTCCGATGATTTCAGCATCGTCTTCGACGGGAACGAGGAGCGCGGCCTGTTCACCAGCAACCGCCCCGGCGGAAAGGGTGAGGACGACATCTGGCGCTTCTACGTGCCCGACCTGGTGTTTGCCCTGCAAGGCGTGGTGAAGGACAAGGTGACCGGCGAACTGCTGCCCGACGCGAAGGTGGAGGTGGTGGGCACCGACGGGTCCAACTACAGCTCGCTCACCGATGCCCAAGGGGCCTTTGCATTCGAGGAGAGCGGCAAGGACCGCTACATCAAGGAGAACACGAGCTATACCATCCGCGCCAGCAAGGACAACTACCTGGTGGTGAATGACCAGATCACCACCGTGGGCCTTACCGAGAGCACCACCTTCGTGAAGGAATACCTGCTGCAGCCGGCCGCCAAGAACGTGGTCATTGAACTGCCCGAGGTGCAGTTCGAACTCGACAAGGCCACGCTCACCCCGCAGGGCCAGGATTCGCTGCAGGTGCTATACCAAACGCTGATCGAGAACCCCACCATCACCATTGAGCTGGCCGCCCACACCGATACCCGCGGATCGGACAAGTACAACCTGGACCTTTCCCAGCGCCGTGCCCAGAGCTGCGTCAACTATTTGGTCTCCAAGGGGATCGATCCCGCGCGCATGACGGCCAAGGGATACGGTGAGACCAGGCCCCGCATCACCGATGCCGAGATCGCCAAGATGGCCACCAACGAGGAGAAGGAGGCGGCCCACCAAAAGAACCGGAGGGTGGAGTTCTCGGTGAAGAGCTTCGACTACGTGCCCGCCACGGACACACCGCAAGGCACGCCCTCGAATTAGCTGCAACGATGAGCGGAAAAGGCATCCCGTGAAAACGGGGTGCCTTTTTACATGCTACCCATGAAAGACGAAGCCGACCGATACCGGCAGCGCGGCGTCAGCAGCGCCAAGGAGGACGTGCACCGGGCCATCGCCAGCCTGGACAAGGGCCTCTTCCCGCGGGCCTTCTGCAAGATCGTCCCCGATGCGCTGGCCGCAAGCCCGGAACACTGCATCGTGATGCACGCCGACGGCGCGGGCACCAAGAGCGCCTTGGCCTATGCCTACTGGAAGGAGACCGGGGACCTGGGCGTATGGAAGGGCATCGCGCAGGATGCCGTGGTGATGAACCTGGACGACCTGCTGTGCGTGGGCGCCACGGAAAACATCCTGCTCAGCAGCACCATCGGCCGCAACAAGCGCCTGGTGCCCGGCGAGGTGATCGCCGCCATCATCCAAGGCACCGAGGAGTTCATGGGGCAGATGCGCGAACTGGGCATCGGCATCCGGGGCACCGGGGGCGAGACCGCCGACGTGGGCGACCTGGTGCGCACCGTGATCGTGGACAGCACCGTGACCTGCCGCATGCGCCGGGACGAAGTGATCGACAACGCCAACATCAAGGCCGGTGATGTGGTGGTGGGCCTGGCCAGCTACGGGCAGGCCGCCTACGAAAAGGAATACAACGCCGGCATGGGCAGCAACGGCCTGACCAGCGCGCGCCATGACGTGTTCCACAAGCTGCTGGCCAAGCGCTACCCCGAGACTTTCGATCCCGCCACGCCGGAGGAACTGGTCTATTCGGGCCGCGCCGCACTGACCGACCCCTTGGAGGGAACACCCTTGGACCACGGCAAGGCGGTGCTGTCGCCCACGCGTACCTATGCGCCCGTGGTGCGCCAGGTGTTCGCGGCCATGCGCACGGAGATCCACGGCATGGTGCATTGCAGCGGCGGGGCGCAAACCAAGGTGCTGCACTTCATCGAGGGCCTGCGCGTGGTGAAGGACAACCTCCTGCCCATTCCGCCGCTCTTCAAGGCCATCCAACGCATGAGTGGTACGCCATGGAAAGAGATGTATACCGTCTTCAACATGGGCCACCGCTTGGAGTTCTATGTGCCGGAAGCCCTGGCCGAGGAGGTCATCGCCATCTCGGAAAGCTTCGGCATCGCGGCACAAATGGTCGGCAGGGTGGAGGAGGCCCCCGCCAAGGAAGTGCTGATCAAAGGGCCCCACGGCGAATTCCGGTACACCGGCTGACACCAACCTTTTCCCCGTTCCCTGTTCGCCCTTTTTCCGGTTTCCAGTTTCCAGTTTCAAACCGACCAGTCCCCGCATTCACCTTTCCTCTTTCCCTTTCAACATGTCCGACCTGCTCACCCGCCTCTCCGCCATCCACGATCGCCGCGAGGAGGTGGGCAAGCAACTGGCCGACCCGGACGTGATCGGGGACCGCAAGCGCTTCGTGGAACTGAACCGGGAGTATCGCGACCTGCAACCGGTGGACGAGGCCTACGGGCGTTATCGCCGCGTGGTGGAGGGCCTGCGCGAGGCCGAGGAGATCCTGCGCACCGAGCGCGACCCCGGGATGGTGGAGCTGGCCAAGGCGGAAAAGGAGGAGCTGGGGGCGCGCGCGGAGGCCATGGAGGAAGAGATCCGCCTGCTGCTGGTGCCCAAGGACCCCAACGACGGGCGCAACTGCACCATGGAGATCCGAGCGGGCACCGGCGGTGATGAGGCAGGCATCTTCGCGGGAGACCTCATGCGCATGTACACCCGCTACTGCGAGGATCGCGGCTGGAAGGTGGAGGTGGCCGACATCAACGAGAACAGCGCGGGAGGCGTGAAGGAGGTGGTGATGAACGTGGAGGGCGCAGGGGCCTACGGCGTGCTGAAGTTCGAGGCCGGTGTCCACCGCGTGCAGCGCGTGCCCCGCACCGAGGCCAGCGGGCGCATCCACACCAGCGCCGCCACCGTGGCCGTGCTGCCGCAGGCGGAGGAGTTCGACGTGGAGATCAAGGAAAGCGACGTGAAGATGGAGACCGCGCGCAGCGGCGGCGCCGGCGGCCAGAACGTGAACAAGGTGGAGACCAAGGTGCGCCTTACCCACATCCCCACCGGCACCGTGGTGATGTGCCAGACCGAGCGCACCCAGATGGGCAACCGCATGAAGGCCATGCAGATGCTGCGCAACAAGCTGTACGACGAAAAGGTGCGGGCCGAGGAAGAGGCCGTTACCGCGCACCGCCGCAGCCAGGTGGCCAGCGGCGATCGCAGTGCCAAGATCCGCACGTACAACTACCCGCAAAGCCGCATCACCGACCATCGCATCGATTTCACGGTACACAACCTGGCCGAGGTCATGGATGGCGACCTGCAACCCCTGATCGATGCCCTGCAACTGGCCGACCGCACGGAGAAGCTGAAGGCGGGGGAGTGAGGGGGGCAATCGGGGAATTCGCCATTGAGGCAATGAGCCAATTTGCCAAAGGGCCTCCGAGCGTCCGCAGCGGTCTCGCGCAGCGGACCCTGCGATGGGAAGGAGTGCAATTTGCCAATGAGCCAATTTGCCAATGAGCCAATTCGCCAATTTGCCAATGAAGCTATGCGCCAAGGCGGCCCAAAGAGGGTGAGGTGTCTCCACGTTTCCCTGCCGAAAGGGGAGAAACCATTTTGTGCACCCGACTTGCCGCAAGGACCCGACGGCCTGTGAGGAAACCCGTAGATGCAGGACCCCGCCCTTGTAAATGGTCCGGTCCGTTTCCCCGTTCTTTACTTTGGCGCATGGCGGAGTTCACATTGTTGTTCGGTGCCGACCGGGGGGACAGGCAGGCAGCATTCGCGGCGGCCCGGGCCCGGCTAGAACAACGCGTGGGGGCCATCGTGGCCACCAGCCGCGAACATTGGACCGAGCCATGGGGCTTCCAGGATGATCAACCCTTCCTCAACCGGGCCGTGCTGGTGGAGAGCAACCTGGAACCGGTCCGGGTGATGGCGGAATTGCTCACCATTGAAAAGGAGCTGGGCCGGGAACGGCCTGCTGCGGCCCGATACGCGCCCCGTACCATCGACCTGGACATCCTCTTCATCGGCGAACGGGTGATCGACGGACCCGAGCTCACCGTGCCGCACCCGCGTGTGCATGAACGTGCATTTGCCCTGGCCCCTGCGGCCGACCTGGTGCCCGCCCTGGTGCATCCGCTCCTGGGCCGGACGGTGCTCGACCTGCTCAACCAAGCCCTGCATGCCGCATGAGGCCGCACTACCAGTACATCGCCGTGGAAGGGCTGATCGGTGCGGGCAAGACCACTTTGGCTAAGCGCCTGGCCGCGGAGTGGGGGGCGGAGACCGTGCTGGAGGAGTTCGAGGACAACCCTTTCCTGCCGCCCTTCTACCAGGACCCCGTGCGGTATGCCTTCGCCGTGGAGCTCTCCTTCCTGGCCCAGCGCTACCACCAACTCAAGCGGGTGGGCGAACGCAGCCTCTTCCACCCCGTGGCCGTGGCCGATTATTCCATCGGCAAGTCGCTGGTCTTTGCCGGGGCCACATTGCCGCCCGACGAGCATGCCTTGTTCCGGGACCTGTACGACATCATGTACGCCGGCCTGCCCAGGCCCGAGCTGCTCCTGTACCTGCACCTGCCCATGGAGGTGGTGCGCCAGCGCATCCGCTCGCGGGGGAGGTCCTACGAGCAGCAGATCCAGCAAGGCTACCTGGAGCAATTGCAGGACCGCTACCTGGACCACCTGCGCAAATTGGACGGCGTGCGGGTCATCATCCTCGACCTCAACGGAAGGGACCTGCTGATGGACCACGCCGCCTATGCCCATGTCCTGGGGCTGGCCACCGGGCCGAGAGAACCGGGCTATTACGTGGAATCGCTCTGAAAAAGAAGGCGGAAGCCCCCCGGACAGCGGCAAATCCGTCCATTTTCCGGGCGTTCCCCTCCACTCACCACGGATCGTGTACAACTGTCGGCCCCCTTTGCGCAGGGCGTGGCGCGGATGGTGGTTAAGTTTGCCGCGGTCCGGATAAAAACTAACTGATCGACACATGAAACAAAATCACCGTGCAGGTTTCGCCGTGTTGGCCGCGACAGCCTTGGTGGTCGCCGGTTGCGGCGGTTTAGGGAAAATGGACAAGTACGCCTCAACCATCACCCACACGGTGGACCCCGATCCGCTGATCGTGCAAGGCGATACCGTCCATGTCAACATCAACGGGAACTTCCCGGGCAAGTATTTCTATCGCAAGGCCCTGGTGGAGCTGACCCCCACCATCACCTACGCCGGCGGCGAAACCCCGCTGAAAATGGCCGGTTTCCAAGGCGACAAGGCCGCCGGGAACTATACCGTGGTGCCCTACGAGACCGGGAAGACCTTCAGCTACAGCGACAAGGTGGCCTACACCCCCGCCATGGAGCAAAGCCAGCTGATGCTGAACATCCTGGGCAAGCAGGGCAAGAAGGAGAAACCCTTCACCGCCGTGAAGCTCGCCGATGGCGTGATCACCACGCCGTACCTGGTGCAAAGCGACGACCGCGTGATCCTGGCACCCGACCAATTCGTGCGGGTCACCTCCCACAGCGCCGATGCCACCATCAACTACCTGGTGGCCTCCGAGGTGGTGCGCCCCTCGGAACTGCAGGACCAGGACGTGAAGGACGTGACCGCCTTCGTGAAGGCAGCCGTGAAGAACCCCCGCATTACGTGGAAGGGCGTGACCGTGGACGCTTGGGCATCCCCCGAAGGGGAGGTGAAGATGAACGAGAACCTGGCCGACAAGCGTGCCGCCACCGGCAAGCGCTGGATCCAGGGCGTGATGAACGCCAACAAGGTGGAGGGCGCCAAGGACAACGCATTCTACACCCTCAACCCGCGCGGTGAGGACTGGAACGGCTTCAAGACCGCCGTGCAGGCCAGCAGCTTCCCGGACAAGGACCTGGTGCTGCGCGTGCTGGAGATGTATCCCGACGTGGACCGCCGCGAACAGGAGATCAAGAACATGGCGGCCACCTACAAGACCGAGATCGCCGAAGGCATCCTGCCCAAGCTGCGCCGCTCCGAGGTGAAGGTGAACTATGACGTGAACGGATACAGCGATGAAGAACTGTCCAGCCTGAGCAAGACCAACCCGGACACCCTGAACCTGGAGGAACTGCTGAAGGCCGCCGCCCTGAGCAACGACCTGAACGACCAATTGCGCATCTACCGCGAGGCCGAGCGCCGCTTCCCGCAGGATTACCGCGCCGCCAACAACGCCGGTTACATCCTCTTCCAGCAGGGCAAGAGCGCCGAGGCGGAGGCCGAGTTCCAGAAGGCCAACGGCATCCAGGAGAACCCCATCAGCACCAACAACCTCGGTGTGATCGCCCGCCAGAAGGGTGACCGCGCCAAGGCCGCCGGCCTCTTCGCCAAGGCCACGGCCGCCGGTCCCGACGTGAAGTACAACCAGGGCATCATCGACATCCAGAACGGCAACTACGCCAGCGCCAACGGCAACATGGGCGGGCAGAACACCTTCAATGCCGCCCTGGCCAAAATGCTCGGCGGCGATGCCGCCGGCGCGGGCACCATCCTGGCCGCCAGCCCCGACAAGGACAGCGCCATGGGCCACTACCTGGCCGCCATCATCGCCGCCCGCACCAACAACGGCGACGGTGTGCGCACCAACCTGGCCGCCGCCGTGGCCAAGGATGCCAGCCTGCGCGACAAGGCCATGAAGGACCTCGAGTTCCGCAACTTCAAGGACAACCTCGGCCTCTAAGCCGATCGATCAAACCAACCGAAAAGCCCTCGCCCAGCGGCGGGGGCTTTTTCGTGTAGCTTAGGGGCATGGAGCGGGAGAGCCTTGCAGTGAAGGGGTATGAACCCTTCGGG
>JAGFIV010000132.1 GCA_024103275.1 Flavobacteriales bacterium
TACGGGTTAAACTGTACCGGGGGTTCGAATCCCCCCCTCTCCGCCAACGAGCAAGCCGCCCCGACAGGGGCGGCTTTGTTTTGCCCGGGAGGCCCGAGCTTGCCCGCGCCGCTCCAGGCAGAACGAATCCAACAAGGCGTACCTTGTTGAAGCTTGTTCGACAGGTATCCCCATCGTGGACATCCAAGTCCACGGCATACTTTTCCCGTTGGGTCCGGCGTTGTTTCGTGCCACCTGTAACCCGGATTATACAGTAGGGTTCGTTGCGAGGGTCGAAAGGGCACTGGCAGCAAGGCTTTCGTGGAGGAAGAATAGCTTATGCTATTCTGACGAAAGGCAAGCCAGTGAAACGCTTGCTGCCGCAGCGATTTCGGGCCGTAGTAGAAATCCTACCGCATATTCCGGGTCCTGCATTCGCCCACCCCTGATGGCTACCGTTCAACCTGTGTCGCGCGGCACGGCACCGGTGACCCGCGGCGGCCTGCTGCTGCTGGCCGTCGGTGGCGGCCTTGTTCGGCGGCACACTCTTGCTGGGCATCGCCATCGCGTGCGGCAACGTGCTGCTTCCCGGCCTGGTGAAGGAGTATTTCCGTCCGCACTTCGGGCTGATGGCCAGTTTGTATTCGAGCCTGCTGAGCATGGGGACCGCGGCGGCGGGCATCAGCATTCCGCTGGCCGTGAGACTGCCCGGGGGCTGGCGCGGCTCACTGGCCTGCCGGGCCGCGTGGGCCTTTCCTGCACTGTTGGCGTGATTACCGCAACTGTGGTGTTCACATCCGGGCGAAGGCGGCAATGGCGGCAATGGCGGTCGCTGCGGCACCTGGGGCGCTCACGCCTGGCGTGGAACGTGGCCCTGTTCATGGGCCTGCAATCGTTCGCGTTCCATGTGGTGCTGGCCTGGCTGCCCGACATGCTCCAAGGGCGCGGCTTGGGCGCGGCACAGGCCGGATGGATGCTGTCGCTGACGCGGATTACCAGCGTGGCAGGTTCCCTGCTCATTCCCGTGTAGGCCACGCGCAAGGCTGGCCAGCGGGGTATCATGGCCTTCCTCTTGGTGGTGGAATTCGTATCGCTGCTGGGCCTGATGGTGCCCGGCATGGGCCCCGTCCGGCTGTGGGTGGCGCTGTTGGGCGTCAACCTGGGCGGCGCTTTCAGCCTGGCACTGTACATGATCGGCGTGCGGGCGGCCGACACGGCCACGGCCAACGGACTTTCGGGGCTGGTGCAGGGCATCGGCTACATCGTGGCCGCCGCCGGGCCCCTCGTGGCGGGCGGCCTGTTCGACCTGACCGGCAATTGGACCGATGTGCTGGCGCTGCTGGCCGCAGTCCCGTGCCGCCGCCTGTAGGCAGGGTTGGGCGCAGGGCGCGATGTGGTGATCTTGGCAACATAAGGCCGAAAGGTGCACCGGCAGGGCCCGCGCGGCCAACGATGTTTTAGGTTGGTCTAATGATATTTTTCATCGTACTTTTGCCCGATGCTTAGCCGCAGCGAGGAAGACCATATCAAAGCGATCCATGCCCTTGTGCAGGACGGCGGGAAGGCCGGCACCAAGGACCTTGCGGAAAAGCTGGGCATCAAGGCCAGTAGTGTAACGGTGATGGTACAGCGGCTGGCCGAAAAGGGCCTGGCGAAACACGAACCTTACTACGGCGTGGAGTTGACGGCCAAAGGCAAGGCCGAGGCCCTGAAGCTGGTTCGCAAGCACCGCCTTTGGGAGACGTTCCTTGTGGAACACCTCCGTTTCGGATGGGACCAGGTGCATGAGCTAGCTGAACAGCTGGAGCATGTGCGCAGCGCGGAACTCACCGACCGCCTGGCGCAATTCCTCGGCGATCCGGACTTCGACCCGCACGGGGACCCCATACCCGATCGCCAAGGACGCCTGCCCGACCGCCGGACAGAGGTGCTCCTGGACTGCCTGCCGGGCACCCACGTGCGCCTGGCCGCCGTGAAGGACGGCACCGACGGGCTGTACCAGCTGCTGGACCGCAAAGGCATCGCCATCGGGCAGTCCTTCACCGTGGCGGGCAGCCAGCCGTTTGACGGCAGCATGGAACTCAGTGGCAAGGACGGGCAGCGCATATCGCTGTCGGCCAAGGTGGCAGCGCACCTGCTGGTGGAAGTGACGGGGCCCAAGGGCCGCAAGGGTTGAGGCCATGCACGATACCCGTTCGCTCGGCGATGCCCATTCCAGCGTGGCGCTACCCAAGGCGAAGGGCTGGAAGCGCATCCTGGCTTTCCTCGGCCCCGCCTACCTGGTGAGCGTGGGCTACATGGACCCGGGCAACTGGGCCACGGACATCGCCGGGGGCAGCGCCTTCGGCTATCAATTGATCTGGGTGCTGCTGATGAGCAACCTGATGGCCCTGCTGCTGCAAAGCCTCAGCGCAAGGCTGGGCATCGTGCGCGGCCTGGACCTGGCACAGGCCAGCCGCCACACCTACCCGGGCATCGTGAACATCCCGCTCTACGTATTGGCCGAGGTGGCCATCGCGGCCATGGACCTGGCCGAGGTGATCGGAATGGCCATCGGCCTGCACCTGCTCACGGGCCTGCCCGTGATCTGGGGCGTGCTCATCTCGGCCTTGGACACCTTGCTGGTATTGCTGCTGCTGAACAAGGGCGTGCGGATCATGGAAGCCTTCATCGTGGCCTTGGTGAGCCTGATCGGCGGTGCCTTCCTGCTCGAAATGTTCATCGTCAAGCCCGATATCGCGGAGGTGGCCTCCGGGCTGATCCCCTCCACGCTGAATGACAAGGCGCTGTACATCGCCATCGGCATCATCGGTGCCACGGTGATGCCGCACAACCTGTACCTGCACAGCTCGCTGGTTCAGACACGTCGTTTCGAGCGCGATGAGAAAGGCATGCGCGAGGCCATCCGATTCAATTTCTTCGACACCGCCTTCGCGCTGAACCTGGCCTTCCTGGTGAACGCCGCGATCCTCATCCTGGCCGCCGCCGCCTTCCACACGGCAGGCCATTTCGAGGTGGCCGAGATCGACCAGGCACACGAACTGTTGGGCGAACTCTTTGGCAACATGGCCCCGGCCCTCTTCGCCATCGCGCTGATCGGTGCCGGCCAAAGCAGCACCGTCACCGGTACCCTGGCGGGCCAGATCGTGATGGAAGGCTACCTCAACCTGCGCATCCGGCCATGGCTACGGAGGCTGATCACCCGGCTGGTGGCCATCGTGCCGGCCGTGATCAGCATCCTCTACTTCGGCCCCGAATCGTTGGGCGAATTGCTGGTGTTCAGCCAAGTGGTGCTAAGCCTGCAGCTGGGCTTCGCGGTGATCCCGCTGATCCACTTCACCAGCGACAAGGTGCGCATGGGCAAACTGGCCATCAAGCCGCTGGTGCAGGTGCTGGCCTGGGCCGTGGCCCTGGTGATCGTGGTGCTGAACGGCAAGCTGGTGGTGGATGAGATCCGGGGCTGGCTGGCCGCTGACGGCCCCCACGTGGCGTGGGTGAAGTACCTGGCCATCCCGGTGGCGGTCCTGGCCGCGATGCTGCTGCTCTACATCACGGTAAAGCCGTTCTTTGCGAGACTGAGGCCGGCCAAGCGACATATCGATGCCACCACGCCCGAGCTGCGCATCCAGGCACGGCAGGCGCCCAAGCGCGTGGCCGTCACGGTGGAGTTCCGCCCGCTGGACGAGCGCGTGCTGAACACGGCCATCGCGCAGGGGGGAAAGGAAGCCGGGTACGTGCTGATCCATATCACCGAAAGCGCCGCCGCCCGTTATTTGGGCGCCCTCACCACCGACCGCGAGGCCGTGGACGACGCCAACAACCTGGAACGCTACGCCGAAAAGCTACGGGCTGCCGGATACCACGCACAAGCCGTGGTGGGCCATGGCAGCCCCACGGTGGCCATACCCAGATTGGTGAAGGCCAGCGGCGCCGACCTGCTGGTGATGGGCTCCCACGGCCACCGCGGCCTGAAAGACCTGCTGCTGGGCGCCACCGTGGATGCCGTGCGCCACCGGGTGAACGTACCGGTGTTGGTGGTGAAGTGAAAAAGGGTCGTGGAGCAATGGAGGTAACGCAGGCAATGCGGATGAAAGGGAGCAAAGGCAGCAATGGCCGAGGCCCCTCAGGTCAAGAAGGTCCATCCTGTTCCGGCGGGCAAGCCTGAGCATCTACATTTACCGCCTAAGGCCTTTTAACGCGAATGTTCCGTTGACCGGTGTTTTGCATCCTTGCACGATGATAACCCGCCCATGAGAGAATACTTGGACTCCGTGATGCACCACTTCCAGCTTCCGCTGGAAAACCCGGTGCTGATCTTCTCGCTGATCCTGGCCATCATCCTGCTGTCGCCCATCCTGCTCAAGCGGCTGAACATCCCGGGCATCATCGGGTTGATCATCTCCGGGGTGATCATCGGCCCCTTCGGCCTGCATGTGCTGGACAAAAGCTCGGCGGTGGACCTTTTCTCCACCATCGGCCTGCTGTACATCATGTTCATCGCCGGCCTGGAACTGGACCTCAACGAGTTCAAGGCCAACCGCAACAAGAGCCTGGTCTTCGGCCTGTTCACCTTTTCGATCCCGCTGGCCGTGGGCTACCCGGTGATGCACTACCTGCTGGGCTACGACTTCAATGCCAGCTTCCTCACCGCCAGCATGTTCGCCACGCACACCTTGGTGGCCTACCCCATCGTCAGCCGCCTGGGCGTATCCAAGAACCAGGCGGTGGCCGTCACCGTGGGCGGCACCATCCTCACCGACACGGCCGTGCTGATCATCTTGGCGGTAATCGTGGGCAACAGCCAGGGCACCTTGGACGGTGATTTCTGGATCCGCCTGGGCATCTCCCTGGTCATCTTCCTGGCCATCATGTTCCTGCTGATCCCGCGCATCACCAAGTGGTTCTTCAGCAAGATGGAGAACGAGAAGCACAGCCATTACATTTTCGTGCTCACCGTGGTGTTCTTCGCGGCCTTCCTGGCCGAAATGTCCGGCGTGGAGGCCATCATCGGCGCGTTCGTGGCCGGCCTGGCGCTAAACAAGCTGATCCCCCATTCCTCGGCCCTGATGAACCGCATCGAGTTCATCGGCAACTCGCTCTTCATCCCCTTCTTCCTGATCAGCGTGGGCATGCTGGTGGACGTGCGCGTGCTCACCCACGGCACCTCCGCCTTGATCGTCGCCGGGGCGCTCACGGTGGTGGCCATCACCGGCAAGTGGCTGGCCGCATGGCTCACCCAGCACGTATTCAAGTACACCAACGCGCAACGCGGCATCATCTTCGGCCTCAGCGGCGCGCATGCAGCCGCGACCCTGGCCGTGATCCTGGTGGGCTACCGCGAAGGGATCCTCGATGACAGCATCCTCAACGGCACCATCGTGCTGATCCTGATCACCTGCATGGTGGCCTCGTTCGCCACCGAGAAGGCCGCCAAACGGATCATCGTGGAAACGCCGGATGACGGCAGCGACCTGCTCCCGGCCCCAGGCCAGTTCAGCGAACACATCCTCGTACCCAGCCCGGCCACCGCCATGATGGACAAGCTGATCGAGTTCGCCATCTACATCAAGGACAAACGCTCGCCGCACCCCATATCGGTACTCACCGTGGTGAGCAACAATTCGGAGGCCGAGGCCAACATCCTGAAGGCGCGCAACAAGCTGGACACCTATGTGAAGCAGGCGGCGGCATCAGAGACCAAGCTGAAGGTGGTGACCACCATCGACCACAACGTGGCCAGCGGCATCGTGCGCATGTCGCGCGAGGTGATGGCGGACATCATCGTGCTGGGCTGGCCCAGCAAGGCCGGCTTCTTCGACCGCTACCTGAGCGACAAGCTGGAGGTGATCCTGCAGAACGTGGACAAGACGGTCTTCGTGGGCCATTTCGAGAAACCCCTGGTGGAGCACAAGCGGATCGTGTGCGCCGTACCACCCCTGGCGGAGTATGAAAAAGGCTTCGAGGTGTGGCTGGCCAAGGTGGCCCAGCTGGCCCAGGAGCTCACCGTACCCCTGGTGGTACACTGCAACGCCGCCACGGGCAAGGCCGTGATGAAGTGCGTGGAACGGCTGAAGACCACCGCGCCGCTCTCCCTCGTGCCGTTCGAGGAATGGGAGGACTTCCTGATCCTCTCGCGCAGCGTGCGCGAGAATGACGTGTTCATCCTCGTGTCGGCGCGAAAGGGGGCGGCCTCCTACATCAACGAACTGGACAAGGTGCCGCCCAAGCTGGAGAAGTATTTCGCCACCAACAACCGGATGGTGATCTATCCGCAGCAGTACAGCGACTACCAGGGCATCGAGGACTACTCCGGCATCTCCGCCGAACCGCTGCACATCGGCATCGATGCCGTGCAGAAGATCGGCAAGACCATCGGCGGGCTCTTCAGGAAAGACAACCCCGAGCCAGTGCCGGAGGAAAACCAGGAGCGGCCGTGATCCACACCGGGCGCATACAGGAGCTGACGATCCTGCGCAGGACCGACGCAGGGCTGTACCTGGGCGATGGCCAGGCGAACGAGGTGCTGCTGCCCAACAAGTACGTGCCGGGGCATTTCAACTTCGGCGACCCCATCCGCGTGTTCGTGTACCGCGACAGCGAGGACCGGCAGGTGGCCACCACCCTGCCGACCCAGTTCGCACTCGGCGCGTTCGCACCACTGCATGTGTCGGCGGTCACCCGCAACGGTGCCTTCATGGACATCGGCCTGGAAAAGGACCTGCTGATACCCTTCGCCGAACAAGAGCGCAAGTTGGAGCAAGGGCGCAGGTACGTGGTGTTCATGGGGCTGGATGAAAAGACCGACCGCCTCTATGGCAGCACGCGCATCGAACGGCACCTGGACAACTCGGCGCTGACGGTGGCCCGTGGCGATGAAGTGGAGCTGCTGGTGTATGGCCGCGGCGACCTGGGCTGGAACGTGATCGTGAACGGCCGACACCAAGGGCTGCTGCATCATGGCGAGGTCTTCCGCCCCATCGCCGTGGGCGACCGCATCCGGGGGTTTGTGAAGCAGGTACGCCCCGACCACAAGCTGGACATCACCTTGCAGGCCCTGGGCTACCGCCAATACAATGACGCCAACGCGGAACTGCTCGCCAAGAAGATCCAGCAGCATGGCGGCTTCCTGCCGCTGACGGACAAAAGCGCGCCCGAGGAGGTGCAGCGCGAGATCGGCATCAGCAAGAAGGCCTTCAAGCAGGCGTTGGGCGCGCTGTACAAGGCACGCATGGTGCGTCTGGACAACGACGGCATCACCTGGCTGGACCAATAAAACGCGGCCCCGCTGCGCGGGCCGTTCCCGTTCCGCATCTTCGCACCATGGCAGCCCCGGTGATGCCCGAGATCAAGAACCGCCGCGCGGCGTTCGACTATGCCTTCCTCGAGCATTTCGAATGCGGCATCGTGCTCGCGGGCAGCGAGGTGAAGAGCCTGCGGCAAGGACAGGCCAGCCTCGCGGAGGCCTTCTGCACGTTCATCGGCGACGAGCTTTTCCTGCGAAACATGACCATCCAGCCGTACGACAAGGCCAAGAGCTTCGGCCATGAGCCCGTACGGGACCGCAAACTCCTGCTGCACCGCAAGGAACTCAGGAAGTTGCAGCGCAAACTGAAGGACCAAGGGATGACCGTGGTGCCGGTGCGGGCCTTCTTCGCCGGGAACGGGATGGTGAAGGTGGAGATCGCCCTGGCCAAAGGGAAGAAGACCTACGACAAGCGCGAAAGCCTGAAGGCGAAGGACCTGAAACGCGAAATGGACCGCGGGAGATGACCGGTGCCCCTTGGCGACCACGGCTGGAAACAGCTGCCGGAAGCAGCCTGCCCGGCGACCGCATGCAACGCATGGCCCTGCTGGCGCTGCTGCTGCTCGCCTCGGTCCTGCGGTTTTGGGACCTGCCGCACATCCCATACACGCACGACGAGATCAGTGCATTGGTCCGCATCCATCCTTCGCTGGGGGAAACGATACGGACGGGGGTGGTGGCCTTGGATACGCATCCCCCCGGGGTGCAGGTGTTCGAGTGGGCCTGGACCCGGCTGTTCGGCATGGGCGAGGCCGCCGTGAAGCTGCCCTTCATCCTGCTGTCCATCGCCGCGTTGTTCTTCCTGTACCGTTTTGCCTCCGCCTGGGCCGGAAGCCAAGTGGCGCTGGTGGTCACCGCATTGTTGGCCACGCTGCAGTACACCGTCATGTACGGGCAGATCGCCCGTCCGTATGCCTTCGGATTCTTCACCACGGCGTTAATGGCCGACCAGCTCACGCGCTACCTCGGCTCAGGAAGGCGAACGGCCCTGGCCGGCTTCGCCGCAGCGGCGGTGCTCTCGGCCTATACGCACCACTTCGCCCTGATGCTGGCGGCATTCATGGCGATCACCGGTCTGCTCCTGGTGGCAAGCATCCACCGCAAGCCGTACCTGGCAGCCTGTGCCGTGGCAGCCGTACTTTACCTTCCCAACATCCCCATCTTCCTCCGGCAACTGGGCCAAAAAGGTCTAGAGGGATGGCTGGCCGCGCCCACCCCTTCCTGGATCCCCGATTACCTGTGGTGGCTGGCACACTGCACGTGGACCTTTGGCGCCATTTGGGCCGTGTTGATCCTGGGATCGCTTGCGCTGAAGATCCGCCACCGGGACACCATCGCGCCGCTTTGGACCATCACCCTGCTGTGGGGGCTGGGTCCATTGGCGGTGGGCTACGCCTATTCGGCCTGGCGGGCCCCGGTGCTGCAGTACTCCATGCTCATCTTCTCTTTCCCCTTCCTGGTGCTGGGCCTCCTGGCCGGCCTGCGGCACATGCCGTCGCGTTGGCTCCTCCCGGTCCTGGCCCTCGTGGCATGCGCTTCCACCATCACCCTGGTGCAGGTCCGCAAGCACTACGACACCTTCTACCGCTCGCGCTACGTGGCCATCACGGATGGCATCATGCAAGCATCCACGATCCCAGGCCGCCTGGCCCTGGTGGACACGCCTGACGAAGCAATCCAATTCCTCCTGCGGCAACGGCATGTCGGGCCGCCCACCGCACCGTACATCAACCTCAGGGGACATTCCGCCGCCTGGGTGGACAGCCTGCTCGCTTCCGTGGATGCCTCCGAAGTGTTCCTCGGCCTAACCCCGGGCACGGTGCCCGAGCGGGCCGCCCAGATGCAAGCCGCATTCCCCTTTATGACCGAACGGCACGACATGGTGGAGGGCCAAACTTTCGTCTTCCGGGCCGACCCCGCCGCTGGCAGCGTGGAGGATAGCGGATGGAACAGCCGCGTGACGCCCCAGGCCATAAAGGGCGAGGACTGGACGGTGGACACCGATATTCCCCTGTGGCACGATACCACTTCGGCATACGGCATCCCGGCATGGGACCTCACCGGCCGCGAATACGGCATCCTGCTGGACGTGCCCGTGTACAAGGTCACCCAAGCAGACAATGCGGTGATCGAAGCCCGCCTGGACATCATCCATGCCTCGGGTACCGGCCTCAACCTGGTGACGGAGCTGAAAGCCGGCGAGGAGTCGACTTTCTATCGCAGCCAAGCTTGCTTCCGGGAGAGTGGCCCCCTCGTGTCCGCCATTCCCTTGGCGGACCTGCCCGGCCATGGCCGTGGCCAACGCCTTCGCGTGTATGTCTGGAACATGGGCGGTGCCACCGCACACATCAGCTCAGTGGAGGTGAAGATCCGCGAAGGCAACCCATGGTTGTACGGCCTCGTGGAACCGTTGAAGGGACCGTTGGTGTTCCGTTGAGCATGCATCATGGGCGCGTGGAAGGATTCCGGCACCCTATGCACAAGCTCCGGCCCCTTGGGCTATCTTGCTTCGCCATGTCCAACCTGCGGGACCAATTCCACACCTGCCTGCTCCATGCCGCTGCCGCACTGGGCCGCGCACTTACACGCATGGCCGACGAGCACTTCGGCCGTGTGGGCCTCTCCCCCACCATGGCTTTCATCCTGCTCTCCACCAAGGAGGCCCAAGGGATAAGCCTTACGGAACTGGCCATCATCCATCGCCTCGACCGCTCCACCATCTCGCGTGCCGTGGACAAGCTGGCCGCCGATCAATTCGTGGAGCGGAGCGGAGAGGGCCGTGACGTCCGTGTATTCCTCACACCCAAGGGTACCAGGAAGGCCGCCGACGCGATGGCCGCGTGGAAGAAAGTGCAACTGGACTACACCCTGCTCCTCAGCCAAGGTGAATCACAGTTCCTGGCGGAACGGGTGGCACGGGCGGATAATGTGCTGCGGGAAAACGGGTTGGGGGCAATGGAGCGGAGCTGAAGCGGCCCTACCGTGCAGCTGATTCGTGCGTGTACATGCACGGGTTGCTCAGGCTACCTCATCACACCCATCCCGCCCCTTTCATCCACAATCGTCCAACAACAGGACCCATCAGCCATTCCTCCATCCAAGCATGCGCTATTGGGAAGGAGCCCAAAAAAAGCCTCCCAACCCGTGTATGCACACGCATGGATCGGGTTTTACCTGAGTAACGCCAACGAAAAAAGGGCCCCACTCCCGGAGCCCCTTCTCACCTCTCCGCCAGTCCGATCAGAGCTTGATCGTGATACCCAGGCCGATGGCCTCCTTGAACTGTGTTCCCTTGCCTGCGTACATCAGATCGGTATCCTCCCACTTTTTCATGATCTGCGTTTTGTCGTCATAGATCAGCATGGTGCTGAGCGTGGCCGCAAACCAGTTGTTCACCTTGAACGTGAAGAGGGTTTCCCAGTTCACCACGATATTCTGCGGGTTCTTCAGGTAATTGCTGAAGAAATCCGCGCGGGTAAGGAAGTTGATGTTCGTGGCCAGATCCTGGGTGTACATCAGCTTGACGAAGCCACCGAATTCGAACAGGCTGTTCTTGCCGTTCGTGAGTTTGTTCCCTGCGGTGTCGTACGTGGCCGGATCCACGCCGAAGGCCCCTCCGTCGGCCAGCCCTTGGTCGTTCACGAACGTGATCTTCGCCGTGGCCGGTGAGATGAAGGCACTGAAGTGGTCGTTCGGCTTGTAATCCATGCCGATACCCAGCACCAGGTAGCCTGGGGCCATGAAGTCCGAGATGCGATTCCCTTCGGCATCCTTGCCATCGGTGAACTGTGTACGGAACTGGGCCAAGGCGGCCAGGTACCAGGCCTTATTGAGTTCGTAGCCATACTTGGTGTTCAATTCCAGGCGGTCATCGGTCTTCACGGGATCTTGCTTCTCCTGGGACAACAGGCCATACGCCAGCGCGATCGAGTTGTCCCAGGCGTGGCGTCCCTTCTTCCGGTTGGCGAATCCATTGAAGAGCCCTACCCCGCTCACGGAACTGAAACCACCGGCAGACCAGTTCGTCAAGCTCACCTGGCTCATGTTCAATTGCAGTGTGCCGCCCTTGGTCCACAGCTTGCCTGTGGTATCCGCCGGTGTCTTGGCTTGCATGGCCTTGACGTTTGCGTCGCGTTCCTTCTTATCCTCCTGGGCCTGTGCCACACCGGCGGTCACAACCAGCAGGGCCATGGTAAAGAGGGTCTTTTTCATTCTTGCTTCTCGGGTTAAAATGGCCTTTCGGCCTTGGTTTGGGGATTCATAAAGCTCATCGGGGGCGGTGGCTTCGCTCAATTGCGCTCCGGCCGCAGGGGGGCGGCCGATCCCTGAACGTCAAGCTGCTGCACGCATGGCCTGCACACGTCCGGGTTGTGATCGTGGGCGTTACTGGATTCGAACCAGTGACCCCTACCCTGTCAAGGTAGTGCTCTGAACCAACTGAGCTAAACGCCCGGAAAAAGGAAGTCCTTCTCTTGGAAGGGCCGCAAATGTAATTCTTTGCGCCATCTTATCGGGAACGGAACCGGGGTGAATCCCGCCGTGCCGGAATCCTCCCGGGAACTGCCCTTCCCGGCGTGCACTTTGCGAGCTTTGCCCCATGTCGCGCAGGTGGCTGTTTCATTTCGCCCTTTTGGTGATGGTGGGGCGGGTGACGGCCCAAACATTTACGCACCGGTCCGGCGGTACCGCTGTCAAGGGCTTCGACACGGCCTATGTACATGACTACTCACACCTCTACACCGGACGTCTATACCTCAGCACCAAGTTCAACCAGCTGGGGCTGGCCGGCGCAAGGGGCCTGCGGATCACTTACAGGCCCAACAACAGGTACAACATCGGCGCGGGCCTCAGCTACCGTTCGGTCACGCTGAACATCGGCGTGGGCATCCCGGGCCTGAACCGCGACCAGGACAAACGCGGCACCACGCGCTATCTGGACGCCCAGGCGAACATCTATACCAAGCGCAGTGCGACGAACTTGTTTCTGCAAGGATTCCAATGCTTTTACATGTCCTCCCATACCAAGGATGAATTGGGGTGGAACCAGGAAACCGCATTCCCCACCCGGCCCGACATCCGCGAGTACAACCTCGGGATCAGCAGGGTGCACATCTTCAACCACGACCGGTTCAGCTACCGGGCGGCATTCAACCAGGATGCCTGGCAACGCAAAAGCCAAGGGTCGTTGCTGGCCGGCTGGTATCTCACCTACTTCCGCCTGCAGGCCGACTCTTCGCTGGTGCCGGTGCGCCTGGCCACGGCCTTCAAGCCGGGCTTGCACCTGGTACGGGGCGGGTTCACCGACCTGGGTGCCAGCATCGGCTATGCCTATACCCTGGTGGTACAGACACATTTCTTCCTCACGGGTTCCATGGTGCTGGGCGGTGGCATCAGCGCGCAACGGGCCACCACAGCGGAGAAGAAGCACGAGAACGCGAAGACCGACTTCGGGCTGGGGTGGCATGCGCAGATGAGGGCCGCCATCGGATACAACAGCGAACGGTATTGCGTAGGCATGTCGTTCAACCAGGAGAACATCGGCTATCTGATGGAGGAACGCGACCTGTTCCGTTGGGGGGTCGGCAACATCCGGGTGAACTTGGCAAGGCGTCTCGGCCGGAAGGACGCATACCACCCTGGGGAACCGTAGTCACCGTGCCCGTATCTGTGGAGATCCCACCCCATGCTACCGCGTTGGCGGCATGTTCGTGCCCGGCGGGTTCCCAGGCTCCAGTCGGGGTGATCGGCGGTTCAGCACCTTCCATTTGTCGTACTGCCCACCCGTGAGGAAACCCCGGATGTCCAGTTCCCGTGCATGGTGGAGCTTGATGTATGACTTGTGCTCCGGTTTCGCGCCCAATGCCTGGAATTTCCGGTCCCATTCGGCGTTGCGCGGTTTCCAGTCGGATCGTTGCTGGTCGCTCATGCCGATCACCTGGCCCACGCTGTCCGTGAGCGAGATCCAATGCCTCCCGTCGGCGTGGTCGTGCGGCACTCCTTCTTGGGCAAGTACCTGCATGGCCACACCCGACATGCAGGAAAGGAAAAAAATCCGGAGGTCCATGGTCATGTGTTTGGGCAGTAGCCGCCAAAACACGTGCCGGGCCTCACGCCTCCTGCATCTTGCGCGCAGCTTTCTTCCGGTCGTTCTCGTCCAACAGGATCTTGCGCATGCGCAGGTTCTTCGGCGTCACCTCCAGGTATTCATCCGCAGTGATGTATTCCATGGCCTCCTCCAGGCTGAAACGAACGGGGGGGGCAATGCTGGTCTTTTCATCGCTGCCGCTGGCGCGCATGTTGGTGAGCTTCTTCACACGGATCACATTCACCGCAAGCTCTTCGCCGGGCTTGGGGCTCTCCCCGATCACTTGGCCGGCATATACCTCTTCACCAGGGGCGATGAAGAATTTGCCGCGGTCCTGCAATTTGTCGATGGCGTAAGCGATGGCCGTACCGGTCTCGGCGCTGACGATGCAGCCCGGGCGTGCCGCGGCAATGGTGCCCTTGTACGGCTCGTATCCCTTGAATCGGTGCGCGATGATGGCCTCGCCCTCGGTGGCCGTGAGCAGGGCATTGCGCAGGCCGATGATGCCCCGAGCAGGGATGTTGAACTCCAGCACGGCCCGGTCGCCCTTCTGCTCGATGTTGGCGATCTCGCCCTTGCGCCGTGTCACATGGTCGATCACGCGGCTGCTGAACGGCTCGGGCACCTGCACGGTGAGCGTTTCTATGGGTTCGTGCCGCTGCCCGTCGATCTCCTTGTACAGCACTTGGGGCTGGCCCAACTGGAACTCGTACCCCTCGCGGCGCATGGTCTCCACCAGGATGCTCAGGTGGAGGATGCCCCGGCCGTATACGAGCAGCCGGTCCGGGCTGTCGGTCTCCTCCAGGCGCATGGCCAAGTTCTTCTCGATCTCCTTGTACAGGCGGTCCCGCACGTGGCGGCTCGTCACGTACTGGCCCTCGCGGCCGAAGAAGGGCGAGTTGTTGATGGTGAAGAGCATGCTCATGGTGGGCTCGTCCACCTTGAATTTGGGCAGGCCCTCCGGATTCTCCGCATCGGCCACGGTGTCACCGATATCGAAGTTTTCCAAGCCCATGATGGCCACGATCTCGCCGCAGCCGACCGGATCCTTCACCTTCACCTTGCCCAGCCCCTCGAACGTCATCAGTTCCTTCACGTGTCCCTTGATGCTGCTGCCGTCATTCTTCACCAGGGTGACCTGCTGGCCCGGCCTGATGCCGCCGCGTGAGATGCGCCCCACGGCGATACGGCCTTGGAAGCTGCTGTAGTCCAGGCTGGTGATGCGCATCTGCAAGGTGCCCTCCACCTTTTGGGGAGCGGGTATCTTTTCCAGGATCACGTCCAACAGGTAGCTGATGTCCTGGGTGGGGGTCCTCCAGTCCGGTCCCATCCAGCCACCCTTGCCGCTGCCGTATACCACGGGGAAGTCCAGCTGGTCCTCGGTGGCACCCAGCTCGAACATCAGGTCGAACACGGCCTCGTGTACCTCTTCCGGCGTGCAGTTGGGCTTGTCCACCTTGTTGATCACCACCACGGGCTTCAACCCCATTTCAATCGCCTTGCCCAACACGAACCGTGTTTGGGGCATGGGCCCTTCGAAGGCGTCCACCAGCAGGATCACCCCGTCAGCCATGTTGAGCACCCGCTCCACCTCGCCGCCGAAGTCGCTGTGGCCCGGCGTGTCGATCACGTTGATCTTCACCCCTTTGTAGCGTACACTGACATTCTTGCTCAGGATGGTGATGCCCCGCTCGCGCTCCAGGTCATTGTTGTCCAGCAGCAGGTCCGCATGCTCCTCGTTTTCGCGAAAGAGCTGGCACTGGTGCAGGATGCGGTCCACGAGCGTGGTCTTGCCGTGGTCCACGTGGGCGATGATGGCGATGTTGCGCAGGTCGGTCATGGGAAAGGGTAAAGCCTTGTAAAAAAGCGGGCAAAGGTACGGCGATCGCGCCCCGGTCCCGACGGTCGTCAAGCGGAAAGACGGCACCGGCACCCATTTGCCAAGGAATCCTACAACCCGCCCGCATGAAACATTTCTTCACACGGGGCCGCCGCCCATCCCCTCCAGGCTATGATAACTTCGGGTCAACGCGAATGGAATTGACAGGAAAATGAAGACCAAGAAGACATACGGACCGGTGGCCATGGCGGTTTGCCTGCTTGCCACGGCCTGCTCCGTGCCCGCACAAAACCGGGTGCGGATCGAGATTGAACAGACCACCAATGGCAAGACCGACAAGGTGGTGAAGGAATTCACGGCACCGACCCAGGAGGCGCTGCATGACAGCCTGATGGCCTTGGGCAGCACGTTCAACGCCATGGGCAAACCCTTGCTGGGCGTGAGCCTGGAGGCCACGCCGCAAAGCCACGATGGATCCGGGGTGCGCGTGGCACACGTGGCCAAGGGATCTCCGGCGGAGAAGGCCGGCCTGCACGAAGGTGACCGCATCACGGCCATCGGTGGCCAAAGCGTGCAATCGCCGCAGGATGTGATGGCCATTGTCCAGGCCCACAGGCCGGGCGACAAACTGGAGGTCGCGTATGACCGCAATGAAGAGGCCGCCACGGCGGATGTGACGTTGGCATCCCGCGAGGGCAACGGCTTGGCACAAGGCACGGGGCAGGTACCGTTTGGCAGCAACTGGGGCCAATGGTTCGGCGAGGCCGTCCCCGGTGGTGAAAAAGCCTTCCTGGGCGTGCGCCCCGCGCAGGAGCAGGAGGGCCACGGCGCGGACATCGGCAGCGTGGAACCGGGCTCCCCGGCCGCCGAAATGGGCATCAAGGCGGGTGACCGCATCACGGGCCTCAATGACGTGGCCGTGGCCGGGTTCAACGACCTGGCCGATGCCGTGGCCGACCACGCGCCGGGCGACACGGTGACCGTGATGGTGCAGCGCGATGGAAAGCACCTCGAACTGAAGGGCAACCTGGGGAAGCATGAAGGCGACATGGCAGCCATCGGACCCTTCCGGGGCATGCCCTTCTTCGGGGATCACGGCGGCCAGGACATGGGCAAGTCCCTGCAGGACCAGATCAACCGCATGCAGGAGCAGATGGACCAGTTGTGGAAGCGGCTGGAAAAGGAGGGGGATAACGGCCCGGCCGACCTGCAGTGATCGCGGCACGGGAGGTGCGGTATTTTCGGCCCATGCTGAAATGGACGCCGTGCCTGCTGCTGGCCCTGGCCACCTTGGCCGCGTGTACCACCGCACCTGAAACAACGGAGGAAGGGCCCGAAGATCCGATCTGGGAGGGCGAAGTGCGGATCCTGCCGAACGATACCGCGTTCATGCCTTGCGGTACCCACCGGGCTTATCGGCTCACCGGCCCCGGCCTGGACAGCTTGTCACGCCGTTATGCATGGCTGAAAACAGTCCAAGGGCAATGGATCAAGACCTGGTGTTCCGGCCATTTGGCCGCCCCCCGGCCGGGTGGCGGCGACACCGTGCTGGTGGCCACGGCCTACCGCCACATGGATGCTGAGGTGCTGTGTCCGCCCGTACCGGTGGACAGTCTGGCCGGCACTTATGAGGCCCGTTCAGAGGCGATCGGCGGCCAGCATGTGGAACGCCTCGATCTCATGCCAGGCGGCCGGGCGTTGATCATCACCACCCGGCCCGGGCTTTATGCCGAGGTGGACGGCCGATGGGGCCTGGACGCCGATGGTGACATCCGGTTCATGGAAACGGATCATCGCTTCGGATTCTATTACGGGTGGAGGAATGGCATGCTCGAACGATCCCTGCCCAACCAAGGGAGCGTGGTAGCGTACCGCCGCATCGGACCCGCCGACCCGATGGCCGGTGCCCCCGGCCGCACCGCCCGCTGGCTTGCCGCCGTGTCCGAAAGCGTCGGGCGGCCCCTGCAGGCCGTGGGCCTGCAACCGTCCATGCCCTTGGACAGCCTCTTCCCCGACACCGCGGCCCGGTCCGCCTTGCGACGGTCCGCCGCCGATACGCTCGGCTTCAATGACCACCAGTTGGCCACCACTTGGCGGACCGCCACCACCGTGCACGATGTGGCAAAACTGATGCGGATACGCATGCAGGCCGCCCGATAGCATTACCTTCGCGCCCGCTCCGAGCGAACGGCCCCGTAGTTCAATTGGATAGAATGACAGATTCCGGTTCTGTTGGTTCCAGGTTCGAGTCCTGGCGGGGTCACTGAAAAAGGGGTGGACATCAGGTCCGCCCCTTTTTTCGTTGGTGTGCACGCAAGCAGTAGGATGCCCCGGTATGGCCGTTGCTGCAGCATTCAACCTGCACACCCGGGTCCCGCGCGGCCTTGTCAGTCTGATCAATGGATGATCTGCAGGCCCCGTACGGTCATCCCTTCCGGCATGGCTGCCACCACGGTGTAGTATCCGTCGCGGAGGCCGTGGACATCCAATGTGTTCAGTCCAGGCCGGATAAGTTCCCGGTATACCGTGCGACCTGAGACATCCGTGATGCGCACCTCGGTCTGCGCCAAGATTCCTTCGGGCAGCCTGAGGTTCAACAGGTCCTTCGCGGGGTTGGGGTACATCGCGAGGCCATCGGCCTGCCTCCCGTCGATGCCGGCCGTTCCGCCGCTGGTGACGGCCCATTGCCACGAGGCGCCCATCAAGTTGTCGGTGGCGCAGCAGTTGGTGGCGTTGGAGGTCATCTCCATGAACAGCATGCCGCTGTTGCCGACGAATCCCAGGTCAGTCAGGTCCATGCTGGAGGGGCTTGAGGGGTTCGCGAAAAGCAGAGGTGCCATTCCGTCTGCACCGTCATGGATCCGCAATTGGTCATTGGGGCTGGCTTCGATGGTGCCCGAGAAGAAGTGGACCCTGACCGGGGCGCCGCAGGCACTCACCCAATACCAGGTGTGGTCGTCATTGTTCGTGTAGCAGTACAAACCGAACACCGTGTCGCCGTCGCAGGGTACCACGATGGTGTCCTGTGCCTGGAGTGCCGTACTGGCGGAAAACAGGGTAACGGCGATGAACAAATTGCGGAAGTGTTTGAACTGTTCCATGGAGAGTGGAGTGAAGACCGACGATGGTAAAGGTAGCTTGGCCAGCAACCTTGGTCATCCTAGCCACCCTTATCGTCCTTACCACCTTACCATCCTTACCATCCTTACCATCCTTACCATCCTTACCATCCTTACCATCCTTCCCATCCTTACCATCCTTACCATCCTTACCATCCTTACCTCCCTTACCTCCCTTACCATCTTTACCATCTTTACCACCCTTCCCATTTTTTACCTTCCCGAACTTCCTTCCCCCACCAGAAACCACCACACCATGCGCCTCGACAAATTCCTCTGGTGCGTGCGGCTGTGCAAGACACGCAGCCTGGCCGCGGATGAATGCAAGCGCGGCCATGTGCAGGTGAACGGGCGCGAAGGCAAGGCCGCGGCGGAGGTGAAGCCCGGCGACCGGGTGGCCGTGCGACAGGCACCGATCTGGCGCGTGTTTGAGGTGAAGGCGTTGCCGGCGGCACGTGTGGGGGCGAAGCTCGTTCCGGAGCTGGTGCAGGATGTAACGCCATGGGAGGACCTGGAAAAGCAGGAGATCGCCCGTAAGGTGCGCGTGGCCAGCCGCGAGCCGGGAACTGGGCGCCCCACCAAGAAGGATCGGCGGGACATGGAGCGGTTCAGTAGTGGAAGGGAATAGTTCGTCGTGGCGTAGGACGTAGGGCGGCTCACGACCCCTCCTCCCTACAAACCACGAACTACGCCCTGAAACCTACCTTCACCCCAATGAAACTCATCATCCGCATCCTGCTCTCCACCATCGCCGTGCTGGTGGCCGACCTGCTGCTCTCCGGTGTGCACGCCCCGGACTTCAAGACGGGCCTGCTGGTGGCCGTGGTGCTGGGCCTGCTCAACGGCTTCGTGCGGCCCTTGCTGGTGCTGCTCACCTTGCCGGTCACCGTGCTCACCCTGGGCCTGTTCGTGCTGGTGATCAACGCCGCCATGGTGCTGCTGGCCGCGCGCATCGTGCCGGGCTTCACCGTTGATGGCTTCTGGTGGGCATTGGCCTTCAGCGTGGTGATGTGGGCCGTGCAAGGCCTGCTGCTGGCGCTGGACGGCGGAAGCAGGGAGCAGTAGGAACCGGTTTACCGCCCGTCGATCAAGCGGCCCAGCCCACCCAGGATGCTTCCTTCCTCCCGGCTTGAACCGCCATGTCGGGGTGCCGAAGCAACAATGTTGTCCGCCAGGCGGCTGAACGGCAGCGACTGGATCCACACATGGCCCGGCCCGCGCAACGTGGCGAAGAAGAGGCCCTCGCCGCCGAACAGCGTATTGCGGATGCCGCCCACGAACTGGATGTCGTAGTCCACGCCGCCGGTCATGCCCATCAGGCAACCGGTGTCCACGCGCAGCACCTCGCCGGCCTGCAGGTCGCGCTGTACCAGCATGCCGCCTGCGTTCACGTACACCATGCCGTCGCCTTCCAGGCTTTGCATGATGAAGCCTTCACCCCCGAACAGGCCGGTACCGATCTTCTTGTTGAAGGCCACGCCGATGTTCACCCCCTTGGCGGCGCAGAGGAAGGAGTTTTTCTGCACGATCAGCCTGCCGCCGTAATCCCGCAGGTCCAACGCCAGGATCTTTCCCGGTATGGGCGCCGCGAACCACGCCGTGCGCCGGCCCGTGGTGCGGTTGGTGTACGTGGTCATGAAGAGGCTCTCGCCGGTGAGCACCCGCTTGCCCGCGCTGAGCATCTTGTCCAGGAAGCCTTGCGATTGCCCGCGGCCGTCGCCGAAGATGGTCTCCATCACGATGCCGTCGTCCAGCATCATCATGGTGCCGGCCTCGGCCACCACGGTCTCATGCGGGTCCAGGGTGATCTCCACGCATTGGATGTCATCGCCCGTGATGCGGTGGTCGATCTCGTGTGCACTGCGGTCCATCGTCGTTCGGTGTTGGGGGCGGCACAAAGTTGCGGCGTAGCGTTGGAAGCGCATCAGCCGCTACGTCCCTTCATCCGTAATTTGGTCCGCTTCACACGCATCCATGCCCATTACTTCCCCACGGACCCGGAAACCAGAGCCGAGCCTCGGACATGCCACCCTGCTGAAAGCCTGGGAGCTGATGTGCACCGCCAAGGCGATGACCGACATCTACGAGGAGCACTTCAAGTTCACCAGCAAGTACGTGCACGCCACCAGCCGTGGGCACGAAGCGATCCAGCTCGCCCTGGGCCTGCAACTGAAGCCGCAGGACTGGGTGGCGCCCTACTACCGCGACGACAGCATCCTGCTCGGCATCGGCATGCGGCCCTACGAACTGATGCTGCAACTGATGGCCAAGCGCGACGATCCCTTCAGCGGCGGCCGCTCCTACTACTGCCACCCCAGCCTGGACCGGGACGACATGCCGAAGATCCCGCACCAGAGCAGCGCCACCGGCATGCAGGCCATCCCCACCACGGGCCTGGCTATGGGCGTGCAGTACCGCGAGATCATGGGCCTGGGGCCCGACCACGGCGCCGAAAAGCCCGTGGTGGTCTGCTCCATCGGCGATGCCGCCATGACCGAAGGCGAAGTGGCCGAGGCGCTGCACATGGCCGTGCTGAAGAAGCTGCCGATCATCTACCTGGTGCAGGACAATGAATGGGACATCAGCGCCACGGCCGATGAGATCCGCGTGAACGACGCCGCCCACTACGCCCGCGGCTTCCAGGGCCTGGAGGTGCGGCAGGTCGATGGCACCGACTTCCCGGCCTGCCACGCGGTGCTGGAGGACGTGATCGCCACGGTGCGCAAGGAGCGACGCCCCTTCCTCGTCCACGCCAAGGTGCCCTTGCTGAACCACCACACCAGCGGCGTGCGCATGGACTTCTACCGCAGCGCGGAGAACCTGGCCGAGCACCGCAAGCGCGACCCGCAGCCGCGCTTTTTCCAGCAACTGCTGGACCTCGGCATCCAGCGTCAGGGCTTGAAAGAGCTGGAGAAAAAGGCCATTGAGCGCGTGAAGGCAGACTTCGAGGAGGCCCGTGCTGCTGAGGACCCGCGGCCGGAGGACCTCTACACGCACAAGTTCGCCCCCACGCCGGTCACCGAGGAAACCGGCGAGCGCGCCCCGGCGGACAAGCAACCCACGCTAATGGTGGATTGTGCATTGTTCGCCATCCGCGAGCTGATGCAGGAGGACAAGCGCTGCCTGCTCTACGGGCAGGACGTGGGCGCGCGCCTCGGCGGCGTGTTCCGCGAGGCCGCCACGCTGGGCCGCGACTTCGGCGACCACCGCGTGTTCAACACCCCGATCCAGGAGGCCTTCATCGTGGGCAGCACCGTGGGCATGAGCGCCGTCGGCCTGAAGCCCATCGTGGAGGTGCAGTTCGCCGATTACATCTGGCCGGGGCTGAACCAGCTCTTCACCGAAGTGGCGCGCAGCAACTACCTCAGCAACGGCAAATGGCCCGTGGGCATGGTGCTGCGCGTGCCCACGGGCGCGTACGGCGCGGGCGGCCCTTACCACAGCAGCAGCGTGGAAAGCGTGCTGTGCAACATCAAGGGCATCAAGGTGGCCTACCCCAGCACCGGCGCCGACCTCAAGGGCCTGATGAAGGCCGCCTACCACGACCCCAACCCCGTGGTGATGCTGGAGCACAAAGGCCTGTACTGGAGCAAGATCCCCGGCACGGAGGAGGCGCGCACCATCGAGCCCGCCGCCGACTACATCATTCCCTTCGGGAAGGCGCGCACGGTGCTGCAGGCGGAAGCAGCGCAGATGGCCAAGGGCGAAGCGGCGGTGGTGGTCACCTACGGCATGGGCGTGTACTGGGCCAAGACCGCGGCCAAGGCCCATCCGGGGCGCATCACCATCATCGACCTGCGCACGCTGGTGCCCTGGGACGAGGAAGCCGTAATGGAGGCCGTGCGCAGCCACGGGCGTTGCCTGGTGGTCACCGAGGAATCGTTGACCAACTCCTTCGCCCAGGCGCTGGCCGGGCAGATCGCCAATGCCTGCTTCGACAAGCTGGACGCCCCCGTGCGCTTCGTCGGCTCTGCGGACATGCCTGCCATCCCGCTGAACAGCACACTGGAGGCCACCATGATCCCAAATGCCGAAAAAGTGGGTGCGGCGTTAAGTGAGCTGCTGGCTTTTTGAGCGACGCTTCGACGAACATTGTCCAGTGGGCTAGCCAACAGCCCACACGATTGCCCGGATGCGTTGAACTGGCTTCCCGTTCGAACATTCGTGCTTTCGTTGTTCTACCTTCGTAGGTGAAAGGCGGGGAATTGAAAGCCTGCTCATTGTCGAACCCAAAAATCATCCTCCATGAAAGCGACCTTCTTCATCGGTACGGCCATGCTGATCCTTGCTGCGGCTTGCGGCCGATCATCGGGAACGGGCTCCATTGAAGGCGATTGGAAGATCGACAAGATCGACCCATCACCGGTCGCCGGAATTTTGGCGAAGAACACCATCGACATCCGGGATGCCTTGGCCATTTATGCAATCGCCGACAAAGGCCAGGAGCTTTTGCCGAACATGATCTCGATCGACGGCGAAAAGATGGAGTTGAGAACACCTGCGGGGGACCGGGACGCGCTGGCGTATACCGTGGAGATCCACGACGGGAATGAATACCGTATGGAAACCCCGAAAGGCACCGTCACCATGAAACTTGCCCCTGCGGACAAGGCGACATTATCGGTGGAAGGCGTCACCTACCAATTGGAACGGTCGGGGCAGCGGGATTGAGATCCGCCGGCAAGCGCCGGAACGAACAGATAGGTGAAGGGTACCATTCCGGCCACAGCCACATACCGTGGAGGAGCATCACATCACCGTGCCGCGCACCGCGCGCTACCACACGCTGGGCCAGGCCGCCACGGCGCGGGAGCTGTGGATGGTGCTGCACGGCTACGGCCAGTTGGCGCGCTTCTTCCTGCGTCCGTTTGAAGGTCTGGAGAACGGACGGTTGATTGCAGCGCCCGAGGGACTCTCTCGCTTCTACACCGATGAAGCCCACAGCCGCGTGGGCGCCACCTGGATGACGCGCGAGGACCGCGAGGCGGAGATCCGCGACCAGGCCAGCTACCTGGACGCGCTCGCCGAACACCTCCTGGCCCAATGCCCGCCGAATACACCGCTGCATGTGTTGGGCTTTTCCCAGGGCGTGGCCACGGTGTGCCGCTGGGCCATGGCACCGGCCTTCCCCATCCAGCGCATGGTGTTGTGGGCGGGCTCCATGGCGACGGAACTGAAGGTCCCGCAATTGGCGGCATGCTGGAAGAACACCAAGCTGGTGTTGGTCCGTGGCAGGCAGGACCACTTGGTCGGCCAAGAGGAACTTGAACGGAGCGAAGCCCGGTTGCGCGAGGCCCGGGTCAACTTCCGGACCATCCATTTCCCGGGAGGGCACGCCCTGGACAGGGTAATGTTGAGGCAGGTGATGAATGATGATCCACCGGCACCGGGCCCACGGTATCCTTCCGAATAGTCCGTCAACTGATGCGGGTACACGGATGTGCATCCTCCCCGCATGGGCCTCCCGGTGTGGCAGAAACCATCTCCAAAGTTCCGGGCCGGTTGCCATGGGGACCATGTCACACGGAATTGTCATCGGCACCACTCCCCTTCAGTCAGCGGACGCGCGGAGCGGACCACGGGGCACCTTGAGGTTCAGCGTGCCACATGCACCCCGGCGAGTGGCCCACCGCGGCTTCGATCTGCTGCTGCACCCAAGCGGGTCCCGGCGGGATCAGAAAATGTGCGTCGGCTTCGACTCCTTCCAGCCCAGCATCTCGTCGATGGTGCGCACGCTTACGCTGTGGTAGTTGGGTCGCGCCTTAGCATAGATCTCCATGGCTGCCTCGCGTCCCTTATCCGAAGTCAATAGTGCTTGGTAGAGCGGCACCAGGAACTTCCGGCGGCCAACGGTGGTGAGGAATCCCTCCAAGGTACCAAAGGCCTTGGTGTAGCCGTTCCTCGCGCACTGCTCCAACCAGGCCGCCTGGATCTCCGCATTCCCCGACTTGGAGAAATGGAACGTGTTGTCCAACTCATCCATCTCACGCCCCGAAAGCCCTTGTGGCAGGTGCCTCAGGAAATGGATCCACTGGAAGGTGTTCCATCCCTGGGTGTCCAGGTCCTTCGCCGGTGTTCCTTTGGCCGGTGCCCCCTTCGACCAACGGGACAGCTGGGCATCCACTTCGGCAAACTTCTCGGAGGAGGGCACGATGGCATCGGCTGGCAGGCCGGGCTTGTCGATCCACGCCGCCAGGTCGAGGTCCACCCGTTCAGGCCCCAGCAGTTCCTTGCGGATGTAGGTGGTGAACGTGTCCGTGGTGATGCTGCGGAAAGCGAAGTGGTCGAAATAGTTCCGCAGGAAGGCATCGAACCTCGGCCGGCCCACTTTGCTTTCGATCAGGCGCAGCAAGGCATAGCCCTTCTCGTAGGCGATGTCCGTCATGCCATCGTCGGGGTCGCGGCCCGCCAGGTCCAAGCGCAGGGCACTGTCCTCGGGGTGTTTGCCGGAATCGATCTCCGCGATGGTCTGCAACAGGTCCTGGTAGCCCAGTACGCTGGTCATGTCATTATAGTCCTTCCCGTAGAGGGCCTCGGTGATGCGATGTTCGAAATACACGGTGAACCCTTCATTCAACCAGAAATCATTCCAGGTGGCATTGGTGACCAGGTTGCCGCTCCAGCTATGCGCCAGCTCATGGGCGATCAGGCTCGTCAAGGACCTGTCCCCCGCGATGATGGTGGGCGTGGCAAAGGTGAGGCACGGGTTTTCCATGCCACCAAAAGGGAAGCTGGGCGGCAGGATGATCACATCATACCGGCCCCACCGGTAAGGGCCGTACAGCTTTTCAGCCACCTCCACCATCTTTTCCATGTCCGCCAGTTCCCATGCGGCGGTATCCACCATGCCGCGTTCGGCATATACCCCGGTGCGCTTGCCTGTGGCCTTGAAGCCCAGGTCTCCCACCGCCAAGGCGATCAGGTAGGACGGGATGGCCTTGTCCATCCTGAAGCGGTAGGATCCGTCGCTGCTGCGTTCCTGCGGATTGGTGGCGCTCATCACGGCCATCAGCTCCGGCGGCACCGTTACATGCGCATCATAGGTGATCCGGATCCCCGGGCTGTCCTGGATGGGGATCCAGGAGCGTGTAAGGATGGCCTCACCCTGGGTGAACAGGAAGGGGTGTTTCTTGTCACCTGTCTGCTCCGGACGCAGCCATTGCAATGCCTTTGCATTCGGACCGGTGGCGTATTTAATGGTCACCTTGTCAGCCCCCGGCGGCAGGGCTACTTGCAACGCTTGGCCCAGTATGCCCGGGGCACCCATGGTGAACGGCGCAGGACTGCCGTCGCCCAGGGAAACGCCCTCGATGGTCAGCCCGTAGGTATCGAATACCACGCTGTCCCCTCCCTGCCGCTTGAGTTCGTATGTGGCCGTGCCATTGATCTGCTGCTTGGCCATATCCACGTGGATATCGAGGCTCAGGTGGGTGGCGGCCGCCTCCTCGGGGCGGGCATGACTGTGCGGGTCCATGACGTATATGGTTCGTTGGCCCGCACCCATTGCCGGGCCGCTCGCGGGTTGGCACCCCATGCCCAACAGGCAGACACAGGTAAGCGCGGGGAAATGATCGAGACGCATCAATTGGAAGGAGCCAAAAGTAGAAACGTATTCCAACGTGTCTACGGGATTTTACGGACCAGCTCCTCCATGGGCGAGGATGCATGGTTGCCAACAAGAAATACCGGTGCAGTCCACACGGAAAAATTGATCGGCCCACAGCGAACTCGGGTTGTCATGCGGGTCCACGGGAAAGTTGGCCCATGCCTTGCCGCCGTTCACTCCGGTTCATTTGGACTTCTTACCTTCGCGGCCCACAATCGGGGTGTAGCGCAGCCCGGTAGCGCATCCCGCCTGGGGGCGGGATGGTCGCAGCGAAATGCGGGACAAGGGAACTCGGGGTGTAGCGCAGCCCGGTAGCGCACTTGCATGGGGTGCAAGTGGTCGCTGGTTCGAATCCAGTCACCCCGACTGGCGAAGGGCCGCTCCTTTCGGAGCGGCCCTTTCAACTTCATGTCCACGTTCTATATCCTCTATTCACCGTCACTGGACCACTATTATGTAGGCCATACGAGCGAGCTGATGGAGGAACGGCTGCGCAAACATCTCAGCGGGCACAAGCGATGGACCGCCAGGGCCAAGGATTGGGCCGTCGTGTACCAGGAGCTGCATCCGGACAAGGGCGCAGCCTATCGCCGCGAACGGGAGGTCAAGGCCTGGAAAAGCCGGAAGCGCATCAAGGAACTGATCGAGGCCGCAACCCCGTAGCGCATCCCGCCCCGGGGCGGGATGGTCGCTGGTCCGGATCCAGTCACCCCGACTGGCAATGCCCGTTTGACGGCTTTTCAGAAAAGCAGGAAAATGACCCAAACCAGGAACATCAACGCCAGCAGACCGAGGAAATGCGAGCAGTCCCCACAAAAGTTGATGATGCGCCGAACAAGATCCATGGATGGTCAACCCTCAAAGCTCATTCCTCCCAAGCATACTCACAATACCTGGAAATGGGTATTTCCCGCATGGCTCCTGCCTGGCCTCCACGCAACCCTGTTCGCCGAAAGTCAGGGAGCAACGCAGGTCCATTTCGCGCGCCCAATGACCCTGTGGCCAGGGCACTCCCGCTTTTGCGCCTCCTCCCCTTCCAGGTGATACCAAGGCTTTTTCCACACAGGCCCACTTTACCGTCAGCGGCTACGTCACCGCCAGTGCCACGGACCAATCCCGGATCGGTGCGGGCATCTTCATACTGGCCCCCGTGAAAGATGCGTCCAGCACCAACTACAGGTTCCGCCACGCTGGACCAAGGCACATCACCCGCGATGCGCACGGAACATGAATATCCCCATAGGGCACGCGGGGGCCGTTCCGCCGAAGCCCCCTGCCCCCGCTACTGCTTCTCGCCGTACCCGTGGTGAACGCACACGTCCCCGCTGGTCTGGTAAAAGAGGTGTGTGCCGCTGAAAGCGCCACTGCCGCTCATGTTGTACGGGCCGCTCACGTTCTGCGAAGGGTAGGAGAAGGAGTTGTTGGAGAAAATGGCATAGTATCCCGTGCCGTCATTCCATAGGTTGTTGAACCAGAGCGTGTTCGAAACCGTGTCGCCCGTGGTGATGCTGATCACGTAGGTCTCGAAGGGCGGGTTGCAGGGTGTGCCCATCAGCCACAGGGAATCCGTTACCAGCCAATTGCCGGTGTAGGCCGCGCGGGGATCCGTGGGCGTGGTGCCCTGGCTTCCCGAAGGGGAGCTGGGCTCGTCATCATCCTTCTTGCAGGCGGTGAAGGTGATGGCCAGCCCGAGGGCGGCGAAGAGCAGGGTGCGGGTGACAGGGGCTTTCAAGGTTTGGGGTGTTGGGCTGTTGTGCTTCGAGCTTGGAGACTTTTCCCTCACCGTCCATCCCGCATGTTCTCCATCTCGGGAACTTGCGGAAATCCGAAGGGCTTGGTGCCATCGGCTCCTTGTCGGGTGCGGACAATCATCGCGTTGAATGTCCGGGGAACGAGTGAGGGAAAGGAAGCCGAAGTGTCTCCGCGGCGGCCTTCGCAAGGCTTCGGTAGTTGACATGGAAGCCCCTGCGGGAGGAGAAACGCCCCATACACCCATCGCACATGTGTCCAAAACACATCGCCACCCAATGAACCTTGCTGCATCATCCGGGTCCGGTCAAGCCATTGGCTCCCCAAGATGCCAGATCCCGCGGGAATACCACCAGGCACATGGACGCTTCCGTATCCAGCATTTGGACGCTTGCATACCCAGCACATAGACGCTTGCATACCCAGCATATAGACGCCAGCGTACCCAGCAAATCGACGCTATCATTACTTCCCATTGGCCGGGGCCCGCAACTTGGCCGTGCCGCTGGCATGGCTTTGGGAGAACTGAAACGGACCTGAAGGCTCATCACGGCCCTGCGCCGCTCGTGTAGCACTGCACCGCCCCGGCGGAACGCCCCATAGCTTCGCGCCGCCTTCAACGATGTCTTTCCGGCACGCGCTTCCCCTCCTGCTCTTCCTATTGATCGCTCCGGCCTTGTCGGCCCAGCGTTTTACCGTCAGCGGCTACGTCACCGATTCCGCCACGGGCGAGGCCCTGATCGGTGCCGGTGTTTTCATCCGGGAACTCGGCAAGGGCGTGCCCACGAACAACTATGGCTACTGGTCCGCCACCTTGGAACAAGGCACTTACACGCTGGTGGTGCGCTACATCGGCTATGCCGACCTGGAGCGCCGCGTGACGCTGGACCGGGACCGCAAGGTGGACCTGAAGCTGGCTCCGACGGCGCAACTGATGAAGCCCGTGGAGGTGGAGGCCAAGCGCGGCGAGGGCAACACCGAAAGCACGGCCATGGGGCGCATGGACGTGGACGTGCAGAAACTGCAGACGCTGCCCGCGCTGCTGGGCGAGGTGGACATCCTGAAGACCATCCAATACCTGCCCGGCGTGAAGAGCAACGGCGAGGGCAACAGCGGCTTCTACGTGCGCGGCGGCGGCCCGGACCAGAACCTGGTCCTGCTGGACGAGGCCACGGTGTACAACGCCAGCCACCTCTTCGGCTTCTTCAGCGTGTTCAATGCGGACGCGGTGAAGAACATCGAGCTGATCAAGGGCGGCATGCCCGCGCAGTACGGCGGCCGCACCAGCAGCGTGCTGGACATCACCATGAAGGACGGCAACGACAAGGAATTCCACGGGCAGGGCGGCATCGGCCTGATCAGCAGCCGCCTCACGCTGGAAGGGCCGATCATCAAGGAGAAGAGCTCGTTCATCGTCAGCGCGCGGCGCACCTACATCGATGTGCTGGCCAAGCCCTTCATGAACCCCGAGGGCACCTTCGCCGGCAGCAGCTACTACTTCTACGACATCAACGCCAAGGCCAACTACCGGCTCAGCGACAAGGACCGCTTCTACCTCAGCGGCTATTTCGGCCGCGACGTGTTCAACCTCACCGGCCAGCAGGCGGGCAGCCCCAACTTCAAGATCCCCTGGGGCAACGCCACGGTGAGCGGCCGCTGGAACCACGTCTTCGGCCCCAAGCTCTTCCTCAACACCACCGCGGTGTTCAGCAACTACAACTTCTCGTTCAGCGGGTCGCAGGACCAGTTCGGCTTCAGCCTCAAGAGCGGCATCCGCGACCATGGGCTTAAGGTGGACTTCAACCAGTACCCCAACATCCGCCACAACCTGCGCTACGGCCTGCAATACACCTATCACGTATACACGCCCAGCACCGTGGCGGTGAACAGCGCCGACGTGGACTTCAACATCGACACGCCCAGCAAGTTGAACGCCCACGAGGCCGGCCTGTACGTGCAGGACGACTTCGACATCACCGACCGCCTGCGGCTGAACGCCGGCCTGCGCTTCAGCTGGTTCGCCCACGTGGGCGCCTACCACGAGTACCTCACCGACGCGGCGGGCAACACCATCGGCACGCACGACTACGCGCCCGGCAAGGTGATCCGCCAGTACAACGGCCTGGAGCCGCGCGCCTCCATGCGCTACACGCTGGACAGCAGGAACAGCCTGAAGGCGAGCTTCAACCGCAACATGCAGTACGTCCACCTGGCCAGCTTCAGTTCCATCGGCCTGCCTACGGACACGTGGATCCCCAGCGGCAAGAAGGTGAAGCCGCAGGAGGCCCTGCAATACGCCGTGGGCTGGTTCCGCGATCTGAAGGACCGCACTTACGAGGGCAGCGTGGAGCTGTACTACAAGGACATGGCCAACCAGATCGAGTATGCCGAAGGCACCAGTCCCGAGGATGGCGGCAATGCCAACTACGACCAGTTCCTGGTATTCGGAAAGGGCTGGAGCTACGGCGCCGAGTTCTTCCTGAAGCGCCGCCTGGGCAAGCTCACCGGTTGGGTGGGCTACACCTGGAGCAAGACGATGCGCAAGTTCCCGGACATCGACGACGGCGAACCCTTCCCCAGCCGCTGGGACCGCCGGCACGACCTGAGCGTGGTGGCGGGCTACGAACTGAACGACCGCTGGACCTTCGGCGGCACGTTCGTATACAGCACCGGGCAAGCCACCACCCTGCCCGTGCAGCGCTACTTCATCGAGGGGCGGCTCGTGAGCCAGTTCACCAGCCGCAACGGCTTCCGCATGCCGCCCTACCACCGGCTGGACCTGGCCGCCACGTTGAAGAACAAGCCCACCAAGCAGGTGACGGACAAGGTGACCGGCGAGGTGAGTACGGTGGACCGGAAGTACCGCAGCAGCTGGACCTTCTCCATCTACAATGTGTACAACCGGAAGAACCCGTACTTCATCTACTTCGCCACCGAAAGCGAAACGGGGCTGGCCGGCCTGCAGCTCACCGCACGCCAGGTCTCGCTCTTCTCCATCCTGCCGTCGGTGACGTGGAATTTCGAGTTCTGATCTTGTTCAACACCACAGCACGAAATGCCGATCAAGGTCCATAGCACGGTAAGCAGGAAGATGAAGGTCATGTCCTTGGCGGCCTTTTCCGTTATGATGCTTTTCTCCGCCTGCGAGAAGGACATCGAGGTGGACCTGCCGGACGTGCCGGAGCAGTTGGTGGTGGAAGGCAACATCGAGCCGGGCAAGCCGCCCTTCGTGATCCTCACCCGCACGCAATCCTTCTTCGCGCCCACGGACCTCAACAGCATCGCCGGCATGTTCGTCAGCGGGGCCACCGTCACCGTGTCCGTGGACGGCGACACGTGGACGCTGGACCAGGTGTGCAGCAACCTGCTCGACTCCACCACCCTCGCGCTGGCCGCCGAGGCCTCCGGCCTGAACCCGGACCTGCTCGCCGCCGCCAACATCTGCATCTACACCAGCCTGGACCCCGCACAGGTGGGCATCACCGGCAAGACCTACCGCCTCAACATCAGCGCGGAGGGCAAGAGCCTTTCCGCCGTGAGCACCTTGCCCAACGCCGTGCCGCTGGATTCCGTCTGGTTCAAGCTGGCGCAGATCAACCCCGGCGACGATACCTTGGGCTTCGCCTGGGCGCGCATCAGCGACCCCGACACCATGGGCAACGGCTACCGCTGGGCCGCGCAACGGATCAACCACCGCGCCAATGGCGAAATGAAGGACCCCTACTACATCACACCGCTCGGCGGCACGTATGACGACAAGTACATCAACGGGCTCACCTTCGATTTCAACATGATCCGCGGGGCGCAGTTCTTCGCCGGCAACGAGGAGGACAACAATGCGGAACAGGGCTTTTTCAAAGTGGGCGACACCATCGCCGTGAAGGCCATGAGCATCGGCCGCCGCGAGTATGAATTCTACAAGAGCTACGAAGCCAACGTGGCCGCGCTGGGCGACCTTTTCAGCACGCCGGCCAACGTGAAGGGCAACATCACCGGCGGGCTGGGCATCTGGTGCGCCCGCGGGGTGTATTTGGACACGATCATGTGCGCGCCGTAGGGGGTGTGGTCGGTCTTTGGTGCCGGGTCGGGGATCCGCGCGGATCGATCGTTCCCTCCGGCCGTCCCGCCTTCGTACCTTTGATGGACAACAATCCCGCTGCATGCGTACCGATGCGATGAAATTGGAACTGATCGAGTGGCTGGCCCGGTTGAAGGACCCGGGCGTGCTAGGTTCCCTGTTGCAATGGAAGAAAGCGAACGAATCCCAGGATTGGTACCACGACCTGAGCGCCGAACAACGGGCATCCATCGAGCGGGGACTTTCGGACGCTGCTGCTGGACGAGCAGTACCATCCGAGGAGGTCTGGAAGCGGCATGGCTGGCAGGCGGAAGGTTGAGTGGACCCCGGAGGCCATACGGCAAGCCGAAGCCATATTGACTTACGTAAGGGAAAGTTGGGGCGACCGGATCGCTGGGCGCTTCATTTCCTTGTTGAAGGGATTCGAGTTGCTCGTGCTTCAATTCCCCCATGGGTATCCGGCCTCGCCTGTACGACCTGAACTGCGGATGGCCACGATCCACAAGAACGTGAAGATCATTTATCGCGTGGATGCCGACCGCATCCTGGTCGTCACCGTACTGGACACGCGGGCGGCAAACACCGGCTGGTAGCCCCACGGGCAAGCAGGCGTTGAATGTGACCAATGTCGCCATGTGCAGTTCCGGCAACGGCTACCTTCGCGCCGCGAAACCATGAGCCAAACACCTGAACTCCTCAAGTGCCTGATCATCGGATCCGGGCCTGCCGCCTATTCCGCAGCCATCTATGCCGCCCGTGCCGACCTGAAGCCCGTGGTCATCGAAGGGCCAAAACCCGGTGGACAGCTCACGGATACCACGGACGTCGACAACTACCCCGGCTATCCCGAGGGCCGCACAGGTCCGGAGATGATGGAGGACTTTAAGAAACAGGCCCTGCGCTTTGAAACCGACGTGCGGAGCGGCTGGGTGACCAAGGTGGATTTCACGGGTCCCGTGCATAAGCTATGGGTGGATGACCAGACGGAACTCCACGCGCAATCGGTGATCATCGCCACGGGGGCGAGTGCCAAATGGTTGGGACTCCCAAATGAAAAGCGGTTGCGCGACCTCGGGGGTGGCGTGTCTGCATGCGCGGTATGCGACGGCTTTTTTTATCGCGGCCAGACCGTGGCGTTGGTCGGTGCCGGGGACACCGCGGCCGAGGAGGCCACCTACCTGGCGAAGTTGTGCAAGAAAGTATACATGCTGGTGCGACGCGATGAATTCCGCGCCAGCCGTGCCATGGTGCACCGGGTGATGAACACGCCCAACATCGAGGTGCTATGGAATACCGAGGCCCGCGACGTGCTGGGCGGGCAGGCCGTGGAGGGCGTGGTGGTGGAGAACAACAAGACCGGCGAAAAGCGCACGCTTGACGTAACGGGCCTGTTCATCGCCATCGGGCATCAGCCCGCCACCGAGCTGTTCAAGGATTGGTTGGACCGGGACGCGAACGGGTACCTGAAACACGACCCCGACCGGACGAGCACCAAGGTTCCCGGCGTGTTCGTGGCCGGAGATTGCGCCGACCACGTCTACCGCCAAGCCGTCACCAGCGCCGGCACCGGCTGCATGGCCGCGCTGGATGCCGAGCGCTGGCTGGCCGCGCAGGGGCTGCATTGAAGAGGAGGCCTTTCGACATCCTTGCCGGTGGTGGTACCTGCCGATCGGCGATGGAACGCCAACTGGGGTTATCTTGCTGTCCGGATCCATTTGCCAATGCGGTCGGCAACCCCTTGGCGGCCATCGCTCGTAGCCTCCTTCATCCGTACTTGTCTTCCTACATCGGGCCGGAATACCGGTGGTACCATGAGCTACAAGAACATCCGGGAGATCTTCGCCCACAATGAGCAGTGGATCGGAGAGCAGCTCAAGGCCGATCCCGATTATTTCGTGAAGCTCTCCAAAAGGCAAGTGCCCAAGTATCTGTTCATCGGATGTTCCGACAGCCGGATCTCCAGCGAGGCAATCATGTATGCCAAGCCCGGCGATGTCTTCATCCACCGCAACATCGCCAATGTCATACCCGTCAACGACCTGAACGTGTTGTCCGTGATCAACTATGCCGTCAACCACATCCGTGTCAAGCACATCGTGGTGTGCGGACATTACGGGTGCGGCGGCGTGAAAACTGCCCTGGAGCCGGGCAATATGGGCATCCTCAACCCATGGCTGGGCTACATCCGCGATGTGTACCGCCTGCACAAGAAGGAGCTCAACGCCATACGCTTGAAAGAGCAACGGTTCGACCGCCTGGTGGAACTGAACGTCCTGGAGCAGTGCATCAACCTCGTCAAGATCACCGACGTGCAGCGGGCGCTCGCGGAAAAAAGGATCCAGATCCATGGCTGGGTGTTCGACATGCACACCGGCAAGTTGATCGACCTGGGTTTCAAGACGCGGAAGGTGGCCAAGGAAATCACGGACATCTACAACATCCTGGGCCGGTAACCTCTTCCCGGGCACGGCGTCCGGCGATGCTTCCTGAACGGTACATGCTGGCCATTGATCCGCAAGCAGGGATGGGCGACGGCATGAAGGGGTACCTTTGGGGTTGATGTGGCAATCCGGCCCATCGCCATAGGCATACTACCCATGAGATCCCCCGCCATCCCCTGCCTCGTCGCCGTCGCCGGCTTGGCTTTCGCCCCGACAGCACACGCCCAGTACACCACGCCCAACACCGGCCAGACCTACAGCCTGGATGACCTGGTGGCCCTTTCGGGCGGTGTGTTCACCGCCACATCCGACACCAGCTATTTGCAGAGTGCTGATTTCACGCTGGCCGCGAACGATACGCTGGTGGTGTACGACGATGTGACCTGGGCCGTGGCCACCGCGGCTTCCATCAGCATCGCCGGGACCTTCATCGCCACGCCGCCGGCGGGGGCGGTGCTCACCGCCGAGAACGAGACGCTGCACCACCAAGGCATCCGGTTTGAGCAGGGTTCGCATGTGGACCTGCAACGCGTCGCCATCACGCACGGTGGCGGCATCAAATGCCTGACGGCCGACCTGGTGCTGGACCACTGCACCATTTCCGACCAGCAATCCAATGCCACCACCGGGGCCGCACTGGAGCTGCCGAGCGGCAAGGTGTTCATCAGCCATGTGACGTTCGAGGGGAATGAGCACGCGGCCATCTCCTCCGCCGCCAATGGCCAGGCGGCACCGCAGATCACGGATTGCACGTTCCTGAACAACGGCTCGGCCAACACGAACCGCCCGCAGATCAACCTGGGGCCCTCCGGAACGGACACCACGCTGATCCGCAACAACACCGTGATCGGCGACCCGGCCCATACCATGGTCGGCGGCATCGCCTTCTCCTCGCTGCTGGGCGTGGAGGGCCATGTGGTGATCGACAGCAACCTGGTGCAGGACAACCGCTACGGTGTCACCATCACCGGCAACGGCATCACCGCGTTGATCACGAACAACATCCTCATGGACAACAACACCCAGGGCGATCCCATGCTGGGCGGCAGCGGCATCAACCTGTACGGCGGCAACACCAACGTCACCATGGCCTACGGCAACCGCATTTCCGGGAACCTGTGGGGCGTGACCCTGCAGAGCGCGGCCATCGCCAACTTCGGCGACACGGCCATCGCCACGTTCAACCCCGGCGGCAACTCCTTCGCCAACAACGGCAACGGCGGCGTGACCTATGCGCTGTACAACAACACGCCCAACCCGCTGCCGGCCATGAACAACTGCTGGGATTTCGAGCAGCCCATGACCGACCCGGATTCCATCGCCACCGTGATCTTCGACGCGGCCGATGATGCCTCGCTCGGAGAAGTCTTCTATCAGCCCTTCTCCACCTGCGGCATCACCACGGGCGTGGAGGCCGCGGAAGTCGCCGATGCCTTGACGGTCCATCCCAATCCCGCACACGGTGCGATCAACGTGGGTAGCATGCGTCCCATGGAGGGCTATGCACTCTTTGATGTACGCGGCCAGCTGGTTCAAAACGGGTCCTGGCCCAAGGATGGTCGGATCTCCATCAGCTCCCTGCGTACCGGCCTGTATCTGCTGAAGGCTTCCGGGAATGCGGCGGAGTACAGCACGCGGATCGTGGTGGAATAAGCGACCGGCCCCTCCGATCGTCCTTGGTAGTCGGGCAGGGCAGCCCATCGGTGCTGCATGTTCCGTAGCGCCCATGTTCCCGTGCGACAGCCACTACCTTCAGCCTCTACCCCGCGCGACACGCCCGCGATGAAGCCCCTGACCCATACCCGATTTTCATTCCCGCGACTGCTGGCCATAGCGGCCGTGACCAGTGGCCTGGTCACCGGCCTCTCCGCACAGCTTCCGCCCGAGCTCCAGTTGCCCGAGGTGGTGGCCATCAACCGGATGCCCATGCGCAACAGCGCCTTCGCCTTCGAGAACCTGGCCACGGCACGCACGCGGGACCGGGAGCACTCGGCCAACTTCCTCTCCCTGAACGGCGCGTGGAAATTCAACTGGGTGCAGGATCCCGCGCAACGACCGGTCGACTTCTACAAGCCCGACTACGACGACAGCGCCTGGGACGACTTCCGGATCCCTGCCAGCTGGGAGGTGAACGGCTACGGCCTGCCCATCTACGTGAACCAGCCGTACGACTTTGCCGGGCACAGCCTGCGCTACGGCAAGATGAATCCGCCGTACGACATCCCCGCGCACAACAACCCCGTGGGCTCATACCGCCGCACCGTGACCTTGCCCGCCGCCTTCAAGGGCAAGCAGGTCTTCCTGCACGTGGACGGCGCCAAGAGCTGCCTCTTCGTGTGGGTGAACGGCCGGCCGGTGGGCTACAGCGAGGACAGCAAGTTGGCCGCAGAGTTCGACATCACGCCCTACCTGCATGAAGGGGAGAACCTCTTCGCCTTCCAGGTGTACCGCTGGAGCGATGCGAGCTACCTGGAATGCCAGGACATGTGGCGTTTCTCCGGCATCCAGCGCGATGTATTCCTCTACTGCACCAATTCGCTGAACATCCGCGACAGCAAGGTGACCGCCACCCTGGCCAGTGACCTCAGCACCGGCGTGCTGGACATCGATGCCGAAGTGGACAACTACAAATGGGAGCATGGTTACCTCAGCCGGCCGGACAGCTTCACGGTGCATGCGCAACTCGAGGATGCCCGTGGTGCCGTGGTGTACCGCGACAGCACAGCGGGTTTCCGCACGGTGGCCGGCCGCTTCCACACCAACGTGCGCTTCCATGCGGAACTGCCGCACGTACAAGCCTGGAGCGCGGAGACGCCCCATCTGTACACGCTCTTCCTCACGTTGAAGGACCGCGATGGCCAGGTACTGGAGGTGGTGCCGCAGCGCATCGGCTTCAAGCGCGTGGAGATCAAAGGCAGCGACCTGCTGGTGAACGGGAAGCGCGTATGGATCCTAGGCGTGAACCGCCACGAGCACCACCCGCGCACGGGCCACACCCTCACGCATGCGGACATGCGCAAGGACCTGGAGATGATGAAGCAGCTCAACATCAACGCGGTCCGCAACTCGCACTACCCGCCTGACCCGTACTGGATGGAGCTTTGTGATGAATACGGCCTCTACGTGGTGGACGAGGCCAACATCGAGAGCCACGGCCTGGGCTACGACCTCAGCGTCACCATCTCCAACAAGCCGCGCTGGGAAGAGGCTCACCTGCAGCGGATCCATCGCATGTACGAGCGCGACAAGAACCACGCCTCGGTGATCGCCTGGTCGCTGGGCAATGAGGCGGGCGACGGGTACATCTTCCGCGAGGGCTACGCTTGGCTGAAGCAACGCACCGCGCTGCCCGTGCAGTACGAACGCGACCTGGACTATGACGATCCGGTGAAGACGCCGTACTCCGAGATCTTCTGTCCGCAGTACATCAGCCCGGGCGACATGGAAGACTACGCCCGCAGCGATGCGCGCCTGCCCTTCATCCAGAGCGAGTACGCGCACATCATGGGCAACAGCCTCGGCAACTTCAGCGACTATTGGCGGATCACCAAGGAGAACCCCAAGCTGCAGGGCGGCTTCATCTGGGAGTGGATCGATCAGGCCATCGACACCGTGAAGAACGGCCAACGCATCATGGCCTACGGCGGCGATTTCCCGCTGGAAGGCCCGGTGGACGAGAACCTCAGCGACAACAACTTCTGCATCAAGGGCGTGGTGGACGCCTACCGACGGCCCACGCCCATGGCCCGCGAGGTGAAGCAGGTGTACCAGCCGATCGACGCAGTGTGGCTGGGCGATCGGCGTGTGCGCATCCAAAACGGCCGCTTCTTCCGTGCACTGGACAACCTGGCCGTACGCTGGGTATTGCAGGCGAACGGCAAGGCCGTGGAAAGCGGGATCCTGGACCTGCCCGCCGTGCTGCCGCAGCAAAGCACGGAGCTCACCGTGCCTTATCGACACAAACTGGAAACCGGCAAGGACTATCAATTGAACCTGGCGTTCACGCTAAAAAGCGCGGAACCCTTCCTGCCCGCCGGACATGAACTCGCCTCGGCGCAATTCGAGCTGCGATCAGCGCCTGCTGCGGCCTTCACACCGCGAGCGGGTCCGCTGGAGGTAACACGTGACTCCGTACAGTGCACCGTACGCGGCAAGCACTTCAGCATACGCTTCGACCTGCGCACGGGCCTGCTGGACCGCTACGTGTGGAAGGGCAAGGAGCTGATCCACCAAGGCCCGGAGCCGGCGTTCTGGCGCGCGCCCACGGACAATGACATCGGGGCCGGCCTCAACAAGAGCCAGCGCGCATGGCGCAATGCATACGCTGAAGGTGAAGGCTTGACCACCGAAGTGGACTGTCCGCCCGGCGCGCCGTGCCACATCCGTTTCAGCAAGGCGCTTTTGGATGGTGATGCCCGTCACGTGCAGGTCTTCACGATTCATGGCGACGGCAGTGTGCTCGTGGAGAACCGCTTCACCGCTGTGAAGGGCGATCACCCGCTGCTGATGCGCGCCGGCAACGACCTGGTGCTGAGCAAGGACCTCCGCCAGCTCGAATGGTACGGCCGCGGGCCTGTGGAGGACTACGCGGACCGGCACGCCTACGCCTTCACCGGTATTTACCGGCAAACCGTGGATGAGCAGTATTACCCCTATGCGCGTCCGCAGGAAAGCGGCAACCACGGCGGCATGCGCTGGCTGCGTTTCAGCGACGGCAAGGGCACCACGCTCAGCATCCTCCGCGCCGACAGCCTGCTCAACTTCTCCGCCCTGCCCTACAGCCTGGACGACCTGGACCCCGGCCCCGAGAAGAAACAATACCACAGCGGCGAGCTGGTTCCGCGCAACGAGACCTACGTCCACCTGGACCTGCGCCAGACCGGCCTGGGCGGCATCGACAGCTGGGGCTCCTGGCCGTTGGAGAAATACCGCGTGCCCTTCAGGGACTATGCGTACAGCTATTGGATCAGGGTGCAGTGACAAGCTCCAGCTTGAGGCGCGAGGCGTTTCGAGAACCGCATCAAAAGCTCGACAGGTCCCCGTTCGCATTTATGATCCAGCCATCCGGATCAAGGCTGCGGCGTAGGCATTCCCGACCCCCGCACGCTGATCACATCATGCACCAGGAAGGCCAGCGCCTTGCCCACGATGCGCCCTTGTGACGGGGTGTTGGGTGCGGCCTCCGGGAGATGCACGTAATGCACATGCCGTGGGCTGGCCATGACCTTCCGCAAGTAGGTGCGGGCATCCTCCAGCACCATGCCGCTGGGGCTGAAGGCGGAGCTGGGCATGTGGCGGATCACGTCCATGTCCAGTTCCACGCATAGCGGTGTAGCCTCCTTGGCGAGGAAGGAATCAATGTCGTGCTGGAACAGGCCGGGCTGCATCATGTACTCGGCGAAAAAGGTGTGGTGTACACCATGGTCATCCATGAATCGCAGAATGGCCTCGCTGTTGCGGGCCCGGTGCAGGCCGAACACGGCATAGCGGCGAAGGTGTCCCTCGGTGATCGCATAACTGAAGGAATTGCCGCTATGCCTTCCCTCCAACGGGCGGCAATCGGCGTGCGGGTCCAGGTTGATCACGTCCACCGGGGCACCCTGTACCGCGGCAGCGGCCTTGATCAGCGGGTAGGCGTTGTTGTGCCCGCCACCGATCACGATGGGCACCTTGCCCGCCTCCAGCACGGGTAACACCGTCCGCAGCACGAATTCATCCAGCTCCTCCACCTGTTTCCGCAGCACCGCCTGGTCCAGATGCTCCACCGACAGGATGGGGTCGATGGTGCCGAGCACATGCAGGCTGCCCGGCCGGATGAATCGATTGGCCTGCAGGTTGAGGAAGTTGGGCAGGAAGGCATCGAAGGCATGGCGGGCACCGGCATAGCCGTTGTTGGCACGCGGGCCGATGTCCTCACGGATGCCAAGCAGCACGTAGCGGCAATCGGGATCGCGCCAATCGGCGGCCAGGACCTCCCCCAGCTTGGTCTCGTCTTTGCGCTTGGCCACCAGGCTGTCCAGCGCGGCCGGCGGAATGGTCCGGAAAGTGAAGTGCAACGTGTCGGGCATGGCCGCAAAGTTCGTGCGCCGTTAGCGGCCAGCCATCCCGCCCGCCCCGGTAAGGGTTGATGCCGCGGGGCTGCCCGTCCATCGGGTCATTCGGCCATCCACCCGTGCATCCGCAGCCGGAAGCGCACGAGTTCCCGCTTGTGCATCGGTATGTCCCAATCGCCGTCGTAACCGATGTACGTGGGCACCAGCTCCCCTTCCACCACCTGGTTGTCCACCTGGATGGCGATGTCGAAATCCAGCACCAGTGAGGCGTGGGCAATGCGGTACTCGCGGGCGATCACCACCATGGTCCCCTGGTCGAACCAGGTGCGCATGGACTTGATCACGGTGGCATTCTCCTTCACCCGGGCCGTGCCCAGGCTGTCCTTGGCCGTGGCGGTGAACTCCCAGCACGTGTGCCCGTTCCGGAAGCTGGTCCCGATGCCGAAGTCATAGTACCTGGCCATCGCGGGGTCGAACAGGGCGAGCTTGTCGCCGATGAAGGGCACGCTGGCGATCTCCTGGCCGGGGTTGAACATGAAGCGTTTCAGCTCCTCCTTGTATGTGGCGATGCGGCCGCTTCCCCGCCCGCCTTGCGCGTAGGTGGCCACCGTGTTGTCCGCATGCCATCCGCCCTTGGGCCAGAACAGGTCGTCGTACAGCTCGGCCGTCAGGTAGCGCATCCGGCCCTTTCGGTCAAGGAGCCTGCCGGTGATCACCTCGCTGTCCACGGCCAGCATGGCCGCCGCGCCTTCCCGCAGCAACCGGCCCTTGCGGTACAGCGTAGCCCTTTCCTTCTCGCCCTTGTTCCTGACCGTCAACGTGCCTTCCACGGCGTGTGGCCAGAACCGCATGTTCAGGAAGGCATGCAGGAAGGTGGTGTCCTCCTTCACCTGCCGCATGAATCCTTCCAGGTCCAGCCCTTTGGCCCGGCCGTGGATCACCACGGGCCCCAGCTGGTACACGTTCTCCACGGAATCCGGTTCCGTTTGGGCCACCGTCGGCACCGTGGCCAGCATCGCCGGCAGGACGGCCCATGCCCACCGTCCCATCAGTGCTGGCGGGTCGGCCCCAGGCTGGTGTACAACTGGTATTTCTTCTTCACGTACATGAGGAAGTCATACTGCGAAAGGCCCTTGATCACCTCGTCCGGCACGTTGCAGAAGTCGATGAAGTCGTCAAAGCTCTCGTCGCTCAGGTTGATGATGCCGTAGTCCACGTACTGCTCCAGCAGTTCCCGCAGCAGCTCACGCTTCCGGTCCTGGTTCTCCAGGTAGGCCACCTCCCGTTTGCTGCGCTCGCGCTTGCTGAATTCCTGGTACAGGAACGTGATCGGGCTCTCCAGCGCATTGATCCCCGTTTCCCGGTAGTCCTTCTCGCTGTACCCCAACTTCTCGATGTCCGCCTGGATCTCCTTCAGCGTGCGCTTGGGCAGGATGGCCACCGGCTGCAGGTCCACGGTCCATGGCCGAAGCGTGATCCGCAGTTTCTGCAACTCGTCGTCCGGGAACTCCCCCAACGGCAACGTGCGGGTGACATAGCCGCCCGCACCGATCAGCAGCGTGTCGCCCCGCTGGGCCCGTACGGTGAAACTGCCATCGCTGGCGGCAAAGGTGCCGGTACGGGTGCGCCGGTTCACGATCATCAGATCGTAAAAGGTGCGTTCCCCATCGCCACCGCGGACGGTCCCTTTCACGGTCACTTCTTCCTGGGCGAACAAGGCGGAACAGGCCGACAACAGGGCCAACAACAGCAGGGGGGGGCGCATGGTCGGCGAAAGTAGCAAGGGACGTGCCGGGACGTGCCTTCCTGACCTCCATCATTCTTCCTCCCTCCCTCCGCCCTACTTTTGCGCACCTATGACATAAATCATAAACGGAAAAGCACATCCACATGCCGCAGAAGCGTGATTCCTGGGCCGAGCCCTACAAGATCAAGATGGTGGAACCCCTGACCATGACCACCCGCGGGCAGCGGGAGAAGGCCTTGGAGGAAGCGGGGCACAACACCTTCCTCCTCCCGTCCGAACTGGTGTACATCGACCTGCTGACGGACAGCGGCACCAGCGCCATGAGCGACCGCCAGTGGGCGGGCATGATGCTGGGCGACGAGGCATATGCCGGCAGCCGCAACTTCTACCGCCTGGAGGCGGCCATCCGGAAGTACTACGGCTACAAGTACATCGTGCCCACCCACCAAGGCCGCGGCGCGGAGAACATCCTGTCCCAGATCATGATCAAGAAGGGGCAGTTCGTGCCGGGCAACATGTACTTCACCACCACGCGCCTGCACCAGGAACTCGCCGGGGGGCGCTTCGTGGACATCATCGTGGACGAGGCCCACGACCCCGAAAGCCTCTTCCCCTTCAAGGGCAACGTGGACCTGGACAAGCTGCAGGGCCTGATCGACCAGCACGGTGCCGACAAGATCGCCTACGTGTCCATCGCCACCACGGTGAACATGGCCGGCGGACAGCCCATCAGCATGGCCAACCTGAAGGCCTTGCGCGAGCTGACCGGCAAGCACGGCATCCGCATCATCCACGACATGACCCGCGTGGCCGAGAACGCCTTCATGATCCAGCAGAACGAGGCAGGATACGGCACCAAGGCCGTGGCCGAGATCGTGAAGGAGATCTGCGCGCTGACCGATGGCGCCACCATGAGCGCCAAGAAGGACGCCCTGGTGAACATCGGCGGCTTCATGGCCATCAACGACTGGGACATCTTCGAGGAGGCCCGCAACATGGTGGTGGTGTATGAGGGTCTGCACACATACGGCGGCATGGCCGGGCGCGACATGGAGGCCATGGCCATCGGCATCGAGGAAAGCGTGCAGGACGACCACATCCGGGCCCGCGTGGGGCAGGTGTTCTACCTGGGCCAGCGCCTGTTGGACATGGGTGTCCCCATCGTGAAACCGGTGGGCACCCATGGCGTGTTCCTGGACGCCAAGGCCTTCCTGCCCCACCTGCCGCAAACCGCGTTCCCCGCCCAGACCTTGGCCGCCGAGCTGTATGTCGACAGCGGCGTGCGCGCCATGGAACGCGGGATCGTGAGCGCCGGGCGCAACAAGGAGACCGGCGACCACTACTACCCCAAGCTGGAACTGGTGCGCCTGACCATCCCGCGGCGCGTGTATACGCAGGCCCACATGGACGTGGTGGCCGAGAGCGTGGCGCGCGTATACGAGCACCGCGACAACATCACCGGCCTGAAGATGGTGTATGAGCCGAAGTACCTTCGCTTCTTCCAAGCCAAGTTCGAGAAGTTGCCGAAATGAAGCACCGCACCATCATTGAACCCTTCCGCATCAAGAGCGTGGAGCCCATCGGGCTGAGCACCGAGGCCGAGCGCGTACAGCAGCTGAAGGAAGCACACTACAACCCGTTCCTGCTGCGCTCCAGCGACGTGATCATCGACCTGATGACCGACAGCGGCACCGGTGCCATGAGCGCGCACCAGTGGGCCGGCGTGATGGAAGGCGATGAGGCCTACGCGGGGTCGCGCTCCTGGGAACGCATGGAACAGACCATCCAGGCGCTCACGGGCATGAAGCACGTGCTGCCCACCCACCAGGGACGGGCGGCGGAGCGCATCATCTACGGGCACCTCGGCGGCCAGGGCAAAGTGTTCATCAGCAACACCCTGTTCGATACCACCCGGGCCAACATCGAGTTCAGCGGGGCAACCGGCATCGATATCCCCGTCGCCGAGGGGCAGGACCCCGCCACCGACCATCCGTTCAAGGGGAACATGGACACCCAGGCCCTGCGGAAGCTGCTGCAGCAGCACCAGGGGCACGTGGGCGCGGTGGTGCTCACCGTGACCAACAACAGCGGTGGCGGCCAGCCGGTGAGCATGGCCAATGCCGAGGAGGTCTCCGCCATCTGCCGCGAAACGGGCGTCCTGTTCCTGCTGGACTGCTGCCGCATCGCCGAGAACAGCTGGTTCGTGAAGCACCGGGAGGCCGCCATGCAGGACCTCAGCTACCGGGAGATCGCCCGCCGCATGTTCGCCTTGGCGGACGGCGCGGTGATGAGCGCCAAGAAGGACGGCATGGTGAACATGGGCGGTTTCCTGGCCTTGCGGGACGGCAAGCTGGCCGAGGCATGCACCAACCTGCTCATCATCACGGAGGGCTTCACCACGTATGGCGGCCTCAGCGGACGCGACATGGAGGCCATCGCCACCGGCCTGCAGGAGGTCTTCGACCCGCACTACCTGAACTACCGCATCCGCAGCACTACCTTCCTGGGCGAGAAGCTGAAGGCAATGGGCGTGCCGCTGATGTGGCCCATCGGCGGACATGCCGTGTACATCGACGCGAAGGCGTTGTACCCGCACATCCCGTCGCACCAGTACCCGGGGCAGGCGTTGGTGTGCGAGCTATACCGGCTGGGAGGCATCCGCACCGTGGAGATCGGCTCGGTGATGTTCGGCACCTACGCCGAGGATGGCAGCCTGCGCCCCGCACGGATGGAGCTGGTGCGGCTGGCCATCCCGCGCCGCGTGTACACCCAAAGCCACATCGAGTACGTCGCCGAGACCTTCGGGGAGATCATGCGGTCCCGCGACCAGGTGCGCGGCTACAAGATCATCAAGGAACCCAAGTTCCTGCGGCACTTTACCGCGCATTTCGAGGCACTGTAGGGAAATTGCCAAGTCGCCGAGTCGCCAAATTGGCAAATTGGCAAATTTCGTCGCGCCTTGGCAGTGGCTCACGCCTTCACCAGCTTCTCCAGGGCCTTGGCCTTGCGCAGGCGCACTTCCTTGCCCACCAGCTCGATCAGGCCTTGTTGGTTCAATGCGGCCAGCGTGCGCACCACGGACTCGTAGGTGGTGCCGCTCATGTTGGCGATGTCCTTGCGGGCCAAGGTGTGGGCCAGCTTGCGGGGATCCTCCTTGTCCATGCCGAACGTGTCGCGGCACACCAGCAGCACCTTCACCACGCGCTGGGCCACGTCCATGTTCATCATGTCGCGCAGGTGTTGGTCCAGCAGGCGCATCTCCCCGGTGAAGTACAGCAGGAAGTGGTAACAGAACAGGCTGTTGGCCTTTAGCGTACTGAGGAAAAGCCGCATGGGGATCACGTTCACCACCGTGGGCGTAAGGGCGATGGCACTGGCCGAATAGATGGGCTCGTCGCCGATCCCCCGGTGGCCCAACACTTCGCCGTTGCCTGCCAGGCGCGTGATGCGCTCCTTCCCCTTCCCCAGGTCGGCCACGATCTTCACGCAACCGCGATGCACCATGTACATGCGGTCGGCCTTTTGCCCCGTTGTGAATATGGCCTGGCCCTTGCCTACCGTCACTTGCGTGTTCTTCTCGCGCAACAGCTCCTGCCATTCCGGGTAGCAATACAGGCGGATCAACTGGTCGAGGTTGATCAATGGGTCGGTTTCTTTTTCATCCATGGGCTGGCTAAAGTATGATGCCGGTCAAGTGCCGGGTGCAGCGGCCGCGTTATCGCGCCCTGCAGCAGGGGTTCGTCGGCCCCGGTTGTCCTGCACGCCGCACCACGCCGGAGGGCCGGGAAACAGGCGGAGGAGCATGGCGCGTGCGGCACCGGGGGCACCCCTCCCTAAAACGGGCTCGCCAGCGCCGTGTCGGTCACGAACGCCTCATCGGTGAGGGTGTGCAGGAAAGCCACCAGATCGGCCTTCTGTTGGGCGGTCATGCCCAGGGTGATGCCCGTGCCGGGCTTGGTCATGATGGGGTCCAGGCTGGGGGAATGCTTCGCGCCGGCGCTGTAGAAATCCACCACCTCCTCCAGGGTCTGGAAGCGTCCGTCGTGCATGTACGGTGCCGTGAGCGCGATGTTCCGCAAAGTAGGTGTCTTGAAGGCACCCAGGTCCATGGGGTTGCCGGTCACCGCATAGCGGCCCACGCCCTGGCCGGCAAATACGCTGTCCAGCCCGATGTTGTGGAACCCGTTGTCCGTCATCAGCGGCATGGAATGGCAGTGGAAGCAGTCGCCGGCCTCGGTGAAGAATAGCTGGAACCCCCGCCATTCCCCGGGGGAAAGCGCCTCCTCATTTTTCAGGAAGCGGTCGAACTTGCTGTTGGCGGAGGTCAACCGCCGGAACCATTGGGCCATGGCCTTCTCCACCAGGGGCAACGTGACCTCGCAGGTGCCGAAGGCCTTGCGGAACAGCTCCGGGTATTCCGGATGGTTGCGCAGCACGCCCACGTCCAGCCGGAAAAACTCCTCCACCTCGTACCGCATCACATCCTCCAGGGTGGGGCCGGCCGATCCGTCCCAGAGGAAATGGGTGGCCCAGGCCAGGTTGCAATGCGACATCACGTTGGTGTTCCCGATGGCCGGCACACCGGGGTCGGGCACGGTAAACGCATGCTCCTGGAAGTGGCAACTGGAGCAGGACTTGCCGGCCAGCGGACCGCTGGAGGAAAGCAGAGGGTCGTAGTACAGGCGGCGCCCCAGCTCAATGCCCTCCACCGTCATCGGGTTGTCCGCCGGGATCACGGGATCGGGAAAGAAAGCGTGGTAATCCAGTTGGAATGGCGTGGCAGGGAATGCGCAGGGGTCCGGCATTTCCGCGGCCGGGTCCTTGCGGCATCCGGCCCAAACGGCCATGGCCGCCACGGCAATACCAAGGAGCGCGGCGCGGGACCTCATGGAAGGAATTGGAAGGTGAAGGCGTTGGAGCAGTTATCGCGAAGCAACGCCATCAGCGAGTCGCTGCCCATGCTCTGGTTGCCCGTGGAGAGGTCATAGGTGTGCGGGTCGCGGAACACTTCGTTCAGGTTGAACACCAGCGCCAATTTCCCTTGGTCGATGCCCACGGTGAACGGTTGCGAAAGCTCACAATGGACCAGGTTCTGATCCTTGCCCAGGTGCATGGCGAAACCCGTAGGCTGGCCCTGGAGCAGGAAATGGCCCTCGAACTTCATGAAGTGGTAGCCACCGCCCATGGGGATGGGCCACGCCATGTTCACATGCTCCATGGCGGGCGGCAGGGCGTTGGTCTGGTTCAGCGCCGGCGGCAGGCCCAGGTCCACGCTGATACCGTCGTATCCGCCCGCGGGCACCACGCCCAGGTCGAAGGTGTTGGGCCAGGCACCGTTGATGTACCACGGACCCGCCACCAAATGGTCGGCCGTTCCGCCAGCACCTTTCAGGACCAGGTTGCACAAGTAGTACTCCAAGCGGGTGACGCTGTACCGGTGCCCGCCTCATTGATGTACCGGATGCTGTCGTACGCCAGGGGCTCACCATCCACCCGGTGCGCCAATTCAAGGGATGTGCGGGACGGGGAAGGGGACGGCGCGGGCGGCGGGCCGGCCTCCTCCTTGCTGCACGAGCCGAGGACGGCCGCGAGAAGGGCTGCCGCCGCCAAGGGCCGCATTCGCCACGATCGGAGCATGTTGTGCGGAACTCGGTGCAAAAGGTAAGGGCCCCCATTTGTCCCGTTTCTGATTCTTGTCATATCATTGCGGACCTAAGCATCCGTTTTTACCGTCGCCGGCATCCCGGACGTTTCCCAACTTGCGGGATGGCGCCGGCCCATCAAGTCCAAGCACAACCAACCATCATCAAGAATGACCGACCATAAGACGCTTTTATGGATCTTCCTGATAGCGGCGGTCCTGATCGCCGTTATTTTCATCGCCGTCTACCGATCGTCGCTCCAAGCGGCGGAGGACAGCCCGGGGCTGGAGAACCCCAAGCGGAAACGCTTCTTCTTCTTCGCCCTGTTGTTCGCGTTGCTGGTGATCCTGCTGGCGGTCACCCTCCCGAAATCCCCGTACTACATGCACGCCGACGAAACCCCGGCCGAGGTGGTGTATGTACGGGCCGAGCAGTACAGCTTCAACCTGTCCCGTACCGAGGAGCTTTCCTATGACGACATGGAACTGCCCGCCGGCAAGGTGATCGAGTTCCGCGTGCGGAGCAAGGATGTCAACCATGGGTTCGGCGTGTACAACGACAAGTATGAACTGGTGACGCAAACGCAGGCCATGCCCGGCTATGTGAACCGGCTGCGCTGGGTGTTCGACGAACCGGGCACCTACCACATCCTATGCCTGGAGTACTGCGGCATGAGCCACCACATCATGAGCTCCTCATTCACTGTTAACTGATCCCATCCATGGAAAACAGATCACTTAAAAAAGTCACCTCGGTCTGGATCATCACGATCCTGGTCCTTTTCCTTGCCTCGATCACCTTGGGCATCATCATGCGCTTCAACCAGGGCACGCAGTTGCACTTGAAGCCCAATACGTTCTATGCCACGCTGACCACCCATGGGGTCACCATGATCGGGATCTGGGCCGCCGCCGGCCTGGTGGCCATCAACTACCTCCTTTCCCGGTACGTGAAGACCTCGGCCGGGCTGAGCATCTTCGCCTTGGTGTTCACCGTGATCGGGGTGGTGATGCTTTGGATGTCCACCTTCGCGGGCAATTTCCACGCCGCCTGGACCTTCCTCTACCCCCTGCCCTTGGCCCCGTATGCCGCATGGAAGGCCTGGGCCACGAACCTCTTCCTGTGGAGCCTGGTCGTCTTTGGCGTAGGCTGGCTGGTTTGGTCCGTGGGGATGATGGCGCAGATCCTGAGGAATTATTCCATCACGGAGATCTTCGCCTGGCAGCATCTCACCGGAAAGGAGCCTGAAAAGAAGACCCCGCCGTTCATCCTGATCTCCTCGGTCTCCCTGATCGGGATCATCCTGTGCCTGTTGGCCGCCGTGGTCCTGCTGGTGTTCTTCTTCATGGAGATGTACACCACCGGGGTGAAGAACGACGCGCTGCTGATGAAGAACCTCACTTATTTCTTCGGCCACACCCTGGCCAACGAGGCGCTTTACCTGGGCCTGGCGGCCGTATACGAGCTGATGCCCGAGGTGGGCGGCCGCAAGAAATTCGGCACCACCTGGTACGTGGCCCTGGGCTGGAACTGCACCATGGTCTTCGTGCTCACCGCCTTCTTCCACCACATGTACATGGACTTCGTGCAGCCCGGCGGCTTCCAGATCGTGGGGCAGCTCGCTTCCTACTTCGCCAGCCTGCCGGCGGCCGCCGTCACGGCCTTCAGCGTGGCCACACTGGTCTATCGGAACAGGATCAAGTGGTCGTTCACCAACCTGCTGTTCTTCATCGGCATCATCGGCTGGCTGATCGGCGGCGTGGGCGCGGTGATCGACTCCACCATCAGCAACAACATCATCCTGCACAACACGCTGTGGGTGCCCGCGCACTTCCATACATACAACGCCATGGGGAACGTGCTGCTGTGCCTGGGCTTCTTCTGGTGGGCGGCCCATGATTTCTCCGGCACCCGGGACACCTTCCGGTCGCACTGGCCCACGCTCACGCTGCTGCTCATCGGCGGCTTCGGCTTCGTGCTGATGTTCTACCTCGGCGGCGCCAGCTCCGTGCCCCGCCGCTATGCCGTCTACCCGGAGGGGATCGCCAACGGCGCGCCCCTCGCCACTGCGGCCGCATGGTTCGCCGTTGTGTACCTTGTGGGCATGCTGATGGTGTTCCTCACCATCATCCGCAGATGTACAAAAGCCTTCTCGCCGGCCTCCTAGCACTCACCCTCGCAGGCCCGGCCCATCCCGACGGCGGCGTGTACGACCTTTCCGAGGAGGAGGGGTTGTACACGCCGATCGCCGATGTGCCGCTGCACCTCGCATCAGATACCACCCAACTCTCGCGGCTCTATGCCCGGCAACCGGTGATGGTCGCCCTGGTCTTCACCCGGTGCACCGGCATTTGCAGCCCCTTCCTGCTGCGCCTGGCCGAGGACATGCGGGCCTTGGACCCCCGGGAGAAGTTCAAGGTGCTCGTGGTGAGCTTCGACCCGCGCGATACCCAGGCCGACATGGACGGCTACGCGCGGCTGTTCCAACTGGGAGGGGATGATCGCTGGCTGTTTGCCACCACCCCACAGATCGAGGCCCTGACAAGCTCCGTGGGCTTCCGCCCCACTTGGGACAGCCTGAGCGGGCAATTCGACCACGAGGCCCTGCTGGTGGGCGTGAACGGCAATGGCTACATCATCCGCAAAATGGCGGGCATCCGCGAACGGAAGGACATCGCCTCGTTGATCAAGACGCTCACCGGTGAATTCATCCCCTCTTACCCCTTGCCCGGAGAGGACCGTCTGCTGTCCTGCTTCACCTACGACCCGGTGACCGGTGTGCGCAAACCCTCCTACGGCCTGCTGATCCTGCTGGTCCCGGCGGCGATCACCTTCATCCTGATGTTGTGGATGGGCCTGGCCAGCCGGAAGTGGCGGCTGAAAAAGAGTTGATGCCGTTCCGGTTTCGACCATGCCCCGGCCTATCAGGCCAGGCGGTTGCGCGCACGCGCATCGCCAGTTCCAGGTCCCGATCGCCCTTTGGACGGATCTCAACCACGATCGGGCATGAAAAGCAAAGGGGGCCTGGCGTTGATCGGTGCCGCTCCACGACGCCCCGTTTCCCACCCCGCACATTGGGCAACCGGGTCCCGTCCATGGCCATCCACCCATGCACATAGGCCCGCAGCCCCTTGGCCCCAAATGGAGAAAGGCCCCGGTGCATCACCGGAGCCTTTCACGATGGCCCGCGCATCTATAAGCCGGATCCTGTCCCCGCATGTCGCCATGCGGGGCTCCGTCATCTATCTGGGACCCACCTCACGGTGGGCCTCGATCAGCCTACCCGCCGGGATCGGACGGGCCGCCCTTATCCCGCCCGAAGGCGGGAACCCCGGCCTATTTGGCCTTTCAGCCCGTGGGGTTTACCAAGCTGCCCTGCTCACGCACGGCACTGGTGGGCTCTTACTTTGGGCGCCGAAGCGCCTATCCCGCACGGAGGCGGGCCCACCTTTTCACTTTTACCCGCCGAAGCCTTGGCGAAGGCGGACCTTGCCAAAGCTTCAGCCTAAGGCCTTTCGGCCTGCAGGCAACTTCCCTTTCTGCGGCACTTTCCGTAACGCCACCGTTCCCGGCGGCGCCCCTTCCCGTTAGGAAGCACGGTGCCCTATGCTGCCCGGACTTTCCTCCCTCCGCGCCAAGGGCACGAAGAGCGACGGAGCGATGCGCGGGATGTCAAGGAACGGAACACCGGTCCAACGGTGGATCAGTGTTGCAAGATCTCGATCGCCGTGGCCCCGTGGCCGTAGCGCCGGGGATCGGCATCGTCGAACCGCAGGCCCGTGTAGAACTGCAACAGCTTGCGCACCTCTTCCCGCAGGATGCCCTCACCGACCCCGTGGATCACTATGACGTGTTTTTTGCGCTCCCGGATGGCCGTATTCAACCGGCGCTCGAAAAAATCCAGTTGGAAGCGCAATTTCTCGCCGTCGCTCAACCGCCCCTCGTCCTCCACCAGTTTGTCCAGGTGCAGGTCGATCTCCATCACCTGCGGATCCTCCGCCATCGCGTGCACCTTGCCGCCGTTCTGCATGGAGGCCCCTTGGCTTTTCCGCCGCTCCACCCGTTCCGCCAAGCGGTCGTTCGATGCGCGCAGGCGTGCCTGGTGGTCGCTCACCGCCCTGCTGGGATCTCCCTCGTTCACCACCAGTTCCTTGGCCGGATACACCAGCTCGAAACCGTCATGCGTCCGCACCTTCACGCGGTCCTTGCCCACAAAGGCGAGCACCAGCCCTCCCCCTACGTCATTGAGGAAGGAAACCGTGTCGCCCGGAACGATCTTTGCCTGAACGGACATTCCGCAAATTTACGGAGCATGTTGCGCATCTTTTCCCTTCCCTTTCCCCTCTTGGCACCGGTCCTCCTGGCCGCGCAAAGCTTTGTGGCGCCCGAACCCTATGGTGGCAAACAGGCCGTGAACTGGCTGCTCGAACAGGAACAGCATTTCCCGCAGGAAGCACTGGACGCCGGGTTGAACGGCGAGGTGACCGTGGCCTTCAAGGTGATGCCGGACGGAACGGCGCAAAATGTACGCGTGCAGATCCCCTTGGACCCGGCCTGTGATGCCGAGGCCGTCCGCCTGGCCCGGATGATCCGCTGGGTGCCGGCCTCGGTGGGTGGCACCGCCTTGGAAAAGGACCATTCCATCGCCATCCCTTTCAACGCGAAACGCTATAGGAAACAACAGGCAAAGGGGCGGCACTGCCCGGCGCCTGAAGGTGTGTTGCCCAAGGACGACAGCTTCACCCTGTACGAGGACAGGCAGTTGGATTCATTGGCCCAACCGCGCATTCCCCACGGGCTGCGAGGGCTGCCCGCCTACCTGTCCGCCAACCTGCGCTATCCGCCCGAGGCCTTCCGGCTGGACATCCAGGGCAAGGTGACGATCGAGTTCGTGGTGGAAACCACCGGGAGCGTGAGCAACCTGCGCACCCTGAACTTCCTGGGCGGCGGTTGCGACGACGAGGCCATGCGCCTCGCACGCACCATCTGCTGGCGACCCGCCATCAAGAACGGCCAATACGTGCGCAGCCCGATGAAGCTCGACATCCAGTTCCGGCTGGATCCTTCACGGAGGTGATTGGTGGCTGGTGATTGGTGGCTGGTGATTGGTGATTGGCGATTGGTGGTTGCAAATACCTTCTACCGATCCCGCCGATTGCACCGATGTACGGTGTGGAGGCACTGGATAACGTTCGACGCATTCATTCCCTGCCACCTGCTAACTGCTCCTGCCAACTACAGACTGCGAACAATAGGCTACAAGCCACGAGCTACAAGCCACAAGCCTTTGGCTGCGAGTCACGAGCCGTGGGCCACGAGCCATGAACTGAAAACTGAGAACTGACAACTGAGAACTGACAACTGACAACTGACAACTGACAACTGAGAACTGAGAACTGAGAACTGAGAACTGAGAACTTCCCACTGCTAACTGCCAACTGGTCTCGCCGAAGCTTCAGCGAAGGCGGACTGCTCCTGCCCTCTGCCACCCGGCAACCCGCCCCTTTCCCCTTCTGCCAACTCCCCCATCCGCATCTTTGCCGCATGAAGAAGCGCGGGCCGTGGACCACCTTGAGCGAACGGAAGGCCTATGAAACGCCGTGGATCGCCGTGAGCCACCACGAGGTGATCGATCCCGGCGGCAAGCAGGGCGTGTACGGCGTGATCCACTTCAAGCACATCGCCGTGGGCATCATCCCGCTGGACGAGGAGCTGAACACGTGGATCGTGGGGCAGTACCGCTACCCGCTGGAAACATACAGCTGGGAGATCCCGGAAGGCGGTGGCAAGCGCGACATCCCGGCGGTGGAGAGCGCCAAGCGCGAGCTGCGCGAGGAGGTGGGCATCACGGCCGATCGTTGGACCGAGGTGCTGCAGATGGACCTGAGCAACAGCGCAAGCGACGAGCATGCGGTGATCTTCGTGGCACAGGGCCTTTCATTCCACGAACCTGAACCCGACCACGACGAAGAGCTGGAGCAACGCAAGCTGCCCTTCGATGAGCTCTATCAAATGGTGTTGCGCGGCGAGGTGCGCGACAGCCTTACCGTGGCCGCCGTGCTGAAGGTGAAGCTGATGCTGATGGAGGGAAAGCTTCCGGGTTGACGGACATCAGCTTGTGACCGGCCGGCCTTTCCAAACTTGCTTGCAAGCCCCCGCCCAGGCGGGCCTTTAGCGACGGGGACACCACCAAACCCACCATCCGATGGCGCTCAAGCATTTCCTCCTTTGGCTACCGATGATCGCCCTTGCCTTCGCCAATGCCGCCCTGCGCGAGTTGGTGCTGGTGAAGCACTTCAATCCCTTGCAAGCCCATCAGCTTTCCACCGTTACGCTCATCACGCTGTGTGCCGCCTACGTATGTTCCGTATCGGGTGTGCTGGCCCTCCAGGATGCCCGGCAGGCATGGATCACTGGCCTGGCGTGGATGCTGCTTACGGTGGCTTTTGAATTCACGCTGGGCCGGCTGATGCACAAACCATGGAGCGTGCTGTTCGCCGACTACAATGTGCTCGCCGGGCGCATCTGGCCCTTGTTCCTGGTTTGCCTCATGGCCCTGCCTTACCTCTGCTGGAAGCTCCGGAGCTGATCGCCTCCTGCCAGGTGGCAGCAGCTCACTCCCACTGGGTATCGCCGATCAGACCTTGGTCAATGCGCTGCCCTTGTGCGCGGCGATATGGTCGGTCTTGTCGCTCTTGATCTCGTACTGGGGATCATCCGGCGTGGCGTGCCGCCTGTGCCCTTTATAGTCGAAGTCGGTCTCATGGACCTTGATGATCGTCCCCGAGACCAGGCCCGCCTCCGAGTTCCATTGCACGTGGTCGCCGATGCCGAATCGCCTTGCCTTCGTTGCTTCCATGTGGCATCCCGTTATTCATGGCGACAACAAGCGGACGGCCGGTCCGGTTCTACGAACGTCCTATTTCAAAACGACCATCCGGCGCGTCATGCCCAGCTGGCGGCCCTTCACTTCCACCACGTAACCGCCTGGCGCCAATCCACCTAGCTTGATCGATCGGCGGTGCGCACCCGCACTGAACGGCCCTTGGAACAAGGTGTCGACCACCTGGCCCTTGGCATCGATCAGGACTGCGGTCAGTTCATCGGCCTCCTGCAATTCAAACTGCACCGTGGCCTCCCCCTTCGCAGGGTTCGGCATCACCTCCAGTGAAAGTGCTCCGTTCCCATCGGCCTCCTGGACCCAGGACGGCGCCTCCCAATGGTCCGCGCCGTTGGTGAGCCAATCCAGGCTGAAGCGCGCGAAGTAGAGTTGGTAGGTGTCGTATTCGCCGTTCTCATAGAAGCAGCCGATGGCGCCGTCGTCGAGCACCGTCAGGCTGGAGTAGGCGGAAAGGCCCGTGTAGATCGTTCGGGATACCGGCCACGTGGCGCCCTCATCATAACTCAGGAAGATGGTCAGGTTGCGGCGCACCGACGGGTCGGCGGCGATGGAGAACAGCAGGCGGCTTTGGTCGTAACCATCGAGCACGGAGGTGTAGCGGATCAGTTCGCCGTTGACGAACGGGTCGATCAGCTCCTGCTGGAAACTCGGGGAGCTCCAGGAATCACCGCCGTCCGTGGAGGTGACGATCCGCCTGCGGTCAGGGGTCTGATTGCGGATGTTCATCATCAGGTCGCCGTTGTCCAGCTCTGCGATCTTGGCCTCATCGCCCACGCTGGAGGCCATGGCAGGCTTGTAGTTCCAAGTGTATCCGCCGTCGTCGCTGTAGATCATGAAGTTGCTGATGGCGTTACCGGAAGTTTGCCGCACACCCACCGCGCCCACGATCCGGCCGCTGCGCAGCTGGCAGGCATTGCCCGAAGCGATCCACGCAGCTTGCCACGTCGGTGCATAGATCTCCGACGTGTGCTCGGTGGGCGCACTCCATGTGATGCCGTTGTCCTGGCTGCGCGCCACCTGGAAGCGGATGGGGTTGGCGTGCGTGGACTGGAACAGGCCCACGTGTGAACCGAACAGGCAGAGCAGGTCGCCCGTGCTGCGGTCCATCACCAGCGCTGCATCGGCAGCGCCGGCCGAGCCGAAATCCGCGACGGTGACGGGCTCCGACCAGGTATCCCCTTGATCGGTGCTGCGGCGCGCCACCAGGTCGATGTCGCCGGGCAGGTCGCCGGGACCGTTCCAGCGCTTGTCCGCCACCGCCACCAAGGAGCCGTCCGCCGCGCGGATGATGGCGGGAATGCGCCAGTTGGCTGCCCCATAGTCGCCGCTGGAGAATAGCACCTTGTGTTCCAGCAGGATCATGCGTTCATCATCGGTGGAAGTAATGGCGGGCGTGTAGTCCTGGCCTGTGCCGGTAACGGAAACCAGCTCGCCCTTGATCACATGGCCTTCCTGGGCATCGGCGGACACGGTGCAGGTGATCCAGAAATAGTTGTCGCCTTCCTGCAACTCCTGGAAGCCGCTGATCTGGATGGTCCCGGCCGCTGCCGGCGCCGTGCCGAACGGCATGTCGGTGGTCATGCGCGGGCTGCCGCCGGTGTAGAACACGTCCACGGATCCCAGGTCCGCCAGGTCGGTGGTGCCGTTGAGGTTGAACGAAATGTCCGAAACCGTCAGCGGCATGTTCTGGCCGGTGGTGCTGATGCGGATGCCGATCACGCGCTCCGCCTGCTCGCCGATGCCCACCGGCACACTGGTGGCGATGACGTTGCTTCCCGTGAAGGCCATGTCCCCGCCCGGCATCACCACGGAGGCCCCGCCCAGTAGCGTGCCGGGGTGCGCACCAAGAACATCGGGCACGGTGGTGCCGTTCACGTTCTCAAAATCCCACGCGGCCACCAGGTCCGGCGTTGATCCATTCACGGTCGCCGTCATGTCCGCAGACACCTGGGCCGCGCTCAGCGCCGTTTGCCAAACGCGCACATCATCCATGGACCCGTTCAGGTGGAAATTGCCGTCCACATTCGCGCCCAGCAGCAGGGCCGTGGTGGTGGCGAAGCTTTCCGTGCCGATGGCCGTTGAGGCGTTGGTCTGTTCCAAGTTGCCGTCCACATAGATGCTGGCGCTGCCATTGGCCGCGTCCACCACCATGGCCAGATGGTGCCAGGACCCATCGGTAACGGACGTGGTGCCGAAGGGCGGCCCGGCATTGGTGCCCGCCGTACTGCGCAGGTTGATGCCCAACGCGCCGGCACCGGACTGCGTGATCATCTCATAGCCGGCGCCGCTTCCCGCCTCCCGCTTGCTCACCACCCGGTAGTAGTCCGCGCTCTGTGCGGTCTTCATCCAAAGGGTGATGGAGAAACTCTCCCCAGCATCGATGTCAAGCGCATCGTCATCGGCCACCTCCATGCGCCCGTCCACGCCGTTCAGGCTCAGCGCCATGCCGGACTGGGCCATGGCCGACGTGGTGGAAAGGAAGATGGTCACGGTGAAAAGCAGGCTGGCATATGCGGTATTCATCGTTGAACGATTGGTGCGGGCGGAAGCGGGCCTCCCTGCGTTAAAAATAGAGCCAATGGCCCCGCATGCCGCCGTTCCCGCGGAACTCCAGGGTTGGCGCAGGCATCTTCAGGGCATCCAGCAGGAAGAAGAAGGTGCGCAGGAACTTCTTCTTCGTCGGGACCCGCGAGAAGGCGATGTCCGGCGCGAGGTAGAACTGGCGGAACGAGCCGGGGTTGTGCCGGGCGTTGACCATGCCCTCCGCGCCCATGCCCGCCGCGATGTTGAGCCAGGGCGGCAGTGCCTTCCAGCCGAACGCATGCGGGTTTGCGCTGAGCCACACCGTGCTGCCGTTGTAGTCCTTCAGCAAGCGCTCGGGCACGGTACTTCCCAGCACATCCGGGCGCAATGGCGCAAAGTCCGTGAGGTGCGCCGACCATTTCAGCAGCAGGCGCTGTTCCTTCCAGCCCAACTGCTGGCCGATGAAGAGCGCGGTGCCCGCGGTGTTGGCGCCCATGTCCCACCAGCTGAAGCCATAGGCCGAGGAATAGCCGTCGAGGTATTCGATGCCAGTGAGGTAGATGAGGCCCACCGAACCGCCCAACCACACCGACGTGCGTTGGTTGAACCCGGCCCAAGCGAACGCGGTATGGCCGGCGCGGCCCAACTGGTAGGCGCTGTGCGCATGGCCCAGCTTGTCCACCTGGTACCATTCGTCGCCGTCGTCGAAGGTGTGGAAGCCGGTGCGCTCATGGCCTTGGTACCACGCACGGTCCAGGCCGATGAGCGAACCCGCCATGCAGGCCGCCGTGCCACCCGCCACCAGCCACGCCCGTCCGGGGTCCAACTCGCGTTTGTAGGACGAATCCGGCGATTGGGCCTGGGCGGCAGCGGGGCACAGGGCGAGCAGAAATCCGATCACTGCCCTTGCCTGCTTGCATCCGCGCGCCATGGCCTTCCGGCTTGCCCACACGGGATCAGGCACCGATGGTGGTCCGGCACGCTTGCAGGATCTCCCGGGCGCGGTCCATGGTGGCACCGCCTGCATACAAGCGGAGCACGGGCTCTGTGCCGCTGGCGCGGATCATCAGCCATTCTTCGTCGTCGAAGAAGTACTTGTAGCCATCCAGCGTGTCCACCTTGCGCACCTCATGCGGCCCGAAGCCCTTGTAGGAGTCCGCCGCACAAGCCTTCAACACCTGCTGCTTCAGCGCCTCGGTGATGTGCAGATCATTCCGCTCATAGGCAAACGGCCCCACGATGGCATACACCTCCTGCACCAGGTCGTCCAGGCTCTTGCCGCTCTTGGCCATGAACTCCCAAATGGTGAGGCCCATCCAGATGCCGTCGCGCTCCGGGATGTGGCCCTTGATGGCGATACCGCCGCTCTCCTCGCCGCCCACCAGGATGTCCTCCGTGATCATGATGCCCGCGATCCACTTGAAGCCGATCTTGGTCACCTGGTACTCCAGACCGTAGTACTGGCACAGCTTTTCCACCTTGGGCGTGGTGCTGGTGGCCACCACCACCTTGCCTGTGAATTTCTTGTACTTCACCAGGTAGTGGATCAACAGCAGGATGATGTGGTGCGAGTCCACGAACTCCCCTTTTGCGTTGTACAGCCCGATGCGGTCGGCATCGCCGTCGGTGGCCAGGCCGCAGTCCAGGTTCTTCTCCTTGATCAACTTGGAGAAGGGGATCAGGTTGCGGTGGATGGGCTCCGGCGCCTGGCCGTGGAAACCGGGGTTGTGGTCGCAGTGCAGCAGGGTGGTCTCGGGCAGTACCTGTGGGATCACGCGCTGGCCCGCGCCGTACATGGCATCGTAGCCCAGCTTCAGGCCGCTCTTGCGGATGGCCTCGAGGTCGAAGTGCTTCCGCACGTGCTCCACGTAGATGCCCTCCAGGTCAATGTCCATCAGCAGGCCGTCCGCCTTGGCCTTGGCCAGGTCGATGGCGGCCAGGTCCACGCCGTGCTGCTCGGGGATCAGGTCCTCCACCTCCTGCACTTGTTCGGGGATCAGCGGCCCGCCATGCGGTCCCTTGAGCTTGTAGCCGTTGTAGCTGGGCGGGTTGTGGCTGGCGGTGATGATCACCCCCATGCCGGAGGTGGTGCGCAAGGTGCCCAGCGACACCATCGGCGTGCTGACGAACCCCTTGGCCAGGTGGACCTTGATGCCGTGGTGTACCAGCACCTTCGCGGTGGTTTCCGCAAAGAGCTCACCGGCAAAACGGCAATCGTGCCCCACCACCACGCTGGTGCCTTGGGGGTATTTCCGCTTCAACCAGGAGGCCAGCCCAACGGTGACCCGCGCCACGTTCTCCACGGTGTATTCCTGTGCGATGATGGCACGCCAACCGTCGGTGCCGAACTTGATCTTGCTCATGGATTTCTCGAATGGTCAAGGTGCGAAAGTAGGTCCGTTGACCCGGAACGGGCATGGATCCTCTTGGGCCCTGGGGACTGCCGAGCCCCGCTCAACGGAAGATCCTCCTTTTGTTCAGCGCCTGCTGGTAGCGCCGTGCATGCACCAGGTGTTGGGCATACGAGGTGCTGAAGTTGCTGTATCCGCTCAGGTCCTCCCGGGCGCAGAAGTACAGGTACTTCGTCTCCGCCGGGTGCAGCACGGCATCGATGAAGCGTGGCTCGGGCAGATTGATCGGGCCGGGCGGCAAGCCTGCGTACTTGTATGTGTTGTACGGCGAATCCGCGTCCTTGTGCGCATTCAGTACCCGCTGCGCACTGTCCAGGCCCAGGGCGTACAGCAAGGTGGGGTCCGCCTGCAAAGGCATGCCGATGCGCAGGCGGTTGAGGTAAACGCTTGCAATGGTGGGCGCGTCGCTGAACACCCCCGTTTCGGCCTGCACGATGCTCGCCAAGGTGCTCACCTCCCCTTGCGACAGGCCAAGCGCCTTGGCCGCCGCCTGCCGGTCGGCATTCCAGAAGCGTTTGTACTCCTTGGCGAAGCGGCCGATCAGCTCGTCAGGGGTCACCGTCCACCACACCTCGTAGGTGTTCGGCAGGAAGAGTGAAATGATGGTCTCCCGCTTGAAGCCCAGCCGCCGTATCGTGGCAGGATCGAGGATCGCATCGAGCACCTCCAGGGAATCCGCCTCGATGTAGGTGGCCAGCTTCCCCGCCAATTGCGGCAGGTTCCTGATGTTGGTGAAGGTGATCCGCACGGGGTCCTGCTCTCCGCTGCGCAGCTTGTTCACCAGGTTGTTCATCGACATCCCTTTCGGGACCACATACCGCCCCGGCCGGACACGCTCGCCGTATTGCTTCCGCTCGGCCACCCACCGGAACAAATGCTCATCCTTCACGATGGAATCCGCGCGGATGCTGTCCATCAATTGATCAAAGTCCGCGCCCCGGGGCACCAGCAGCACCTTCTGCCGTTCCGCGAAACCGGTGGCCGGTCCATGCACCTTGCGCCAAGTGCGCCAGCCCAGGAACGCCGAGGCCCCCAGCACCAGCACGATCGTCACCGCCAAGGCTCGCTTCATGGGGCTGTCTCCACCGTGCCTTGGAACACCTCGGCCACCGGCCCTTGCAGGAAAATGTCGCTGAACCCGCCGTCCTGCCTGCGGGCCCGCACCCGGAGCCGCCCGCCGGGCGCGGTCACCGGGCATTCGTCCGGGCAAAGACCCCGCGCCATGGCACTCAACGCCGCCGCCGTCACGCCGGTGCCGCAGCTCAATGTTTCCGCCTCCACGCCACGCTCGTAGGTCCGCATCTCCAATCGGCCGTCGTGCCAACGGACAAAATTCACGTTCACCCCTTCCTTGGCGAAGCGCTCGCCGTACCGCCAGCGGTGCGCCTCCGGCACGATGTCCACGGCAGCGGGGTCGTCCACGTACACCACCAGATGGGGCGAACCGGTGTGGATGAAGTCCACGTGCGCTTCCAACCGCACGATGGCCTGCACATCCCGCATGGAGACCTCCACCCCGCCGTTGGCCCACCGCGCGGCATGTACCCCGTCGATGGCGGTAAACCGCGCCGCCTCCCGTCGGTCCAGCAGCGTGCTCCGGAAGGCGAACGCGCATCGGCTGCCGTTGCCGCAAAAGCTTCGGCTCCCGTCCGGGTTCAGGAACTCCATGTGGAAATCGGTACCGTGCATCCGCGCCGCCTGCAACAAGATCAAGCCGTCGCCACCGATGCCAACATGGCGGTGGCAGAGCTTCCGCGCCAGGCTTTCCAAGTTCCCGGCCAGCCGCCCGTCACGGTCATCCACCAGGATGAAGTCATTTCCGGCACCGTGCCATTTGGAAAAGGAGAGCCTTGCCATTTCGTCAGCAAATATCGGCGCGGCACACTCTTCGCTGGGCAAGCGCGACCGGTGATCGCACCACGGATCGGACGATCAACACACGTTAACAGCGTCAGCATGAACACCGGTGCCGAAATGGCGTTCGATGGCTGAACAAAAGCGAGAGATAGGGATACAATGAGCAACCGGGGCGGAAATTTGAAACGTGCATTGGGGTATATCGGAATGGCCGCATTGGGCGGCCTGTTGGCTTTGGGCGTCCACGACCGCATGGATGCCAGGCAATCCGTGGGCATGGCGGACACCTTGGCGCCGGTGCCCACGCATTACGTGAACCAGCCCGTTCCCAACATGACCATGGTGGCGACGCCGGACTTCACCGATGCGGCGGCGCACAGCGTGGATGCCGTGGTACACGTGACCACCGAGGCGACCGTGCAGCAGGCACCGATGTACAACTTTTTTTGGGGATACCAGCAACGGCCACCCCAACAGGTACGCGGTGCCGGCAGCGGCGTGATCATCAGCGATGACGGCTACATCGTGACCAACAACCACGTGGTGGAAGGCGCGGACAAGATCCAGGTACACCTCAACGACAAGCGCAAGTTCGAGGCTACCGTGATCGGCCGGGACCCCAGCACGGACATCGCCTTGATCAAGGTGGATGCGGAGAAACTGCCGACCTTGGCCTTTGCCAACAGCGATGATGTGAAAGTAGGCCAATGGGTATTGGCCGTGGGCAACCCGATGAACCTGACCAGCACGGTGACCGCCGGCATCGTCAGTGCATTGGCGCGCAACATCAACATCCTGCAATACGATCCCGACCGGGATGTCTTCCCCATCGAAAGCTTCATCCAGACCGATGCGGCCGTAAACCCGGGCAACAGCGGCGGCGCCCTGGTGAACACCAATGGCGACCTGGTAGGCATCAACAGCGCCATTGCCAGCACCACCGGCAGCTATACCGGCTATTCGTTCGCCGTGCCGTCCAACATCGTCAGCAAGGTGACGCACGACCTGATGGAGTTCGGCCATGTGCGCCGGGCCTTCCTGGGGGTGACCATCAGCGACATCGACCAGGACATGGCCAAGAGCCTTGAGTTGAACCGCTTGAACGGCGTGTACGTGAAAGACGTGGTACCCAACGGCGCGGCCCGGAAGGCAGGCGTACAGAGCGGTGACGTGATCGTGAAGGTGGGTGCCATGCCGGTGAACAACGTGCCCGAACTGCAAGGCCAGATCAGCAAGTTCAGCCCTGGCGACAAGGTGGCCATCACATTGGTGCACAAGGGGAATGAGGTGGTGAAGGAACTCACGCTCCTGGACCGCGCAGGCGACGATTCGGCCAGTCCCGCCGTCTCTGCCGAGGTAACCTCCCCTTCACTGGGTGCCGAACTGGCCCCCGCCGGCAAGGATGACCTGGCCGCCTTGAAGCTGGACAACGGCGTGAAGGTGGCCCGGCTGAACCCCGGGAAGCTGCGCAGCATCGGCATCCGTGAGGGCTTCATCATCACCAAGATCGACCAAGTGCCGATGCGGACCCCTCAGGACATCGTCAAGGCACTGAACGGCAAACGGGGCGGCGTACTGATCGAGGGCGTGTACCCGAACGGCAAACGGGCTTTTTACGGGCTTGGAGTGTAACTGGCGGCCATTCAACGGATTACATTATTCCGGAACGACCGTGACGGCAGTCCTTGCCACGTGCAATGAGCCAGCTTACCTTCGCAGCCTGATTGAACCCTTGCCCCCGAAGGGGCGTTTACTGAAGGGGTCCAAGGGACCAGGTGTCAACAAAACCAATAAATACCCCCCAGCGCCGTGACAAGCAGAATGCGCCAACTCAAGATCACCAAGTCGATCACCAACAGGGAAAGCCAGTCCTTGGACAAGTACCTGCAGGAGATCGGCAAGGAGGGATTGATCAATGCCGAAATGGAGGTCGAGCTCGCCCGCAAGATCAAGAAGGGCGACAGTGCGGCGCTGGACAAGCTGGTGAAAGCCAACCTGCGCTTCGTGGTCTCCGTGGCCAAGCAATACCAGAACCAGGGTCTCAGCCTGCCCGACCTGATCAACGAGGGCAACCTGGGCCTGATCAAGGCGGCGCAACGGTTCGACGAAACCCGTGGATTCAAGTTCATCAGCTACGCCGTGTGGTGGATCCGCCAGAGCATCCTGCAGGCACTGGCGGAGCAGAGCCGCATCGTGCGCCTGCCGCTGAACCAAGTGGGGTCGCTCAACAAGATCAACAAGGCATTCGCCAAGCTGGAACAGGAATATGAGCGCCCGCCCAGCGCCGACGAACTAGCCGCCCTGCTGGAGCTGCCCCCCGAGAAGGTGGCGGACACCATGAAGGTCAGCGGCCGCCACATCAGCATGGACGCTCCCTTCGTGGAAGGGGAAAGCAACAGCCTGCTGGACGTGCTGCCCAACAACGACAGCATGCCGGCCGACCGTACATTGATCAATGAGAGCCTGTCCAAGGAGATTGATCGCGCGCTGAGCACACTGACCGAAAGGGAACGGGACGTGGTGAAGCTCTTCTTCGGCATCAACATCAACCACGGCCTGACCTTGGAGGAGATCGGGGCGAAGTTCGACCTGACCCGCGAGCGCGTGCGCCAGATCAAGGAGAAGGCCATCCGGCGGCTGCGCCACACCAGCCGCAGCAAGTTGCTCAAGGCCTACCTGGGCTGAGCCGCATACCCGCAAAATTCCGTCCCCTTTACCCCCAACAACATGGAGACCTTGGAAAAGAAGGCCACGTATGAGGCTGGCCTGAATGAGTATGTGAACCGCGAGAAATCCGCCGTGGACCTGATGAGCTCGGTGGGACGGCTCATGTTCGAGCATGGCGTGGAGCTGGTCTTTTTCCGGAACCACCTGCTGGACATCAATACATCCGAGGTGATCAAGCTGTTCAACTACGCCGACACCGTGGTGCACAAGCCGGTGGATCTCGCGGAAACGGCCTTGCTGGCAAGGGAGATGCTGCAACTGGGCCTGGCCCCCAGCAAGATCGACATCGGACGCCTGGCGTACGAGTACAAGGAATCGGGAGGCACCTCGGCAGTTGACTTCCTGAAGACCACCCTGAAGGACTTCATCGGCCAGGACAAGCACACATTCCAGCCCCAGGACGTGGTGCTGTACGGCTTCGGCCGCATCGGCCGCATTGCCGCCCGCGAACTGATCAAGCAGGCCGGCAAGGGCCAGCAGCTGCGCCTGAGGGCCATCGTGCTGCGCAAACTCAGCAATGAGGAGATCGTGAAGCGTGCCGCCTTGTTGCGCAACGACAGTGTGCATGGCGCGTTCAAGGGCACCGTGGAGGAGGACCTGGAGAACCAGGCGCTGATCATCAATGGACAGCGCGTACAGCTCATTGCGGCCAAGGGCCCGGAGGAGGTGGATTACACCGCATACGGCATCCACGATGCCATGGTGATCGACAACACGGGCGTGTTCAAGGACCGCGAGGCGCTGGGCCGCCACCTGCAGGCCAAGGGCGTAAAGCATGTGCTGCTGACCGCGCCCGGCAAAGAGATCCCCAACGTGGTGTACGGGATCAACCACAAGGACCTCGACCTGGAACATGAGCGCATTTTCAGCGCCGCCAGCTGCACCACCAACGCCATCGCCCCGATCCTGAAGGTGGTGGAGGACAACCTGGGCATCGAGAAGGGCCACATCGAGACCGTGCATGCCTATACGAACGACCAGAACCTGTTGGACAATTTCCACGGCAAACCGCGCCGGGGGCGGAGCGCGGCGATCAACATGGTGATCACCAGCACCGGTGCGGGAAGCGCGGTGAGCAAAGCCATCCCCAGCCTGAAGGGCAAACTGACGGCCAACGCCGTGCGCGTGCCCACCCCCAACGGTTCATTGGCCATCATGAGCCTGACCGTGAAGAAGGACGTCACCCGCGACGAAATGAACGACCTGGTGCGCCATGCGGCCCTGCAAGGCGACCTGGTGAACCAGATCCACTACCAGGTGGACCCCGAGTTGGTGAGCAGCGACATCATCGGCGATTCATGCTGCAGCGTGTTCGACAGCAACGCCACCATCGCCAGCGCGGACAAGCGCAATGTGGTGCTCTACACCTGGTACGACAACGAATTCGGATACACCAAGCAAGTGATCCGCCTCGCCAAGCACATCGCCAAGGTGCGGCGTTTGGTGTATTACTGATCAAGCATACGCTGCCAAGGCTGCAGAGGGCCATCCCGCGGGGTGGCCCTTTCGCTTGGCTGGCCGGTACATGGTCAATCAACGACCAACCGCAGGACGGATCGCCGACCACCGGCGATCACCTCCACCAGGTAGCTTCCTTGCGCAACATCCTTCGACAGGTCCAGGACCGCCTCCAGGCTGCCATTCGACGATACCTTCTCCCAAGCGAGAAGTTTCCTGCCGACGGCATCCCGGACCGTGATCGCCACGGGGCCTGCGGCCAGGCCGCTGGCCCGTACCATAACCCACCCTTCATGGGCCGGGTTGGGGAAGAGTTCCACCAACCCCCGTGGTGTTGCTCCCTCATCGGCGATACGGTTGATGATGGTCCCGGTGCATACACAATCCCCGTCGATCATGTCGTTTTCCGTTTCCGGATCGCCGTCGTCGCAGGGATCGCCGATATCGTACACCGTGAATGTAGCGGTGGTGCTGAACGCCGCACAGCCGCCCGAGGCCGCCACCGTGTACGTCACCGTGTAGCTGCCCGCCGTGCTCGCGCCCAGGTTGATCGCGCCCGTGCCTGCGTTGATCGACAGGCCAGCGGGGCTTGCGCTGTACGTGCCGCCCGAGGTGCCCGAATGAATCACGATCGCAGTGCCCCCAGCGGTGCAGAACATGCTGCCCCCGTAGCCGATCGTCGCCGCGGGCGCCGCCGTCACCGTCACGCCGGCCGTGGCCGTGAACGCCGCACAGCCGCCCGAGGCCGCCACCGTGTACGTCACCGTGTAGCTGCCCGCCGTGCTCGCGCCCATGTTGATCGCGCCCGTGCCTGCGGTGATCGACAGTCCAGCGGCGCTTGCGCCGTACGTGCCGCCCGAAGTGCCCGTGCGCGTCACGTTCGCCGTGCCGCCCGAGCTGCAGTACGGGCTGCCCCCGTAGCTGATCGCCGCCGCGGGCGCCGCCGTCACCGTCACGCCGGCCGTGCCCGTGAACGCCGCACAGCCGCCCGAGGCCGCCACCGTGTACGTCACCGTGGCGCTGCCCCCCGTGCTCGCGCACTGGGTGATCGCGCCCGTGCCGGCCATAATAGACAGCGCTGCGGGGTGGACGGTCGACGTACAGGTCACCCCCATGCCGTCAGCGGCGATCCGCTACGGGGGCAGCCCGTACTGCACCTCGGGCGGCACGGCGAACGTGACGCGCACGGGC
>JAGFIV010000133.1 GCA_024103275.1 Flavobacteriales bacterium
TGATGATCGGCGAGCGCACCAACATCACCGGCTCCAAGCGCTTCGAGAAGCTCATCAAGGAAAACCGCTACGACGAGGCGCTGCAGGTCGCGCGCGACCAGGTCGAGGGCGGCGCCAACGTCATCGACGTCAACATGGACGAGGGGCTCATCGACGGCGTCGCGGCGATGCGGCGCTTCCTGAACCTCATCGCCTCCGAGCCGGACATCGCGCGCGTGCCGGTGATGATCGACAGCTCGAAGTTCGAGGTGATCGAGGCCGGCCTCGAGGTCGCGCAGGGCAAGTCGATCGTCAACTCGATCTCGCTCAAGGAGGGCGAGGCAGCCTTCCTCGAGCACGCGCGGATCGTGCGCCGCTTCGGCGCCGCGGTCGTGGTGATGTGCTTCGACGAGAGCGGCCAGGCGGTCACCGTCGAGCACAAGGTCGCCATCGCCGAGCGCAGCTTCCGCCTGCTCACCGAAGTCGCCGGCTTCGACCCGACCGACATCATCTTCGATCCGAACATCCTGGCGATCGCGACCGGCATCGAGGAGCACGCCGACTACGCCATCGCCTTCATCGAGGCGACGCGCGAGATCAAGCGCCGCTGCCCGGGCGCCAGGATCTCGGGCGGCGTGTCGAACCTGTCGTTCTCGTTCCGCGGCAACGACACCGTGCGCGAGGCGATGCACGCGGCCTTCCTCTATCACGCCATCGCCGCCGGCATGGACATGGGCATCGTCAACGCCGGCCAGCTCGCGGTCTACGACGAGATCCCCGCGGACCTCAAAGAGCTGGTCGAGGACGTGCTCTTCAACCGGCGCCCCGACGCGACCGATCGGCTGGTCACCTTCGCCGAGACGGTCAAGAAGAAGGGCAAGAGCGAGAAGGCCGAAGGCGCGTGGCGGAGCCTGCCCGTCGCCGAACGCCTGGCGCACGCGCTGGTCGTCGGCGACGTGACCTACATCGACGAGGACACCGAGGAGGCGCGGCTGGCGCTCGGGCACCCGCTCTCGGTGATCGAGGGGCCGCTCATGGCCGGCATGGCGGTCGTCGGCGACCTCTTCGGCTCGGGCAAGATGTTCCTGCCGCAGGTGGTGAAGTCGGCGCGCGTCATGAAGCAGGCGGTGGCGCACCTCGTGCCGTTCATCGAGGCGGAGAAGGCAAGGAGCGGCGAGGCAGGCAGGCCCAAGGGCAAGATCGTCATCGCGACGGTGAAGGGCGACGTGCACGACATCGGCAAGAACATCGTGGGCGTGATCCTGGCGTGCAACGGCTGGCAGGTGATCGATCTCGGCGTGATGGTGCCCAGCGCCACCATCCTGAAGAGCGCCCGCGAGATGCAGGTGGACATCATCGGTGTCAGCGGCCTGATCACGCCCTCGCTGGACGAGATGGTGCACGTGGCCAAGGAGATGGAGCGCGAAGGCTTCGAGCTGCCGTTGCTCATCGGCGGGGCCACCACCAGCCGCGTGCACACCGCCGTGAAGATCGCCCCGCACTACCACGCCCCCGTGGTGCACGTGCTCGATGCCAGCCGCAGCGTGCCCGCCGTGAACAACCTGCTCAGCGACAACGAGCGCGACCGCTTCCTGGCCGAGGTGCGCGAGGACCAGGCCAAGGTGCGGGCGCAGTTCGAGGAGCACCAGGGTGCTAAGGAGTACATCTCTCTGGCCGAGGCGCGGGCCAACAAGATCCCCATCGACAGGAAGGCCGAACCGCCCGTGACGCCGAAGAGCACCGGCGTGTTCACCTACCGCAACTTCCCCCTGAGCGAGCTGCTGCCCTACATCGATTGGACGCCTTTCTTCCAAAGCTGGGAGCTGGCGGGCCGTTTCCCAAAGATCCTGGACGACCCCAAAGTGGGCGCCCAGGCCACGCAGCTGTACAACGATGCCCGCGCCATCCTGGACCGCATGGTGAAGGAGCAATGGGTGCATGCGCACGGCGTGGCGGCCATCTGGCCGGCCAACACCGTGGACGACGATGACATCGAGGTCTATGGCGACCTCGCGCGACACAAGGTGATCGGCCGCTTCCACACGATGCGCCAGCAACGCAAGAAAGCGGCAGGGCAGCCCAACAATGCCTTGGCCGATTTCCTCGCACCGAAGGGCATCCCGGATTTCGTCGGCGGTTTCGCCGTCACCGCCGGGCACGGCACCGATGAAAAGGTGAAGCAGTTCGAGGCGGCCGGCGACGACTACAGCGCCATCCTGGTGAAGGCCTTGAGCGACCGCTTGGCGGAAGCTTTTGCGGAGAAGATGCACGAGATCGTGCGGCAGGAACTGTGGGGCTTCGAGAAGGAACGCTTCAGCAACGAGGACCTCATCAAGGAAAAGTACCAGGGCATCCGCCCCGCGCCGGGCTATCCCGCCTGCCCCGACCATACCGAGAAGCCCGAACTCTTCCGCCTGTTGGATGCCACCAGGCACACCGGCATCACACTGAGCGAAGGCCTGGCCATGTGGCCCGCGGCATCGGTGAGCGGGCTCTACTTCGCCCATCCGCAGGGCAAGTACTTCGGCATCGGCCGGGTGGGCAAGGACCAGATCGAGGACCTGGCCCGCCGCAAGGGACAGACCACAGCGTGGATGGAGCGCTGGCTGGGGAGCAACCTTAACTACGATCCTGCGTAGGAAAGGCCCAGTCATTGATCGCCTGTGAAAGCTCCCCACGGATCATACCTGTCATTGCCTCATGTGTTGCTTTTCGCGGCCACAGCCGGCGCGCAGGCACCTGTCGTGGACCCTGGCGACTGCATGGGTGCCATCGCGGTCCTGGACTCAGTGGTGGTGAACGACAGGCCGGGACGCGGTTTCGGCAACGTCCTGGAGATCAAGGAAAACCCGGCGACCGACCTGAAATGGTTCGAGCGCGAGCACCACACCACGTGGTACCGTTTCCGCGCACCGGTCAAGACCACCCTCACCTTCGACATCATCCCGCAAGACATCGAGGACGACATCGACTTCCTGGTCTTCGCGGGCAATGTGCCGGGCATCTGTGAAAAGATCCTGGCCAAGGAGGTCGCCCCGGTGCGCAGCAACATTTCGCGCAACGACAAGTCCTTGCACTCCATGTGCGGGCTCAGCAAAGAAGCCACGGAGGAATATGTCCGCTCGGGCGTGGGCACCTCGTACAGCAAGGCCATCGAGGCGGAGGAAGGCGACCTTTACTACCTGGCCGTCGATTATCCGCAGCGGCCGCGGGCGGGCTTTACCGTCCGGTTCCATTACGATCCCGCGCCCCCGCCGCCGCCCGTGAAGGAATGGCCCCAATCCCTCGTGGTTGAGGTTACGGACAGCCTGACCGGCACCGCCCTGGAGGCTTCGTTGACGATCGAGGGCATGTATTTCGACTCGGTGGTGCAGGCCAAGGGCCAAAGCCGGTACGAATTCAAGATGGACAACTACCGCAACCTGCGGATCAACTGCCTGCGCAAGGGCTATATGTTCAAATCGCTCCGTATCAAGGGTTCGGGTGATGAACTGGTGCGCGTCAGCCTTGGGATGGTCCCCATTATTCCGGGTGCGAAGGTGGTGCTGGACGATATCCGCTTCGTGGGCAACGACAGCAAGGTGATGCGCAATTCGGAAGGCTCGCTGTACATGCTCCTTCATTTCATGGAGGAAAACCCCGGGGCCACGATCGAGATCCAAGGGCACGTGAACGGGCCTGCCATCAAGAAGAACAACCCCGAATTGATCGAGCTCAGCGCCGAACGCGCCCAGATGGTTTTCAATTTCCTGGTTGTGAACGACATCGACCCTGCACGTTTGGCTTATGTGGGACTTGGGAATGCCCAGATGCTCTATCCGAATCCCCGGAACAAGGCTGAAAGCGAGGCCAATCGCCGTGTGGAGGTGAAGGTGACCTCCTATGGGGACCTGGCCACGCCTTCCGGCCCCCCGTCGCGCCGCTCATCCCATTGAGCCGGCCGCGGCCGACCGCGCCGTTACTTTTGTTTCCGCCCGTCCACCACGGGTATTCCCAGTGATGCGCGCCTTGCTGTTGACCCTATCCTTCCCGCTTTCCATGGTCCTCGTGGCCCAGCAGCCCATGACCTTGGAGCAATGCCTAAGGCTGGCACAGGACCGGAACCTGGACCTGCGCAACGCCATGCTCGATGCCGAGCTGGCCTCCAATGCGCACGCCTTGGCGTATTGGTCCTTCTTGCCCAACCTGAACGGTGCCGCCACCCACGGCTACAACTGGGGCAAGACCATCGACCAATACACGAACACCTTTGCCAGCAGCCGGGTGAGGACCAATAACTTCTACCTCAGCAGCGATGTATACCTGTTCCAGGGCGGGCTCAGGCATAAGCAGGTGAAGCGGTCGGCGTTGGACGAGCAGGCCGCGGACAAGGCGCTGGAGGCGGCACGCAACGATATCAGCACGGCCGTGGTGCGGGCCTATTTGGACCTGTTGGGCATGCGCGAGCAGGTGAACGCCGCCATGGACCAGGCCGCCACCACGCGCGAGCAGGTGAGGGTGACCCAGGAACTGCTCGATGCCGGGCGCGTGGCACGCGGCGACCTGCTGGACATCCAGGCGCAGCTGGCCCAGGAGGAGTACAACGCCGAAAACCTGCGGATCCAGGCTGAGCAGGCCAAGCTCACGCTGTCCCAGCTGATGCAGCTGACCCCGGGGGAACATGCCGCATTGCAGATCGTGGCACCCCCCATCGGCGACCTGGAATTGGTGGAGCCGACCGCCAACGAGGCGGAGGTGCTGGCCCAGGTGCTCGCCCACAACCCGGCCTATGCCCAAGCGGACCTGGCCGTGCAAAGTGCAGGGTACGGCATCGGCATCGCCAAGGCCAACGGGCTGCCGGCACTTTCGCTGAACGGTTCCTTGGGCACCGGCTATTCGGGCCGCAACCTGGAGGCCGTGGGTAGCCCCCGGTTGGAGGGTTCCAGCCTGATCGGGGCCACGGAGAACGGCACGCCGGTCTATGCCCCCAACTACACGCAGGCCACGCGCGTAAAGTCCTTGGCGCAACAGCTCAGCGACAACCTCAATGAATCGGTGGGCCTCACCCTGAGCCTGCCCATTTTCAACAACCTGCGCAACCGCGACGCGATCCGCCAGGCGCGGATCCAGCAGGACCGGGCGCGCAACATGCTGGAGAAGACGCGGAACACGCTGCAGACCGACGTGCAGAACGCCCTCACGGCCCGGCGCGGTGCCTTCCGGCAATACGTGGCGGCCCGGCTGGCCCTGGAGGCCGCCCAGGAAGCGCAGCGCATGGCGGATGAGCGCTTCGCGCGGCAGGCCATCACCATCACGGACCTCAACGCGGCCAAATCCAAGGTGCAACAAGCCATGGCGCAGTTGATCAACGCGAAATACACCTACCTGATGGCCGGCAAATCCCTCGACATCCTGCAAGGGATCCCGGTGGCCCTTTGAGATGGCGTTGATCCTTGCCTTCGATACGGCCACGCCCCACTTGGCGGTGGTGCTCGCACGGGATGGCCGTCCGGTGGCGTGGCGTGAGGATGCGGCCGCGGACCGCTCGCATGCGGAGCGGCTGAACGTGTACGCGCAGGAGGTGATGGCGGATGCCGGCCGCCGCCTGGAGGACCTTGATGCGGTGGCCGTGGGCACGGGCCCGGGGTCGTACACGGGCCTGCGGATCGGCCTGTCGGCCGCCAAGGGCTGGTGCTTTGCCCTGGACAAGCCGTTGATCGGCATGCCGACCTTGGATATCCTCGTGGCGCAAGCCTTGGCGGAAGGGCGGCAGCCGCAGGGCACCCTTTGGCCCATGGTGGATGCGCGCCGGATGGAGGTCTATGCACGTGCCTTCGCGGGGGAAGGAAGGCCCATCGGGGAGACCGCCCCGGCCATCCTGGACGGAGCCTGGTGCCGGGTACGCCTGGAAGAAGGCCCGGCCACCGTTTTCGGTGACGGCGCGGACAAGGCCGCGGTGCTGTGGCAGGCCTCCCCGGCCATCACCTTTTGGCCCGGCATACGGCCTGGCGTGAAAGGCCTGGCCCGCTGTGCGGAACGGTCCTTTATCGGGGGCCGCTTCAGCAACCTGGCCCACTTGGTGCCGGAATACGGCAAGCCGGCCAATGTGGCCCAGCAACGCGGCCGGCTTTGACCCCGAAGGGGAGACGGCCACGGGCGAGCTTATTCAACAAGGCGTTGTTGGTTTTCAGGAGGAAGCATTACATTTGCGCCCCCTTAGTCGGGAACAGTCGCATCAATACCCCCATTACCGTGGCATCCACGACCCATACCACATCCATGGCCAACGCGGCCACCACGCAGAAGGAATGGCTTCTGGTGGACGCTGAGAACGAGGTGATCGGCCGCTTGGCCAGCAAGGTCGCCATGCTGGTGCGCGGCAAGCACAAGCCCACCTTCACGGCCCACGTAGACACCGGCGACCACGTGATCGTGATCAACGCGGAGAAGATCCGGTTGACCGGCAACAAGCTGGCCGACAAGGAGTACCAGCGTTACAGCATGTATCCCGGCGGCCAGCGCAGCGAGGTGGCCGGCAAGCTGTTGGCGCGCAAGCCGGAAGCGCTGCTGGAGCATGCGGTGCGCGGCATGTTGCCCAAGACCCGCCTGGGCCGCGCCCAGTTCGGGAACCTGCACGTGGTGGTGGGCCCCGGGCACAAGCACGAGGCACAGAAGCCCCGCACGATCGACCTTAACACCATCAAGTGAGCATGGATCCCATCACCAGCCTGGGCCGTCGGAAGACCTCCGTGGCCCGTGTCACCCTTAGCGAGGGCAGCGGAAACATCATCGTCAACGGCGTGGAGGGCAAGGAGTACTTCCCCATCCTCACCCAGCAGTACAAGTTGGACCAGCCCTTCAAGCTCACCGGCACCGAGGGCAAGTTCGACGTCACCGTGAACGTGGACGGCGGCGGCATCACCGGCCAGGTGGAGGCCACCCGCCTGGGCATCGCCCGCGCCCTGGTGGCCATGGACGAGGCCCTGAAGCCCGCGCTGAAGGCCGAGGACCTGATGACGCGCAACCCCCACGAGGTGGAGCGCAAGAAGTTCGGGCGCAAGAAGGCGCGCAAGCGTTACCAGTTCAGCAAGCGTTGATATCCCGCGCTTGTTGAAGCCCGCCGGAGCCTGTGTGAAGGCGGGTTCAGCATCCAATTCGGCCAGACCCGGGAAACCGGCTACCGCGCCGAATGCCTGCAAAACGGGAAAAAGGAAAGTGAACCCATAAACAAAGACCATACATGGCCCGCATCGAATTCAACACGCTTTTGGAAGCCGGCGTACACTTCGGCCACCTGCGCCGCAAGTGGAACCCCAACATGGCCCCGTACATCTTCGGGGAGAAGAAGGGGATCCACATCATCGACCTGAACAAGACGGCGGTGAAGCTGGAGGAGGCCACCAACGCCATGCGCCAGATCGCGCGCAGCGGCAAGAAGGTCCTTTTCGTGGCCACGAAGAAGCAGGCCAAGGACATTGTCACCGACAAGGTGAAGCCCACCGGCATGCCGTATGTCACCGAGCGATGGAGCGGCGGCATGCTCACCAATTTCGGCACCATCCGCCGGGCCATCAAGAAGATGTCCAACATCGACCGCATGAAGGTCGACGGCACCTTCGACAACATGAGCAAGCGCGAGCGCCTGCAGGTGACCCGCCAGCGGGAGAAGCTGGAGAAGAACCTGGGCAGCATCGCCGACCTCACCCGCCTGCCCAGCGCCCTGTTCATCGTGGACATCGTCAAGGAGCACATCGCCCTGGCCGAGGCCCGCAAGCTGGGCATCCCCACCTTTGCCATGGTGGACACCAACAGCGATCCCTCCTTGGTGGACTTCCCCATCCCCGCGAACGATGATGCCACCAAGAGCATTGAGCTGGTGGTGGATGCCATGATCGGCGCGGTGCTGGAAGGCCTTGAGGAGCGCAAGCGCGACAAGGACAGCGGCACCGCCACCCCCGACGAGGAGCCGGAGGAGGAAGCCGTGGAGGCCCCCGGGCGGAAGCGGGACACCAAGGTCACCGCCAAGATGCCCGTGGAAGGGGAGGACGGGGCCGAGGATGAAACCGAGGCCGGGGAGGAGTGATATGGCCTGACGATGGCCCCCGGGGCCAAGGGCACCAAATTCAACAAACCAGGATGAGCACAACCATGGCTATTACCGCCGCAGATGTGAACAAGTTGCGCCAGATGACCGGCGCGGGCATGATGGATTGCAAAAAAGCCCTCCAGGAGGCCAACGGCGACTTCGATGCCGCCATCGACCTGCTGCGCAAGAAGGGGCAGAAGGTGGCCGCCAAGCGTGCCGACCGCGAGGCCAGTGAAGGACTGGTGCTGGGCGTGACCAGCGCGGACCACAAGGGTGGCGTACTGGTATCGGTGAACTGTGAGACCGATTTCGTGGCCAAGAACGCGGACTTCGCCAAGATGGCCCATGCCATTGCAGGGATCGCGCTCGGGCACATGGCCGCCGATGCCGATTCCCTCAAGGCGCTGCCATACGGGGACGGGCTCACCGTGGCCGACAAGCTCACGGAGCAGACCGGCGTCATCGGCGAGAAGATCGATGTGGGCTATTGCCAGGCCATCAAGGCGGAGTACGTGTATGCCTACAACCACCCGGGCAACCGCATGGCGAGCCTGGTGGGGCTGAACAAGGCCGGGCACGAGGACGTGGCCAAGGACGTGGCCATGCAGGCCGCCGCCATGGCCCCCATCGCCTTGGACAAGGCGAGCACCCCGCAAAGCGTGATCGACAAGGAACTGGAGATCGGCAAGGAACTCGCCATCCAGGAGGGCAAGCCCGCCGAGATGGCCGAGAAGATCGCCCACGGGCGCCTCAACAAGTTCTTCAAGGAGAGCACCCTGCTCGCACAGGAGTTCATCAAGGACAACAAGTTGACCGTGGAACAGTACGTGAAGCAGGCGGACAAGGACCTGCAGGTGGTGGATTTCAAGCGCCACGCCTTGGCCTGACAAGGACTTGGATGCAAAAAGAACGGGGAAGGCCGCGGCCTTCCCCGTTCTTTTTGCGCGCGGTCCTATTTTCGCGCCCCGATGAGCCATCCCAGCCCCCATCGGAAGTTCAAGCGCATCCTGTTGAAACTCTCGGGCGAGAGCCTGATGGGCGACCAGGCCTACGGCATCTGCAGCAAGCGCCTGAAGCAGTACGCGGATGAGATCGTGCCGGTGTCGCAAAGCGGCGTGGAGGTGGCCATCGTGGTGGGTGGCGGCAACATCTACCGCGGCATCCAGGCCGAGGCCAACGGCATCGACCGCGTGCAGGGCGACCACATGGGCATGCTGGCCACCATGATCAACAGCCTGGCACTGCAAAGCGCGTTGGAGAGCGCGGGCCAGAAGACACGGCTGCTGAGCGCGATCAAGATGGAACAGATCGCGGAGCCCTTCATCCGCCGGCGCGCCGTGCGCCACCTGGAAAAAGGCCGCATCGTCATCTTCGGCGCGGGCACCGGCAACCCCTACTTCACCACGGACAGCGCGGCCAGCCTGCGCGCCATCGAGATCGAGGCCGACGTGATCCTCAAGGGCACCCGGGTCGACGGCATCTACACGGCGGACCCCGAAAAGGACCCCACGGCCACGCGCTACGACCGCATTTCCTTCGACGAAGTGTACGAAAAGGGCCTGGCCGTGATGGACATGACGGCCTTCACGCTATGCCGGGAGAACAAGCTGCCCATCATCGTCTTCGACATGAACAAGCCGGGCAACCTGGGCAAGCTGATCAGCGGGAAGCCGCTGGGCACCCTTGTGGAGTTTTAGGCCTGCAGGGCGCGCAGTTCGGCCCTGAACCGGTAAATTCGCAATCCGTTCCCGACAACCATGAGCGACGCAGCCACGTTTATCACACAACTGGAGGACCTCGACCGCAAGGCGGTGGAGCATCTGGACAAGGAACTGGTGAAGATCCGTGCCGGCCGGGCCAATCCGTCCATGCTGGACGGTATCCGCGTGGAATACTACGGCAGCGAGGTGCCGTTGGGCCAGGTCAGCAATGTGAACACGCCGGATGCGCGCACGATCATCATCCAGCCGTGGGAAAAGAAGATGATCGACCCGATCGAAAAGGCGATCATGGCGGCCAACCTGGGCTTCAACCCCAGCAACAACGGCGAGCACGTCATCATCGCTGTGCCCATGCTCACCGAGGAGCGGCGCAAGGAACTGGTGAAGATGGCCGGCCGGGAAGGGGAGCATGCCCGGGTGAGCATCCGGGGGGCGCGCCAGAAGGCCATGGAGGGCATCAAAAAGGCCCAGAAGGACGGCCTGCCGGAGGATGCGGCGAAGAGCGCCGAGGCGGAGGTGGAGAAGATCACCGGCATCTACAACAAGAAAGTGGATGCCCTGATCGCGCAGAAGGAAAAGGAGATCATGACCGTGTGATCCCCTTGCGCCGCCGAGCCAAGGGAGACAGGCCTTGCTGTATCGCTTGCTTCAGGAAACACCCGGAAAGCCCGAGCTGAGGGTAACCGGTTGCTGCCGTCGCCTCACCCCACCATCAAATTGCACCCCCGCAGGTCGCTGTGGTCGAAGCGGCCCAACACCTCGAAAGACCCGTCGGTGTGCACCTTGCCCAGGTCCTGGGTGCTGATGAAGGGGCAGCTGGCGATGTTGCACAGGTCGATCACGTCCAGGCCACCCGTTCGGCCGGGGGCCACGCGGGTGAACGGGTCGTTCACGTCCCGCACCAGCACACGCATCCACGGCGGGCAGCGGTAGAGGCCGCCGCCTTGCGACCAGGCTTGTGACAGCAGCTCCGTCATGCCGTACTCGCTGTGGATGGCGGGTACGCCGAATGCTTCCTTCAGGATGCCGTGGAGTTCCTCGCGCACCATCTCCGGTCGGCGTCCCTTCATGCCGCCGGTCTCCAGGATCACTGTGCTGGGCAAGGGCATGGCATGCTTCTCCGCGAGGTCCAGCAGCGCGAACGGCACACCGAAGAGCAGCGTTTGCACGCCCTCGTCCCCGCTTTCGCGCAGGAGCGCGGCCAAGCCGTCCAGGTCGTGCAGCCACGTGCCGCTCTTGGCATCGCCGCTCAGGGCGATCAGCCTTTCCACCATGTACACCAGTGAACTGCCCGGCCGCTCCAGGTAGGCGGGCAGCAGGGCCAGGATCCGCCATCGGGAGGGCCGTCCGTATTCCGCGCCGAACGAAGTGGTGAACGAGCGCTCATACAGCGAAGGCCACGGCACATGGTGCGTGCTGGTGGTATTGCCTGTGGTGCCGCTGCTGGTGAAATGCAGGTCGGCCGTAAGTCCGTCCAGCAGTACGCGGCGGTTGCGGAACTGGCCGATGGGCAGGAAGGGGATCTGGTCCACCTGTTCCACCTGCCCCGCATCGATGCGCAGCGCATGCAGGTATTCGGCGTAGACCGGGTTGTGCGCGGCATGCAGGCGGAACAGTTCCAGCGCCAGCCCGGCGAAGGCGGCCGGGCCATCCACCTGGAACGGCCGCTCCAGCAGGGCGGCAGGCACAATGGGTCCGGGCGGCGCGGCGTTCATAGCTTTGCGGTACACAAGATGCGCACGGTGGCAAAGGTATCGGGAGGGTTGCTGGCGGCGGCCATGCTGCTGGCATCGTGCCTGAAGACCGAGGAATTCCCCAAGGAGCCGCACATCACGTTCAAGTCATACGAGCAGCATGCGGATTCCGCGCGTCTCACCATTTCATTCACCGACGGCGACGGCGACATCGGGCTCAACCAGGGTGATACGCTGGCCCCGTTCGATCCGGGCAGCCAGTGGTACCACAACTTCTTCGTGGACTACTACAAGAAGCAGGGCGGCGAATGGGTGTTGCAGCAGTTCACCCTGCCCTTGTACTACCGGATCCCGGTGATCACGCCCACGGGACAGAACAAGGCGCTGCAGGGCGACATCTCGGTGAAGATCGCGTCACAGGTCCTGCCGCAGGTGCCGGGGGATACGGTGCGCTTCAGCGTGAAGATCGCCGACCGCGCGTTGAACCTGAGCAACACGGTATACACGGAAGCGGTGGTCGTCCATTAGGACCCTGGTCGTGCCGTGGCAGGCACCATCGGAGGGCCTTCACCGGCGGGCAACATCCGCTTGGGCCGTGGATCACCGCTCCGCCTCCCGGACCACATCCTCCCAGAAGGTGATCTCCTTTTCGTTGTTGATGCTGATGCGCGCGATGTCGCCGTAGGTGGTCACGGTGCCGGTCACGCAGATCTTCCTTCCTTGCAGGTAGGTCTCGGGGTCGTAGGAAAAGTTGGGGCTGTTGGACTCCCACACGGTGGCGTAGAAATCCTGGTTGGGGTACATCCGGTCGAAGTTGAGGTAGAGGGCGTTGGCCTTCTTGGTGCGGCGGGTGCTCACCACGGTGCCGCAAATGGTGGCCTTGTTGCCGATGTGGTACTTGGCCTGCATGGTATTGAACCGCCCTCCCGGCAGGGGTGCGGGCAGCGGGGCCACCTCGCCCATGGCACGGTCACCCTCGCCATACCAGTCCTGCGTGTTGCACATCTTCTCGATGCGGGCCTCCAGGGTGTCGTCCAGTGCGGGGAAGAGGTCCAGGCCGGTGAGCGCCTCCACGCTGTCGATGGGCACCGCGTAACTGAGGATGCCCTGGTCGTTCAGCCCGTTCTTCATGATGAAGGCGATGCCCTTCTTCACCGGCCCGTCGATATCGACCATGGCCTTGAAGCAGTACGGCGGCGCGTACACGTCCTCCTTGGCCTTGGGCTTGTTCAGCAGGGGCATGTCCTTGCCTTGTATGGGCGCGGTGACCACGAACACGCGGCGGCCGGAGTAATGCACGTAGCGGCGCATCCAGTCCTCCAGCTCGGCCCAGGCGCCGCGGTTCAACTCGGGCCGCTGCGGGGCGATGTTGGTGTACAGGTAGGTGGCCTCCAGCGCGGGCTTGCTCCAGCGCATGTCCGCACTGGGCACCATGTGGCCGCGGTCGTAGCCGCTGAACCAGTAGGCATCGAACAGGTTGGTATTGCCCTTCACCAGGGGGTCGGGCTTGAAGGAGTCGATGCGGGCCAGGTTGCCCTCCATGATATCCGGCACGATGATGTGCGCGGTCCATTTGGGAAGCTTGTGCGCATCGTCCCACACCAACGCATGCCCGGGATGCACCACCACCTCGTCGCCGGGGTCCAAGGCTGGATAGCCCCATTGGGCCAGGTCGTGGCGCATCACGGCCAGCTTGGCGGCCTCCAGGTCGCCGCGCACCTTTTCCAGCTGTGCCTGGGCCTCGGCGAAGCGGGCTTCTTCCTTGCGGAGGGCTTCCGCCTCCGGCGATTGGGCCACGGAGGCCGCGGCGGTCAGCAGGGCGAGGGCGGAGAGGAAGTGACGGACGTTCATGGGCGTTGGGCGGAATGGAGGCGGGAAAGGTCGATCAAGCGTGCAAGATCGGCCATGGCGTCGGAAAGCGCCCCGGTTTTTTGCACGGGCCGTGCCTTGGCCGGTGGATGTTGCAGTGCCCGGGCAATATCCAGGCCATCCTGGTCCTGCACGGCATGGCGCCCGCCGGCCGCGTGCAGTCGGCCGAGGTATTCCTGCTCGGACTGGCCGGGCGTGGGCACCAGCAGGGCGCCGCGGCCGAGGGCCTCCAGGTCCATGAGCGTGGAATACCCGGTGCGGCCGATGATGAGCTCCGCGGAGAGCAGGGCGGCGTGCAGTTCGTCCGTGGGGAGGTGGAGCAGGCGTTGCGTGGCGGGATCGATCCGGCCCGGAATGACCAGGTGGAGGCCATCGTGGATCCGGTCGAGCTGCGCGGTAACGGCCTGCTCAAACCTTGCTCGCTGCGGCTCGGGCCCGCTGATCACCGCCACGGTGCGCCAGGTGGGCTTGCCTTGGGCGGGTTCGGAGCCTGCGAAACGGCTGAGCGGCCCGATGTACCGGGCGTTGGTTGGAAGATGCGGCCCGTGGGAGAGCTCCCCGGCCAAGCCCGGTGCCTTGGCATGATCGGGGATCCAGCAGCGTTGGAAGCGGCGGATGAGGCGCAGGTTGATGCGCCGCGCGATGCTTTGGGCGAACGGGGAGAAAGGGAAGACCTGGTGGGTGATGAGCACGTCCGGCAGGTCATCGGCGCGGATGCCGAAGCGTTGGTCGCTGATGACGGCGTGAAGCTGCATGCGCCGGCGGACGGAGGCGAGCAGGCCTTGCTCTTCGCGCACCTGGCGCAGCATGCGGGGCAGCTGCCGTGCCAGGGCCCAGGCTTGCGAGCGCCCGGCGGCATAGCGCACCTCCATGCCGGGCAGTTGGACGTGTTCCAGCGTGGGGAACTCCTCGCGCAGCAAGGCCAACGGTGCCTTGTCGGCACCGATCACCGGCACGGCGTCCAGCTCCAGCAGGGTGCGGATGACGGGCACGCAGCGCGCGGCGTGGCCGAGGCCCCAATCCAGCGGGGCCACCAGGATGCGCGCGCCATGGAACATGTGGCGAAGGTCGCACACGCCGTGGCACGGGCCTTCCGCCCGGGATAGGAGCGGCAGCCCCCGCGCAGGCGGCGCTTGCAGGAGCGTGCAGCATGCCGACGCCTGCGGCTGTGGCGTGCGAGGTGAGGAGGCTGCGAGGCACGAGCAGACCCCGGAGCGCCGCCCCTGCTGCGCCGGCAAGCGGGGCTACAGCGGATAGCCCGCAGGCGGCCAAACAATCTGCCTATTCAGCCATTCACCACGAGCCCTTCCTTTGTTTCTTCGCGCCCCCAACCGCCATGGGCAAGAACAAGATCCGCCGCTTTGCCGAGAATGCCACGTTCCCGCATGTGGTGCAACCCACATTCGAGGAGCTGCGGGCGGGCGGCCTGGCGCTGAAGGGCCGGTGGAACGGCGGTTTCTTCAAGCGAGAGGCGCCCCTGGTGCTGGAGCTGGGCTGCGGCGGCGGCGAATACACGGTGGGCCTGGCGCAGCTACAGCCGGAGAAGAACTACATCGGCGTGGACATCAAGGGTGCGCGCATCTGGCGCGGCGCGAAGACGGCCCAGGAGCTCGGCCTGGCGAACGTGGGCTTCCTGCGCACGCACGTGGACCACATCCTGGAATGCTTCGGTCCGGGCGAGGTGAGCGAGATCTGGCTCACCTTCAGCGACCCGCAGATCGGCAAGGCGCGCAAACGGCTCACCAGCCCGCTGTTCCTGGCGCGGTACCGGCAGATCCTGCGGCCGGGCGGCCTGGTCCACCTGAAGACCGATAGCCCGCTGCTGTACGAATACACGCTGGAGCAGATCGCGGAGCACAAGCTGCCCGTGCATGAGCAGAGCGGCAACGTGTACGCGGACCTGGTGCGGCGCGTGCCGCCGCAGGAGCAGGCGGTGCTGAACATCCGCACGCGCTACGAGGAGATGTGGCTGGCCGAGGGCCGGACGATCCACTACGTGCGCTTCGGGATGTGACCGGTGTGCAGGGCGGCAAGCCCGGCGAGCAGCTTTTGCTCCCCCGACCTCCGCTCCGCTACGGTCTGCCCCCTCGCATGGGCGAAGGGGACAGGATCGCCGCTCGCCGGGCTTGCCGCCCCAATTCCTTCACCTTTTCGTCTTCCACGTCGCCCGTGAAAGGTCGCCTTGGTCCTGCTCGATGCGCTGGACGAGATCCTCCAGGTGCCCTATCACGGACGCCATCTGTTCCAGAACCTGCGCATTGGTGAACCGTACCACCTGGAACCCTTCTCCGTTCAGCACTTCCGTGCGCTTGGCGTCATGGGCCTGTTGCTCCGGTGTGTTGTGTATGCCGCCGTCCACCTCCACGATAAGCCGCAGTTCGGCGCAATAGAAATCCGCGATGTATCCGAACATGGGCCATTGGCGGTGGAACCCGTAGCCTTTGAGCCGGCCACCCCTCAATGCGTATTTCCACAGGCATGCCTCAGCCTTGGTCATGCCGTTGCGCAGGCCCTTGGCGAAGGCGGCGCGCCGGGGATCATAGATGCGGTTGACCATGGTGGGTTGAAGGTAGGCGTGCAAGCGGGTGGAGGGCTGCGGCATCTTTATCTCCCTCGCCCACTGCGAGGGAGGGTGGAGGGAGCAGGAAAGCAGCCCTCCACCCGCTTGCTTCCTCCAGTACTTTCGCCTCGATGGCCAAGAAGAAGCAGATCATCCACGATGCGGTCCAGGAGCGCGATTTCTTCCGCGACGTGATGGACGTGGTGCGGCAGGTCCCGAGGGGGCGCGTCACCAGCTACGGGGCCATTGCCAAGTACCTCGGTGCGCCGCGCAGCGCGCGCATCGTGGGCTGGTGCATGAACAATGCGCATGCCGCACGGCCGCCGGTGCCGGCGCAGCGCGTGGTGAACCGCATCGGCCTGCTCACCGGCAAGCACCACTTCGCCACGCCCACCCAAATGGAGGAACTGCTGGCGAAGGAAGGCGTGAAGGTGAAGAAGGACCAGGTGGTGGACTTCGCCGGGAAGTTCTGGGACCCGTCGGTGGAGCTGGGGTTTTGAGGGGCCTAGTCCAATTGGTCCCTGATCTCCACCAGCCGCTCCCGGGCTCCCGGCAGCGTTCGTTCAATGGTGAGCCAAACGGCCACGTTGTCGATGCCCATGTAATCGTGCACGAGCTTATCCCGCATGCCGGCCATTCTCTTCCAGGCCACATCCGGGTATTGTGCGCGAAGCGTTTCCGAAAGGCGTTTTACGGCCTCGCCGATCACCATGAAATTGCGGACCACGCCATCCTGCACCAAGCGGTTGTCCAGAAATCCGTGCAAGTGCATGCCCTTCGTGTAAATCAGTACTTGGTCGATGGCATCGATGATATCGTCCAGCAGCACTTTGTCGGACCGGCCGCCGCTCATGCCTGTGCTTCGAGGTGTACGAGGTCCTTTGTGATAAAAGGACGCAACCGGTCACGGACAGCACGGTCCGTCACCAGATCGACCGGAATTCCAAGCTTCTCGCTCAACTCCTGTTCAATCCCCACAAGTTCCAGAAAATCGACCTGTACCGCAAGGTCCACAAGCAGGTCCAAGTCGCTGTCCGCACGGTGGTCCCCCCTGGCGCGGGAACCGAAGATCGCGATCGACCGCGGTCCATAGGGTGCCAAGGTCTCGCGTACCAACCGCTGCTGTTCCGGATCGAGCATGGACCAAAGGTACTGGAAGCGCCAATTGGCTGCATGCCGCAATGCTAACGGATATGCTCCTTCCGCAGAGGGTTGGTTACAACTACCTTGCACACGATGAACGTCCTCTATTACCCGGATTATGCAGTAGGGTTCGTTGCGAGGGTCGAAAGCGCAATGGCAGCAAGGCTTTCGTTGAGGAGGAATAGCTTATGCTATTCTGACGAAAGGAAAGCCAGTGAAACGCTTGCTGCCGCAGCGATTTCGGGCCGTAGTGGAAATCCTACTGCATATTCCGGGTGAAAGATTCCTGTATCCATGGATCATTTCTCCGAACCCCATGTGCCCAATGGGCCGCATTCCAAACCTCCCGTGACGGAGCTCCTCAGCTGGTTCCGCCGCTCCATGACCTGCCGGGCCGTGGTGGTGGCCGTGCTCGTGCTGTTGCTGCTGATTCCGCTGGCGATGGTGGAGAGCCTGGTGCGTGCGCGGGAATGGCGCAAGGAGGAGGCTGTGCAGGTGGTGGGCAACACCTGGGGCGGCAGCCAGACCATCACCGGCCCGGTGATCAGCGTACCGTACTCCGCCACCGTGCGGGTGGACCTCGGCGATGGAAAGAGCGAGATG
>JAGFIV010000001.1 GCA_024103275.1 Flavobacteriales bacterium
TGGAGAGTGGGGCGGGCCGGTCCCGGCCTGGGGCGAACGATGGAGAGTGGGGCTTTTGTTATCTTCGGGTCCGGTATGCTGGCCGTACGGGGGCCAATATAGGGCCACTGAAACGATTTTGAAATGCCGTGTAGAATTATGACTACACGGGTAAAGACGGTTCAAAGATCGAAAACGTTGGCCCACCCACCTGAAAAAAATGGACCTGCCCCGGTGAGAAGGATGGGGTCATGAGGGGGGCCATGATACCCGGATTATGCAATAGGGCTCGTTGCGAGGGTCGAAAGCGCAATGGCAGCAGGGCTTTCGTTGAGGAGGAATGGCCCATGCTGTTCTGACGAAAGGAAAGCCAGTGAAATGCTTGCTGCCGCAGCGATTTCGGGCCGTAGTGGAAATCCTGCTGCATATTCCCGGTGGTAGTGGCCACATGTGGTCGGTCCGGGCATTGTGGGAAGCTGCTGAAGCCCGTCCACCGGGGTACCGGGGAAACTTTTTGGGGCCATGCGATGGCGCATAGGCCGGGCAAGGGATTTTTGGGGAACCGGGAAGCAGGCGCCCGCGTTACACGGGGATCTGGACGTGGCCTCCAAACTTTGGTGAACAGGCATGCTATTCAATTCAGCGGACTTTGCCATTTTCCTGCCGGTCGTCTTCCTGCTCTATTGGTTCGCCACCGGGCGGAACCTCAGGGTGCAGAATGCGCTGCTGCTGATTTCCAGCTATTTCTTCTATGCCTGCTGGGATTGGCGGTTCCTGTTCCTGCTGTTGTTCTCCACCTTGTTGGACTACTTCACGGGACTGCGGATGTGCGACTCGCGCAACAAGGCGGCCCGCAAATTCTGGTTCCTGCTCAGCGTGATCATCAACCTCGGCTTTCTCGGGGTGTTCAAGTACTACAATTTCTTCGCCGCATCCTTCGCCGAGGCCATGGCCCAGCTCGGGGTGCAGGTCAACCCGCGCACCTTGGACGTCATCCTGCCCGTGGGTATCTCGTTCTATACGTTCCACGGCCTGTCCTATGTGATCGACATCTACAAGGAGCGCATCAAGGCCGAACGCAATTTCATCGATTACGCGGTGTTCGTGAGCTTCTTTCCCTTGCTGGTCGCGGGTCCCATCGAACGCGCCACCCATCTGCTGCCGCAGATCAAGAGGCAACGGGTGTTTGACTACGGGAAGGCCGTGGACGGCCTTCGCCAGATCCTTTGGGGCCTGTTCAAGAAGATCGTGATCGCGGACAATTGCGCGGAATACGTGAACCTGATCTTCAACGGGCCATCGGCGCAGCCAGGCAGCACCTTGCTGTTGGGTGCCGTGCTCTTCGCCTTCCAGATCTATGGCGACTTCTCCGGCTATTCCGACATTGCCATCGGCACCGCCCGCCTCTTCGGCATCGAACTGCTGCGCAACTTCGCCTACCCCTACTTCTCGCGCGACATCGCCGAGTTCTGGCGCCGATGGCACATCTCGCTGTCCACCTGGTTCAGGGACTACCTGTACATCCCTTTGGGGGGCAGCCGGGGGTCCAACTGGATGAAGGTGCGCAACACCTTCATCATCTTCGTGGTCAGCGGCTTTTGGCACGGTGCCAATTGGACCTTCATCGTGTGGGGTGCGCTGAATGCGGTGTACTTCCTGCCGCTGCTGCTCACCAAGCGCAACCGCGCCAATCTGGAAACGGTGGCACAGGGAAAGGCCCTGCCCACGCCGCGTGAACTGGCCAACATGGCCCTCACCTTTACCCTCACGGTGCTGGCCTGGATCTTCTTCAGGGCGGAGGACATGGGCCATGCCATCACCTACTTGGGCGGCATCTTCCAATCCTCCTTGTTCTCCCCGCCCTCCTTGGCGGCCACGGGCCACATCCCCAAGATCACCTTGACCGTGCTGTCCGGGCTCATCATCCTGTTCACAGGTGTTGAATGGGCGGGCAGGGAACGGAAGCATGCCTTGGAGCGCCTGGGGCTCGGATGGAGGCCGGTGGTCCGCCAGGCCATGTACTATGCCGTGATCTTCTCCATCTTCTGGATGGCAGGTGACGATCAACAATTCATCTATTTCCAGTTCTGAGGGCACATGCGACGATTCATCCTGAAGACCTGCCTGTTCGTCGCCCCGTTCGCCTTGGGCTATGTGCTCACCATTTCGTTCTACACCACGGCCGAGACGTACGACCTGATGAGGATCGGATTGATCCCGGACTTGGCGGGCAAAACGTCGGACCGTTTCCAGGAGGCATTCCGGAGGCCCTTCCATTTCCGCCCTTATGCCCCCGGCGACACCGGGAAGGCGGACGTCCTGATCATCGGGGATTCGTTCAGCGACCAGGAGAACTATGGCTATGACAACTATTTGGCCGAGAGCGTGAATGTGCTGCACCTGGGGCGTGCATTATCGGGCAACCAGATGGAAACCTTGCACGGCTTGATCAACGGCGGGTTCTTTGATCGGGAGCCGGTCAGGTATGTGGTTTTGGAATGCGTGGAGCGTGATTTCGTGCGCATCGGCAGGGAGATGGATACCACGCGGGTCATCGACCGGGCCGCATTGGACAGCATGTGGGAACGACAGGTGCGGAAGAAGCCCAACCTGGGCTACAAGTTCTTCTCGAGCACCACCTACAAATTCCCGTATGAGTTCATCCGATACCTCACCCGACATGATTACTTGTCCAATGGGCAGACCTACAATGTCGACCTGACCACCGATACGCTGTTTTCCAACGGCCTGGACAAATTGTTCTTCTTCCACCAGGACCTGGATAACACGGACCTCAATAACGACGGCACCGCGGTGCAGGGCCTGAACGACGCGTTGAACAAGCTGGCGCACAAGCTCCATGATCGTGGGACGGGCCTCATCGTACTGGTGGCACCGGACAAGTACGATGCCTATTACGAGTTCATCCGGGAAAAGCAGCGCTTCCCGAGGCCGTTGTTCTTCACCCTCATGGATCCCTTGCCGAAGGATTACCTGTACGTGGATTCAAAAAGCCTCGTGACTGCCGGGATGGGCCGGCATACCGACGTCTATTTCCCGGGCGACACGCATTGGTCGCCCTTTGCCTCCGTGGCGGTGGCCCGGGCCATTGCGGACATGGTGCGGGAGCAGGGGGGCGGTGGCGGGCAGTAGGGCTGGCCGGGCGGTGCATGGCCGACCGTTCCCATCGGGATCGGCGGCATGCTATATTTGAAGAAGCCTTACGGTTCCGGACACCCGGCGAAGGATTTCCAGATGAAGCCCAGCAACGAGCTTTTCGACCTGATCAAGTCCCTGACGAAATCGGAGAAGCGCTTCTTCAAGCTGCATTCATCCTTGCAGAGCGGTGAAAAGAACTACTTGCGGATCTTCGATGCCGTTGACCGGCAGAAGGAATATGATGAGGAGGCCATCAAGAAGCAATTTGCCAAGGAGACCTTCGTGCGGCATTTTCCCTCGGAGAAGAACCATTTGTACAAGCTCATCCTGAAGGCGCTGCGGGCCTTCCACGCGGAATCGAGCATTACCGGGGTGCTGAAGCAGCATATCAACAACATCGAGATCCTCTTTGGCAAGGCGCTATATGAGGAAGCGAACAAGGTGCTGGTGCGCGCCAAGCGGATCGCCCGCGAGCATGAGCGGTTCTACCTGTGGTTCGAGCTGCTGGCCTGGGAAAAGAACCTGTTGGAGGAAGCCTATCAGTCCGGGAATTTCACCCAGGACCTGGAAGCGTTGATCCGCGAGGAGGAAATGGTGCTGGCCAAGCTGAAAAACCTGGCGACCTATAACGTGCTCTACTCCAAGATCAATTACGTGTTCCGCAGCGGTGGCTATGTGCGCACCGATGAGGAGCACGCCATCGTGGAGGAGATCAGCGGCCATCCCCTGATCAAGGGAAAGGATACGGCCTTGAGCAACAGGGCCAGCACCATTTGCCACTATACCCAGGGCTTTTGCAGCTGGGCACGGCGGGATTGGGCCACGAGCTATGCCAAGTTCCGGCGCGTGAAAGAGATCCTGGACAAGCATCCGCAATTGAGGAAGGACCTGCCCAAGCGGTACGTGCGAACGCTGTATTACCTGATCCAATGCGAGATCGAGCTGGGCGACCATGCCCATGTTGAACAGGACATCCTCAAGCTGCGCGCACTGCCGGAGGAACCCGGTTTCGGCGACATCGATATCCGCGTACTGGTATTCTGCAACAGCCACTTGGTCGAATTGCGCCTGTACGACCGTACCGGCGAATTCACCAACGGGCTGGCACTGGAACCCGAGGTGGAACGGGGCATGGCGGCGTGGGGCAACCGCCTGCCGAAGGAATATGAACTGGAGTTCTACTTCCTGCTCTCAACGGTGAATTTCGGCGCCGGGCAGATGAACCGGGCCTTGTACTGGCTGAACAAGGTGCTGAACGACCCGGAGCCCATGCTCCGGCAGGACATCTTTACCTATGCCCGCCTGTTCAACCTGGTGGTGCACTACGAGCTGGGCAACTACGACCTGCTCGAGTACATCGTCAGGAGCACGCAGCGCTACCTGAGCAAGCGCCAGCGTGCTTACGGTGTCGAGGCGGCGCTTATCGAGCACATCAGGAAACTGGCGCGCAACGGCACCCCTGCGGCCAGGCATGCGCTCTTCGTTTCCCTGCGGAGGCACCTGGATGCCTTGATGCAGGACCCCAATGAGAGCACGGTGCTGAAATACTTCAACATCTGCGCATGGGTGGATTCCAAGGTCGATGACCTATCCTTCGCCGAGGTGGTGAAGCGGAAGCAAGCAGCCCAAGCCACTTGACCCCTCTTATTCGGAGGCCTGGGCAGGAAGCCCTGCAATGATCTTGAACTCCGTGCGCCGGTTGGCTTGGTGCTCCTCCTCGGTGCAGGCCACGCCGTTGCGGCAGCCGTTCACCAACATGGTCTCCCCGTATCCCCGGGCGATCAGGCTCTCCGCGGGAACCCCTCGGCGGATGAGGTAGTCCACGGCACTGCGTGCCCGTGCATCGCTCAATACCAGGTTGTAGAGGTCACCGCCCCGGCTGTCGGTGTGCGAGCCCAGCTCGAAGACGATCCCCGGGTTTTCAAGGAACAGATGGGCCAGCTTGTCCAGTTCCTTGGCCGCATCCGGCCGGATGTCCCACTTGTCATAGTCGTAGTAGATGTTGGGCACCACGATGGGCTTGTCCGGCACCATGGGATGCATGCGGATATCGCCGCGCAAGGTGGTGCTGATGCCCAGGCCCACCGTGCCCACCATGATGCTCTGGCTCAACATGCCGTCCGCCTCCGAACGAATGGTATAGGCGCGGTTCGCACCCAAGGGGAAACGGAAATTCCCATGCGCGTCCGCGGTATCCCGCAAGGTCATCAGGTCCGCCAGATTATGCAAGGTGACCAGGGCATGGGGTACCGGACTGCCATCATCCGCATTCGTGATCGTGCCGGCCAGGTCGAAGGTGGGCGGGCGGACTTCGATGGCATGGATCCAATCGGTCCCCGAACGGGTGCTGCTGAGGAATCCGCTGGTGCCTGAGCCGTTCAGCCAAAGACCGAAGTCGTCGCGTGTGCTGTTCACCGGATAGCCCATGTTCCGCGGTTCGCTCCAGAATTCCCCTTCCCGGTGGGTCTCGAAAATGTCCAGGCCGCCCATGTTTTCATGCCCCGTGCTGGAGAAATAGAAGGCGTCGCCCACCACCGTGGGGAACATCTCGTCACCCGATGTGTTGATGGTCGGTCCCATGTTGACCGGGGCCGACCAGCCGGTGCCCAGGTTCGTGCAGTACCACAGGTCCTTGCCGCCAAGCCCGCCCGGCATGTCGCTGGTGAAGTACAGGATGCTTCCATCATTGCTCAGCGCCGGATGCCCCACCGAATAATTGTCGCTGTTGTAGGCAAATTCGCTGATGTTGCCCCATTCGCCATTGTCCTGGAGGCTGGCGCGGAAGAGCTTGAGATTGCTGATGTTGTTCCCGTCCTTGAGCAGCTTGCGCCCGCCGTAGTAATTGCTGCGGGTGAAGTAAAGGGTACGGCCATCATTGCAGACCACGCCCGGGCCTTCGTGGAAGGGGCCGTTCACCGATCCCTTCAGCGGAACGGGTTGGCCGGTGGCGTCGCCGGACGCATCAATGGTGATGGTATACAGGTCCGCGAACGACTGGCCGGACCACGGGTCGCGGCTGGCCGGGGCGACATCTCGCTGGCCGGTGAACAGCAGTCCCCCCTGGTACGGCGTTGCCGCATAGGCACTGGACAGGCCGGTGAAATGAAGCATGCGCGCCCCGTATTTGCTGCTGTCCTTGTAGAACGTGCGGAAGCCTTGGCAAGCTCCGATCAGCATGGCCACGTCCTTGCGCTCGGGGCTCGAATCCCACGCGCGCTTGAGCAAGGACTCGGCTTCCCCGTAGCGCCCCATGGCCATTAGCAGGCGGCCGTATTCGAATGCGTCATTGCCCGTCAGTGCGGCGATCTGTTCGGCCTGGGCATAGTGTGCGGCGGCTTGTTCCACCTTGTTTTGCTTGCTTTCAGCCAAGGCTGCCTGCAGCAGGATATCCCGGTCGGGGCCGTGCTTCAACGCCTTGTTGAAGTGGCCTTCGGCCTTGCTGTAGGCAAGCAAGGCCATGGCTTGCCGGCCTTGCCGCACGTGGTAGCCGGCACAAGAGGCCAGCAGCAGCACCACCACCGATGCCGCTATCAAGGAGAGCAGGTTCTTGCGCATCAGAAGTACCGCGGGTTTTTGATCATCACCGGTTCACGCCCCAGGTCGATGCCCAGCATTACCTCGTGGGAGCCTCCATTGTACCGCCGCAACGCGGAGGTGGTCATGTCGTAGGCATATCCTGCCCGGAACATGGGACTGATCTGGTATTCAACCATGGCGACGATGGCATCACCCGTGCGGTACCCTGCGCCCAGCCAGAAGCGTTCCTTGAACAGGACGTTGAGGTTCAGGTCCACCTCGGGCGGGGCCTGTTGCTGGTATTTCAGCAGCACGCTGGGCTTGAGGTCGAAGTTGTCATTCAGTTCAAACACATGCCCGGCGTTGAAGTAGTAGTGCTGGGTGAAATAATGATCAGGGGTGGTGGCGAGGTCGGTCACCAGTTGCTTGTCGGCGGCCTGCAGGGTGGGGACCGAAAGGCCGATGTAGGTCCGTTCATCATGCCAGTAGAGGCCAAAACCGAATTTTCCCACTGCGGCGTTGCTGATGTTGCCTTGGTACACGGCATCCTGGGCATCCCAATAGACCAGGTCGCTGAGGTTGGCGGTGTACATGGAGACCCCCGCCTTCAGCCCGAAAGCGAGATGGCCCCGGGTACCGGTGCGGATCCTGTAGGCATATTGGGCGGCCACCTCCATGTCGCGGCTCACGCCGATCCGGTCGTGGCTGAAGGTGAGGCCCAGCCCCATCTTGCCGTCCATCATCGGCGCATCCACGCCGAGGAGGTTGGTACGTGGGGCACCTTCCATGCCCACCCATTGGCTGCGGTGCAGGGCCGTGGCGGTGGCGTACGGATGGCTGCCCGCATAGGCCGGGTTGAGGAAGAGCCCGTTGAACATGTACTGGCTGGTCATCAGCTCCTGTTGGGCGCTGGCGGCCATGCCAAGAAACACCGCCAGGGCGGCTGAAAGGGGGATACGTAGGCTGCGCATGGTCGTTTTTCTTTGGGCTTAGCGGCGGAGGTCCACGTAGTTCTGCAGGATGCGGTCATGGCCCAGGCGTAGCACGACGAAGTAGGTGCCGTTCGGCAGGGCCTGCCCTTGCTGGTTTTCGCCGCGCCAGTCATTGCGATAGTTCAATTGGTCAAAGACCACGTTGCCCCACCGGTTGAACACGGTGAGCTGGTTGTCCGGCCAGGCATCCAGCCCATGCACCACGAAGGCATCATTGCTTCCGTCGCCGTTCGGTGTGAAGCCGGTAGGCATCTCGAGTTCGTCCGGTTCGGTAAGGATGATGACCAGCGTGAGCGTGCAGCCATGGCTGTCCGTCACCTGCACGGTATAGGTGCCTGCGGGCAAACCATGGCGCGCGTCGGCATGACTTCCGTCATTCCAGGCATAGCTGTATGGTGCCGTACCGCCCTCGATGTTGAGGATGATGGACCCGTCATGGCCGCCGACCGTGCTGATGTTGTAGCCGTTTCCATAATGGGAGATCACGGTGTCGGCGGTCAATTCCTCCGGGGCGTCCACGGTGATCGTTTGTTCCCAGGTGCACCCGTTGGCATCGGTCACGCTCACATGGTATGCACCGGCGTCCAGGCCGGAAAGGCCGGGTGCGGTGGAGCCATCGCTCCACAGGTAGGAGATGGGGGCAAGCCCTGAGCTGATCTCCAGCCCGATGGCCCCGTCCATGGACCCATGGCACAACGGTGCCGTTACCGTTGCTTGGGCCTCCACGCCCGGCGTGCCGTCAACGATGGCCGTGACATTGGCCGTGCAGTTGTTGGCATCGGTCACGTGGAGCTGGTAGGTGCCCGCAGGTATGGCGGTCAGATCTTCCAGGTCTGCGCCATTGTTCCAGGTGAAGCTGTAGGGGAAGGTGCCTCCGGTCACGGTGGCATCCACGGAGCCGCTCTCCAGCCCGCATGGTGCATCGGATGCGATGGCGGAAACCACCAGGGGGCTAGGCTCGGTGATGGTGCTGCATTGCTGGGCCTCGCAGCCGTTGCCGTCCTGGACGTTCAGGCAATAGGTGCCGGGTGCCAGGAAGTCGATGGCCAGGCTGCCCGAGGAGAACCCGCCTGGGCCGGTCCAATTCCAGGACAACTGGCCCGTACCACCGCCCACATATCCGGTGATCGATCCATCGTCGGCCCCGAAGCAGCTGATCATGCTGCCCGATGGCAAGGTGTGCGTCGTAAGGCCGATCATGATGGGCGGGGCTTCATCGAGCAAGATGCTTTCGCTGGCCGTGCATCCGTGCTCATCCGTCACGGTCACGTTGTAGGTACCTGCCTCCAGTCCGCTGATGGCGCTTGCGGATGAGGTGTAGCCTCCGGGGCCGGTCCAGGCGTAGGTGTAGCCCGGTGTACCGCCGCTGACGGACAGGTCGACGGCCCCATCCGAGCCTCCTGCACACGCGATGGCATGACCGCCGTGGTCGGCAGCTTCCAATGACAGCACCAGTGAGCTGTCCGGTTCGGTCAGGGTTACCTGGAGCGTATTTGCGCATTGGTTGGTGTCGGTCACCACCAGTTCGTAGTTGCCGGCACCCAGGTTATCGATCTGCGCGGTACTGTAGAAGGTGCTGTCGGGTCCGCGCCAGCTATAGCTGTAGGGGCTGCTTCCGCCCACCACGTTGGCCACGATGCTGCCGGTCAGCCCGCCGTGGCAAAGGATGTCCGTGGCATCCAAGGTGGTGATCAGGGGCAGGTCGGGCTCCACCAATGTGATCGACGTATCCCTCACGCAACCATGGCTGTCCGTGATCACGGCCTGATAGGACCCGGCGGCCAAACCGTTGATGTTGGGCGTGGCGGCCGTGAAGCCATCCGGTCCGTTCCAGGTGATGTCCAAGGGCTGGAAGCCGCCGCTTACGGTGAGTTCGATGGCTCCCGTCTGCTGTCCGGCACAAGGAATGTTGACGGCACCGTATTGGGAGGCTTGGAGGCCCAACTCCATCGGTGCGGCCGCCAACACCGTCGCCGTGGCGGTGGTGCTGCACCCCATGCCGGTGGTCACGGTAACGGAGTAAATCCCGCTGGCCAGGCCGGAGAGGTCTTCGTCATCCGAGGTGAAGCCGTTGGGGCCGGCCCAGGTGATGGTGAAGGGTGCCACGCCGCCCATGATGTGCAGGTCGATCTCGGCATTGTTGGAAATGTCGCATTCATTGCTGGTCACATCCATGGATAGCGCCAGGTCGCCCGGTGCGTTCAAAGTGAACGTACGGCTGGCGGTGCAACCGTTGGCATCGCTGATCACCACCGCATAATTGCCCGCAATGAGTTCCGCAAGGTCTTCCGCCGCGGAAGCGAATCCGTTCGGGCCGCTCCAATCAAACTGATAGGGGGGCTGCCCGCCCGTCACGGTGATGTCGATCGCCCCATCGTGGCCGTCGCAGCCCACTTCGAAGCCGTCATGGTCGCTCAGCGTCGCACTGGTCTGTATGTTGGTCGGGGCGCTCAGGGTCACTGAGGCGTAGGCCGGACACCCGGCATTGTCCATGACGGTAACCTGGTAGGTGCCGACGGCCAACCCTTGGAGCTCGGTCTCCGTGGAATGGAAACCATTCGGGCCGGACCAATTGATGTCGTATCCCGGTATCCCGCCGCCCACCTCCAAGGTGATGGTCCCGTCGGCGGCGCCGGCACAGGAAATGGCGCTGCCGCCGCTATAGGCCGATGTGGTGATTTCAAGCGTCAAGGCATTCGGTGCGGTCAGTTCAACCTGCACCTGGGCGGAGCAGCCATGGGCATCGATGATCTGGGCGGTGTACAGGCCGGGTGCCAGCCCGTTGATGTCCGCGTTGTTGGAGGAGTAGCCGTTCGGCCCGTCCCATTGCACGAGATAAGGTTGCGTGCCCCCGCTGATATCCAGGTCGATGCTGCCATCGGCGGAGTTGGCACAGCTCAGGTTGTTGCCGTTGGGCAACACAGTGGCCGTGGCCACCGCATCCAGGAGCGCCGGGGCGCCCAGGACGATGCTGGCCGAACCGGTGCAACCGAGTGCATCGGTCACCACGACGCTGTACGTGCCGGCACCGATCCCCGTCAGGGTTTCACCGATCCCCAGGCCACCGTCGGGTCCGGTCCAGGCCACCGTGTATGGTGCCACGCCTCCGCTGACGCTGGCGCTGAGGCTGCCCTCCTCAGTGTCGCTGCAGTATGGCAGCGAGGTTGTCGTCAAGCCCACCTGCACCGGCTGGGGTGCCACCAAGGTGAAGCTGGCGCTCGCGTTGCATCCGTTCGCGTCGTGTACGGTCAACGTATAGGTGCCTGAGGCCAGGCTATCCTGGTCCAGTTCGATGGAGGTGTAGCCATTGGGGCCGGTCCAGAAGTATGTGTAAGGCGCGGTGCCTCCGCTCACGGTGGCCTGGATGCTGCCGTCGTTCGCACCGGCGCAGCTCACGTGGTATCCGCCGCCTTGGTCGCCCAATAAGGCATCGATCAGGAAGAGGTCCGGCTGTCCCACATTATAGGACTGCGTGATCGAGCATCCCGCCGCGTCGGTGATCGTCACGGTATAAGTGCCCGCGAAAAGCGCGTCGATGTCCTCCGAAGTGGATGAGAATGCCGGGAAGCCGCTCCATTGGAAGGTATAGCTGCCGGTGCCGCCGGTCACGTTCAGGTCGATGGCGCCGTTGTTCGCACCCATGCACTCCGTGGTGGTGATCTGTGCGGAGACCTCGATGGGAGCGGCTTCGGCGATGTTGGCTGTGGCGGATGCCGTACACCCGTTGGCATCGGTCACGGTGACCACATAGGTGCCGGCCAGCAGGCCGGTTATGTCCTCCGTGGCCTGTGCAAAGGCGCCGGGGCCGGTCCATTGGAACAGGTACCCGCCGCTGCCGCCTGTGACCTGCAGGTCCACCGCACCGGTGTTGCCGCCGTTGCAGCTGATGTCCGTGGTCGTTGGCGTCAACACCAACGGGTCGGGCGCGTTGAGCGTGGTCGTCGAAATGGTGGAGCACCCGTTGCCATCGGTCACCGTGGCCGTGTAGGTGCCCGGTGCCAGGCCTGTGATCTGCCAGGCATTGGCGGAGAATCCGCCGGGACCCGTCCAGGCCACGCCGTAGGCGGGTGTCCCGCCGTTGGGCACCAGCATGATGGTGCCATTGTTGCCGCCGTTGCAACTGACATTGAACCCGCCTGCGTAGGTGGTGGCCGTTGCGGTGGCGGTGAGCGCGGGCGGGGCGAAGAGCGTGGTGCTGGCGGTCACGGTGCAATTGTGCGCATCGGTGATCGTCAAGGTGTAGGTGCCGGCGGCCAGGTTGTCAATGTCCTGGGTGCTGGCCGTAAAGCCGTTCGGCCCGCTCCAGGAGAAGGTGTAGGGCGCGGTGCCGCCGCTGAAATTGGCCACGATATGCCCATCCTCCACACCCGCACAGGTGATGTCATAACCGCCATGGTTCTTCACCGATACAACGAAGGCCGTCAACGGGGGCGGGGCCTGGATGGAGGCGGTGAACAAGGCGGAGCAGCCGTTGACGTCCGTCAGTGTGAGATGGTAGGTGCCAGGGGCGAGGCCGGAGTTGTTGGGCGTGGAGGAGGTGAACCCGTTCGGCCCGATCCAGGAATAGCTATAGGGCTGGGTGCCACCGCCCGCAACGACGTTGATCGCACCGTCGGATGAGCCGCTGCATGCGGCTTGTTCCACCGTTGCGTCAAAGGTGAAGGTGCCCGGTTCCGTCACGTCAAAAGGCTGTTGGATGCTGCATCCGTTCATGTCCGTGATCGTGACGGTGTATACTCCGGCCGGGATCAAGGACAGGTCCTGCGTAGTGCCCGCCGGTCCGTCCGGCCCGCTCCATTGGAAACTGTAGGGAGGGGCACCCCCGGCAGGGGTCATGTCGATGGCCCCGTTGCTTTCGCCATGGCAAATGGCGGACTGTACGGTGGCCGTGGCCGTGATGGGTTGGGGTGGGTCCAAGGTGATCGTTTGCGTAGCGAAGCACCCATGGCCGTCGATCACTTCCAAATGGTAGGTGCCCGCCGCCAGGTTGGACGGGTCCTCCATGTTGAAAGTACCGCCGAAACCGTCCTGCCATAGGTAATTGTAAGCGGGTGTGCCGCCCGTCACGGTCACATCGATGCTGCCGTCCTGGCTGCTGGGGCAGCTCACATGCCCTCCACCCGAATAGGTATACGGGACCATGGAGATCGAAAGCGGCTCGAGGGGGCCGGGGACGCCGACCGGCAGCGTCACGACCTGCGTACAGCCATTCGCGTCAGTGATGGATGCGATGTAGTTGCCCGGGGCAAGGCCGGTGGCCGTGGCGCCGGTCTGCGCCGGATTGGTGTTCCAAGCGATGTTGTACACGCCGCTGCCGCCGGTTACCTGGATGGAGATCGTTCCGTCCTGGTCACCGTAACAGGTCACTGGGTGGACCTGTGCCACCATCGCCGACAACGGTTGCTGGGGCTGGGTGATCACCACGTTCCTCGTGCTGGTACACCCGGCGGCATCGGTTACGGTCACGCTCCAGGTGCCGGTGGTCAACCCGGTGGCGGTGGGCCCGTTCTGCTCGGGGGAGGTGCTCCAGGCATAGGTGTAAGGCCCGGTGCCGCCCGATGCGGAAACCGTTGCCGTTCCTGTATTCCCGCCGAAACAGGGGACATGCGTAAGCGAGGCAATGTCCACGGAAAGCGGAGCGGCCGGACCGCCTACGGCCAGGGTGGCGGAGGCGGAGCAGCCATTGGCATCGGTAACCTGGACGGTGTAGGTGCCGGCAGCCAGTCCGGTGGCCGTGGCGGCGTGCTGGACAGGCGTGGTATTCCACGTGTAGGTATAGGGGCTCCGTCCCCCGGAAACATGCACGGTGGCTTGGCCGGTGTTGCTCCCGAAACAGGTCACGGCCGATGTGCCGCCGCTTTCAGCCAACAGGGGAGGCGGCTGTGCAAGGTCCACTTGGCTGCTCACGGAGCATTCGTTCTGGTCGGTGATGTCAAGGGTATACTGGCCCGCCTCCAGGCCGTTCAGGTTCTGGTCGGACGAAGTGAACCCATTGGGCCCTTGCCAGGACAGGAGATAGGGGCTGTTTCCGCCGGCGAGGGTGGCGCTGATGGTGCCGTCTGCGCCGCCGTTGCACGAGATGGCGGTGCCGCCATGGTTGCTGACGCCGAATTGGGCGGTGATCGGCGCGGGTGCGACGAGCGTGACCTCGTGGCTGGTACTGCAACCGTTATCGTCGGTGATCGTCACGTGGTAGGTGCCGGCTGCCAGCCCGGTCAGGTCCTCGTTGGACGAGGTGAACCCGCCAGGGCCCGTCCAAGCATAGCCATAGGGTGCAACGGCACCGGAGACGGTCAGGTCGATCGAGCCGTCGGTGCTGGCGGGGCAGCTCACGTTGGCATTCCCGTAGGCGCTGGTTATGGCATCCACCGTGAAAAGCCCCGGCTGGTTGACATCGAAGCTGCCGGTGGCGGTGCATCCATGGTCATCGGTCACCACCACGGTGTAGCCGCCGGCCTGAAGGTTCTGGACATCCTCGGAGCTGGCCGTGAATCCGTTCGGCCCCGACCAGGACCAGGCATAAGGTGCCGTGCCGCCCGACGTGGAAAGGTCGACGGCCCCGTTGGCGGCACCTTGGCACTGGGCAGCAGTTACCGTTCCGGAGACGGTCAAGGCGGCCGGCCCATTAATGGTCGCGGAGGCGGATGCGCCGCATCCCAGGGCATCTGTGACATTCACCTGGACGGGTCCCGCGCCCAAGCCGGTGGCGGTGGGCGTGGATTGGGTGGGCGTTGTGTTCCAGGTGTAGGTATAGGGTGCGGCGCCGCCCGTGGCCTCTACCGTGGCGCTGCCGTCCCGTACGCCGGCGCAACTGAGGTCGGAGTGGCCTCCGATAGTGGCGGCCAAGGGATCTGCGGGTTCCGTGATGTTCACCGTGACCTCACCTGGGCATTGGTTGATGTCCGTGGCCACGACGGTCCAGTTCCCGGCGGGAAGCCCGGTGGCCGATGCACCATTGCGCGGCGGCACGGTGTTCCAGGTGTAGCTGTATGGCCCGGTGCCGCCGCTCGCATTCACCGTGGCGCTGCCCGTGGCATCGCCGTGGCAATTGACATGCTGCTGCACGCTGATGCTGATCGTCACAGGTGCGGCGGGCTCGCTGATCGTCACCATCCGGGTGGCCGTGCAACCATTGGCATCGGTTACCGTGGCAGTATAGGTGCCGCCGGAAAGGCCGCTGGCGGTCATGCCCGTTTGTGCGGGCATCGTGTTCCACGATACCGAGTAACCGGGCGTGCCGCCCGATACGCTGATGGTGGCGCTGCCATTGCCTGCGCCATGACAGGCCACATCGGCCTTGTTCTCCAGTTGGATGGACAGCAGCACCGTGGGGCCGTCAACGACGGCGGTGGCCAAGGCGGTGCATCCATACTGGTCCGTGGCCGTCACCGTGTAGCTGCCCGGGGCCAACCCCGATGCCGTGGGGGTGGATTGTGCCGGAACGGAATTCCAGGAATAGCTGTAGATCGGCATGCCGCCGGTAACCTGCACCGTGGCCGATCCCGTGCCGTCCCCGGCACACTGCACGTCGTTGGTAGCCGTGATCGTAGCCTCCATGGGCGCGCTTTCGGTGAGTACGATACTGTCGTTGGCGTTGCATCCGGCTTCATCGGTCACCGTTACGGAGTACGTCCCCGCGCCCAGGCCGCTGATGTTGGTGGAAGAGGAGGTGTAACCATTGGGACCGGCCCACGATGCGGCATAAGGCCCCGTGCCTCCGGTGATGGTGGTACTGATGGTGCCGTCGTGGCCGCCATGGCAACTGATGTTTTGGCCGAAGACCAGGAGGGAAGGGGTGAGCGTGACCTGCAAGGCAGCGGGCTGGCCGACGTTGTAGGACACGGTCTTCGTGCATGCGGCATCGGTGATGGTGACGGTGTAGGTGCCGGCGGGAATGTTGGCCAGGTCTTCCGTGTTGGCGGTGAACCCGTTCGGACCGGACCAGGCGAAGGCGTAGGGGGGGAGGCCGCCCATGACGCTCAGGTTGATGGCCCCGTTGGCATCCCCGTTGCAAAGGGGATTCACGATGGTGGCCGAAGCGGTGATGTTGCTCACCTTCACTTCCACTTGGGCGGTGGAGGTGCAGAAACCATCACTGGCGGCTACCGTGTACACGGTGGTGGTGGTGGGTTGGGCAATCGGGTTGCTGCTGGTCGCCGAACCCAGTCCGCCAGCCGGTGCCCAGCTGTAGGAGGTGCCCCCGGTTGCGGCCAATTGTTGCTGCCCGCCCAAGCAGATCGAACTTGTCGGCGGCCCCGCCGTGATGAAAAGCGAATCCACGATCGGCACGATCAACGTGTCGGCGGACAAGGCGGGGCAGTTGGGATTGCCCAGGATGAAGAGCATGGTCTCCATGCCCTCGGCCATCCCATCCAGGATAGGGGAGATCGGCTGGTCCACGTACGCTGCGTTGGCCGGGATGGTGATGGTTTTAGGCACGCCGGGGTCAGGGTTGCCGATGGTGGCGTAGTCTACCCCGTTGGTGGCGGTGCCGTGCAGGTAGTATTCAAGCGGCAGGGGCTGGTCGTTCACCACTTGGCGCGTGAAACGGACCACCCCGTCGTTGCAACCCTCGATCAAGGAATCACCGGCATTGGCGGTGATCAGTTGCATGGTCACCGGGTTACTCTTCACCTTGGCGATGAACACGCCGGAATCATACTTCCGGTCCGAGGCATCGGCCACGACCAACTTCAGGTGGTAGGTCTCGCAAGGCTGCACCGGGGAGAAAGCGCTCAGCCCTTGCGTGAACCCGTCGTACTGGATGTGTTGCCCCCCATGGTTGTCGTAGTAATAGGTGGGGTTGGAGCTGTTGTTGACGTTGTTGATCGCCACGGCCTGGTTGGTGTTCGGGACCAGGGCGATGTTTTTGTCGTTGCCGATGCCCGGGTCGCCCGTGATGCCGGGCCCGCTGATGAAAAAGCCGAAGACATCATTGAACTGCGACCCCACCCATTCATTGTATTCCTCGGATGCGAAGACGAAGTCGAACCGCAGGCTGTCCCCGGCGGGGATCACGTCGAACTCGAACAGGCAGGCATCATAGGTGGTTCGGCCGGTAACCGTGTTCAGGATGGAATTTCCGGGCCTGTTCTGTTGGAAGGTCTTGTTCTCCACGCTGTTCGGCCCCACCGCATTGGTGATGGTGCCGGAGGTCAACAGGATGCCCTCTTCGATCCCCAGCAGGGAGCCGTTGTACTGGAAGCGCCCATAGCCTTGAGCGTGGCAGTTGATGGAAGGGTTGGAGATCGAAACGCCCGGCCCGGTTATGGTGCGGGCGAGTTGCACCAGGTCGGTCTGCGGCGATACCGTCAGTTGGGCAAAGCCGAGGCTGGAGAAGAACAGGGAAAGGATGGTGGCGCTGCTGCGCATGCTGGAAGGGATCCGGTGGATGCTCATTCTCCGCGTGCGGTTTCGCAAGCGGCTTCGGCGACTTGCAGGGTGGTATTTTCTTGGGATACCCGGACGGCCGGGATGATGGGTGCCAGCACCGTCATCACCTGGTCCCGCAAGGCTGAGTAGGTGCGGTCGGTGCCCTGGGTCCCGAACACAATGATGCCGGCCGGAATGCAGGCATAGATCACCTCCACCTCGCCGGATTGCCGCGAGCCCGCGACCACGGCATCGTATTCCGCGCTGGTCAGCGACTGGATGTGCAGCCCCACCGGCTCCTGTGCGGAGAGCGGCGTGGGACTAATGGCGAAGGAAAAAGCGATTGCGGCAAGGAGTGTCCTTATATCCATCCGAATGGAGCTTGGGGTCCATGAATCGCCGGTTATACCCGTCGGACGTGATAAAGGTTCCGATGGGCGTTCAACACCCGGGTCGGTTGCCGTCAGGTTCCTTGGCGGCCAACGATGGGCCGGTCCGTCACCACGAGGCATGCGTGCCGGTTGCACCGCGTCCCTTGCAGCCTGTGTCCGGAAAGGAAGATTCAGCCCCGCGGCAAGCGCCTGCGCAACACCTCGTGCAAGGCGATGCCCCCGGCCACGCTGACGTTGAGCGAGCCGATGGTGCCCACCATCCGTATGCGCACCAGGACATCGGCCAGCCGCAGGATGTCAGTGGAGATCCCCTTGTCCTCGGCACCCAGCACCAGTACCAGCGGGCCGTCCAAGGCGGCCTCTTCCAGGGTGGTGGTGGCCTTTTCGGTGAGGGCCGCCACGCGCAGCCCGTGCTGTTGTGCCCGCCGCAGCGCGCCCGCCAATTGGTCAATGCGGCAAACGGGTTTGCGCAGCAGTGCGCCTGCACTGCTTTTCACGGCATCCGATCCCATGCGGGCGGTCCCCGCCTTGGGCACGATCAGCCCGTGCGCGCCGAAGCATTCGGCACTGCGTGCCAAGGCACCCATGTTGCGCACGTCCGTCACGCCGTCCAAGGCCACCAACAGGGGGTCTTCCCCCCGGTCGTAGGCCTGTGCGATCACGCCGTCAAGGTCCTGGACCGGCACCTGGCTGATGAAGGCCACCACCCCTTGGTGCGCGGATGCGGTGAGCTTGTCCAGCTTTTCGGCCGGCACCGGCTGCCAGGGCACGCCCTTGTCGCGCGCTAGTTGCTTGAGTTCGCGCAGCCCTTCGCCACCCGCATCCCGGCGGATCAGCAGTTTCTCCACGTGCCGGTCGCTTCGCAGCGCTTCCGCCACCGGGCGTACCCCACAGATCAGTTCATCCTTCTGCATGCGCCTTCAATTGGTTGTGCATCCGCCGGGGGGTGGCCCCCCATGGGCGCTATTGCAGCACCCGCCCGTTTCTCCAGCTTTCCACGTTCCTGTACCACGCCCCCTTCAACTGGCCGTCGCGTTGCAGCACCAGGTCGTTGTCGCTGAACGGCTCCTGCCGCCGACGGAAGGTGAAGGCCAGGCTCATCAGGTTGGATTCATCCCCGTAGATCCAGGTCTCGCCCTTGTCATCCTTGCGGATGGTGGTGGGGGTGCCGAAGATGATGTGCACCAGGCCCCGGTCGGTCTTCCAGCCTTCGGTGTAGCTCGTGAAATACCGGTTGGCGCTCTCCACCCTTCCGTAGTACGCGGCAATGGCGGCCCGGGCACGGTCGCGGCTGCCCGCCGCATCGAGCCAGAAGCGTTCCACTTCCTTGCGGACATCGGGGGCCGTGGTGATGGCCTCCCATTCCTTGGAACTGGTGATGTAGCGCAGGGGCGGCAACATCGCTCCCGCCGTGGTGATCCCCGGGTAATTGTCCACGGGCACGAACAGGGTGTACCCTTCCATGGAGGCCGTGTCGGGGCGGAAGTGGTAAAACCCGAGGGCTGCGGCGGTGAACGTGAAGCGGCCGTCGGCACCGACCTGTACGGTGAACGAGCTGTCGGGGGGAGCGTCCAAGGCGGGTGGCGGGGCGTTGACGAACACGGGTGCGGGCAATTCCTTCACGGCCGGATAATGGCCCACGGTGAGTGTCCGTCCGGCAAGGCTCTCCGCCTTGATCACCAGCGTGGTGCCCGGCCGCACATGGTCCGTGAACCAGGGCAGGTTGCCGGGTGCCATGGGCAGGAAGGCCTGTGCAAGACCGGATGGCCCAGGTTCCACCCGCAGGATCACGGTGCTTTGGGCATCCCTGTTCAGGTCGTGCGCGGTCAGCCGTACCACCAAGGGGCGGCCATCCCGAAGCCTCAACGGCATGCTGCCGATCAGTTCCTTGTCCTCATCCGGCTTCATGCTTTGGTCCTTGATGGACGTGCTTGCACTGTCCAGCAATTGCTTCGAACCCAGGCCGGGGAGTGATTCATAGCCCATCATCACACGTGCGGCGTACGGCCCGCCGCCACCGGTTCCCTTGTACAGCAGGTCCGCGGTGCGCAGCTTGTAAAAGATCACGGCATGGTCCGCTGAGGTCCGGTAGATGCGGGCTTCCAGCCTGATGTTGGCGGCACCCCTCCCGTACAAGTACGCGAAGTTGTCATTGGATGCCAGGGGTACGTAGCCGCCGCAACCGCCCAAGAGCAGGATGAGCGTCAGCGCCGCGAGCGGACGGGATGTGGTCCGGCCGGTCATGTGTCCTGGTGTTGTTCCTTGGCCCGCTCCAGCAGCTTCGGATGCAGGCTCTTGCCCGTTTTCGCCCCGAGCTCCTTGATCATTTCCACCTGCCGCACCAGGTTGCCCGGTCCTTCGGCCAGCTTTCCCAAAGCCTTCTCGTAATTGTCCCGGGCATCGTTCACCGACTTGCCGATCCGCCCCAGGTCTTCCGTGAAGCCGACGAACTTTTCGTACAGCTTGCCGGCGCGGTCCGCGATTTCCATGTGGTTCCGGCGCACCTGCTCGTTCCGCCACAAGCCATGCACGGTGCGCAGGGTGGCCATCAACGTGCTGTGGGTCACCATCACCACCTGGCGGTCGTATGCCTCCTGGAAGATCCCCGGTCGTTCGCGCAGCGCCAGCAGGAAGGCCGGCTCGATGGGCACGAACATCAGCACGAAGTCCACGCTGGCCAGGCCATGGAGCTTGGGGTAGTTCTTTTCCGAAAGGCCTTTGGCATGGGTGCGCATGCTCTCCACATGCTGGCGCAGCAAGCGTTGGCGTTCGGTGTCGTCCGTGGCCGAGCAATACTGCTCATAGTGTACCAGGGAGACCTTGGAGTCGATGACCAGATGCTTGTTTTCCGGCAGATGGATCACGGCATCAGGCCGCAGGCGGGTACCGTCGGCCTGCGTGGTGCTCTCCTGCATGGTGTATTCCTGCCCCTTCACCAGCCCGGAATCCTCCAGCAGTTTGTCCAGGATCATTTCGCCCCAGGCCCCTTGGCTTTGCCGGTCGCCCTTCAAGGCTTTGGTCAGGTTGTCCGCGTCCTGGCTCAGTTGCTGGTTCTGCTTCACCAGTTCGCCGATCTCCTTTTTCAGGGCGAAGCGCTCCCGCCCTTCCTTGTCGTAGGCCTCGTTCACCTGTTTCTGGAATTCAACGATCCGTTCCTTGAACGGGTCCAGCAGCAGCTTCAGCTTATCCTCCTGGCGGTCCGCCAGCTGCTTGCCTTTTTCCTCCACCACCGCATCGGCGATCTGCTTGAACTGCACGGTCATGCGCTCGTTCAACGCCTCGATCTCCGCTCGCTGCGTCACCAGCTTTTCTTCCAGGTCCTGGTTGCGTTGGCGCTCCTGGCCCAGGGAATTGTTCAACGCGTTCAGGTCCTTGTTCAACGCCATCATGCGCTGGTCGCGGTCGGCCACTTGCCGCCCCAGTTCCTGCCGCTCGGTTTCGCGCTCCTGCTGCATGTGCTTGAGCATCTCCAGCCCGCGGCCCCTATGCCAATAGGCCATGGCCAAGGCCCCCGCGATCACGCCGGCCAACAGGCCCAACAACAGGCTCATCCACTCCATGCCGCTAAGGTAGCGGCCAATGGGCCCATGGCCGCAACCACCGGGGCGTGTTGCGGTCAGTTGTCCAGGATCACCACCAAGGTGCCCATGGGCACGCGGCCGTACAGGTCGATGACATCGCGATCGCGCATCCGGATGCATCCATGGGAGCTGGGCGTGCCGATGGAGGCTTCCTCCGCGGTCCCGTGGATGTAAATGCCGCGCTCCATGCTGTCCACGCCGCCCCCGGCGTTGATGCCGGGCTCGAGGCCTTGCAACCAAAGGATGCGCGAGGTGATCAGGTCGCCTTCGCCCTCGCCCGGGTTGGCCACCTGGCCGGTGAAGATGCGGTGCTTGAAGATGCCGTATGGCGGAACCCCGTCACCGAACTTCTTCACCACGCGGTGCAATCCCACGGGGGTACGCTCGCTGTGTTGCCGGCCCCCGAGGCCGTTGCGCGCGGTGCTGACCACGTATTCCGCTTCCATCTCCCGGTCCACCACCAGGTACATGCGCTGGCTGCGCACCGAGACATAGAGCACGATCCCCTCCGATGGGGCGGCCGGATAGCGGGCTTCCATCCATTCCAGGAGAAAGTCGGCCAGGACCTGCTTGCGTGCCGGCCGGGCAAGCGCCAGGTCATCGGCTTGTGCGTGGCCCGCCGTGGCGAGGAGGAGCAATACGGCAGACAAGCCGTGCCTTAGTTGCAGCATCGGGCATGCAATACGGCCCTAGGGCCCGAAGGTTCCATGCCGAAAGCTGCGCGCCGGGCCACGGCACATTTCCCTGTCGCAGGTCCTTTTTTCAACAGCACCCGGTGACCGGACGGCGGCGGGCCGTGCTCAGAACAGGCTGGAGAAGCCGAAATGCACCTTGCCGTTCCGCAGTTCAATGGGGTTGTTGAACTGCCTGCCCAAGGCATAGCTGATGGCGAAGATGCCGGCCTTGGTCTCGAAGCTGGTGCCCACGCCGAACCCGATCGGGGTGTCCGTCAGCAATTGCGTGCGGCTCCGGTCTTCCCACCAGCCTTGGTCCACGAAGACGAACAGGTTGCTGTTCTCCTCGAAGAGGAAGCGGTATTCCACGGTGCCCACCGCGAATGAGGATGCATAAATGGAGGCCTCGTCCGCCCCGCGCATGTCATGGATGCCGCCGATGCGGAACAATTCGTTGGCATAGAGCCGATCGTTCACCATGGTGCCGCCTTGCCCGCCCAGCTTGAGGGTGCCGCGCCTTCCCAGCGGAACATGCCACGCGGCCTGGCCGTTCAGCTCGTATTGGATGCTTCGTGTTTCCGTGGATACGGTGTCGCTGATCAAGGCTGTGGTGCTTCGCTTCCGGCCCACGGAACCCTCCAGGTCCAGGCCCAGGCCTTGGCGCGGGTTGAATTGGTAGTCATACCGGATCCTGTGCAGGCCCAGGCCGTAGGACGTGAGCTTGACATCCCCCAGGCCGGGCAACGGGACCATCTGCTGGCCCAGCCGCCGGCTGGATTTGCTGTTCACGAAGGCCTGCACCTTGTCGCCCCGTCCCAGCAGGTATTCCAGGGCCCCGCGGGCGGTCACCTGCAGGAAGGTGGTGTCCTGCTTGAAAAGCTTCAGGCTAAGGTCGGTGCCGAAGGGCGTGTTGAACACATACGGGTAGTTGAGGCCCGCCTTCAGGTCCTGGGTACGGTCCTGCAGGCTGCGCCACGCCAAGGAGATGGCCTCGCCGCGGTGCAGGGCATTGCGCAACTTCAGGTCGAGGTCGCCGGTGAAGTACAGCTTGCCGGTCCCGGGGTCCTGGGCCAAGCCGAGGATGCCGTTGAACAGGCTGGCCCGCTTGGCATCAAGGAAGAGGTAGAGCTTCGTCTCCTCAGGGCTGAAAAGCAGGTATGCGGGATGGCGGGTGGAGAGGAAAGGGAGTTCGCGCGTGCGGTTGTCCACCTGCCGTACCAGGGATTCGTTGTAGGCATCGCCGCGTGCAATGCCGATGTATGCCTGCAGGTAGCGGGGGCTGATCCGCGCGGTGCCGCGCACCACCACGCTGTCGAACTTCACGAAGCGCCCCCGGTCCATGCGGACCGCGGCGGTGAGGCCGTCCCCATCGGCGCGGATGCTGTCCAACCCCACCCATGCGAAGGGGAACCCGTTGTTCTCGCATTGTGCCAGCAGGCCGTCGAAGAGCCGTGCCATTTGGTGCGGCGTGATGGGCCGGTCCCGGTACAGGCGTTCACGGAACCCGCTTGCACTGGCGATCTCCGGGGGTACGTTGCCGGCGCCCAAGCGCGCCCACCGGTACTGTGCACCCAGGTGGAATATGCAACGGACGGTGTCCTTGCCGGCCACGCAGCTGTCGCACGAGGCGGCCAGATGGCCCTGGGCGATCATCTCGTTCCGCAGCATGAGCACCCGCTGGGCCACCTCCGCGGAATCCAGCTTGAAGGGGCCGGCCCATTTGCGGGGCACCGCCGTGTCCGCCTGAACCACCAGCACGCGCTGTTGGGCCGCGAGGCAGAGGGTGGCCAGCAGGGCGTACGCGAACAAGGGGAACCGCATCAAAGGGTCCAGTTGATGGGCGCCCTTCCTTGGGCCTGCAAGATCTCGTTCACCTTGCTGAAGTGGCCGCATCCCAGGAATCCCCGGTGGGCCGACAAGGGCGAAGGGTGGGGGGCCTTGAGGATGTAGTGCCTTGCCGCGTCGATCAGGGTCTCCTTGGCCTGGGCATGGCTTCCCCACAGCAGGAAGATCAGCCCGTCGCGCTCTTTGGAAAGAGCGCTGATGGCCGCATCGGTGAACCGTTCCCAGCCGTGTCCGCGGTGGGATCCCGGCTGCCCCGCGCGCACGGTGAGCGTGGCATTGAGCAGCAACACCCCCTGTGCCGCCCACGGCGTAAGGTCGCCGCCGAACGGGGTGAACGGCCCGATGTCGCGCTGCACCTCCTTGATGATGTTCTGCAGCGACGGGGGCGGCGGCACCCCATGGGGCACCGAGAAGCTCAGGCCGTGGGCCTGGCCCGGCCCGTGGTAGGGGTCCTGGCCCAGGATCACCACCCGCACCGCATCAAAAGGCGTCACCTGGAAGGCGCGTAGAATGTCCCGTCCCCTGGGGTAAATGGTGTAATGGGCGCGTTCCTCCACCAGGAAGTCCTTCAACTCCTTGAAGTAAGGGGCGGCGAACTCGGCCGCCAAGCGGTGCGCCCACCCGGGGTCGATGTCCGGCATGCGTACGGATCCATGGGAAATGGCGTTGTTGCTCATGGGACTACCGCATTCACCAAGGCGATGTTGAAACTTTTTCGCCGCAAGAAAGGTAATAGGGCTAGCTTTGGGAGATCAATCCAGCACACAGGCAACGATGAAAAAGGTCTTTAAGGTATTCGCGATCGTGGCAGTGGCGAGCTTGCTCTTCAGTGCCTGCAAGAGTGTGCACTCCTGCCCGGCCTATAGCAAGGTGGTGAAGCCCTCCGCGGAACAGGCGAGCTGAGAAGACATACGGTCCCCCATGGAAGCCCGGGCATGCCCCGGGCTTTGCTGTTCCTGGCCCCGTCACGTGTAGGTGAATGAAACCTCCTGCACCAGGCCCGGCGAAAGGCTCATCGCCACCGGGCAGGTGCGGGCCGCATGCTCCAACAGGGCCCGCTGGCGGGCATCAAGCGCGCCGCCGTCCAGCTCAAAGGCCAGTTCGATGCGCTCCACCCGCCTCGGGTTGGCGGCCATGTGCTTCACCACCCGGGCCTGCAACCCGGCCAAGGTGATGCCGTGGGCGTTGGCGGCGATGCCCATCAGGGTCATCATGCAGCAGGCCAGGGACGTGCTCATCAGGTCCGTGGGCGAAAAGGCCTCGCCCTTGCCGTGGTTGTCCATCGGTGCATCGGTGATGATCTTCTCCCCGCTGCGGACATGGACGGCCTCGGTGCGCAGCCCGCCGAGATACTTGACATGTGCGGTATCCATGCCGCGAAGGAACACCACGCAGGCGGAACGCCGGTCCGTCCTTCCAAGGGGGGCGGTGGGCGCGGGGGCATCCTGCGTAACTTTGGGGACCTTCCGCCATGTTGCGCGTGCTTCTTCCCGTCGCGGCCCTGGCCGTATGCCCGTTTGCCCGTGCCCAGGTGCAGCAAAGCGTCTATGATGACCCGTCGCGCACGCTGTACACCCATGAGATGTCCGGCGGCCCCATGTTGCATGCCCACGGATGGGGCATCACCTTCCAGTACGGGAAGTACGTCACCGCCAAGGACCGGCACATGTTCGGGATCGACATCGTGTCGATGAAGCACCCCAAGGAGATCAAGAGCTTCAACCCCAACTACCAGGATGCCCGCGGCTATTTCTATGGCAAGCTGAACAGCATGCTGGTGGTGCGCCCCACCTACGGGCGCAAGCACCGGATCTCGGAGAAGGTCCGCAAGAGCGGCGTGGAGGTGAATTATGTCTGGGGCATCGGCCCGTCGCTGGGCCTGCTCAAGCCGGTCTACCTGCAGATCGGGGAGCCCAGCTTCCCGTACCAATACATCATCACCGAACGCTACGACCCGGCGAAGCATTTCGCGGACAACATTTTCGGCCGCGCCTCCTGGTTCAAGGGCCTGGGCGAGATGCGGCTCTATCCGGGCGCTTTCGCTCGTTTCGCCTTCAATTTTGAATATGCCGGCACCAACACGGGCATCAAGGCCCTGGAGGTGGGGATCACCCTGGATGCTTACGGCGAACGGCTGCCGCAGATGGCGGTGTTGGAGGGGGAGGACTACAACAACCAGTTCTTCCCGGGCTTTTATTTGACCATGCATTTTGGAGGAAAGTCGATCCGATGAACGGGACCGTGGATGCCGTGGCAGAGGCACAGCCTGACCGCAAGCCCGAATGGCTGCGGGTGAAACTTCCCTTCGGGGAGAACTACAAGACGGTCCGCCGCATCGTGGACCAGCACAAGCTGCACACCATTTGCCAGAGCGGGCATTGCCCCAACGTGGCCGAATGCTGGGGGGCGGGCACGGCCACCTTCATGATCCTGGGCAACATCTGCACGCGTTCCTGCGGCTTCTGCAACGTGGCCACCGGCCGTCCGGAACCGGCCGACCCGTTCGAGCCGGCACGCGTGTCGCGCTCGGTGGAGCTGATGGGCGTGAGGCATTGCGTGATCACCTCGGTGGACCGCGACGACCTGCCCGACGGCGGGGCCCATATTTGGGCGAAGACGATCCGGTCGGTGCGGCGGCGATGCCCCCAAACCAAGCTGGAGACCCTGATCCCCGATTTCCGGGGGATCTGGGACAACCTGGAGATCGTGCTGGCGGAACGGCCCGAGGTGCTGAGCCACAACGTGGAGACCGTGCGGCGGCTGACCCGCAAGGTGCGTATCCAAGCCAAGTACGACCGCAGCCTGGAAGTGCTGATGCGTGCCAAGAAGGCCGGCCTGCGCACCAAGAGCGGCATCATGCTGGGCCTGGGCGAACGCGACCATGAGGTGCTGGAGACCATGGACGACCTGCGAAGCGTGGGATGCGACGTGGTCACCATCGGGCAATACCTGCAACCTTCCAAGAAGCACCTGCCCGTCGAGGAATACGTACACCCCTCGCGTTTCAAGATGTTCAAGGAGGAAGGCCTCAAGCGGGGCTTCCTGTTCGTGGAGAGCGGCCCCTTGGTGCGCAGCAGCTACCACGCCTGGAAGCATGCCGAATGATCCCGCCCGGCGAACCCTTGGGCCCTTGGACTGTTCCACCAACACAGACAAGCAACACAAGCACATGAGCAAACTCCGTATCGCCATCAACGGCTTCGGCCGCATCGGCCGCATCACCACCCGGATTATGGACACGCATCCCGATCTGGAACTGGTGGCGGTGAACGACCTGACCGACACGCGGACCTTGGCACACCTGTTCAAGTATGATTCCGTGCACGGCCCGTTCCCCCACGAGGTGGGCAGTGATGCCGACCACCTGTACCTCGGGAACAGGAAGGTGAAGGTGTTCGCCAAGGAAGACCCGGCCCTGCTGCCGTGGAAAGACCTGGGGATCGATGTGGTGATCGAATGCACGGGCCACTTCCTCACGCGCGAACTGGCCTCCAAGCACCTCGAGGCAGGTGCGCGCAAGGTGGTGCTGTCGGCCCCGGCGAAGGACAAGACCACCAAGACCGTGGTGCTGGGGGTGAACGACGAGATCTTGGACGGCAGCGAGGACATCATCAGCAACGCCAGCTGCACCACCAACTGCGCCGCGCCCATGATCCTCGGCCTCGATGAGCTGTGCGGCATCGAGGACGGCTTCATCAGCACCGTGCACAGCTACACCAGCGACCAACGCCTGCACGACGCCCCGCACCGCGACCTGCGCCGCGCACGTGCCGCCGCCGTCAGCATCATCCCCACCACTACCGGCGCGGCCAAGGCCGTCACCCGCGTGCTGCCCAAGCTGGACGGCCGCCTGGGCGGTACCGGCATCCGCGTACCCGTGCCGGACGGCTCCATCACCGACATCGCCTGCCGCGTGCGCAACCTCAAGAGCGAAAAGGAGATCAATGCCTGGTTCAAAGGCTTGGCTGAAGGCCGCATGAAAGGCATCCTGCGCTATACCGAAGACCCGATCGTCAGCGCGGACATCGTGGGCGACCAGGCCAGCTGCATCTTCGATGCCAAGCTCACCAGCGTGGTGGGCAACATGGTGAAGATCATGGGCTGGTACGACAACGAGTACGGCTACAGCGCCCGCCTGGTTGACCTGGTGGAGCGGTTGGGGAACCGTGGCTAAGCCGCTCCCTCAAGGCTCCCGCCCGCCATTGAACGATACGGCGGCAGGGGTCTTCCGGCTGAACCGTTCACGAAGATCCATCATCGGCTTCTCGAAGTACTTGTACAGCAGCGTGGACGCGACCAGCACCACCAGCCAGTAAATGATGTAGGACACCCATGCCGAGACCGGGCCGGTCGGCGGGAAGTTGTCGCGGATCACCTCGGAGACCAGCGCGAGGTTGATCAAGTACATCGAGTAGGAGATCAGGCTGATGTGGGTGAACACCTTCGTGACCAGCGGCGGGGCCTTCCGCATGCCGTCGAACTTGGGCAGCAACAGGAAGCATGCGAAGCTTTGGAGCACGGGACGGTACACCTTGGTGGCGAAGTTGTTCGGCGGCCATTCCGAGTAGAGGATCAGGTAGTTGAGCAGCAGCCCGGCCACGAAGGCCACGTTGGCCCCCTTCCTCCAAAGGGCCGGATACCAGTATTTGAGGTAGGCGGCGAGCAGCCCCAGGGCGATCCCGTCCAAGCGATAGATCACCACTTTCTGGATCCGTACATCCAGCCAGAATTGGTCGAGTTCGAACTTGGAGGCGATGGTGGCGCGCAGCAGGAACGGGGTCGCCAGGAAGATCAGGATGGCGGTGAGGAAGATGTGGCGCTTTCCGAGCTTGGTGTTGCGCAGCAACAAATAGAGGCCCGCCAGGATGAGCGGGAAGGTGAGGTAGAACCATTCCTCAATGGTCAAGCTCCACGATTCCCAGAAGAAGCCCAGGAGGGGCTGGCTGAAATTCTGCATGAACAGGAAGTAGCGCCAGCCGAAACGCGAGCCGTCCTCATGGATCACACCGAAGTACACGAAGACGACGTTCAGGAACAGGATGAGGTAGTAGTTGGGCAGCGTCCTGAACCAACGGCGTATCCAGAAGGAGCCCAGGGTGCGCGCGGTCAGCGGGGCCTCGGCGTGGAAGGTGCGGATCAGGATGGTGCCGATGAGGAACCCGCTCAGCACGAAGAAGAGCTCCACCCCGTCGATCAGCCGGATCCAAGGGAACCCGGTGTTGGCCTTGTTCAGCATCCAGCCGTGGCCCATCACCACGAAAATGATGGCCAGCGAACGCATCAGGTCCAGTCCGAAGACGCGCTTATTGTAGTCGGGATCGAGCCTGAACAGGTTGATGATCCACCGCATCGTCTTCAGCCCGTGCGTTTCGCCGGCTCACGGTTTCCCGGCCGGTGCGCCGGTGATCACGGTGTCGTTCCCCGGCGGGCCGTCGCCGTTGCGCTTCATCAACCTCAGTTCATTGCCATCGAACACGGCATAGGTGAACCACGTGATCCAGTCGCCGAGGTTGACATAGCGCGAACCGGGCCTCACCTCCAGGTCGATCGGCAGGTGCCGATGGCCAAAGACCAGGTAGTCCAGGTGCTCATGGGCCAGCCGCTCCCGGCAGTATTGCACCAGCCATTCCTTGTCGGCACCCAGCCATTGGCGGTCGTTCTCGTAGCTCTTCTTCCGGCTGCGCCCGCTCCAGAAATCGCCGAGCCACAGCGCGAAGTTGGGGTGCAGCCGGGCGAAGAGCCATTGGCACACCGGGTTGCGGAACACCTGCTTGAGGAATTTGTAGCCGTGGTCGCCGGGGCCAAGGCCATCGCCGTGGCCGATCAGGAAGCGCTTGCCGCCGATCACGCGCTCCACGGGTTCGCGGTGGATCGTCACGCCGGTCTCGCCGGGCACGTAATCGAAGATCCACATGTCGTGGTTGCCCAGGAAAAGGTGTACCGGCAGGCCGCGGTCCGTCAACTCGGCCAGTTTGCCCAACAGGCGCGTGAAGCCGCGCGGCACCGCCCGCTTCCACTCGAACCAGAAGTCGAAGAGGTCGCCCAGCAGGATGATCTCCGCCGCGTCCTTGGCCGCCTCGTCCAGGAAAGCGGTGATGCGCTTTTCCCGCACCAGGCTACTGGCCGCATCGGGCGCTCCGAGGTGGAAATCGCTGAGGAAATAAATCTTCCGGCCGGGCTGCATCGGGGCCAAAGATGGCGAAGAGGCGCCGTGTGGGGAAGCACCGCGTGGCGCTACTCGTACGCGCCGGACAGCCAATGGCCCAGAAAGACGTCGGTGAGGCGGTAGCCTTCCCCGGCCTGGTGCAGCAGCTCCTTCTCGAGCAGGACGCCCAAGCTCTGGCGCACGGTGCTCAGCGCGCTGAGCCCGTGTTTCCGTATGAACCCCATGGCCAAGGGTTGCTCCACCGTGCCTTCCTTGGCAATGGCCTCCAGCAAGGCCGCCTGGTTCGGGCTGAGCAGGCGCCTCAGCGTCATGTATTCCGGCGCGCGTTCCTTCAACAGGCTGGCCTGCACGGCCGCCAGGTCCTTCGCCTCGTAGTGGCGCAAGGCCAGACCGTACAGCCGGTTGAAGAGGTACTGCACATAGTAGGTGTGGCCCCGGCACCAGTCCAGTCCTTGGCGTACCAGGGCTTCGCTGATGCGGCGCCTGCCCTTGGAGAAATGCCGGATGATGAAATCGGTGTACGCATCGGTGGGGATGGGGCCCAGGTACAGGGGTTCGGTGGCCTGGTAGAACGGCCGCTTGCCATGGGCGAAGATGGCCTGCATCATCCGGCGGTCGCTGCCCGAGAAGATGAACTGCACGTTCCGGAGCTTCTGCACCTGTTCTCGGAGCAGGGCCTCGGTGTTCTTTTCCGGATAGTCCACCACCTGCTGGAATTCATCCAGGGCGATCACCACCCGCTTTTTACGGCGCTCCAGGAACCGGAACAATTCGTCCAAGGGCGGGGTCTTGGGCTGGCCGGGGCGTGCGGAGACCCCGAACTCGGGCAGTCCGGTGATCGCATCGAAGTGCAGGCTGAACTCCATGGACCGGATGGCCTGGCCCACTTCCCGCAGCCAGGCGCCGGTGGGCTTGCCCGTCTGGGCCACCGTCTCCCGCACGATGCGCAGCACCATGTCCTGCTGGTCCACCGTGCGGTACAGGTCCACGAACACGGGGGTGAACTTGCGCTGGCCCGCGAAGAAGTGCCGGACCAATGCGGTCTTGCCCAGGCGGCGCAGGGAGATGAGGCTCACGTTCCGCTGGTTGGCCATGGCATCCTGCAGGAAGGCCAGCTCCGTGACGCGGTCGCAGAAGGTGTCGGGACCTTCGTAGCCCTGCAGCAGGAAGGGGTTGAACTCCTCGTCCATGCCCCGAAGGTACGTAAAACACGCTGCATAATATACACAGCATAAAATATGTAGCATATATTATGACATCCTGGGCCCATGCCGACTGCCATCGAAAGGCCGCAGCTTTGCGGGCCGCTGCACGTTGATGCAGCCGGATGATCGGTCCAGTGCCCTTTGGGCCCTGGAAGGACCGTAAGGTCGTTACCCTCCCTTCACTTCAACGCCTCCTCGATCAGCGGCTTGGCGCCTTCCGCCCCCGGAACATTGGAATTGATGAACCGGCCTTGCTTGTCCAACAGCACATAGTGGGGGATCCCATCGAAGTTGAACTCCTTGCGTATCCGGTTCGACCGCTCCTCGTCGGCGTAGAGATTCTCTCCGGATTGTTTTCCCTTGCGCAGGAAGTTCCTCCAGCGCTCCGGCGTATCGTTCACGTTCACGAAAAGGAAGGCAACGTCCTTCCGGTCCTTGTATTCCTCGGCCAACGCGTGCGATTTGGGCAGTGAGACCAGGCAGGGGGCACACCATGTGGCCCAGAAGTCGATGAAGACCACTTTACCCTTGTACGAAGAGAGCAGGACCTCGTTTCCCGTGCTGTCAACCAGGGTCGCCTCTGGAGCCGGCTGGCCGGCTGCCATCCGGTTGGATTGCGCCAGTTTTTCGTCGATGATCTCCACATATTCAGGGTTTTGGCAGATTTCGCGGTAATCCTTCACCAGGGAATCAAGGAAGGAAAGCGATGCGGAGCTCCGCTCAAGTTGGCCTTTAAGGAAGCTGGTAAGTTGATGATCCAAGACCTTCTTCCTGAAAATGGACTTCCGGTAGTTGTAGCACGAGCGGATCCAATGCTCCTTTTGCTGAACCCTCGGGAGTGAATCTGGCCAAGCCACGTGGCTGTCGTGCAGCTCGGACAGGTAGCGGTTCAACGCCGTGGAGTACGTGCCGTTGTCGGCAGCAGCCTGGTCGTTGAGGTCAATGGCCTTCAGGAAATCAAAGTACCCGGCGGGCACTTCCTTATCGTAGAAATTCTTGTTCACCTGGTCGTATCCCACTTGGAACATGTACCGGGGATTGATGAAGCGGTATTGCAGCTCCGGCCGCATGTACGCACGGAAGGCGGGCCGCATGGCGCTGGTGTCGGAAGCGTTCCAGAGCGCGTTGCTCAGTTGTTCCACACTGTCCACGTATAGCTTGTACTCATTGCCATCCTCGAAGGCCATGTAGGCACTGGCTTGGTACACGAAGTTGCCCAGCATATCGGCCGCCATGTAGTTGTTCTCCGCTGCGCCCGGCCCGTAGTAGTGCAAAGTGGAGTCGAACTTGTCGTAGTCCACCGTAAGCCGGATGCTGTCCCCGGGGAAAAGGAAAAGCTTGGTGTACTGCTCGGCGATGGTGAGCGAGGCAGGCCCGGGCTTCGCCCATGGGATCCGGAGGGCGAAGTGCCCGTGGGCGTCCAATGCCTCCGCGCCGGCCTCCACTTCATTCCATTCAATGGTGTTGTTGTAGAACGTGATTCGCGCGGTGGCCGAGTCCGGCGCATGGGTCACAACACCCGAGATGTACACCTGGCCGAAGGAAGGCGTGGCCATGATGAAGGCCACCGCCGGAAGGAGCGCACGTCGAGGGGTCATGTGTGCCAGGATGGGGATGGGAAAGGAAAGATAAGCAAGGGGGCCTCAATGTGCCATTTTCCGCAGCACCTGCGTGGGGTCCATCTTTTCCAGGGCCAGCACGAAGCGGATCCGGTCGCCGAACTGGAAATTCCGGAACTCCTGCTCCTTGCGGATGTCCACTGAACAGGCCAACGGCACCCATACCTCGACCATGTCGCGCCACAGCCGCAGCCCGATGCCCACTTCCCAGTTGCCTGCCCAATCCGTGGTCCGGCCCTCCTGTGTCACACGGGTGACCGGCGAGGCGCCATAGCCGGCGAAGGCGGCCAGGGGCAAGGCGAAGGGAAAGTCGAGCTCCAGGTTCAGCGCGGCGATCCAGGTATCCGATGTCCCGACCGAAGTTGGTGTTTTGAATCCGCCCTGGTCCTTGCTGAACTGCGCCGCGGTGTTTTGCCCGGGATATTGCCGGTCGATGTAGAGGTGGTCGTAGAGCAGGTCGCTGCTGCCCCAATACATGCGCCATCCCATGGCGGGTGTCAAATGCTGGCGGTCTTTGTCCAGGAAGGTCCCGGTGAATGCACGCAGCGTCAGGCGGTGCTTTTGCCGGTCGTAGATCGCGTTCCACCGCGCCTCCAGGGACAACCGGCTGAAGGCGGCGCCTTCCAGGAAGGTCAACGAAAGGTTGTAGGGATGAAGGCCGCCGCCGCGGTTGAGGTTGGCGCTGATCTCATGAAAGGTACGCTCGTCGGTGAGGTCCATCGGCACCTCGCCCAGGCTGCCGCGGTAGGTCCCCTTGGCATGATGCCAAAGCAACACTTGGCGGTAGCGCAGGAATGCTTCCGGCCCGGTATCCCCCAGCTTGGGGTCGAATTGGACGGAGGGCACCACGCGCTGGTACCATTGGTCTATGCTTCCTGCCGGGTACAGCGTGGCGGCGAAGCCGGAAATGCCGACATGCACGTTCCGGAGCATCCGGCTGCGGATCCTGTCCGCATGCCACATGATGTGCCCGCCGCCCGCCATGCGCCCGCCCTGGAAACCGTACAACGGTGCGACGGCCCATTCCAGGCGCTGGCTGGGGAAGATGGTATTGGTCAGCGCCACGCCCGCCATCCATCCATCGTGGGTGTTGTAGCCCAACGCTGGTGCCCAATAGATCGTGCGCCGGTCCTCCCGTTCGAGGCCGGCCAGGAAGCGCAGGTGCGGCAGTTGGGTGCGGCCCGGCAATCCATTGGCGCGTACCTCATTGTTGCGCCGGTCGATGTCCAAGGTTTGCTGCCCGGCATCGATCCGGGCGCGGCTGGCATTGGGCCAGGGAAGGGTCACCGAGCCTTTCCCTTGGTTCGCCCGGAACCAGGCCGTCCCCAGGCTGTCCGTTCCGTCCCATGCCGTAACGGGGAAGGGAAAGCCCGAAATGGCCGTTGACCGGTAGGTCAATTGGTCCCCTTTCAGGCGCACGGCCTTCACGTCCACCTTGTCGGCGGTGCCGATCAGCTCATCGAACAACCAGGAAAGATCCTCCCCGCTGGCCTTCTCGTAGCTCGCCCGCACATCGGCGGGCTGCGGGTGGCGACCGGCCCATGCGTTGAAGTAGGCGTGGGTGCATGCGTCGAACCGCTCAGGCCCCAAGGCCCTGAAGAGTTGTTCCCAGATCAAGGCACTCTTCATATACACCGTGGTGCCATAGTCCAGTTTTCCGAATTGCGCGGACGGCGAGGCCGTCGGGGCATCCCGGTTGCGCCTGGCATTGAAGCGGTAGGCCAGCTCATTCAGCTCGCGCCCGCCGATTCCCCGCCCGCCGGTGGCCCATCCCACCGGGATGCCCATCGCATCCATGGAATGGCCTCCCCCGTATCGCTCGCGCATGTAGCGCATCTCGAAGAAGCTGTTCATGCCCTCGTCCATCCACGGGTGGTCGCGCTCGTTGCTGGCGAGCATGCCGTAGAACCAATTGTGCCCCACTTCATGGGCGATCACCTCATCGAGCTGCTTGGGGGTGTATGCGCCCCCGATGATGGTGATCATGGGATACTCCATGCCGCCGCCCGCCGCGATGGTGCCGTCCACGGCGGTGCACTGCGCGTAGCGGTAGTCACCAACCCATTCGCTGTACAGCCGCACGCTTTCGTTCACGTAGGTGACGGCATCGGCCCAAAGGGTGGCGTAGGCCGGGGTGAAGAGCGCACGGGTTTCCACGGTGCGCCCCGAGCGGGCCAATTTCACGCGTCCTTGGCGCACCAAGTATCGCTTGTCCGCGAACCAGGCGAAATCATGCACGCTTTCCTGCACAAAGCGCAGGGTCTTCATGCGCTTGGCCGATGGGGGGAACACATTGGACCGTTCCGAAGGCAAAGGGACGGCGGCCAGCGAATCCATCCAGGCCTCCTCGGCGGGGTTGTCCTGCAGCACGCCGGTGGCCCCCACCACGTAATTCGCGGGAAGGGAGATGGTCACGTCAAAGGAACCGAACTCCGAATAGAACTCGCCTTGGTCCAAGTACGGCATGGCATGCCAGCCCTGGGCATCATACACCGCGGGCTTGGGATACCACTGTGTGATGTAGTAGGCCTGTCCGGTATGCCCCAACCGGGAAAACCGGGCATCCGGCACTTTCACACGGAACGGCGTGGAGATGGTCACTGTTCCGCCGGGCTTCAGCGGTTCAGCCAAGGCAAGCCAGGCGATGTCGGGGTTGTTGGCTTGAAGCCCCCATGCCAGTTCCTGCCCATTTCCATGAAAGTTGAGACTGTCGATGAAGCCGCGTTCATCAGGCGCTGCAAAGTGGAGGTCGAAGTCGCCCTGGCTGTCCTTCTGGCGGCATAGCGCCGTGTTGCGGCTGCTGTACGCGTTGGCCCAAAGGTGGATCCACAACGTGTCCAGGGCAGCGGGGGCATGGTTGGTGTAGTCGAACTCCTGCCAGGCTCGCAGGACGTGCGCGGCATCGTCCAGGCTTACCTGGATCCGGTGGTCCACCCGTTGCTGGAAATAGCCTTGGCCCAAAGTCGCCATTCCACCGAATAGCGTTGTGAGCACTGTACACAGAAGGCGGAAAGGATCCTGAAGGTTCAATTGCATCTTGCGAATACTGCCTCTGCCAACTGCCACTTGGGTTGACGGGTTACAGGTTGACGCGTTACGAGTTACGAGTCGCGAGCGATGGGCTGCGAGCCACAATCTGCCGCTGCCTACTGCCGCTGCCTACTGCCTACTGCCTACTGCCCACTGCCCACTGCCAACTGCCCCCTCACTTAAGCACCTCCGCCAGTTTCTCTTCCAGTGCCGGACCCCTCAGGTTCTTGGCCAACACCTTGCCTTCCCGGTCCACGAGCACGGTGTAGGGGATCGCGGATACGCCATATTGCTGCGCCACGGCGTTGTTCCAGAATTGCAGGTCGCTCACGTGCTTCCATGGCAATCCGTCCTGCTTGATGGCCCCGGTCCAGGCGTCTTTGCTCTTGTCCAGGCTCACGCCGAGGATCTCGAAACCCTTGTTGTGGTACTTGTTGTACACCTTCAACACGTTGGGGTTTTCCATCCGGCACGGGCGGCACCAGCTGGCCCAGAAGTCGATGAGCACCACCTTTCCGCGCAGGCTGCCCAGGCTGATCGGTTTCCCTTCAGGGGAGTCCTGCGTGAAATCAGGCGCCACGCTGCCCACGGGGATCAGGTTGTCGAGCATGGCCTGCTGCTCCTCCTGTTGCTTCATGACGGCCATTTGCTGCGCGGCACGGTCCACCTGGTCGCGGAAGGCGGTGAAATACTCGCTGTACGGGATGGTCCTGCGCAATGAATCGCGCACTTGCTCGAAGAGCGGCAATTCCTGCTGGATGTTCAGGCGCCCCATGGCGGCCAGCACGGCCGGCGATCCCGGATGGTCCAGGATGAATTTCCGGGTGTGCTCCGTGAAATCGTTGTTCAACTGCACATATTCGGTCATGGCAAGGGTGTCCGTGCGGTCCGCCTTCAGCCGCTCCGCCAGCTTGGCCACTTGGTCGTCATGCGCCTTCGCATCACGGAAATAGCCGTGGATCAGCGCCGTGTTCACCGAGCCTTCGTAGTTGCGCGGGTTCTCCAACGAATCGACCTGGGCGGTCACGGTCAGGTTTTCCGCGCTGTCCAGCAGCAGCACGAAGATCTTGTCGCCGCCCAGGCTGAGCGAATAGAAGTCCAGCGGCATGGCCGGGATGTGCATCACGCCCTTCCCCCCGGCATCCAGGGTCACGCTGTCCACATGGACGGGCTTGTTGCCCACGAACTTGTCGAAGTACAGGGTCTTGCCTGCGCCGCCGTCAATCTGTGCGGTGATGGTGCGTGTTTGCCGGGGATTCCCGCCGCAAGCGAGCAGGAAGGTGGCCATGGCGGCCAAGGTGGTCAGGTGGTTCATGTTCAAGCTTGTTCAAGCAGTCGTTTCACGATGGCGTTGGAAGCACGGGGATCGGCCTTGCCTTTTGTGGCCTTCATCACTTCGCCCATGAACAGGCCAAGGAGTCCTTTGTTGCCCGCGCGGTAGGCCTGCACCTTGTCCGGGAAGCGTTCCATGGCCGCGCGCATGGCCTCCTCCACCACGTCCTCGCCGGCGGTCGCCAGCAGGCCGTGCGCCTCGGCCAGTTCCAGCGCCGAGCCGGGATGGGCCAGCATCAATGGGAACAGCTTCTGCGAGGCCAGCGAGTGGCTGAGCTTGCCGCTCTCGATCAGGCCCACCAGGCCCGCCAGCCGCTCCGGGGAGATGGGCAGCTCGGTGATGTCGAGCCCCTGCCCGTTCACCCACGACCGCACATCGCCCATCACCCAGTTGGCGGCCGTCTTGTACGCCTTTTTGGAGGCATGGCCGTCCAGCGCGGCCACCACGCCTTCATAGTACAGTGCCGTGTCCTTGTCGTCGGTGAGCACGCCCGCGTCATAGGCGCCCAGGCCATATTCGGTGATGTATTTGTGCCGCAGCTGGCGGGGTAGGGGCGGCATCATCCTGCGCACGGCTTCCTTCTTGGCCTCGCTCACGGTCAGCGGCAACAGGTCCGGCTCGGGAAAGTAGCGGTAATCATGCGCCATTTCCTTGCTGCGCATCGAAACGGTGATGCCCTTGGCGGCATCGAAGTTGCGTGTTTCCATCGCCACGGTCCCGCCCGCGTCCAGCACCTCGCTTTGGCGCTGCGCCTCGTACTCGATGGCGCGCTGCACATTGCGGAAGCTGTTCATGTTCTTCACCTCCGTGCGCGTGCCAAGCTTGTCGGAACCCTTGGGCCGCAAGCTGATGTTGGCATCGCAGCGCAGGCTGCCCTCCTCCAGGTTGCCGTCGCAGATGTCCAGGTACCGCACCAGCCGCCGCAGCTCCACCAGGTAGTCGTATGCTTCCTGCGCGGAGCGGATCACCGGCTCGCTGACGATCTCCACCAGCGGCACGCCGGCGCGGTTCAGGTCGATCAACGTGTTGAACGGGTCGATGTCATGGATGCTCTTTCCGGCATCCTCCTCCATGTGGATGCGGGTGAGCGCGATGGCCTTCTCGCCGCCGTCCGCGGTGGTGATGGTGATGGCCCCGCCGGTGCAGATGGGCGTGGTGTCCTGCGTGATCTGGTAGCCCTTGGGCAGGTCGGGGTAGAAGTAGTTCTTGCGGGCGTAGTGCATGCGCGGCGCGATGGTGCAGCCGCAGGCCAGCCCCAGCTTGATGGCATGGTCGACCACCTTGGTGTTCGGCACCGGCAAGGTGCCGGGAAGCGCCAGCGTCACCGGCCCCACCAGCGTGTTGGGGCGGTCGCCGTAAGCGTTGGGGTCGCTGGAATAGGCCTTGCTCTCCGTAAGCAACTGGGCGTGTACCTCCAGGCCCACGATCAATTCCCACTTTTCACTCCAATGGGGAGCGCTTTGCTTGTTGTCCGCCTTCATGCTTGTTCTTGCACCTCTGGCCCCAAGGGCGATCAGCCTGCAAAGGTGCGACGGGAATCCGCTTCCCGTAACATGGATTTCCGGCAGTTCCTGCCGGCGGGCCGCTTTAGTTCCCGGCCACCATCTCCCGCATGATCAGCGTGAGGCTCGGTTCGGCCTTTTCGGCCACGCGCTGCACCATCTCGTGGGTGGTCTTTTCGATGCGGCCTTCCACGCCCATGTCGGTGATCACGCTCATGGCGAAGCAGGGCAGCCCCATCTGCCGCGCGGCGATCACCTCCGGCACGGTGCTCATGCCCACCGCATCACCGCCGATGATCCGCACGTAGCGGTACTCCGCCGGGGTTTCCAGCGTGGGGCCGGTGAGGCCCACGTAGGTGCCGGTGCGCACCGGGATGTTGTTGGCCTGGGCGATGGCCTTGGCGCGGGCCACCAGGCCGTGGTCGTAGGCTTCGCTCATGTCCGGGAAGCGCGGGCCGAAGGCATCGATGTTGGGGCCGATCAATGGGTTGGGGAAGAGGTTGATGTGGTCCGTGATGATCATCAGGTCGCCCGTCTCGAAGCCGGCGTTCACGCCGCCGCAGGCATTGCTCACGAAGAGCCGTTGGATGCCGATCAGCTTCATCACCCGCACCGGCAGGATCACCTCCGGCATGGTCCAGCCCTCGTAGTAGTGGAAACGGCCCTGCATGGCCACCACCGGCTTGCCGCCCAACAGGCCGAAGAGCAGCTTGCCGGGGTGCCCCTCCACGGTGCTTACGGGGAACTCAGGGATGTCCTTGTAGGCTATCGCGTGTTTCACGTCGATCTCCTTGCCCAGGCCGCTAAGGCCGGTGCCGAGGATGATGCCGGTCTCGGGCACGAAGCCGCCGGTGGCTTTCTTCAGGTGTTCAGCGATGCGCTGGATGCGTTGCAACATGGGATCGGATCAGTGCTTCGAATTCGTGTGGTTGGTCCAGGATGATGGATCGGATGCCGATCACCCCCACGGGAATGCCCCGCAGAGGGCCGTTCAGGGCGGCAGTGCCGAGGCGTGCCGCATCCTTTTCGGTGGTAATCAGCGTTTTTCGGCCGGTGGCGAAGCTATTGAAAACCGCCGCCACATGCTCCAGTTCTTTTTCGCTGAAGGCGTGATGGTCGCTGTATGCCAAGTGGCGAACGGTGCCGTAAAGGCCTCGCGCATGCGCGGCCAACGGGGCGGGGTCGGCCACGCCGGTGAGCAGGAGGGCCGCGGCATCCGGACCTTGCGGAACATCCCCGGTGGACGCCAACGGCCTGGGAGCTTCGTACCGCAGGCCGCTGAAGAAAAGGGCTTGCTCCGGGCGGAGGCGCAGCTTTCGCCGCCAGGCCTCACGTGCTTGGGGTGAGGGGTTTTCCGGGCTTTTGGTCACGATCACCACCTCGGCTTGCCGGGCGCGGAAGGGCAGGTCGCGGAGGTTGCCCGCGGGCAGCAGGTGGTCCTTGTTCCAGGGGCGTTGCCAGGTGGTGAGCACGATGTTCAGGCTGGACCGGAAGGCCCGGTGTTGCAGGGCATCGTCCAGGATGACGGCCCGCACCTGCGGTACACGTTCCTGGATCCCGGCCACTGCTTGGGCCCTGTTCGCCCCAACGAACACGCGTACGCCGCTGAACTTGCGCTTCAGCATCAGCGGCTCGTCGCCCACGCTGGCCGCATCGCTATCCACGGACACTTCGGCAAACCCGGTGCCCTGGCGGCCGTAGCCCCGGCTCAGGGTGGCCAGCACCGGGACGGGGTTGCTTCCTTGGCCGTCCAGCAAGGTGCGGAGCACAAGTTCCACATGGGGGGTCTTCCCCGTGCCTCCCAAGGCGATGTTGCCTACCGTGATGGTAGGCACATCGGCGCTATTGGTCCGCAGCCATCCACGGTTGTAGCCGGCATGGCGCAGGCGCAAAACCAGGCCATAGAGCCAGGAGAAGGGGAGAAGGGCCAGCCGCAGGAAGGACATGGAGGCCAAAGATGGGCAGCCGGAAGGAATGCGCTGCGCCAAGCTTCCCGTGGCGGCGCCAAGGCTTGGTCATTGCCGGACGGGCTTCCAGCGCATCAGTGTTCTCATCGGCCATGAGGAGGTTGAAATATCGCCACGACATGGCGAAATATACAAACCTACCATTCCCAAACGGCGCTCATCGGAACGGCGTGCAGGTCCTTGCTGAACGGGGTGACCGAAGCTCCGCTGTGCAGTACGATGCCGCGCACCCAGTTCCTGCCGGCGGCATTCCGCAGCTCTGTCAGGCCGCCGAGGTCGCGCGGCCCGATGCTCGCCGAGGCCTTCACTTCAATACCCACGACACGTCCGGCCGGGTCCTCGAGCACCAGGTCCACTTCCTTGCCGGTATCCATGCGGAAGTGGTAGGGTGCCGCCGGCAGCTTGGCCCATGTGGCCATCTTCCGGATTTCGTTCACCAGGAAGCTTTCCAGCAGGTGCCCCAATTGGGTCCGGCAGTCAATTGAGTTGGTGAGGCTGCGCCGCACAGCCAGGCGGCGAAGCCGGTATCGGCAAGGTGGATCTTGGGTGACTTCACCAGGCGCTTGGCGCGTGAGGCATGCCAAGGTTGCAGCGGCGTCAGCAGGAAGGTGGCCTCCAGCAGCGCCATGTAGCGCCGCAGGGTGGAGTGGGGGATGTCCAGGTCGCGGGAGATGTCGGCCAGGTTGAGCAGGTTGCCGCTGCGCAGGGCCAGCTGCGTAAGCAGCCTCGGCAGCGCGGTAAGGTCGGCGATGTTGCTGATGTCGCGCACGTCCTTTTGCAGGATCGTGGCCACATAGGCCTGGTACCACGCATGGCGGCGGGCACCATCCTTGCGCTGGCGCACTTCCGGGTAGCCGCCCGCAAAGGCACGCCGCGCCATGGAGGCCTTGTCGGCGGTGCCGGTGTAGCCCAGCGGGATCCGGGACTTGAAGAGCGTATCGATGAAGGTGCTCCTCCGGCCCGCGAGCTCATCCTGCGCGAAGGGATGCAGGGCGATGATCTCCATGCGGCCGGCGAGCGAATCGCCCATGCGCGGCAGGGCCAGCACATTGGCACTGCCGGTGAGCAGGAAGCGCCCCGGCCTCCGGTCGCGATCCACCGAGGCCTTGATGGCCCGGAAGATGTTCGGGGTGTTCTGCACTTCATCCACCACGGCGAACGGACCGAGGGATTCCACGAAGCCGGCCGGGTCGTTCAATGCGGCGTGCAGCATGCCGTGGTCGTCCAAGGTGACGTAAACGGCCTTGCGCTTCCGGGCGATGGCGCGCACCAGGGTGGTCTTGCCGGTCTGCCGGGCACCGTTCACCAGCACCACGGGGGTATCCTTCAGCGCAGCCG
>JAGFIV010000002.1 GCA_024103275.1 Flavobacteriales bacterium
TGTATCCGTGCATGCGGCGGCCCGGTGGTGATGGCCAACGACGGTGGATGCGTGGTTGGTCACTGCGGCGCGGGGGCCCGCGTGCGGGACTGCAACGGCGACCGGGGCGGCACGGCGGTGATCGACAACTGCGGCGAATGCGTGGGTGGAAACACCGGGGCGGTGGCCTGCGTGCAGGACTGCAACGGCGACTGGGGCGGCACGGCGGTGATCGACAACTGCGGCGAGTGTGTGGGCGGCAACACCGGCGCGGTGGCCTGCGTGCAGGACTGCAACGGCGACTGGGGCGGCACGGCGGTGATCGACAACTGCGGTGAATGCGTGGGCGGCAACACCGGACAGACGCCCTGTGCGCAGGACTGCAACGGTGACTTCGGTGGCACGGCCGTCATGGACAACTGCGGCACCTGCGTGGGTGGCAACACCGGCGCGGTGGCCTGTGTGCAGGACTGTGAAGGCACCTGGGGCGGCACGGCGATGCCGGGTAGCGCCTGTGATGACAACAATGCCTCCACGATTGACGACACCTACAATGCGAATTGTGAGTGCGTTGGCACCGTTTCCTATGACTGCCCGACGTTGCAGGCCAACATCGGGGATGCCTGCGACGATGGCGACAACGGTACGGTGGATGACATGGTGGATTCCAATTGTGAATGCCACGGGACACCTGTGGGTCCGGTTTGTCCGGGTGATGAGGTTGTGGTACGGATCATCACCGATGGCAATCCGGAGGAGATTTCCTGGGAGATCACCAACGCTGTTGGCGTGACCATCGCCACGGGCAGTCCCTCCTTGCCCAATGCGGTGGAGGATAAGACGGTGTGCCTGAACGGTTCACCCACGAGCGCTTGGTACGGCTTCCGGCTGATGGACAGCTTTGGGGATGGCATCGAGGGTGGAGGCTGGGAACTGCGGACCACCGATGGCAAGCTGATTCTGCGCGACGACTTTGACAACGGCCCGTCCAGCCCGATGGCCGCTCCGCTGTCCGGCGGATACGGTGCCTACCACAGCTTCGCGTTGCCTTTGGGCGTGGGCCGGATCCATCCGGGATCATGCGGGAGGTTCGACTACCGTGCATATAACCAGGTGTTCGCCGTCAAGGTGCCCGGAACCAACTTCGAGAACGACGTGTTGAACTATCAATTCGAGTTCTCCGATCCGGATTCAGGATATATCCGCCGGATCAAGAAGCCGCGCAACTACGTCACGCTGAGCGACCTGAACCCCAGCCCATTGTGGGGTGGCAAGCGCTACTTCGCCCGGGTGCGTACGGACAAGTCCGGCCCGATCACGGAAGCACATTGGGGCACGGGCTGCGAGATGGGGTTGACCACGACAGTGACATGCACCCAGCTGATCGAGGCACCCAGCTATGGGCACTCCTGCGGCGAAGTACGTCGTTATGGCCCCAGCAGCTTCATCTATGCCCAGCCGGTATTCGGTGCCACGCAGTACGAATTCCGGATCTTCAGCTTGGGCGAGGAATATGATGAGACCTACGTGCGCAATACGTACATCCTGGAGCTGTTCGGCTTCGCCAACCCGTTGGGGCAGCAATCGTACCAGGTACAGGTCCGTGCCCGGGTGAACAATGTCTGGGGCAACTACTGCAATACATGTTGGATCCACATCAACAATGCCCCGACCGGCCCGGCACAGAGCTTGATCGAGGTCAGGGGCGAGGCCACGCTGTGGCCCAACCCGGTCCGCGACGGGCAGGTGTACCTGAACATCGACGGCATCCAGTCGGCCACGCAGCAGATCACCGTTGACATTAAGGACATCTACGGCCAGCAGGTGTACGGCCAGGCGTTCGGCAACAGTGGCGAGCGCTTCAGCACCGTGCTGGACCTGCCGGCCGACATCGCCAGCGGGGTGTACCTGGTGAACATCACCGTGAACGGGGAGATGATCACCAAGCGCCTGAGCGTCGTCCGCTAAGCGACCGTCCAGACCTGGAGACAAGGGGCCGTTCCTTCCGATTTTATCGGAGGGGGCGGCCCTTTGGCATGGAATGGCATGGGAACTCCAAGCGCCCTCCGCAATTCCTGCAGCCTATTCTCAGGGTCATGCCATTCCTGGTCGAGATCCATCCAAAAGGTGATCGGGACTTGGAATTGTGATTTCCGCGGGGCATAGCCGCTTGGTCCGTTGAGCCGGAGGTGAGATCGGTGCATGGCGGATACCGGAACGGGATCATTCCTCGATGGCGGATGAGGTGGCCCCATCTTGTATCGCCATCATCCGGGTTAACGAAAACCCCAGATAGAATACCTATAAATGGGTATTGCAACCCGTGTTACGACTGCTTCCTTTGCTGACGAACCTACCGTGCTCTTGATAAGATGTTTTGTTGCGAAGCCAGTCTATTCGGCAATACGGATAAATTTATCCGGATCTCCAATAGTCGGGACAGGAGGCGATAGATCGTTGTGCGGGCATCTCCTGACGTGTATCCACTCTCAATGCGACCCCGATCATGAAATCCACCACAATCCGGCCTCCGTCCCGTACTTCCCGGCATGATTCAGCCAAACCGGACACCACTGCCGGAAAGTCGGGCCGCGCGGTGGTGGATCGCATGTTGGCCTATTATGATTCGATCAGGAACGTGGCTGCCCAGGACGTTATGCATGCGGATGGCAGTCTGGCCTATGCCTACGCCCACACGCTGGTCCCCATTTTGCCCGACCAGTTTGTATACGCCGTGGACCGCCATCGCCAGGAGATATTCATGGCCAACGGGTTCGACCGCGTGTTAGGCTATCGGAACGACGATGTGACCCTCGCCATGACCTTTTCGATCATCCACCCGGACGACCAGGAGGCGGTGACCGCCCTGGTCCGGAGTGCTTGGGAAGCCCTGTTTGCCACCAAGGGTCCCATCGTGCCCATGGAAGGGGTCTGGTCGATGGATTACCGCATGCGGAAGGCCAATGGGGAGTATGTCAAGGTGCTGCGCCAGGCCTGCGTGCTCAGCGTGGATGAAAGCGGCCACCGTGTGGACAGCACCCTTAGCATCTGCAAGGACATCAGCAACATCAAGGCCAGCAATGAGGTGGGCTGGCAATATGGCGGCCCAAGCGCGGACCTGCACCGCCTGAACGACATCTTGAAGGGGCTCGAAAATATTTTTTACCGGCCTTCCGCCCGGGAGATGGACGTGCTCGCCAAGCTGGCCGAGGGCAAAAGCAGCCGCCGGATCGCGCAAGAGCTGAACATCAGCCAGCACACGGTCAATTCCCACCGCAAGAAACTGTTGGCGCACACCGGCGTCCGCAACACGGCGGGCCTGATCGCCTTGGCCGTCGAGCGCGGGTGGGTCTGACAGGCGCCCCGCTCCGTCGCGACAACAATACTTCGCCGTGCCGGGGCGCGGCTTGGTCTCCTGTCGGTGCGAGGAGGCTTTCATCGGCCTCCCCGACAACACGGCCCCGCCCCGGGGGGAAGAAAAAGTGGGTTACGGGTCGTTCACATCCCGTCATGAAGCCCGATGAGCAGGCATGACCCGACTTCATACCACCTAAACAACACCCCATGAAAACACGGAACAAACTGCTCGCAACCGCGTTGACCCTCGCCGTGCCGATATGCACGTGGGCGCAAACGGAAGTGGAGCCCAACAACAACACCGGCCAAGCCACTGCGGTGGCTTACAACACCGCCATCGCCGGCAGCACCGGTGCGTGTTCACCAACGGACAACAGCATCGACTATTTCACCTTCACCCCGCCCTCCCAAGGGGCGTTGCGCCTACAGTTCTCCGCCAGCAACAGCGGGGCCGGCGACCTGGACATCACGGTGAACATCCGGAACAATTCGAACCAGACCCTCGGGACCTTCACGGTCCCCGCAGGTGCGAACAACGTGGCACTGGACACCACGATACACGTTACCTGCACAGGTACCGACGTTTACTACCTGGTGTTCAACAACCCGAGCAGCTCGGTATGCACGAACTACTCGTTCACCTACGACATCCTTGACCCGTTCTATGGCAACGATGGGGAGAACAACGACAACACCAGCCAAGCCACCGACACCATTGCGCCCGGCACGAACATGGACGGCCATGTGAATTTCTACTATGATGACGCCATCGATTACTACCGGATCCTGGCGCCGAACGACGGAATGATGACCGTGCAGGTGGTGGCCGAACATGCGGGGAACACGCCGGGAACCGTGACGGTGTACCTGAAAAACGACATCGACCAAACCCTGGAGACCTGGACCGCGAAAGTGGGTGGCAACAGCATGCCGGATACCACCACCTTCAGCTAGTACGGAACCGGGCACCTGAACCGGTATTGCCTGGTGATGCATAGCCCCGATGTGTGCGGGGTTTCTTACCGGATGAACTACACGGTGACGCCTGCATTCTACACCAACGATACAGAGCCGAACCAGAACACCAGCCAAGCCACCGATACCATTCCGCCCGCAACTTACTCGTACGGCCATGTGGCTTTCAACGACGTTGACGCTTCCGCTTCCCGCCGGATCCTGGCTCCGAATGACCGGATGATGACCGCGCAGGTGGTGGCCGAACATGCGGGGAACACGCCGGGAACCGTGACGGTGTACCTGAAAAGCGACATCAAACAAGCCCTGGAGACCTGGACCGCGAACGTGGGTGCCAACGGCATCCCGGATACCACCACCTTCAGCCACTACTGCACCGGGCACCTGAACCGGTATTACC
>JAGFIV010000018.1 GCA_024103275.1 Flavobacteriales bacterium
CTTGCCGCCCTTCAGCGGGCTGGGGTTCAGCTCGCTGAACACGATGTAGTTCCGCGGCTTCTTGATCCGGCGGATGAACCCCGAGTCCGGGTCGGAGAACTCGAACTGGTAGTTCAGCGTCCCGCCCTGGTAGTTGGTGCCCGCCACCTTGTTGGCGAACACCTTGTTGTCCGAACGGTTATTGAACACGCCGCACTCCGCGGGGTGTACGTCCGGCGCCGCCAGGGGCAGGGCGAAACGGTGGTAGCTGCCGTAGCTGCCCGACAGCGGCGGGTTCGCCGGGGTGACGTAGCCATTCTCGAACGTGTCCCCCAGGATCACCTTGCCGTCGAGGGTCCGCAGTTCCCATCCACCGCCGGCTATCCCGTCACCACTGTTGTCGTACAGGTGGAAGCCGTACCATGCAGGACCGGGGGAGTTGCTGAGGCAGTAGCTTCCGGTGCTCTCAGCGTTGGCCTGGTCCGGGGTTCCGGAAGCAACCACATTGTTCGCGTCGTCCACGATCTCCCAGTACAACTCACCCGGGTTGGCATCCGCAGTGATGCTCACAACCACGGTATTGCCCGGGCAGGCCAGCGTAGTGATGGCGATGGTGTTGGAGTTGTCCGAACTGCAATTCGCGGATTCGGCGCGTACGCGGTAGTAGTAGGTGGTGCTGGTGTTCAGGCCGCTCACCAACTGGGAGGTCCCGGCAACGGCCAGGTCCTCGTAGCCGGGCACGAAAGAGGGGATGAAGGACTCCGCACGCGTGAACTGCAGGTTGTCGATGGCCGGGCGTGCGCTGGCGTTGTTCTCCACCAGGATCATCACGGGCCCGGGAATCGGCGTGAAGGTCTCATCGAAGACCGAGGCGGTGCTCGAGTAGGCAATGGTGCCGATGGTGGTGGTGGTGCCGAAGCCAGGGCCGCTCAACACCTTCACCGTCAGGACGCCACCGGAACCCGAGAACACTTGCACCACATCGAACCGGATGGAGGTGACACCGCCATCGATCGCCCCGGATTGCAAGTATGCACCGGCTTGGTTTTGCAGGGCAATGGCCGGGTCGCCGCTGAACACTTCCTGGTCGGTACGGGCCTTGTATGCGGCCCATTCCACGCCGTCAACACCCGTCCAGTTGCGGGTGAGGTAGGACCCCGGGTTCCCGCTGATGCCGGTAAAGGTCTCCGTGGTGGCCGTGCCTGGGATGATGGTGGACCCGAAGGTGGGGCTTGTGCTCACGTCCAAGCGGTAGCCGGTGGCCCCGGGCCGGGCATTCCAATTGGCCGTGAATCCGTCCTGCAGGATGCCGCTTGCCGCTGTGGCCGTGGGGGCGTCCAAAGGCGCGGTCTCAAAGCTGGCCTCGTTCCCGTATGCCGTTCCCCCGTTGTTGGTGACGTAGGCACGGTAGTAGTACATGGTGCATGCCGCCAGGCCGGTGATATCGCTGGAGAACCCATTCCCGGAAAGGTTGGTGGATGGCACCTGTGTTCCGGTTCCCGGCGTGAAGCCCATGGTGGTGCTGTACTCGATGCCGTAATCCGTGACGGTGCTGCAGCCCTCATCGTCGATGGTCCCTTCCACGGTGGCGCCACCCTCGTCGATCCCGGAAGCAGAGCCTGTGCTTGCCGTTGCCGCCGTATTGATGCCTTCGCCGGTAACGGCCACATCCACATCGGCAGCGCCGCCGCCGCCCACGGTGATGTTGCCGTCATAGCTCTGCACGGCGGTGGGGGTGAAGGTCACCCAGATATCCTGGGAGAAGCTTCCGCCCGGCTGTGCGATGGAAAGGGAGGCCGTGTAGGTGCCCAGCTCCGTGGTGGAGAACGTGAAGCCGTTGAGCGGGCCCACGGTCACATCATCCGTGGTGAGGTTGGTGCCGGTCACGTTGAAGCTCTGCGGCGTTCCGGCCGTGTTGATGCACAGGCTGCCAAAGTCGGCCAGGGTGCCCGCGGCCAGGAAGGGCGTGGTGCCTGCATCGGTGGTCACCGTGATGGTGTTGCTGTTGTCACCGGTGGAGCATCCGCCCGTGGAGCGGACCCGGTAGTAGTAAGTAGTGGAGGGGGCCAGGCCCGTCACGCTTTGGGAGGTGCCGCCCACGAACAGGTTCTCATAGCCCGGGACGTAGGAGGCGGAGGAGGCGGCATCGATGGAGATGTCGTCGATGCGGCTGGTGCCCGTATTGGCCACGGTGCCGTTGTTCACCGAGGTGTTGGAGGTCATGATCCACCGCAACTGGAGCTGCGATTGGTTGTTGCAGGCCACCGGCAGGGGCAGGTTGATCAGCACGCCGGTGGTCATGTTATTGGCCACGGTGACGGTCCCCCCGGGCACATCGTTCCAGGTGCCGCCGTTATCGGTGCTGTACTGCACCTTGAAGTCACGGGGCCCGGTGTTGGAGCTTTGTTGCTTCGAGGAGAGGGTGAGGTCGCTCCATCCGGTGGTCTCCACTTCCACCAGCCAGTACTTGGTTCCGCTGCCCCCGTCCCAATCCACGGAGGAGATGGCCAGGTTGGCCCCGCCCGGGTAGGTGTATGCGGCCCCGGTGTTCGCGCTGATGTTCTGGGCGGCATTGGCAGGCGTCCCGCTGTCGGCTTGGGTATCGCCATCGGCGAAATCCCATCCCGCCACATGGGTGCCCGGCCCGCCGAAGGTGGGGGAGGTGCTCACGTCGAGGTAGTAGCCGGTGGCGCCGCTCACGGCATCCCAGTTGGCGGTGAAGCTGTTATCGTCCACGTTCGTGCCGGCCGTGGCCGTGGGGTCCACCGGTGTTTCGTCGTCCTGGACCGTGAGGGTGAATGCGTTGTTGCCGCCCACATAGGGCGTACCCTGCCCGCCGCTGATCCCGGTGATGGTGAAGGTCACGTCCTCATCGCCGTTGCACAGTGCATCGTTGTCCAGGGTGACCACCACATGCTCATTCGCGCTGCTGTTGGCCGGGAAGGTCACGGAGGTGGAGTAGCTGTCCACACGGCCCGTGGCGCCGCTGATGCCGATGGTGACGGTGGTGGCGTTGGAGGCATCCGGGTCGGTGATGGCCAAGGCCAGGTTGGTGCTGCCGTCGCCTTCCCCCACGTTGCCGGTGGTGTTCACAAAGGCCACGCTGGTGTTGGGGGTGGCGGGCACGTCCCAGGAGAGCTGGAAATCATCGATGCCGCTGGTGGGCCTGTTGCCGCTGCCCGAGGAGCTGGAGATAGTGACGATGCGGATCCAGACCGGCCCGCTATGGTTGTCCAATGCGCTGCCGAAGGCTACGGTCACGCCCTGGTCGGTGAAGGTGCTTCCGCCCGTGGTGATGCTGGCCGGGGAGGTCGTTGCGGCGGTGAAGGTCGTGGGGGTGGCACCGAAGCCGTAGTCCACGCGCCACGTAACGGTCCGTGAACTTGCGGCATCCAGCGATTGAAGGAGGAAGCTGAGGTTGAAATTGCTGAGGTTAAGCGTGTTGTCGATCTGCAGGGTGAATGCCGCGCCTGGATCGCCGAAGGTTCCGGTCTGGCGCACGGCCAGGGCGCGGTCGGTGCTGGCAGCCTGGGTGGCTGAGCTCTCGTTGCCCACCATGCCGGTGGCGGAGGCCGCATTGCGGAAGTTGCCGGATGTACCGCTCCATGCCGTGGCGGTTGCGGTATAGGTGGCGCTTGATCCCAACGCGGAGGCATTGGCCCCCGTTCGCACCGTCCAGCCGGTGGGCAGCCCTCCCCCAATGGCGTCGAAATCTTCGGTATAGGAGGACCCGCTCAGGGTGACCTGCGCGTTGACGGGCACCGCCAGCAGGGCCACCAATGCGGAGCTTCCCAATAGGGACGCCCAACCGGGCAAGGCGTTTCTGTTTTTTCTCATGGTTCTGAAAGTTGTTGGGTTAGGGGATTGCAGATCTGCGAAAGATCGGGATGGTTGTACGTTCGGCATGCCTGCCAAGGGTGACCGGCACGGATAAAGATCATGGGCATCGAAAGTAGGATGTCAGGTTTTTTCCAAACCTTACTTATGAACATGTGTTGAAATCATTTGACGGGTTGATTCCTGCTTTACTGGTGCCCGGGGAATTGCTGCAATGCCTTTCGGGGGCGTGGTCCCTTCCCGATTTGTATTCCAATGGCTGCTGCCCCGTTGGGCCGAACGTCCACGAAGTGATCGTCCCCGAAGGGCATCGCCGCCAAACTGAAATGCTGCCAAGGGAAAAGCAGCCTCCCTGGTTGGGGACATGCATGCAGGCCGGACAGATCAAGGGAGTGAGTATGGGCCTCTGGATATTCCCCGGACATCAGTAATTCCCGGTTCAACCAGTGAAAAGCAAACGGGGCCGCCCCGTTGGCGGCCCCGTTGCTCTCCGTTCAACAGGTGATCACTGCTTCACGAATCGCAGGTTGGTCAAGTTGTTTCCATGCACATCTTGTGCCTTCAGGATATACACCCCCGGTGCCAGTTCGGCGATGTTGATGGCGTCCAGGCGATGGACCTTCATCACCAGGTTGCCCACCAGGTCGAAGATCCGGGCTTGCGCGGCCTTCCCGTTCGGGTCCCTCAGCACGAGCCGGTCATGTGCCGGGTTGGGCCACACTGCCAGGCCGTCGGAGGCTGTTTCGCGGATGCCGCTTCCCATGGTCACGTCCACGCTGTAATCCTCGGCTTGTCCGAAGCTGTAATCGTCGCACGGGTCGGCCGGCGGGGTGTTGAAGTTCTTCACCACGCGCATGCGGGTGGTGCCCAGCATGGCGTTGGCGGGCACTTCCACGGTGGCAGTGATCGCCGTGTCACAAACCGATCCCCTTATACTACCCAGTTCAACCATGGTCTCGAACACCTGGTCCTGGTCCCAGTCGAAGAAGGCATTGATGTACGTGGTAAAGGTTCCGGCGGTGTTGCCCGTTGCGGAAATGGTATAGCTGCCTCCCCGTTCCACGGTGGCGTGGATGGCGGTAAAGTTCTCCCAGGCGGGGCTGCCGTCAACATCCGGGGGGCTGTCGTTGTCGATGCCCGCGAAGGTGACATTGCAGATAGGCTCCACCGCAGCGGTGAAATCGATGGTGTTGCAATAGCCTTCAAAGATGTCCTCACCGTCGCTCCAACTGCTGGTGTCGCCCACGGAACAGATGCTGCGCACGTAAACCACGTACAGGCTGTCGGACAGGATGCCGTTCAGGGTCAACGGGCTGTCGGCGATCACCCCGGAATCCACAAGGCCGGCCGGGCCGGAACCGGGATCCCCGCTCACGCGGAGTTCCCACTGGTATTCCATGGCATTGGGATTGTCGTCCCAGGATACCACGGCGGTCCCTGCATTCACGCTGTCCAGGTCCACGTCCGAGGGAGGTTGGCAGAAAGGCTCGGTGCCCACGCACACCTCGAAGACGGATGTTTGCATCGGGGTGCTCGTCCAGGTGTACACCTGCAGGAAGTACTGCGTCCCCGCCGTCAGGCCGTCGATGTCCATGGTTTGCGGGTCCGAGCAGCTGCCCGGCACCAGTTGCAGGTTGTTGCAATCCCCCGTCCAGAGCGCCATGTACATGTCGGTGGTGGAGCCGGTGATGTTGATCAGGCTGATGCGGTGCTGCGTTGCCGTGGCGGTGAAGGTGAACCATACGTCATCGTCGGCCGTTCCCCCGCACTCCGAGTCAATACCCGAATCAGTGGCGCCGGTCACGGTGCCAGGTGTGGTGGTGCCGCAGTTGTAGTCCGGGTTCACCGTGAGGGCGATGGCCCCTGTGCATTCATCGTTGCTGATGCCGGTGACGAAATTGACGCCGCTGCTCCAATTGCTGAAGTTGCCGTCCCCGCAATCGGCGCGCACGAACACCGTGTACGACGTGCCGGCGTTAAGCCCCGTGATGTTCATGTTATTGCCGTCCCCTTGGGCCACTTCGTTACTGCCGTTCGGGGTGGCACCCGTGGTCACCGCCCACTGGTATCCCGCACTGCCATTGTCCGTCCAACTGACGGTGGCGCCCGAAGTGGTCACATTGGAAACGGCCAGGTCGGTCGGGGGCGCACAGGCGACCGCTTCCAGGCGGATGTTGTCCAAGGCCCACCACCAACGCCAGTCGCCGCCATAGTGGAAGCGGACCTGTGCCGTGGTGCTGCCGCCGGTGGCAGCGGTGATGTCAATGGAGTGCGGGACCGCCGGGTTGGGATAGCCCACGCTGGTCTCGGCCACATCGTACACCACGGTCCACTGGGTGCCATCCCAAACCTGGACATTGGCTATGGTGGGGGAAACATGCCGGTATTGCTGGTCAAACCCGAGGATGTAGTTGCCTGGGCCGGAGGCGTCGAATACGGGGGAATACAGGTCAGCTGCGGAACTGTCCGCATCCAAGCCGCAGGCATCGCTGTCGAAGATGGCGAAATCCGAATCGAAGCCGGCTCCGGTGATGGTCCTTGCGCCGGGATTGTTGAAGGTCCAGGTACAGGTGCCTGCCGTCTGCATCACGGTGAAGCCTTCGCTGCTGGCCCCGCCGGTGAAGGATTCGTTGAAGATCACTTGGGCCGATGCCCCCATGGTCATCAGTGCGAATGCCCCCGTCATCAATGCCTGCCGCCCCAGGGATCGGGTCGGGCAGCGGCCGCTGCGCTCGTGGTACTTGTTTTTCATCGTATTGGGTTTTGAGGTTTGAACGACATCCTTGTGCCATCCCCGATCATTATTTGGGGGTGCCGCGGTCGAAACTACATTGGCCGTAGGGCCACCGATGCGGGAAAAAGCATTTTTTAGGGTTTCCCCTTCCATCGGCTTGCCGGGCCGGGAAGGCCAGCGGTGCGGGTCCGGCCGCCCCCAAATGGGAAAAGGCCCCCGGTGGAGGCCCTTTCCCTTGGTTGCAGGAAATCTTATTGCTTCACGAAACGCGTGCGTGCGGCGGCACGTCCGGTTTCGTCCATCATCAAAAGGCTGTAATTGCCCGGTGCCAAATTGGTTATATCCAAGCGGGTGGCCTGTGCCCTTTCGATGATCAGTTGTCCCAGCGCATCGAACACCTTCACGTGGGCGGCCCGCCCAGCGGGGGTGGTGATGAACAGTTCCGTGCTGGCCGGATTGGGGTGGATGGCCAGCCCGTTGTATGCCACGATCTCGGCCACGCCCACGTTTTCGGCGCAAACACAATCGTTGCTCCAAATGCCCCCGAATCCCGATGCCGCGATGCAGGGCGTTCCGGGCAAGGCAGGTCCGCCTTCCACGCCTTCACAGTCAACCACGGCACTGGCCGGGGAGATCTCCACGCCATAGTCCTCCGCCTCCCCAAAGGTTGCCGACGTGCAAGGGTCCGGAGTGGTGCCGGCATATGCCAGCATGACCCTCATCCGCGTGGTGCCCACCTGGGCATCGGCAGGCACGGTGATCGCGAGGTGGAAGGGCCCGGGCTGATCCACCCCGGCGGCCAATGTGTACACCTCGCCGGCATCATTCAGGATGCCGTTGTGGTTCCAATCGATGAACGCGTACACGTATTCACTCCCATCGGCGAAGATGGTCACGGACAAAGTGTCCGTTCCGCCCAGTTCCACCTGGGCCACCTGCGCGGTATAGTCCACCGGTCCGCCGGCGTCGCCTGCACTGGGGTTGTTGATCCCGGCATAGGTGACCTGGGTGATGTGCTCGAAGCTCACGTCGGTGAATTCCGACTCGCAGTAACAGTCCGTCGGTGGGTTGATCACCACTTCAAGCGGCGTGCTGGCGGCCGTGCCTCCGGTGGCGCAGGTCATCTGCACGCGGTACCAGGTGGTCTCCGCCTGGGTGGTGGTATAGGTCGGCTCGGTGCTGTTACCGGACGCATTGGACCAGGTGTTGCCGTCAGCGGAGGTCTCCCATTGGTACGTGTATCCGCCTACCTGGCCCGGGTCGTTCGAAATGGACAAGGTAAAGGCGGTCCCTGCGCAGATGTTGGCCGGCCCGGTTGTCAGGCCCGGGTCAGGCGTTCCCGAACAGTTGTCCAGCACGATCACCGAGATGTCATCCAGGTAGAGATAGAATTGGTTGGCCGTGGAATAGCACTTGAAGCCGATGTAGTAGGTACCGTCCACAGCGGGCATGAAATCCACCACGTTCGTGTTCGCCGCGTTGTTGTTGATGGTGGGATGGTCCGCCAGCGGGACCGACATGCTGGCAGCAGTGGCTCCTTCCCCGTAGAAGACGCCCATCGCCTCCGTATAGCTGGTGAGGTAGTTGGCGTATTTATAGGTGAGGCGATAGGGCGTGCCCCCGGTGAGTTCGAGCCCTTGGGTAAAGAGCCAGCTGTCCATGGGCGGGCTGTTGCTCGGCGTGTAGCTCACGCGTGCCGCCTTTCCCGTGAACCCTGGCGTGAGCGGGGCATCCGTGGTGGTCCATGGGTTGCCGCTGAGGGTCTCAATGCTCATGCAGTTAGGGATCGCGGGTACCGTGACCGATTCAAAGTCCTCCATGTAGGGTACCGCGGTGCTGAGGCACAAGGTGTGGAAGACCAAGGGTTCATCGGCCCAGTAGCTGAGGTCCCCGCCGCCGCAGTTGGCCCGTACGTACACTGTGTATTGCGTGTCCGGGTCCAGGCCGGTGGCGCTGGCCGAGGTCACGCCGGCGGCCACAGTCCCGCTCGCGGCGGGGTTGGGATCTCCGGGGTTGCCATCGGAACGCACCTCCCATTCATACCCCTCTGCCGGATCCGACGCGCTCGCATTCCATGTGAAGTCGACGCCATCGGTGAAGGCTTGCACCAGGGTGGTCCCGTTCGGTTGCTCACAAGTGGGCGACACCACCACCTTGATGTCATCCAGGTAGAGGCTCAACTGGTTGGCCTGGGAATAGCACTGGAAACCAATGTAGTACACACCGGTTGCCGCCGGGGTGAAGTCAATGGTATCCACCAGCACATCCGTGGTTTGGATTACGTCATGGTAGCGCAGGAAGGTGGTCATCGCCGCGCCGTTTGTCGCGGTTCCGTAGGCGGAGGCCATGCGCTCGACAAAAGAGGAGGATGAATTGGTGAACTTGTAGGTCAATCGGTATGAAGTGCCCGCCTGCAGCTGCAGCCCTTGGGTGAAAAGCCAGCTGTTCATGTCCGGGCTCCCGCTTGGTGTCCAGCTTATCCGGGCGGCATTGCCGGTCATGCCCGCGGGCGGGTATGCGTTCGTTTGCCACGGATTCCCCGAGATGTTGTCGATGCTCATGCAATTGGGCAGGGCGGGCGGGGCCACGCTGTTGAAATCCTCGAAATAGGGTACGGTAGTCGAGCTGCACAGCGTGGTGAAGGGGATGCCGGGGCTCCAGCCGCTGAAGCCGCCATTCCCGCAATCCGAGCGCACGAAAAGCATGTAGTTCGTGTTCGGCATCAGGCCGTCCGCCCCCATGTTGTTGCCGTCGCCGGAGGCCACCGCGTTGGATCCATCGGGTTCGTCGCCGGTGGTGATCACCCATTCGTACCCGACGCTCCCATTGTCCGTCCAGGTGATGTGGGCATCGGTGCTCGTTATGTCCAGTACGGCCGCGCCCGGCGGATAAATGCAATCCATGCCTTCCAACACGATGTGGTCCAACGCCCAGAACCAGGACCAGTCGCCGGCATAATGGAAGCGGAACTGTGCCTGGGTGCTGCCACCTGCCGCCGCGGTGATGTCCACGCTGGTGGTGACCGCCGGACCGGGGTCGCCCACATTGCCGCCCACGGGGCTGTATACCTGGGTCCATGCGATGCCATTCCACACCTCCACGGCCGCCTCCGTGCCGTTCAGGTCACGGTACACTTGGCCGAAACTGAGCAGCATGACGTTGGCTGCGGAGGCATCGAAGGTCGGGGAGACCAGATAGGCCCCCGCCTGGCCGCCCCCGAACCCGCAGAAATCGCTGTCGAAGATGGCGAAATCCGTATCGAAACCTGCACCTGAGAACGAACGGCTGCCCGGGTTGTTGAAACTCCATGTGCAGGTTCCTGCTTCCTGCTGTACGGTGAAGCCGGCTTGGCTTGTGCCGCCGGTGAAATTCTCGGTGAAGAGGATCTGGGCCTGCACGCCCATGGTCAGCGCCAAGGTCAATGCGGCCAGGATCGGCCGCAAATGCGGCCGGCCGGGATGGATCAAAGAATGTCTGGTATATGATTTCTCCATGATGCTTGGTTTTGGGTGTGTACTGAGTTGTTGCTTGACCCCATCGGTGCGCAACGCCAAGCGAAGATAGCCAGGATTGGAAGGGAGGTGGGATCGACTTCAATTTTTGATCAGGCACCGGTGACAATGCCAAGGGGATGCCTGCGCATGGGGGCTTGAATGGTGACAGGTGCGTGAACAAGGGAGCTTCCACGTGTTGGGCCTTGAAGGTCCGAGGCGGTCGTGCCGCGGACCATCAACACCGTGGACATTGATCCATGCTGTGGCGGCGACAAGGAAGCGGAAGATGCAGCCCCGTCAGGGAGGAGGGGAGAAGGGACCGGACCGCGACCGGCTTCACTTCCCGTCCTCATCGATGCCCGTTGTTCGCCGTGGGCCGTGCGCTTCGTTCCCCGGGGCCGGGCAAGCACCCGCTTCAGCCAGGCCACGATCGATCGTGCAAAACTGGGGGTGCAGGGTCGGGCAAATGCTCCGGCTCCCCACCATTTTTGGACGGGTCCAGGCCCTGAAACGAAGCACATGAAGAGGAACGACCGGAAGATTTTCGTACTGGATACCTCGGTGATCCTGTACGACCACTCAGCGATCAAGAACTTCCAGGAACACGATGTAGCGATCCCCATACAAGTGTTGGAGGAGCTGGATACCTTCAAGAAGGGAAATGACACCATCAACTTCGAGGCCCGGGAATTCATCCGCCACTTGGACGGCTTGGCACATGATGACCTGCTGACGGACTGGGTGCCGATGAACGGGTCCACCAAAGGCAAGTTCATGGTGGTGGCCAAGCACGACCTGAACGGGGTGGACGCCACCAAGGTGTTCCAGGACGGGAAGAACGACCACCAGATCCTGAACGCGGCGCTTACCCTGCAACGTCAGAACCCCAGCCGCAAGGTGGTGCTGGTGAGCAAGGACGTGGCGCTGCGGCTGAAGGCGAAAAGCCTGAACATCCGGGCGGAGGACTACCTCACCGGCAAAGTGCAGGACCTGGGCCGCAAGCTGTTCACCGGCCTGACCGTGGATGAAAAGATGGACGAGGAGGTCATCGACGAGCTCTTCATCCGGGGCGAGGTGGAAGCGGACAAACTGGACAAGCGACCCGAGGGCAACCACCTCTTCATCCTGAAGAACGGCAAGAAGACGGTGCTGGCCAAATACGACCCGCGCCAACACGTGGTGCAGCGGGTGGAGAAGCAGACGGTGTTCGGCATCAGCCCCAAGAACCACGAGCAGGCCCTGGCCATCAGTGCGCTGATGGACCCCAACATCCCGCTGGTCACCATGCAGGGTGCGGCGGGCACGGGCAAGACGCTCCTGGCCTTGGCCTGCGCCATGGAGCAGCGCCGCGATTACCGGCAGATCTTCATCACGCGCCCCGTGGTGCCGCTCAGCAACAGGGACATCGGATACCTGCCCGGGGATATCCAAAGCAAGATGGATCCCTACATGCAGCCCATCTGGGACAACCTGAAACTGATCCGCAGCCAGTTTGAGAAACACGATTCCACCTTGAAGCGGATCGACGAAATGGTGGAGAACGAGAAGATCACCATTTCGCCGTTGGCGTACATCCGCGGCCGAAGCCTGAGCAACATCTTCTTCATCGTGGATGAGGCCCAGAACCTGACGCCGTTGGAGGTGAAGACGGTGATCAGCCGGGCAGGGGAAGGCACCAAGATCGTATTCACCGGTGATGTGCACCAGATCGACACGCCGTACCTGGATGCGGAGAGCAATGGCCTGAGCTACCTGATCAGCAAGGCCAAGGGCGATCCCCTCTTTGCACACATCACGTTGGAAAAGGGCGAGCGCAGTGCCTTGGCCAATCTGGCCAACGTGCGCCTGTGAAACCCCGGAAGCTCCCCTGAACGCCGAAGGGCCGGTCCAAGCGGACCGGCCCTTCGGCGTTCAGGGACAGGGAGGCGCGTATCAACGCACCACCAGGCGCTCCACACGTTGGCCCTTGCCGTGCTTCAGGCGCACCAGGTACACGCCGCTGGTCAGCCCCATCCGGCCCAGGTTGAGGGTAAGCTCTTCCACCCCTGCTTGCACTTGCTGTTCGTGTACAAGGCGGCCGGTCATGTCCAAGAATGACAGTGTCCCGGTGGCATTGCCCGCCAGGTCGAGGTGTACCGTCACATTGTTGTCGGCCGGGTTCGGCAGCAGGCTCAGGTAGCCGTTCTGCGCAACTTCATCGATCCCCACGTTGGTCCCGGTGATATTGATGTCATCGATGTAGATGTCGTTCGAGGCCTGGCTCGACGTGTATTCGAACTTCAGGCGTACATGGTCACGCGCATAGGCATTGCTCAGGTTGAAGGTGGCCTCACGCCATTCGTCGTCCTGGGGAACGTGGCCCGGGGCGCGTACACCGGCCGAGACCAGCGTGGCACCGCTCAAGGTCTTTTGCGCATTCGTCCACGTCTCCCCGCAATTGAATGAGGCGTATACCTTCAGGTTCTCGGTGATCTCATCCGCATTGGTGGTCAAAGTGCTGGCCGCATACCAGAAGCTGACCTGGATGTTGTGCAGGAAGCTCAGGTCCAGGGTGGGTGTCAACAGCACGTCCACATCCCGGAAACGGAAAATATCATACTGGAACATGTCCTGCACCAAGGTGTACGTGTTGGAGGCATTCAGCTTGGCGCTGCCTGCTCCCCAGTGGCCCACTTGGGGATCCCACTGCCACCGGCTCTGGTTGTTCTCCCAGTTCACCACCGGCCACTGGTTGAAGTCCTGCTGCGAATTGAACGGCTCATACACGGGGACATCCTTCTCCGGCCAGTTTGCGCCCACCCAAACGGGGTATTTCTCGCTGGTGGAGGTCCCGTTGTCATTGCTTACCGTCAGGGTCACCTTCCGGGGCCCCACCTCGCTGAAGCTGACCACGGGGTTCTGCTGGTCGGAGGTGGCGGGGTTGCCGCCCTCGAAGGTCCAATACCAGGAAGTGGCCTCGGCCCGCTTCACGTTGGCCTTGAACCGGACGGACTGGCCGGTGCACACGAAGGGGTCCAGCGCATAGAAGTCGGACTCCGGGCCGCAGGTGGTTTCATGGCCGCCCACGCCCGTATAGATATGGTTGGCCTCGGTCCACAGGTTGTTGCGCCCGCTGGCGGAGTTTTCCAGGGCCGCTTCCATGCGGTCCTTTTGCCCGTAGGTGAACATGTTGTCGCAGTAGGAATACTCCATATAGTTCTGCGTGTTCTCAATGATGCCATGGCTGCCCTTGATCGCCAGGTCCTCCACGCTGAACCACCCGTCGTCCTCCTCGGCGTTCCAGGCATAGATCCGGAAGGTCACCGGGGTGACCAGGTTGATGAAGCCGGTGGCCGGGGTGGTCATCTTGGCGGTGATGGGTATGCCGGTGGTATCCCGGCGGAAAAAAGCCGTATTGTTGCCGGCGTTCAGCAGGTTGGTGTCCAAGGTCAGGGGCAGGTTGCTGCCGAAGTTGTCGATGCTGCTGCGCACGGCGAAGCTGCGCGGGCCGTTCAGGGACCGGTCCACCTTGAAATTGAGGCCGGTGAAGCTCATGGCCTTGCCCAATTGGGGCGTCAACGTGATGGTGTAATATTTCGAGGTATTGATGCTTCCGGTGAGCTCGCCCGGGGTAGTCGCACCGTCCGGCGCGCCCAAGCCCCATTGGGAGAAGCCGAACTTCCCGTCCACTTGCGTGTTGCCGGAGACGCCCTCGGCCGCGGCCTGCCCGAAAGTCACCGCCGGTACTTGGCCCAAGGAGTCGGCGTATTCCGGCCATGGCGTGAAGGGGTCCGTGCTTCCGGTACCGGAGTTCACCCCGTTGAAATCATATACGGTGGTGAATACCTTGGAGCTGCAGAAATAGTCGTACATGTCCAGGATGGGGTTGCAGCTTCCGTGCCCCCGTGTAATGGGCGTGTCGTCCACACCATCATCACCGCACTGTTCGCCGGGGCTGTGCCCGCTGCCCCAGGTATGCTCCAGGTTCAGGTAGTGCCCCACTTCGTGGGTGAGCGCCCGGGAACGGTACGGATTGCCCGTGCCGATGCTTCCGATGTAGCTGTGCACCAGGATCACGCCGTCCAGCAAGGACCCCGCGCCATCCTGGGCGCTGCCGGGTATGGTGGCGTAGCCGGCGGGCTGGAACCCGTCACTGTATGGCTGCAGCGATTGCACCACCCAAATGTTCAGGTAGTGCTCACGGAACCAGGGATTGAGCTTCGCGAAGTCATTGGCTTGCGTGGACCTCAGCGTGCTGATCCGGTCGATGCCATTGGTGCAATTCCCGAAGGGGTCCTTCGTCGCCAATTGGAACCGGATCCTTGTTCCCGCCGCGATCTGGTCGAACCCGCAGCAAATGTCCACCGTGTCCGCGTTCAGCTTCGCGTAGTCCCTGTTCAGGATGTCAATGGCATCGTGGATCTGGGCATCGCTGATGTTGTGGCCGTCAGTCGCCGAATTCGGGTTGTACAGCACGTGGAAGACCACCGGGATCACATATTCCTGGCCGTCGTCGCGTTGCCCCTTGTTGGCCTGCAGGTAGGCCTGTATCGCCTGCTGGTATTCGGCGTCCATGCGCACCAGGTCCGGGTTCGCCTCGTACCGCAACTGCCGCATTTGATCGGTCAGGCACGGTTGCAATTCTTGGCCCTGCACAGGGGTGGCAGCGCCCACCGCGGCCAGTGCCGCCAAAGGAAGTACGTGTCGAAAAAGCTTCATCTGGGTGATTCTGTGAGGGGCTAAATGTAAGACAAGGGCCTTTCAAAGCCATCGGAGGGGCAGGAACGTGCAAATCCCTGCTGCCAGATGGGCCATCAGGCCAAGGAAAGGCGCGTGGCAGGGTGCCGGTGCGCGGGACCGGCCGCGCCCCTCGGCGGGCATGGCCCTTGAGGCAAAGGAGGAGAGGCCATCGTGCATGGAGATTGATGCCGTGGCCGTGGAGTACCTTTGCCGCCCTAAAATCGGAGGGCGCAAGGCTTGTCGATCAGATCATGGGTTTGAAGTGCGGTATCGTGGGCCTGCCCAACGTGGGGAAGAGCACCCTTTTCAATTGCGTCAGCAGCGCCAAGGCCCAAGCGGCCAATTTCCCGTTTTGCACCATTGAGCCCAACACGGGCATCATCACCGTGCCGGACGGGCGGCTCAACGCCTTGGCGGCCATCGTCAAGCCCCAACGGATCGTGCCCACCACGGTGGAGATCACGGATATTGCCGGGCTGGTGAAGGGGGCCAGCAAGGGCGAGGGCCTGGGCAACCAGTTCCTGGCCAACATCCGCGAGTGCGATGCCATCCTGCACGTGCTGCGCTGCTTCGACGACCCCAACGTGGTGCATGTGGACGGCAGCGTGGACCCCGTGCGCGACAAGGAGGTCATCGACATCGAGCTGCAACTGAAGGACCTGGAGACCGTGGAGGCACGGATCAAGAAGGTGGAAAAGCAGGCCACCACGGGCGACAAGGAGGCCAAGCGGCGCCACGAGCTGCTGGTGCGCATCAGGGAGGCCCTGCTCAAGGGCGAAAGCGCCCGGGCGGTGATCACCGCCAACGACGACCCGGCCCTGGTGAACGAGTTCCAGTTGCTCACCACCAAGCCGGTGCTGTACGTATGCAACGTGGAGGAAAAGAGCGCCACCACCGGGAACGCCCATGTGGAGGCCGTGCGCAAGGCCGTGGCGGGCGAGCAGGCCGAGGTCATCTTCGTCACAGCGGCCATCGAGGCGGAGATCGCCAGCATGGACACGGCCGAGGAGCGCGACATGTTCCTGCAGGACCTGGGCCTGGAGGAGCCCGGCGTGAACCGCTTGATCCGTGCGGCCTACAAGCTGCTCAACCTGGCCACCTATTTCACCGCCGGCGAAAAGGAGGTGCGCGCATGGACCATCCACCAGGGCATGACGGCGCCGCAGGCGGCCGGGGTGATCCACACGGATTTTGAGAAAGGCTTCATCCGCGCCGAGGTGATCGGCTATGATGATTACATCGCCTTCAAGGGCGAGGCCGGGGCCCGGGCGGCGGGCAGGCTGCGCTCCGAGGGCAAGGAATACATGGTAAAGGACGGCGATGTGATGCACTTCCTCTTCAACGTATGATGGCCTGGCCGCGCTTGTTGCTCGTGGTGTTGATGCTGTCCGGCCTGGGCCGGGCCGGCATGGCGGCCGATGGCACGGGGGAACGGGCGCGCACGGTGGTGCACATGCTGGATTATGTCAGCGTGGACTACCCCGAGTTCGTGGTGGAGGGAACCGTGCTGGACAGCGCCGAATATGCTGAGCAGCAGGAATTCGCCATGCAGGTGCGGGTGCTGCTGGAGGAACTGCCCAAGGTATCGGGTGCGGCGGACCTGGTGGGCATGGCCCGCAAGCTGGAGCAACGGATAGGGGAGCGGGCGGAGGGCGTGGAGGTGTCGGCCCTGGCCAACGCCCTGCGCAACGAGGTCATCGCGGTGTACGAGGTGGCACTGGCACCGGCCAGGCCGCCCGATCCGGCCCGCGGCGCGGCGCTGTATGCGTCCCATTGCGCAAGCTGCCATGGCGCCACCGGCCACGGTGACGGCCCGCAAAGCGGGGGACTGGAACCGGCACCACGCGATTTCCACGACCAGGCCGCCATGGCCGTGCGCAGCCCCTTTGGCCTGTACAACACGATCACCTTGGGCGTGCCCGGCACGTCCATGCTGGCCTACAGTGCGCTCAGCGACGATGAACGCTGGGCCCTGGCCTTCCATGCAGCCAACCTGCGTACCACGCCGGAGGACCTGGAACGCGGGGAGGCCCTGTGGAAGCAAGGCCGCGGCAAGGACCTGTTCACCAACTTGACCGCCCTGGTGAACACCACGCCCATGCAGGCCGAGGAGCAATTGGGGCCGGGAGGTGAGGCCATCATGGCGTTCTTGTTGGCCCACCCTGAAGCGGTGGTGGCTGCGGCACCGTCGCCGCTCACGGTCTCACGCACACGGCTGGACGAGGCGCTGCAGGCCTACCGTTCCGGCGATGCCGCCGGGGCCAGGCGCCTTTCCATCAGCGCCTACCTGGAAGGCTTCGAGCTGATCGAATCGGCGCTCGACAACGTGGATGCCCCGCTGCGCAAGGAGACCGAGCGGGAGATGATGGCCTTGCGCTCGTTGATATCGGCCAACGCCCCGGTGGACTCCGTGGCGGCATCGGTGGCACACATCCGCGGCCTGCTGGACCGGGCGGACGCACAGCTCAGTGCCGGTGCGCTCTCACCGGCCGGTGCCTTCATCAGCTCCCTCATCATCCTGTTGCGCGAGGGCCTGGAGGCCATCCTGGTGCTGGCGGCCATCATCGCCTTTGTCCTCAAGACCGGCCGCCGTGATGCCTTGCCGTACATCCATGCCGGGTGGATCGGGGCGGTCGCCCTGGGTGCGGGTACCTGGTTGCTGGCGCGCTACGCCATCCATGTTTCCGGGGCCAACCGCGAGCTCACGGAGGGGATCACTGCGCTGCTGGCCGCAGTAATGCTTCTGTACGTGGGCTGGTGGCTGCACACCAAGTCGAATGCCATGGCCTGGCAGCGCTATGTCAAGGAAAGGGTGGGCTCGGCCTTGGGGCGCAAGACGCTCTGGGCGCTGGCGGGCATCTCATTCCTGTCGGTATACCGCGAGTTGTTCGAGATCATCCTGTTCTATGAAACACTGTTCAGCCAGGCCGGGCCGGACAACCAACGCGCCGTGCTGGGCGGCATGTTGGTGGCGGCCCTCCTGCTGGTGCTGGTGGGCGCGGCCATCCTGAAGTACAGCGTGCGCCTGCCTTTGGGGCCTTTCTTCGCCGTCACGGGCATCCTGCTGGCGCTGATGGCCGTGGTCTTTGTGGGCAATGGCATCGCGGCCTTGCAGGAAGCGGGCGTCTTCGATGCCACCTTCGTGCGCTTCATCACCATCCCGGTGCTGGGCATACACCCCACGGCGCAGGGCCTGGGTGCCCAAGGCGCGGCGATCTTGCTGATCTTTCTGGGCTTTCTATGGACGCGCAGCCATAGGGCCGCGGCCAAGGCCGGACACTGATATGGGGGTCCGCATCAGGGTACCCCCCGGTGCCGGGGACTGCTACTTTCGCCTCTCCAACACCGCCACCGATGAACCATTCACTTGCCGCATTGTCCTTCTTGCTGCTGGCTGCCTCCTGCGGCACCGGTGAACCATCAAAACCCGACATGTCCACGACCGATACCACCACCGCCAACCCCTTCAGCGAAGCCAGTACCCTTTATCTCCACGCACCGGACTTCACCGTCATCCGCACCGCCGATTTCGAGCCGGCCATGGAGGAAGGCATGCGCAAGCACCTGGCCGAGATCAGGGCCATTGCCGACAACCCCGAACCGGCCACCTTCGCCAACACCATTGAGGCCATGGAAAAGAGCGGCCAGGAACTTTCCCGGGTCTCCAAGGTGTTCTTCAACCTGATCGCCTCCAATACCAACGACACCCTGGATGCCATCAATACCAGGATGGCGCCCAGGCTCTCCGCCCATGAGGATGCCATCACCATGGACCCCAAGCTGTTTGCACGCATCAAAGCGGTGTACGACGGCCTGGCCGGTGCGGGGCTGGACAGCGCCTCGCAGTATTTGGTGGACCGCTACTACACGCGCTTCGTCCGGGCCGGTGCCTTGTTGAATGCGGCCGACCAGGCGGCCTTGCGCAAGCTCAACGAGGAAGGGTCCAAGCTCAGCACCTTGTTCAGCAACAACCTGCTGAAACAGGTGAACAAGGCGGCCGTGCTGGTGGAGGACCGTGCCCAACTGGACGGCATGGGCGAGGCCGACATACAGGCCGCTGCGGACGCGGCCAAGGCAAAGGGGCATGCGGGCAAATGGCTGATCGCCCTGCAGAACACCACCATGCAGCCCGTGCTGGCATCGCTGAAGGACCGGTCACTGCGCGAGCGCATCTTCAAGGCGTCCATCAGCCGGGGCACCTTGGGCGATTCCTCGGACCAACGTGCCACGGTGAGCCGCCTGGCGCAATTGCGCGCCCAAAAGGCCAAGTTGCTCGGCTACCCGAACTATGCAGCCTATGCGCTGGCCGACCAGATGGCCAAGACCCCGGATGCCGCTGTGAAACTGCTTACCGGCATGGTCCCCGCCGCGTTGAGGAACGTGAAGGCGGAAGCGGCCAAGCTCCAGGCCGTGATCGACAAGGAACAAGGCGGATTCACGCTGGCACCTTGGGATTGGGACTACTACGCCGAGAAGGTGCGCAAGGCGGAATACGACCTGGACGAGGGCCAGATCAAACCCTTCTTCGAACTGGAGCGGGTGCTGCACGATGGCGTGTTCTTCGCCGCGAACAAGCTCTATGGCCTCTCCTTCAAGGAGCGCAGCGACCTGCCCGCATACCGTCCCGGGGTGCGCGTGTTCGAGGTGTTTGGCCCGGACAGCGCCACGGTCGGCCTGGTGTATTTCGATTGCTATGCCCGGGAAAACAAGCAGGGCGGAGCCTGGATGGACAGCTTCGTGGACCAGAGCTTCCTGCTCGACGAGAAGCCCGTGGTCACGCAGAACCTCAACATCACCAAACCCGCGGAAGGCCAGCCCACCCTGCTCAGCTTTGACGAGGTCACCACGGCGTTCCACGAATTCGGCCATGCCCTCCACGGCCTGCTCAGCCGACAGAAGTACCCGTACTTCTCCGGCACCAACGTGCCGCGCGATTTCGTGGAGTTCCCCAGCCAGTTCAATGAGAACTGGGCCATGGAACCGACGGTGTTCGCCAACTACGCCAAGCACTGGAAGACCGGTGGGACCATGCCTGCGGCACTGGTGGAAAAGATCAAGAAGTCCAGCAAGTTCAACCAGGGGTTCATGACCACGGAGTACCTGGCGGCCGCGTTGCTGGACCTGCAATGGCACATGCTTCCGGCCGAGGCGCCGCAGCAGGACGCGGAGAAGTTCGAGAAAGCAGCCTTGGCCAATTACGGCCTGGACCTGCCCATGGTATTGCCGCGCTACCGCACTTGCTACTTCAGCCACATCTGGGGCGGCGGCTACGCGGCGGGTTACTACGCCTACATGTGGTCGGAAGTGCTGGAAGCCGATGCCTTCCAGTGGTTCAAGGAGCACGGGGGCATGACGGCGGCCAACGGCAGGCACCTTGAGCAAACCGTGCTTTCCGTGGGCGGAAGCAAACCTGCGGATGAGATCTACCGCGACTTCCGCGGACGCGATGCCGAGGTGGGGCCGTTGCTGGTGAAGCGGGGGCTGAAGTAACGGCAGCGGCCCTTGGGCTGCGTCACAGGGCCTGGCGGGGCATCGTGCGAGCAACGCTCCCTTGCGTACCACGTCTTATCTTGGACGTGGTATGATGGGCACGCGGCATGTCATCTGTTTTGTCCTGGCTGGAGGCACCCTGGCCGGAGAGGCCCAGTTGGTGGTGTGGGCCGAGGAGTTCGGGAACGGATGCAACGCGGGCTGCTATGCCACGGCATACACCACCGGTCCCAATGGGGCCTGGACGGTGACCAACACCGGCACCAACGGGACTTGCGCCAACCGGTGGTTCATCAGTTGTGCCGAGAACGGGAACGCCGTGGGTGCCTGCGGCTCCGGCTGCGCCGGCAGCGGCAACCCCACGCTCCACGTGGCCAACGACATCGGCTGCACCTCGCCCAACGGCTGTTTCTTCTGCCCGTCCGGCGATTGCGGGGCGGCCTACGATGCCAGCTGCCCGCCGGCGTTGTGTTCCTTCTGTTGTTCCTGCAATTCGTCCCAGACCAACCAACGGGTGGAATCGCCGGTGATCGACCTCACGGGGCACGGTTCGGTCACGGTTTCGTTCAAGTACATGGAAGGTGGCCAGGGGGCCAACGACAACGCCACCTTGTGGTATTTCGACGGTACGGCCTGGAGCCAGTTGGCGGACATGCCCAAGACGGCCACCGGCTGCGGCGGGCAGGGGATCTGGACCGCCTACGCGGTGGCGCTGCCCGCCTCGGCCAACAACAACCCCAACGTGCACATCGGCTTCCGCTGGGTGAATAACAACGACGGTTCCGGCGCGGACCCGAGCTTCGCCGTGGATGATATCCAGCTTACCGTGCCTTACGTGCCCGATTGCATGGGGCCGTTGGTGAATGAGGTGAGCAATGGCCCAAGCGGGTCCAAGGAATATGTGGAACTCCTGGTCTGCGGGCCGCCGTGCACCACGATGGACCTGCGCCTGTGGAAGGTGGACGACAACAATGGCGTGCTCTTCAATGCCTTTGGGACCGCCCTTGCCGGCACGGGCAGCGCGGCGGGCCACCTGCGCTTCAGCAATGCCGCCCAATGGGCCGCGGTGCCTACGGGCTCGCTGATCGTGATCTACAACAACGCCGACCGGAACCCCTTGCTGCCACCCGACGACCCGTCGGATTCCTCCCCGCAGGACAGTGTGTATATCCTCGGCGCCAACCACACCCTGTTGCAGGGCTGCGGCACCCTGCCCAACCCGGCGTCCACTTCCAGCTATGGCACCACCTGTGTCTTTGGTGCGGGCAACTGGAACTACATGTCCCTGCGCAACATCGGCGATGCCGCGCAGGTACGGCGGCCGGACGGCACCTACTTCCACGGCACCAGCTACGGCAGCAATGCCAACAACATGAACAACGGCGGGCTGGACCTGCTCCGCATCAGCACGGTGGACCATACGGGGCGTGTGCTCTTCTTCAACGATACCGATCCCCGGGCGGCGGCCAACTTCACCAGCGCCCCGGTGGCGGGCAATGAAACGCCCGGGGCACCCAACAATGCGGCCAATGCGGCCTACATCGCCGCGCTGCGGTGCATGACCCCAATGCCCATCCGGCTGCTCTCCTTCACCGCCGTCCCCCAAGGCGGGGGCATCCTCACGCGATGGACCACGGCCTCGGAGGAGGACAACGCCTTTTTCACCGTGGAACGCGGCCGTGACGGCATGGACTTCATGCCCGTGGGCACCGTGCCCGGCGCAGGCAATTCGGCCAACATGCTGCACTATGCCTGGGTGGACGGCATGCCCCTGCCAGGCATCAGTTACTACCGCCTGCGGCAGACGGACTTCAACGGAGGCAGCACCTTGTCGCCCGTGGTGGCGGTACTTCCGGACGCGGGCATCAGCGTGGTGCCGCAAGGAGAGGCATTGGCCGTCACCCTGCCCGTGGAGGGTGCATGGGAGCTGATCGATCCCTTGGGCAGGACGGCAGGCCGGGGCATGCTTGCCAAAGACCGCGAAACATTGGTCAACACCGGCGGGGCGGTCGGCCTGATGCTGCTACGCATCACCATGGGCCGGGAGATCAGGGCCTACCGCGTGCTGGCGGGCGGGCCATCCATACTGGCCAGTCCGGTGCGGTAGCTGCCGGACCAGGGTGCCCAGGTGGCCAAGGGGCAGGGATGGCCCGAATGACGGATTCCGGTGCGGGGGCCTATAGCGAAGCACCGCGTGCCTGATCGGGCCCGGCAGCTGACGGCGATATGTGGGCCGAATGCCGGGCAGTCCCTGTTGAAAACCCGCCCCCGATCGTTGAAAACGCGGCCCTTTCCCGCCTGAAGCCCCGCGCCGGGCGCGGATTACCTTTGGGCCACCCTGCGGGAACCCTTACCGATACTGAGGTTCCGCACGATCCATGAGCGAGACAGCGAACTACGGCGAAGAGCATATCCGGTCGCTGGACTGGAAGGAACACATCCGGCTGCGGCCGGGCATGTACATCGGCAAGCTGGGCGATGGCAGCAGCTACGACGACGGCATCTACATCCTGCTGAAGGAGGTGCTGGACAACTGCATCGACGAGTTCGTGATGGGCCACGGCAAGAAGATCGAGGTCACCATCGAGGGGCCGCGCGTGGAAGTGCGGGACTACGGCCGGGGCGTGCCCCTGGGCAAGGTGATCGATGTGGTGAGCAAGATCAACACCGGTGCCAAGTACGACAGCAAGGCCTTCAAGAAGAGCGTGGGCCTGAACGGCGTGGGTACCAAGGCGGTGAACGCCCTCAGCACCTACTTCAAGATCGAGAGCGTGCGCGACGGGCAGCTGAAGCGCGCCGAGTTCGACCGCGGCGTGCTGCGCAAGGATGAGAAGCTGGTGAAGACGGAGGAGGCCAACGGCACACGCGTGGTCTTCGAGCCGGACGACCAGATGTTCCGGCAGTACCAGTTCCGGGAGCAGCACATCGAGCGCCTGCTGTGGAACTACTGCTACCTGAACACGGGCCTCACCATCGTGTACAACGGCAAGCGCTTCCAGAGCAAGAACGGCCTGCTGGACCTGCTTGAGACCAAGATGGACGGCGAACCGCTGTACCCCATCATCCACCTGATCGGCGACGACATCGAGGTGGCGCTCACCCACGCCAACCATTACGGCGAGGAGTACTACAGCTTCGTCAACGGCCAGCATACCACGCAGGGCGGCACGCACCAGGGCGCCTTCCGCGAGGCGGTGGCCAAGACCATCAAGGAGTTCTTCAAGAAGGACTGGGAGGCCGGCGACTGCCGCACGGGCATCGTGGCGGCCATCAGCGTGAAGGTGGTGGAGCCGGTGTTCGAGAGCCAGACCAAGACCAAGCTGGGCAGCCTGGAAGTGGAGCCCGGCGGGCAGAGCATGCGCAGCTTCGTGGGCGACTTCCTGGGCCGCGAACTGGACAACTTCCTGCACAAGAACCCGGCGGTGGCCGAGGTGCTGCAGGCGCGCATCCTCCAGAACGAGCGCGAGCGCAAGGAGCTCAGCGGCATCCGCAAGCTGGCCCGCGAGCGCGCCAAGAAGGCCAGCCTGCACAACCGCAAGCTGCGGGATTGCCGCATCCACCTCAGCGACGCCGCCAAGAAGGAGGACCGCCGCGAGGAAAGCACCCTCTTCATCACCGAGGGCGACAGCGCCAGCGGCAGCATCACCAAGGTGCGCGACGTGGAGACGCAGGCCGTTTTCAGCCTCAAGGGCAAGCCGCTCAACAGCTTCGGCCTCACCAAGAAGGTGGTGTACGAGAACGAGGAGTTCAACTTGATCCAGGCCGCGCTGGACATCGAGGACGGCATGGACAGCCTGCGCTACAACCGCATCGTCATCGCCACCGATGCCGACGTGGACGGCATGCACATCCGCCTGTTGTTGATGACCTTCTTCCTCCAGTTCTTCCCCGACCTGGTGAAGAACGACCACCTCTACATCCTGCAAACGCCACTGTTCCGCGTGCGCAATAAGAAGGAGACGATCTATTGCTACAGCGACGAGGAGCGCCTTCGGGCCATCGCCAAGCTGGGCAAAACGGCGGAGATCACCCGGTTCAAGGGCCTGGGTGAGATCAGCCCCGACGAGTTCAAGCACTTCATCGGCCCGGAGATGCGGCTGGAGCCGGTGATGATCACCAAGGATGCCAAAGTGAACGACTTGCTCGGTTTCTACATGGGCAAGAACACGCCCAGCCGGCAGGACTTCATCATCGGCAACTTGAGGGTGGAGAAGGACCTGGTGGAGGAACCGACCGATGGCAGCACGGCGGCGCGGATCCAGGACATCGCGCGAAAACTGGCGATGAGCGAGGCCGAGATCGAGTGATCATGCGCGTCCCGGCCCCATATCGGTTCTTGGCGGTGTTTTCCGTGGTGATGGCGGCCAGTGGTTCTTTTGCCCAAGGCACGGGAAAGGTGCGCATGAAGATTGACCCCGAAGCCAACTTCGAGTACGTGGTGGACCATCGTTTCCGGATGCGGCAGCTGGAGGTGGAACTGGCCACCGGGACGCACCACTTCAGCATTTGGGCCCCGCAACGCGCCATTGTGGACACCAACGTGGTGGTGGAGAATGGACGCACCCTGGAACTCGCGCTTCGGCTGCCCTATGCCCAAGGCTTCCTGGTGTACCAGCGCGAATTGCAGGCCTACCGGTCGCGCAGGCGGGTGCAACGCCTGGTGCCCGCCATCGCCACGGGCGGAACGGCCTTGTGGGCGGCGCTGAGCTATGCCAAGATGAAGAAGGCCCATGACCGGTTGGAAGATGATCGCGCCGCGTACACGAGTGGCGGCTCACCGCACCAGATCGGGGTGCTGAAGGCGGAGACCATACCGCAGCACAAGGAGGATTTCAAACGGGCCCGCACGCAATACGGCATCGCCGCAGGCACCACATTGCTGTGCGCGGGCGCCACAGCCTACCTCTTTTGGCGCACCGGCAAGGAGAAGAAACCGGGGTTCATCGATACGGAGAAGATCCGTTTCGATGGCTTGAGCTGGACGCCCGGCCCGAACGGTGGAACATGGCAGGGGGGGCTCACATGGGATCTCACCAGATGAAACGCCCGTGGATCCTGTTACTTCCGTTGATCATGGGCTTCTCCGGCTGCCTGAAGGACGACCTTGACCCGGCCACGCTCACCAGCAATCCTTTGGACCCGGACTACAGCGGCCCGGCCTTGATCGAACTTGTTTCCGACACCACGCGCATCGTGTACCTGGGCGGCATGCCCGCGGATACCGTGGTGGAGCAGGTGGTGCAGGTGCGCACCGACCTCCTGCCTGCAGGTACGGATTGGAAACTCTATGTCACCCTGGTGAACACGGGCGAGGTCTTCGATTACGGCAGCGAGATCCCTCCGCCCGATGAACGCCCCTACCACCACGTGGTGCCGGGCACCTCCTATTGCTTCGACTACCAACTGAAGGTGCAGTTCTCGCTGACGAAAGCGTGGCGGTACTGCACGGTGGCACAACCTTGAATGAGCGAATCCCGCCCTCGGGCGGCTTGAATGATGAGTGACGAACCGGAAGAACTGATGAACGAGGACGCGGAGGATGCGTCCACCCATGCCAACGGCGCACCGGAGGGCGTGCCGGGCGCGGGCCAAGCGGGCAGCTTCAGCGTGAGCGGCATGTACCGCGAATGGTTCCTGGACTACGCCAGCTACGTGATCCTGGAACGCGCCGTGCCCGCGCTGTACGACGGCCTGAAGCCGGTGCAGCGGCGCATCCTGCACAGCATGAAGGTGCTCGACGACGGCCGCTACAACAAGGTGGCCAACATCATCGGCCACACCATGCAGTACCACCCGCACGGCGACGCCAGCATCGGCGACGCGCTGGTGCAGCTGGGGCAGAAGGACCTGCTGATCGACACCCAGGGCAACTGGGGCAACACCCTCACCGGCGACAGCGCCGCCGCGCCGCGCTACATCGAGGCGCGCCTCAGCAAGTTCGCCCTGGACGTGGTGTTCAACCCCAAGACCACCGAATGGCAAAGCAGCTACGACGGCCGCAACAAGGAGCCGGTCTTCCTGCCGGTGAAGTTCCCGCTGCTGCTGGCACAGGGCGGCGAGGGCATCGCCGTGGGCCTCAGCTGCAAGGTGCTGCCGCACAACTTCAACGAGCTGATCGACGCCAGCATCGCGGTGCTGCGCGGCAAGAACCCCAAGCTGCTGCCGGACTTCCCCACGGGTGGCCTGGCCGACACCGACAACTACGATGAAGGCCGCCGGGGCGGGCGCATCCGTTGCAGGGCACGCATCCGAAAGGAGGACAACAAGACGCTGGTGATCACCGAGATCCCCTTTGGCACCACCACGGCCAGCTTGATCGAGAGCATCATCAAGGCCAACGACAAGGGCAAGATCAAGGTGCGCCACATCGAGGACAATACCGCCGCCACCGCGGAGATCGTGGTCCACCTCGCCGCCGGCGTTTCACCGGACAACACCATCGATGCGCTCTACGCCTTCACCGACTGCGAGCTGAGCATCGCGCCCAACGCGGCGGTGATCGAGAACGACAAGCCGCGCTTCGTGAGCGTGAACGAGCTGCTGAAGACCAGCACGCAGAACACGTTGCGCCTGCTGGAGCTGGAGCTGAAGATCAAGCAGGGCGAGCTGCAGGAGCAATGGCACTTCGCCTCGCTGGAGCGCATCTTCATCGAGAAGAAGGTGTACCGCAAGATCGAGGAGGCCGAGACCTGGGAACAGGTGATCGCCTTCATCGACAAGGGCCTGAAGCCGTACGTGAAGGAGCTGCGCCGCGCCGTGACCGAGGAGGACATCGTGCGCCTCACCGAGATCAAGATCAAACGCATCAGCAAGTACGACAGCTTCAAGGCCGACGAGCACATCAAGGGCCTGGAGGAACAGCTGGCCGATGTGCAGGCCAAGCTGGACGCCCTGGTGGAATATGCCGTGGACTACTTCAAGGAGCTGAAGCGCAAGTACGGCGCGGGCCGCGAGCGCAAGACCGAGCTGCGGGCCTTCGACACCATCGTGGCCACGGCAGTGGCGGTGGCCAACCGCAAGCTCTACCTGGACCGCGAGGAAGGCTTCATGGGCTGGGGGCTGCGCGGTTTCGAGCAGGTGGACGAATGCTCGGAGATCGATGACATCATCGTGTTCCGCGGCGACGGCACCATGCTCGTCACCAAGGTGGCCGACAAGAAGTTCATCGGCAAGGGCGTGCTGCACGTGGCCGTGTGGAAGAAGAACGACGAGCGCACCATCTACCACCTGATCTACCAGGACGGTCCGCAAGGCCCGAGCTACATGAAGCGCTTCGCCGTCACCGGCATCACGCGGGACAAGGAATACGACCTGACCAACGGGACCAAGGGCAGCAAGGTGCTGTACTTCTCCGCCAACCCTGATGGGGCCTCGGAGACCGTGCGGGTCAACCTGCGGCCGCGGCCCAACCTGCGCAAGACGCAGTTTGACGTGGACTTCGGCGGGCTGGCGGTGAAAGGCCGCGGCAGCAAGGGCAACCTGCTCACGCGGAACATGGTGCACAAGGTGACCCTGAAGGAACGCGGCGGCAGCACCCTGGGTGCCATCCCCATTTGGTTCGATGAGACCGTGCGCCGCCTGAACGAGGCGGGCCATGGCCGCTACCTCGGCCGCTTCAGCGGCGAGGACAAGATCCTGGCCATCCTCTCCACCGGCCACTACCAGTTGTTCCCCTTCGCGCTGGGCACGCACTTCCCGGACGAGGCGTTGACCATCGTGAAGTGGGACCCGGAGGCTCCGGTGTGTGCGGTGTACTGGGAGGGGGAGAAGCAGCAGTACAACGTAAAGCGCTTCCTGGTGGAGCCGGCCCGCGATCCCGTGCTCTTCATCACCGACCACCCGGACAGCAAGCTGGTGCTGCACACCTTGGTGCCCTCCACGGGCCTGTCCATCAGTTTCGACAAGCGCAGCAACGACCGGCCGGACGAGGAGGTGGCCCTCTCCGGGTTCATCGCCGTGAAGGGGGTGAAGGCCATCGGCAACCGCCTGACGCCCTACAAGGTGAAGGACCTCAAGCTCGTGGGCGACGTCTTCACCGTGATGACCCCCGAGCTGGAGGAGGAGATGAACATGCTGATCTCCGCGGAAGAGGTGGGCCACCTGGCCCCGCCGGAGGAGGAAGGGCTGGAACGCTCACCCATGGAGGAATTCCGCCGCACACACCGGGTGGTGCCCAAGGATGAAAAACCGGACCAGCCCATCATCGGCTACAAGCCGGGCAAGCAGATGGACCTGGAGCTGGATTGAGACGGTATCACACCGCGCAGAGGACCGGGATGCCCACCTCGTTGGTGATCATCTCCTGCTTCTCCTTGTCGGCGATCTTCTTGTGTTCGCCGCTGGCATGGGCCATGATGGCGATGCAATCCACCGCGTTGTTGCGCGCATAGCGGATGGTGCGCAGCACGAAGCCTTCGTAGAACTTCTCCACAGGCTCGTTGATCTCGGCATGCTTGATGCCTTCCTTGGCCAGCCGCTCCATCATCTTCACCTTGTTGCGCAGCAGTTGGTTGCTCGTGGTCTGCCCTTCCACCAGCTGCTGGTAAACGTCCACGTGTGAACCGCAGGCCTTGGCCAGCTTGCACACGGCATCCAGCAGCGGGGTGATGTCATCATGGGCGGCCACCGGCATCAGGATGCGGTCCATGCGGGCCTCGCGCGGGGAATACACTTGGACGATCAAGGAGGGGACCGACGACCCGCGAGCCAGCTTGAGCATGTCGGAACCCAACAGCTCCTGCCGGAGCCCGCGCACCCCATGGGTGCCGGCCACCATCATGCCATGTCCCTTGGCCGATTCGGCCATGATCTCCTTCATGTAGGCGCCTTCCCGTACCACTTGGTCCACGGCCACGCCCGCATCGGCCAGCTGTTTCAGGTTGGCGGCATGGGCCTTGTCCAGGTCCGGCAGCGATCCTTGGGCATCCCTTTTCGCCATGGCGTGGAACAGCGTGACCTTTCCCGAAGTCCGTTGGGCGATCTTTCCGGCATAGGCCAATGCAATATCGGCCGCAAGTGTCAGGTCCGTGGGGCAAAGGAGGTTCATCATCCGGTATTTGATTCGAGCGTCAATAGTACGGAATTCCACGCGCAGGGCCTGCGTGGTCGCCAGGCCTGCCCGGCCGGTCCACTACTTGTCGCGCAGCCCCGAGCAGTATTGCTTGATCATGCCATCCACTTGTGGCGCCCCGCCCAAGGCCTTGGCCAGGGTCAGGTCGGTGCAGGCCTTGTCGCGGTCGCCTTTGCGCAGGTAGAGCATGGCCCGCGTGCGCAGGGCATACGGGTTTACCCTGTCGGCGCCCAGGCTGCGGTTCACCGTGTTCATCGCCTCTTTTTCACGCCCCAGGTTCATCAGGGCGAACGCCTTGTTGCTCAACACCACGGGTTCATCCTTGTCCAGTTGCAACGCCTTGTCCAGGACCTGGTTGGCCTCCTCGTACCGCTCCAGCCGGTTCAGCTCGAATCCGCGGTTGCTCCAGTTGCCGATATCCTTCGGGTCCAGCCCGCACAGCTTCTCCAATATGGCCAGGCTCGCCTCGGGATAGCCCGCTTCATCCTCCAGGCGTGCCCAGGTCTTCAGCGCATCGAGGTCCTCCGTATTGCCTTCCAGCCCCGCGCGCAGGTCGGCCACGGCCTTGTCTGTTTGACCCACCGCCGCCTCTGCCTGACCGCGCACCGCCAGGGCGCGCTTCACCATGTCCGGCGCCGCCTTGCCCTCAATCACGCGCGTTGCGAAGCGGATGGCCCCCTGGTTATCCTCGGCCCGCAGGGCATAGAGCGCCCGCAGGTAATTGGCCCGCACATGGGTGCTGTCCATCCGTAGGGCATCGCTCACGTCCTCCATGAACTTGTCGAACTTGCCTTGGAAGTACCAGCCACGGGCGCGGCCCGCCAAGGCATCGGCCGTGCGGCCCATGGCCACGGCCTGGTTGAATTTTTCCATGGCCTTCGCCGGGTTGTTCCGGGCCAGCAGGCTGTCGCCCTGGCTGATCAGGGCTGATGCTTCCTGCGCATGGACGGGACCAAGGCCGAGCAGCAGGCCGGTGAGCAGCAGGAGGATGGTGTGGTGGCGCATGCGTGGCGAAGGTAGCTGAACCTGCCGGGATCAGTTGGTCCTGGGCAGGGGCACCACATCCAGCGGCGCAGTCCTTCCGGCCTCGAGCAGGTGCCGCCCGGCCACGGCGATCATGGCCGCATTGTCCGTGCAATAGGCAAGGGGCGGTATGAACACCTCCACGCCTTCACGGGCCGCCAGCTCCTGGAGCCGTTGCCGCAGGCCGCTGTTGGCGGCCACCCCGCCGGCCACGCCGATGCGGGCCACGCCGTACTGGCGGATGGCGCGGCGCAGCTTGGCCATCAAGTGGTCAATGATGGCGGCTTGAAGGCTCGCGCACAGGTCGGCCCGCGCGGCTTCCTTGAAACCGGGCCGGTACCGTTCCTCCCGGTTCACCAGCGCGACAAAGGCGGTCTTGATGCCGCTGAAGCTCAGGTCCAGCCCCGGTATGGCCGGCTTGGGCAGGGGGAAACGCCGGGGATCGCCCTCCCGCGCGTACCGGTCCACCAACGGCCCCCCCGGATAGGGAAGGCCCAGCACCTTGGCTCCCTTGTCAAAGGCCTCGCCGGCGGCATCATCCAGGGTACTGCCGATCACCTCCATGTCCAACGGCGAGCGCACCAGCACCAGCTGCGAATGGCCTCCGCTGACGGTCAGGTTCAGGAAGGGGAAGCCGGGGCTCGGCCGTCCGTCGCCATCATCGATGAAGTGGGCCATGATGTGGGCCTGCACATGATCCACGGCCAGCAGGGGGATGCGCAGGGCCTGGGCCATGGACCGGGCGAAACAGGCACCCACCAGCAAGGCGCCGATGAGGCCGGGTCCCCGGGTGAAGGCCACGGCGGTGAGGTCGTGCTTGCCCAGCCCGGCGGCATCGAGGGCCTCCATCACCACGGGCACGATGTGCTCCTGGTGGGCGCGGCTGGCCAGTTCGGGCACCACGCCGCCCCACTTGGCGTGCACCTCCTGGGAGGCCACCACGTTGGACAGCAACCGGCCGTCCGCCAGCACGGCGGCGGCGGTTTCATCACAAGAACTCTCAATACCGAGGATGACCTGGTGCACAGCGCTGGAACGGCCGGGTTAATTTGGCCGCATTCGGGCACGAAGATCGCTATGGGGGCCCGAAGCCATGCAAGGATGCCCCGCAAGCAGGTGAAGCACATCAGGCCCTGGCGGTACAGCCGCATCGCCATCCGTGCGGTGCTGCTGTTGGCCCTGCTGGCCGTCGGCCTGGTGGTGGCGCTGATGCTTCCCGGGGTGCAGACCTGGCTGGCCGGCGTGGCCAGTGTGCGCATCAGTGCCGAGTTGGGGACAGACATACGGATCGGGCGGGTGGAGCTGCGCCTGTTCGGCCCCAACAGGCTGCACGGGGTGTACATCGGCGACCTGAAGGGCGATACGCTGATCGCGGCCGATGAGATCTGGGTCAGGGGCCTGAAGGTGCATCCCGGCCGGCGGTTGGTGGAGGCCCGGCGGCTGGAGCTGCACCGCGCCCGCTTCGCCTTGGCGCGCGGCGCCGAGGATGCGCACACCAACCTCACCGATTTGCTGGACAAGATCGCGGGCCCGCCGCAGGAGGAGGGTCCCCGTCCGGAGCCATGGACCATCCGTTGCGGGCAAGTGGATATCCGCGACCTGCATTTCAGCCACGAGGATGCCCATTACCGGCGGCAACCGTCCGGCATCGATTTCAGCCACATCGACATCCCGTCGGCCACGATCATCGGGGAGGACTTCCTCATGGCCGGTGACTCCATCCTGTTCCACTTCCGGCAGTTGTCATTGGCGGAGCAGAGCGGGCTGACGGTTGAACGGATGAGCGGGCGGGCACGGGTGGCCCCGCGCGGCATCCGGGTGCAGGGGCTGCACTTGGTCACCGCGCCGCCCAAGGAAGGTTCGCAGGGCACCGACCTGCGTGGCGACATCGATTTTCGTACGCATGACCTGGACGACCTGGACGAGTTCACCACGCGCGTGTTCATGGATGCCCGGCTGGACAGTTCGCGCCTGCAATTCGCCGATGTGGCCTATTTCGCCCCCGACCTGCAGGGCGTGGACTTCCCGATATCCGTGGGGGGCACTATCCAAGGCCGGGTGAACGAGTTGAAGGGGCGGCACATGGTGCTGCGCTTCGGCAGGCGGTCGGAGTTCAAGGGGGATATTGAAATGACGGGCCTGCCCGACGTTCCCAACACCTTCATCATGCTGGATGCCGACCACATCCGCACCAACCCGGCAGACCTTGCGCAAGTGCCGGTGCCGCCGTTCAACGCCGGTGGTAAACTGCAGTTGCCGCCCGAGGTGGTGCGCCTGGGCAACATGGCCTTCAACGGCAACTTCACGGGATTCATCCATTCGTTTACCACGTACGGCAGCGCCTCCACCGAGGTGGGCGCATTGCACAGCGACCTGTCCTATGAACGGGATACGGTCTCAGGCAACTTCCGCCTGGACGGTACCTTGGCCACCGATGGATTTGACCTGGGCCGCGTGCTGGGTACCGCGGCGGTGCGCCGGATCGCCATGGATGCCAGGATCGGTGCACAAGGGCGGGACCTGGCCTCCATCTCCGGGACGATCCTGGGCCAGGTGCCCGAACTGGGGCTGGAGCACTATACCATCCGCAACATCGGGCTGAATGGCAAGCTGGAGAAGAACCTGTTCAACGGGGAGCTCCACTGCGACGACCCCAAGGTGTCCTTGGACTTCAACGGCCTGGCAGATTTGCGCGGGCGCTGGCCGGACGTGGATTTCACCGCCGATGTGCACCGGCTGGACCTGCGGACCTTGGGCTTGATCGGGGGTGAAGGATACAGCGACATCCAGATGCATGTTGCCGCCAAGGGGAGACTGGCTCCTGACAGTCTGCAGGGCACCATCCGCCTGGAAGACGTGACCTACTGCCAGGATTCCGTGGATCTGGACCTGGGTGACATCGGCCTGGATGCCTGGCATGCGGACGGCCAGCCGATGGTGCGCCTGCAAAGCAATGCCGTGGACGCGCGCATTAAGGGGAAGTTCTATCCCACCCTGTTGCCACAGGCGGCGCAGAGCGTGCTCTTCAGCATCTTCCCGGCCTTGCAGGAAGGGGTCAGCTACCGGCAGCAGGTCCAGGACTTCACCTACGAAGTGGACGTGAAGCACGCCCAGCCCGTATTGGACCTGGTGGTTCCGGGGCTGGCCCTGGGCCCGGACACGTGGTTCAAGGGCAATTTCAATACCCGCTCCTTCGACCTGGGGCTGGATGCCCACCTGGCAGGGTTCGGCTATGGCGGCTTCCGGGCGGACAGCCTGCACGTGACCTTGGGCAAGACCATGGACCTGCTGGCGTTCAGCGTCCTGGGTGAGGGCCGGGTGCGGCAGGACAGCTTGGTGCTGGATTCGTTGTACATCACCGGCAAGGCCTACCAGGATGAGGTCTCCTTGGCAGCGGATTGGGCCGGCCGCGACCGCCATGCCCGTGGCACCATCAACCTCAATGCCTTGGTGGAGGGGCCATCATCAATCTCGGTGAACCTGGAGCCGAGCCAAGTGGACTTCGGCCTGGGGGCATGGGCCAATGCGCGCACGGCCCACATCCGGATCGACAGCTCCACGGTCGCCATCGATACCTTGGTGCTGGACAATGGCGGCCAGTCCATTCGGTTGGGGGGTCTCATCGGTCACGATCCGTCGTGGTCGTTGTCCTTCGACCTGCGCGAGGTGCGCACCGAAAACCTGAAGCCCTTGTATGAAGGCCCGTTGGTGCATGGTTCCATCAGTGGTGACGGCCGGATCTTCAACCTGTATGACAAGCCGTACCTGCTCAGCTACCTGTGCGTGGACAGCATGGCCATCGAGGATAAGCAAGTGGGCGACCTGCGCTTCGCGGCCACGTTCAATGAAGGGGAGGAACTGGTGCACGTGAATGGATCGCTGGAGCGCGACACCTTGAGGGCCTTCGATTTTTCGGGCAGCCTGAGCCCCGGAAGGGACCAGGAGCTGGACCTGGTCCTGCGCATGGACCGTCTGGACCTGCGCTTTCTCAATCCCTACTTGCCGGACGACATCAGCGACATCCAGGGCAAGGTTACCGGCGAGGTGGCGGTAAAGGGCCGCTTGGCTTCCCCGGAGTTCAACGGCTTTGCCGATCTGGAAAATGCCGGGCTGCGGATCAACTACCTGAACACGTTCTATAGCTTCTCCCATCGGGTGAACATCTTGCCGGACATGTTCACCCTGGACCAGGTGCGCCTGCACGATGATGAAGGCCATTGGGGTGTCGCGAACGGCACCATCATCCACCATGGTCTTCAGGACTGGAACTTCGACGTGAGCATGGAAATGGCGGGGCTGAAGGTGCTGGACACCGACGCGCAGAACAACGAACTGTACTACGGGAAGGCATACGCCACGGGCATGCTGGGCATCAGCGGCTACGAGGGGAACATGGAGGTGGACGTGGATGCGGCCACGGGGGAAGGCACGGACATCCATTTTCCCTTGGGCGGAAGCCAGGAGGTTGGAGGGATTCCCTTCGTGCATTTTGCCAGCATCGCGCAGGAGCACGACCCCGAGGAAGAGGAGGTGGACCTCACGGGCATCCACCTGGACCTGAAAGTGGCGGTGACACCCGCCGCGCGCTTCGAGCTGATCTTCGATCCCACGGTGGGGGACATCATGCGGGGCCGGGGCAATGGCAACATCACGATCTCCGTTACCCCGTCGGGTGACCTGGGGATGCGGGGCGAGGTGGAGCTCGTGGACGGCGACTACCTGTTCACCCTGCGGAACCTGGTGAACAAGCGCTTCGGCGTGGAGCCGGGAGGGCGCATCACCTGGTACGGCGACCCGTTCGATGCCCTGATCAATGTGGATGCGGTGTACCGCCTGCGGGCGAGCCTGTATGATGTGATGCCCCCGGCCATACGTACCGAGGCCTACAAGAAGCGGTTCCCCGTGGAGGTGATCATGCACCTGACCCAGAACCTGATGAACCCGGAGATCGGCTTCGATGTGAAGCTACCCTCCGTGGACGAAGGGGTGCGCACCCAGGTGCAGAGCGCCTTGGCCACCACCGGCGACATGAACCGGCAAGTGTTTTCCTTGATCGTGCTCAACCGTTTCCTGCCCAGCGATGCCAACACGGCCCCGTCCGAAGGCGGTGGCCTCGGCAGTGCCACGGTCACCACGGGGACCGAACTGTTGAGCAACCAGCTCAGCAACTGGCTCAGCTCGTTCAGCAGCAACCTGGACCTTGGCGTGAACTGGCGCACGGGCGACGTGGTCACCCAGGATGAGTTTGAGGTGGCCGTGAGCACGGCGATCTTCAATGACCGCCTGCAGCTCAGCACCAACGTGGGCGTGGCCTATGGGGCGGGCGGCACCGAACAGGGCACCAACACGCTGATCGGTGATTTTTCCGCCGAGTACAGCCTGACACAGGATGGCAAGTTGCGCCTCAAGGCCTTCAGCCAAAGCAACGACCGCAACCTCAACCAGGTGGACCAGGCACAGACCACGCAAGGTGCGGGTTTGACCTACCGCGAGGAGTTCGACACCTTCGGCGAATTCGTGCGCAAACTGGCCCGTCTGTTCGGGAAGCGCAAGCCCGATCGGGGCAATTAGAGGTGGAAGGCTGTCGGCTCACTCTCCCAGGTCGAGCTCGTGCCCCATCTTGTGCTTCTTGGTGAGCAGGTAGCGGTGGTTGTACAGGTTGGGCGCCACCTGGATGGGCACGTTCTCCACGATCTCCAGGCCGTAGCCGATCAGCCCCGCGCGTTTCTGCGGGTTGTTGGTCAGCAGGCGGATGCGCCGTATCCCGAGGTCGTGCAGGATCTGTGCCCCCACGCCATAGTCGCGTGCGTCGGAATCGAAGCCCAGCATCAGGTTGGCTTCCACCGTGTCCGCCCCTTGTTCCTGGAGCTTATAGGCCTTCAGTTTGTTCATCAGGCCGATGCCCCGGCCCTCCTGTTGCATGTACAGCACCACGCCCTTGCCCTCCTGCTGGACCATCTGCATGGCCGCGTGCAGCTGCGACCCGCAATCGCAGCGGCGGCTCCCGAAGATGTCGCCGGTGACGCAACTGCTGTGCACCCGCACCAGCACCGGTTCATTGCGGTCCCACTTTCCCTTCACCAGCGCGAGGTGTTCGTCGCCCGTGTCCTTTTGGCGGTAGGCGATCAGGTGGAAGTCGCCGTAGTCGGTCGGCATGGTCACCTCCACCATGCGCTCCACGGACGACTCGGTGCGCATGCGGTAGGCCACCAGGTCCTCGATGCTGATCAGTTTGAGGCCGAACTTGCGGGCCACCTCGAACAGTTGCGGCAACCGGGCCATTGTGCCGTCCTCGTTCATGATCTCCACCAGCACCCCGGCCGGTTCCAGTCCCGCCAGCCGCGCCAGGTCCACGGTGGCCTCGGTGTGGCCGGTGCGGCGCAGCACCCCGCCATTGCGGGCCTTCAGGGGGAAAATATGACCGGGGCGGCCCAGGTCGCCGGGCTTGGTTTCCGGGTCGATGAGAGAGAGGATGGTCTTGCTGCGGTCGCTGGCGCTGATGCCGGTGGAGGTGCCATGGCCACGCAGGTCGATGCTTACGGTGAATGGGGTTTGGTGCAGGGCCGTGTTGTCCCGCACCATCAGGTCGAGGCCCAGCTCCTCGCATCGTTCCTCGGTCAAGGGGGCGCAGATCAGTCCGCGGCCGTACTTGGCCATGAAGTTCACCACCTCGGGCGTGGCATTGCGGGCGGCGGTGACGAAGTCGCCTTCGTTCTCCCGGTCCTCATCATCCACCACGATCACGAGCTTTCCCGCCCGGATGTCCTCGATGGCGCTTTCAATACTGTCGAACTGTGGCCCGCTCCCCATATCGCTGCATGTAGGCAAAAAGAGGATGCAAAGGTACGGCAATCCGGGGCCGGTATGCAGGTGGCTTCCAGGGCTATCGCGTCTAATTTCCCCCGTCAGTACTGGGCCTGCTGTTCCTACCCCTTTGCCGAAGTCATGACCGTTGATGGATTGAGACGCGATAGCCCTGAGGTGGCTTCCATGTTGTCGGCGTCCGCTGAAGGCCCCTGTACAACCGGTTTCCTGCCGTCAAATACGATCGGCGGCCGGACGGCAACTGGGAAGTTCATACCTGGCTATCGGGCTACGAGCCATGCGGTTCCAACTGGTATTCCTTGGGCGGAACCCGCGCCGATGGGTCCCGGGTGCGCGGGTCACGTTTCCTGCCGGATTGCCTCGGGCGCAGGGGCCATGAGCTTTTCCAAGGTCCCGGCGGCGCGGTCCCAATCGAAGGTTTCCCGCACGAAGCGGTTCCCATTGCGGGCCAGCCGTTCGCGCTCATCGGGATGGTCCAGCAGGTACAGGATGTGGCGGGCGTATTCCTCGGGCTCGTGGCCGATGAGGATCTCCTCGCCGGGATTGGCCACCACGGCATTGTTGGCCAGGTCCGAGGTGATGCACGGCATACCCATGGCCATGGCCTCCAGGAGCTTGTTCTGCAGGCCGGTGCCGATCTGCATGGGGGCCACGAAGATCCGGGCGGTGGCATAGGAGTCCCGGATGTCCTTCACCCATCCGCTTACGGTGACATTGGGGTAATGGACGGCCAGGTTCCTCACGCGCTGGCCGGGATCGGCCCCGGCGATCAACAGGCTTACCTCCGGCCTGCGTGCCTGCACCAGCGGCAGCACCCTTTCCACCAGGAAGCACACACTGTCGATGTTCGGCGGGTAGTTCATGTTGCCGGTGAATAGCAGGTCGTACCGCTTTTCCACGGCCCTCGGGGAGAAGTAGGCGGTGTCCACGCCGTTGGGCACCACCACCACCTGGTCGCGGTCCGGGTGGTAAAGCAGGTCCCGGTCCTGTGCGCTGATGATCACCCGGTTGTCGAACAGGTCGAACATCAGGTTCTCATAGCGGATCAGCCGGCGCGTTTCCGTGCGCAACAGGAGCCGTAAGGGGAGGAGGACATTGCCGGTGCGGCGTTCCATGCCCTTGCTCAGCGCGTCCATGTAGTCGAGCGTCTTGGGCAGTTCATAGCGGTGGCGCACGTATTCGGTGGTGCGCACCAGCTGGCACAGCACATGGTCGGGCTTGAACGCGTCGATCACCCGGTCCATCGCCCGTTGGGCGTGGCGGTGGTGGAAATAGCCCACTTGGAAAGGCAGGCGCGAGAAGGCGGTGGTGACCATGCGCCAAAGGATCCGGTGCAATGGGATGTACACCACCTGTAGCTGCTTGCAGAAGCCGCGCAGGTGCTCCTCATGTTCGGGCCGAACTCGGCGGTCGCTCAGGCAGAACAGGAATACCTCATGATGCCTGGCCAGGCGTTTCACCAGGTGGTAGGCGCGCAGCTTGTCCCCCTTCTCCAGCGGATAAGGCATGCGTGAAAGCACCACCAGGAGCCTCATTTCCCTTGCAGCGTGCCGTAGAATGCGATGAGTTCCTGTATGATCCGTTCCATGTCGTAGTGGGTGCGCACCAGCTCCTCGGCGCTGCTGCCGATGCGGTCGGCCAAGGAAGGGTCGGCCATCACCCGTTCCATTTGCCCGGTGAATGCGGCCGCCGTGTCGGCGATCAGGATGTTCACATTGGGTTGGTACCGGATGCCTTCCGCGCCGATGGAGGTGCTGATGATGCATTTACCCATGGCCATGCCCTCGATGATCTTCACCCGCATGCCCCCGGCACTGAAGAGTGGAACCAGCATCACGTGCCGCTGGGCGATGTAGCGGTTGGCATCGGGCACGCGCCCCACCACGGTGGTGCCCGGCAGCTTGGCCCGGATCATGTCCTTTGGCATGCGGTTACCGGCCAGGTGCAGCTTGGCCTTGGGGTGCTTTTCGATCACGCGGGGCCACACGTTGCGCAGCAGCCAGCGGATGCCTTCTTCGTTGGGCTGCCAATCCATGCTGCCGAGGTGGAAGAAGATGGGCGGGCCTGCCGGCCGGGCAGCTTGGTATTCGGCGGGCCATACGCCGAACGGGATGGTGACGATGGGCGGGCCGTCCTTATGCTTGGCCATCTGCCTGGCATCCGCATCAGTGATGGCGGCCACGCCGTCCACTTGGCCGATCACGCGGTCCTCGTAGTTCTTCAATTGCCGGGCGAGGAACTTCCGGTACGGCTTCTTGAGGATGTTTCGTTCACCTTGGGCGATGCGCTCCTGGATCACATGTTCCAGGTTGTGTGAGCGCAGGACGATGGGGGCCTTGGAATAGCGTCTCAGCGTGGGGATGTACGGGGTCACGAAGAGGCTTTCCAGGTGGATGATGTCGAACGGTTCCTGTGAAAGCAGTTGGATCAGCCGGATGTCCATGTCCGGGGAGAAGAACCGGCTGATGTTGTAATTGTCCGCGGTCACCAAGTCGGTGAAGGCATCCACCACGTTCAGGGAGGTGTCGACGAAGACACCCTCGATGCCGGTCCGGGCTCGGTAGTCATCGGGGATGGTGCCCACCTTCAGGGGGTGCTTGGGCGTGCTGATGCAGACCACCTTCACCTGGTGGCCGGCCTGCAGCAGGCCCTGGGTGATGTTGTGCATGGCCTTGCTGCCCCCGTCCAAGGGCGGGTAGGGAGGCTTATTGCAAAGCTGAAGGATGCGCATGGCGGGGGTGGGCTGGGGCGCGTAGCCGGTTCCAGACGCGATCATAAGCATCCCGGTCGAACAAGGGGCTGTCCGTGGCCGCCTTCCAAGTGATGAAGATGCCGATGGGCAGTAGCACCAAGGTGCTCACCCACATGCCGGGCCAGGCGGGCAGGGCACCGGCCTTCACCATCTGCTCGGTGGAGTAGCTCAGGATGTGGAAGACCAGGAAGAAGAGGATGGCGATCACGGCGGGCAGGCCCATGCCACCTTTGCGGACGATGGCTCCCAAGGGAGCGCCGATGAAGAAGAACACCACGCAGGCAAAGGCGAGCATCAATTTGCGGTGCCATTCCACCTGGAATTTGGCGATCTGCGCGGTGCGGTCGCTGCGCTCCTCGGCCATGCGTTCCAGCTCATTGATGCTGCTGCGTGCCTTGTCCATGGCGATAGCGTACACCGATATCCCGGCCTCCTTCCGGCCCAAGGCTTCCCATACTTTGGGGCCATGGCCGCCCCGTGCCGGGCCGATGCCGGTTTCCCGCATCACCGCCAGCCCTTGCCGTATGCGCGCTTCCTGCTCCTGCATACGCGCCTTCAGCCGCGTTTTCAGGCTGTCCTCGGCGTATGCCAATTGGCCCAGGGTGAGCATCTTGTAGTGGTCCTTGAAAAGTTCCTCGTCCGTCCGCTTCAGGCCCATGCCGGAGAGGTCCACATGGATCTCCTCGCGCTTGAAACGCCCCCGGAGCATGGGTGACCCGCCGCCTGAACGGACCGGTCCCTCGCCCTGTTCATCATAGATCCGTCCGTTTTCCAGCACCAGCACCAGGAAACGGTTGTCGGTGCTGCGCCCCATGGTGCCCTTCTCCGCGCGGAGCACCGTGCGGTTGGCTTGAAAAGGCCGTCGGTGGTCGTAGATCAGCACGTCGCGAAGTTCACCGGTGTGGGTGTTCTTCCCGCCAATACGGATGGTGAACCCGTCCAGGTCGCCTTCGAACACGCCGGGCCGCAGGTTCAGGGCCGGTTTGGTGCGGGTGACGTCCCAGAGCAGGCTTTGGAATTTCAGGTTGGCCACCGGCAGCACGTTGTTGCTGAAATAGAAGGAGAACGCGGTGAGGCCCAGCACGAAGAGGAACAGCGGCGACAGGATCCGGAAGAGGCCCAGTCCGGCGGAGCGCATGGGCGTCAGCTCCGATCGTTCGCCCAGCCCGCCCATGGTCATGATGGAGCTGAGCAGCACGGCCAAGGGCAGCACGGCGGGCACAAAGGCGGAGGTGGCATAGGCGATCAACCGTGCCAGCACGTCCCAGGGCAAGCCCTTTCCCATCAGGTCATCCACCCATTTCCACAGCCATTGCATGCTGAACAGGAAGAGGACGATCAGGAAGGTTACCAGCAAGGGGCCCCAATAGGCCCCGATGATCATGCGGTGCAGGCGTTTCATGCCTCTGTCCGCAAAGTTCGGCAATTCAGTGGCCGCAGGAAGGCGATGGCGTGCCTGGGCCGGGAGGGCCGAGATGGCATCAGGCCCCCAGCACCCTGATCAGGGTTTGGACCTGGGATTCCCACAGGGCACGCTCCTCCTCGATGTCCTTGGGCCACGCGTGGTCCGTCACCACCAGGCAGGTCTCGTTGGTCATGCTGTCGATCCGGATCCGGAGCTCGAAAAAGGCGAGCGGGTCTTCTTCCTGGTCCTCCACCCACCGGAAGCGCGTGTACTGTCCGAAGCGTTGGGCGAGGCACTCGGCGGTTTCCGTTTCGTCGCCCCACTTGAACGTGTACATGTTGTCGGCCACGTCCACATCATCGCAGAACCACTCGCTGAACCCGCTGGGCGTGCTGATGAGCTCATACAGCGAGGCCTGGGATGCTTTCAGGTAGAATTCCAATTGATAGGCCTGCTTCAGGGGCTTGCGCACCGGTGCCTGGTGCGGCTTGGGCGTGGCGGTGGCCACGGCCGGTGCGGCGATCTTGGCCACATTTGGCTGCCGGGGCGGCGATGGCTGTTGCCTCCCGTGATTGGCTTCGACCTTCACCCGTGCAGGCGCCTTTTTCCCTGGGGGTGCCTTTTTGGACGCAGCTTTCTTCACCGGGGTCTTCATGGCGGGGGATGCTTTGGTCACACCCCTCATGTTATCGGCCCGCACTGCCGGTGCCTTCTTCTTCACCGTTTTTTTCGCGGCCGGCTTTTTCGCGGCAGTCTTCTTGATAGCTGCTTTCTTGACGACTGTTTTCTTCACGGTCGTCTTTTTCATGGCTGCCTTCTTCACCGCTGCCTTTTTCACTGTTGCCTTCTTCACCGTCGGTTTCATGGCCGCCGTGCCTTGGCGGGCCCCCCCATGGGCGGCCGGTTTCCGTGAAGACGTCTTTTTCATCTTGCCGGAGGCCCGTGAAGTCCCTTGGCTCGCCGGCCTGGTCTTCTTGCGGGGCGGGGCCTTGGTTGCGGAGGGCTTGTTGGTTTTCGCCATGGGCAGCAGGGTTTCTCAGGTGGGGAGCGGGAAAGATAGGAAGATGTGCCAAAGGAGCAAGGGAGTCCGGAATTTTCACCGTGGGCAGCGATGCTATATTCGCGCCCCGAAAACGGCGCGGTAGCTCAGCTGGTTAGAGCGCAGGATTCATAATCCTGAGGTCGAGAGTTCAAGTCTCTCCCGCGCTACACATACAGAGACAAGCCCTCCGAGCATTTCGGGGGGCTTCGCTTTTTTGGGCGGGGTAAATGGGGTATCAAAGGCTGCCGATGCGATGGTGCTTCCGGCGGCCGCCCAGGCCCACCGGCACTTGGTCCGGCAGGCCGTACCAAGGCGGGATTTGGCCGAACGGTGCAGGCTGCGTCATTCCTGTATGGAAGCTCCATGCCCCCGGACAATGGGGGGCACAATAACTTGCGCCCATGTCGCCCACCTTGGCCATTGTGGCCATCACCGCCGTGATCTCGTTGTCCGCCCTGAACAACCAGGCGCTGTTCGGCAAGCTCCTGTTCCATCCCTATTCCATGCAGGATCGAAGGGAGTGGTATCGGTTCATCACGCATGGGTTCGTGCACGGCAGCATCATGCACCTGCTGATCAACATGTATGTCCTGTGGATGTTCGGCACCGCGGTGGAGCAGGCCTACGGGGAGATCCTGGGCAACGGAAGCATGGTCCCGTACCTGCTTCTGTACCTCGGAGGCATCGTGCTGAGCTCGCTTCCGGGCTATTTCAAGTACCGGAGTAATCCGGAATACCGCGCGGTAGGGGCCTCCGGTGCCACCTCATCGATCGTTTTCGCGTTCATCCTGCTTCACCCGGCGGAAAAGCTGATGCTGATCTTCCTGCCCATCCCGTTGCCCGCCTGGGTCTTCGGTGGGTTGTACCTGCTGTATGAATGGTACATGAGCAAGCGTGGGGGCGACAACATCGCCCATGATGCCCATTACTTCGGTGCGTTGTATGGCATTGCGTTCACGGCCATCCTGTATCCGGGTGCGGTCCCCCATTTCATGCGATCGATCGGGTTGTAGCATGGGCAGGGGGGCGATCTTCCTGGACCGGGACGGGGTGGTGAACCGCGAGCGCGGCACGCATACCTGGCGCGTGGAGGACTTCGAGGTGCTGCCCGGCGTGGCCGATGCGATCAAGGCGGCGCACACGAAGGGCCTGCTGGTGGTGGTGGTCACCAACCAGAGCGGCATCGGCCTGGGGCTGTATGGCCATGCGGATGTTAAACGGCTGCATGCCTACCTTCACCGGCAACTGGCGCTGCAGGGCGCGCGACTGGATGCCGTTTACTATTGCCCGCACCATCCGTCCCAAGGGCGTTGCCTGTGCCGCAAGCCGGGCAGCTTGTTGCTGGAACGGGCCTTGGCGCGTTTGGGCATCGACCCTTCCCTTTCGGTGATGGTGGGCGACAGGGACCGTGACGTGGAAGCGGCCCGCCGTGCGGGGATCAAGGGTATCCTGGTGGCGCCAAACGAACCGTTGATGCCGGTACTTGAAAACGCGGGAATGATCTGATGGCAGCCTTCGTGAATATGAACGGGAAGATCCTGCCCGGTGATGGGGCGGTGATCCCATTGGACAACCGCGCCTTCCATTATGGGGACGGCGTATTCGAAACGATGCGGGTCGTGCGTGGGCGGGCCTGTTTCCTGGAGGCCCACTGGGAACGTATGGCCAAGGGGCTTCAATTGCTGCAGATCGAAATGCCCGAAGGGCTGGACCAGGAGCAGTTGGCGCGGATGATCGGTGAGCTGTCCGCGCAGAATGGACTCCCACATGCACGTGGCCGGCTCACCGTCTTCCGCGATTCACCGGGCCATTACCGTCCTGAGCACAACGTGGGGGCTTTCACCTTGGAGCTCTTTCCCGTGGATCGTGAGACATACATCCTGAATGAGCGCGGATTCACGGTGGACCTGTACCCGGACATGCGTAAACCGGTGAACGCCCTGTCGGTGTACAAGACGTTGGGTGCGCAGCTTTACATCTTGGCCAGCTTGTGGTGCATCCGCCACCACCTGGACAATTGCCTGTTGCAGAATGATCGCGGGAACATCATCGAGGGCTATTCGGGCAACATCTTCATCGTAAGCAACGGGGTGCTGTACACGCCGCCGCTGAGCGATGGATGCCTGGGCGGGGTGATGCGCATGCAGCTGATCAACACCGCGTTGGAGAATGGGATCAAGGTGTATGAGAGCTCGCTCAACCCGCAGAACCTGCTGGTGGCCGACGAGCTGTTCTTTACCAATGTGGCCTCGGGCGTGCAGTGGGTGTCGACCTATCGCACCAAGCGGTACGGCCACCGGATGGCCTTGCGGCTGCAAGACCTGCTGGTGAAGAAGATGCTCAGTTGAGCTGCGGGTCTTCCGGGAATTGGGCAAGCGGTGCATACGCCGGCCCCATGGCGCGCAACGTCGCCGCCCAGAGGCCCTGCGTGTCGCTGCCCATGACCAACTGCTTGGTGGCCGGATGAACGAGCCAGGCACGTTGCTCGATCTCCTTGTCCAATTGGTCCTCCCCCCATCCGCTGTACCCCACGAAGAAACGGACGTGCTTGGCCAGCTCCGGTGCCGCCGTGAGGATGCGCCGCAACTGCCCGTAATCACCCCCCAGATGGATGCCGTCCACCACGGGCAGGCTGCCCTCGATGCGCTTGCCCAATGTGTGCAGGAAGAACAGGTTGCCGCTCTGCACAGGGCCGCCGATGCCCACCGGTGATCCCAGTTTGGGCATGTCCTCCATCAGGTCCTCCACGCCCATGTCGATGGGCCGGTTCAGCACCAGCCCGAAGGAACCCTGGTCATCGTGCATGCACAGCAGGATCACCGTCCTGTGGAAGTACGGGTCGGGCAGGTAAGGGCCGCTCACCAGGAGCCTTCCTCCTTGCGGGGGCATCGGGTTGGGCGGGTCCAGCTCAAGCGGGTCGATCGCCATTTGCAATGGGTGAAAGATAAGCTGTGCAACGGTGTTGGTGGTGCGGATAACTTCGCCCGCAGAAGATTGAGCACCATGGCAGAGGAACGGGACATCCCCACGCGGACCGAATACACACGATCCTCCTTGTCCGAGGGCGACGCCGGCATGGATCCCATGCACTTGTTCATCCAATGGTTGGATGAGGCGGCGCGCGGCGGTGAGCCCGAGCACAACGCGGTGCTGTTGTCCACGGTCGGTACGGTCAGCATCAGTGGCCGCGTGGTGTTGCTTCGCCATGTGGACGAACGCGGTTTCGTTTTCTATACCAACTACAACAGCCGCAAGGCCATGGACCTGGAGCGCGATCCGCGCGCGGCGATGACCTTTTTCTGGCCCTTGTTGCAGCGCCAGGTAAGGGTGGAGGGCAAGGCTGCGAAGCTGGATGCAAAGGAGAGTGATGCCTACTTCGCATCAAGGCCGAGGAACAGCCGGATAGGTGCCTGGAGCAGCGATCAGAGCCGCGTGGTAGGGGATCGCGAGGCGATGGAGACCAGGTTCCAACGTTGGTCCGAGCGGTTTGAAGGAATGGAGGTGCCGCGGCCGGATCATTGGGGCGGCTTCGTGGTACGGCCTGTGCGCATCGAATTCTGGCAGGGACGCGCGAGCAGGTTGCACGACCGCCTGGTGTATGAGCGCTTCAGCGACGGCACGTGGCAACGGATGCGATTGCAACCCTAGCAGCGGACTGGGACGGACCAAAAGCAGAAGACCCCCGATCGATCGGGGGTCTTTGCATCTGTGGCTTACCTGCGCTTACTTTTTCTTGGCAGCGGCCTTCTTCTTCGGCGCGGCCTTTTTTGCGGCGGCCTTCTTCGGCGCGGCTTTCTTGGCGGCGGCCTTCTTCTTCGGCGCAGCCTTCTTCTTCGGCGCGGCCTTCTTGGCAGCGGCCTTCTTGGCCGTGGCTACCGTGCGCTTCGCGGGGCGGGCCTTGCCGCGGCTCCCGACGGTGCGCTTACCCTTCTTCGTCTTCTTATCGCCTTTACCCATTGTGTTGAGTGTTTAGGATTTGTGCCAAATCTATCCGCATGCTGCAACGAGGAACCTGATGCAACTGTTTCATTTCTCCACGGCACCGTGTTGAGAACCGTGATGGGAATTTGCGGCGAAGCTGTAACGCCAGCCTGCGGTACTTGTCGATCATGCGCTGAAGCCCGCGCGGGACGCTGGCTTCCGGATGTTGCAAAATCCGGGTGCAACAGTGGGCAGGATGCCGATGATGCATGATGCGGATGTGATGTTCATGGCCCGGTGCGATGATCGGAGCGAAGAAAAAAGTTCGATCGACGACGGATCATGGCCATGATCGATGGATCATAGGTGACGATCCATTGAGGTTGCCGCGATGGCACAGGCTGCCATGCGTGCGTGCCTCGCGGCACCGGGCGGTGCCCGGTTGCACGGGCCAAGCATCGCGTGCCTATTCAGGCCCGCCTGTTCCTTCCTCGCGATCGAAACGTTCCTCCAAGTGGCTTGCGGAGTGCACGATCTTGCGCGCCCAGGCCAACTTCAGGGCATCGATCGCCGCATCGGAAAGGTGCCATGGCACGTCGCTGTTGCGGACGCGCCGCATCACCGTGTACAGCACGATGGCCGCGGACACGGAAATATTGAAGCTCTCGGTAAAGCCGAACATCGGTATGCGCAGATGTTCATCGGCCGCGTCCAACAACGCGGGTCCCAACCCGGTGAGCTCGGTCCCGAAACAGAAGGCCATTGGTGCATCGATCGCGATGGTCTCCGGTGTTGCGCCATCGGCGCGCGGCGTGGTGGCGATGATCCGGTAACCCTTCGCCTTGAGCGCCCGGATGCAATCCCGCGCGTTGTCCCTTCCGCGTTCACGATAGCGGATCATGTCGGTCCACTTCGATGAACCCAACGTGACGTCGGGGTTCACGGTGTACTTGTTCCGGTTCTCGATGATGTGGATGTCCTGCACGCCGACGAGGTCGGCGGTACGCACCACGGCGCTGGCGTTATGCGGCTGGTAGATGTCCTCGAGCACCACGGTGACGTGTCGTGTGCGCAAGGGGGCGATGCGGTCGAAGAGGGCGCGCTTGTTGTCGGAGATGAAAGCGGCGAGCTGTTCGTATCGTTGGGCGTCGGTGGCCATGTTGCAGGGATGTAGGGACAAAAGAAAAGGTCCCCCGATGAAGGAGGACCTTTTCCACAGGTAGGGGATGCTTACTTCACCTTCTTGGCGAGGTCCGCACCAGCCTTGAACTTCACCACCCGCTTGGCAGCGATCTTGATCTCCTTGCCGGTTTGGGGGTTGCGGCCCTTGCGGGCGGCGCGCTTGGCCACGCTGAAGGTGCCGAAGCCGACCAAGGCCACGCGGTCGCCCTTCTTAAGAGCCTTCGTGGTGTTGTTCACGAACGCGTCCAAGGCGCGCTTGGCGTCAGCCTTGGAGATCTTCGCCTCAGCGGCGATCGACTCGATCAGTTCTGCTTTGTTCAGGCCCATGTTTTGTTTTTTGTTTTTGAGTGTTTGTTTGAGGACTCGACGCAAATGTATCCGCAAAGCCCCTGCTGTCAACGGTTTGCGGCGGTGTGTCCGGAAAATGTTGATAAATGGAGGTGTTTGTTCATAAGTCGCCCGCATTTCCAGTGATAACGGGGCTTTCAGAAGGTCTGCCTTGCACGGGTCCGGTATGCCGGTCGATGGTTGCGGCCGGCCGGGAAGGATTACTGCAGGATGATCCCCTCCCGCTGATGAAGCCCGCGCAGGAACTCTTCGGCAGGCATCGGCCGCTTGCCCTCCATCTGTAATTGCAACACCTCGATTGCGCCGGTGCCGCAACATACGGTCAGGCCGCCGTCAATCACGGCCACCATTCCCGCCGCGGACTGCGGGGCGTCGTGATGCACGGCTTTCGCGGCGAGCACTTTCAGCTTGCGCGGCGGTTGTCCTTGCCCGATCCAATGGGTCCATGCCCCCGGATGGGGCGAAAGCCCGCGGACTTGGTCCACCACACGTGCGGCGGGCCAGTTCCATTCGATGCGGCAATTCGCCGGGGTGAGCTTGGGTGCTTCGTGCAACCGGTCTTCCGCGAATTGATCCTGGGCCGATGGCACGGCATGGCCATCGAGCACCTCCCTGGCGGTGCGCACGAGCAGCTCTGCACCGGTGTGCATCAACCGGTCGTGCAGCATGCCCGCATTGTCTTCCGGCCGGATAGCCACTTCCTCCCGCAGCAGGATGTCGCCGGTGTCGATCCGGTCATTGATGAAGAAGGTGGTCACGCCGGTTTTGGTCTCTCCGTTGATCAGCGCCCAGTTGATTGGCGCGGCGCCGCGGTAGTCCGGCAACAAGGATGCATGGAGGTTGATGGTGCCCTTGGGCGGCTTGCGCCAGACCGCCTCGGGCAACATCCGGAAGGCGACCACTATGTACAAGGAAGCATCCAAGTGGTCCAGGCCGGACAGGAAGGCGGGATCCTTCAGGTTGGTTGGTTGCAGCACGGGCAGCCCCAGTTCGAGGGCGCGCTCCTTCACGGCGCTCATGCGCGGCAGGAGCCCCCGGCCGGCGGGGCGGTCCGGGGCGGTGACCACGGCCACCACTTCAAGGCCGGCTTCCACCAAGGCATTGAGCGAGGCCACGGCAAAGGCCGGTGTGCCCATGAAGAGGATGCGGTCGTTCATCCAAGGATCTTCGGGTTGAAATGAAAACGGTAGGGGAGCAGGGCATCCTCGCCGGCATAGTCCACCCCGATGCGCGGCCCGATGATGACCTCCTGATCCGGCACGATGATCCCGCGGTCTTCGATGTAGATCAGGTCGCCGAGCAGGTCGGTGCCGTTATACCGCGTGCGGATGCCGAGGGCTTGCGTAAGGGTGCCGGGACCGCCGGTGGTGAGCGTCCTGGCCTTGCGCCTGCGCAGCATGGTCTCCCGGCCTTCGAGCGGATGGATGGCCCTGACCAGCACGGCATGGGCGGTGCCCTTGAGGTTGGTCACCACGTTGAAGAGGTGGTGGATGCCGTAGCACAAATAGATGTAGGCATGCCCGGCCTCGCCGTACATGATCTCATTCCGGGCCGTCACCTTTCCGCCGTACGCATGGGAAGCCTTGTCCACGGCACCCATGTACGCCTCGGTCTCGGTGATGACCCCGCTGGTGAGCACCCCGCCGATGCGGGTGACAAGCACCTTCCCCAGTAACCGGCGGGAGACGTCGACCACGTCGGTGCTGGCATAAAAGGAGCGCGGCAGCTTCTTCATGTTCCGTTGTGCGGGCGGGTGGCCACCCGGCCTTCATCAACAAGCCAGCGTGCCGGCGGTTCGGCGGTGCGGTCGGCCCGCTCCAGTGCTTTGCAATTGTCGCAGCGGCCGCAGCGATCGGGAAGCGCCTGGCCGAAGTACCGCATCACCGCCTGTGCGCGGCAGCCCTCATCATGGAAGGCATAGCGCGCCATGGCCTCGAGCCTGTCCCATGCGCGCTGCTTGCGGAGTTGCAGGGCCTGCGGGTCCAGGGTGAGGGTCTGGGCATCGCGCCGCGGCACCAGCAAGGTGACCTGGGGTGCGTCGCTGCGCGGGTGATAGAAGAGGACATGGTCCCGTTCCAGCTCGCGGAGCATTTGCCGCACCTGCACCACCGACCGTGCGGTCTGTTGGGCGATGCGTTCCTCGTCGATGATGGACGGTTCCTCGAACAATCCCCCGTACATGCGCAACAGGGCTTCCAACACCGGCCCCCGCCGCTGGTCGGCGATGCGCAGGTGATGCACGTCGTCGCCGGATGCGCGCATCATCACGCGGCTGGGCGTGCGGGCCCCGTCGGAGAGGGCCAGCGTGCCGTCGAGCTCCAGGGCCTTCAGCGCGCTGTGCACCTTGCCCACCGGCAGGGTGGTGCGGGCGGCGAGCTTCGACAGGTCGAGCCCGTACGCCTCGAACAGGCCGGCGCCGAGCGCGACCTGGTGTTGGTCCGCGAGGGCTTGGTACACCCGCCTGACCTCGGCCAAGGAGGGGAACGAAGCCTCGAATTTCTCGTGCATCTTCCGTTCATCGGAGGGATGGGCGAGGAGGAAGGCGTATGCCGGCCGGCCATCGCGCCCCGCCCTTCCCGCTTCCTGGTAGTAGCTCTCCATGTCCGGCGGAGGTTCCAGGTGTACCACGCAGCGCACGTCGGCCTTGTCGATGCCCATGCCGAAGGCGTTGGTGGCGGCCACGTAGCGGATGGTGCCCGCGGTCCATTGCTTCTGCACATTGTCACGTTCCTCCATGGAAAGGCCCGCATGGTACGCTTCGGCGGGAATGCCATGGTGTTTCAGGAATTGCGCCGTGCGCACGGTGCCGCGCCGGTCGCGCAGGTACACGATGCCGCTTCCGGGCACCTTGTTCGCGATGCGCAGCAACTTCCCGAGCTTGTCCTCGCCATGGTTCACCCAGAAGGTGAGCTCCGGGCGCAGGAACGATCCCTGCACCAGGTTCGGCGCGCGGAAGGCGAGGCAGCGCATGATGTCCTCCGCCACGGCCGGCGTGGCCGAGGCCGTGAGGGCCAGCACGGGTACCGCGGGGTGTACCTCGCGCACCGCCGCGATCAGCCGGTAGGCGGGACGGAAATCAAAGCCCCACTGGCTGATGCAATGGGCCTCGTCGACCGCGATCAGCCCCACCCGCATTTGCGGCAACCGGGCCTTGAACAGCTCGGAGCCCAGGCGTTCCGGTGATACGTACAAGAGTTCCACCTTGCCGTTCACGGTGCTTTCCAGCGCATTGTCGATCTCCATCGGCGCCATGCCGCTTGTGACGGCCACGGCGCGCACCCCCAGCTTGCGCAGGCGCTCCACCTGGTCCTTCATCAAGGCGATCAGCGGCGAAACCACGATGCACAACCGGCCCATGGCCAACGCCGGTACCTGGAAGCACAGGCTCTTGCCGCCGCCGGTGGGCAACAGGGCCAAGGTGTCGCGGCCCGCCAGCACGGAGCGGATCACCCGCTCCTGCATGGGCCTGAACTGCTTGTAGCCCCACACGGTTTCCAGGACCTGATGGATGTCACGCGGCATTGGCACCACAAGGATACGGGCCAGGCGTTCGTCCCGTAGCCACCGGTTCTTGTACCTTTGGTCGCAAACCTTATGGCCATGATCAGTACCGAAGCAGGCATCGACATCAAACGGACGGAACATTCGCGCCTACCGGAGACCGACATGCAGCACCTGAAGTTCGGCCGTGTCTTCACCGACCACATGTTCGTGATGGACTATACGGGTGGTTCATGGCACCGGCCGCAGATCGTGCCGTACACGGACCTTGAGCTGAGCCCGGCCACGCTGGTGCTGCATTATGCGCAGACCATCTTTGAAGGGATGAAAGCTTACCGGACGGCGTCCGGCGGCGTCACGCTGTTCCGCCCTGACGCGAACATCGCGCGGATGAACCGCAGCGCCGACCGGATGTGCATGCCTGAGATCCCGGCGGAAGCCTTCATGGATGGGCTCAAGGAGTTGATCCGCCTGGATGCGGCCTGGACCCCGGACGGTGCCGATGCGGCCTTGTACATCAGGCCCTTCATGTTCGCCTCCGATGAATACATCGGCGTGAAGCCCAGCGAGGGATACCGTTTCATGATCTTCGTGTGCCCGGTGCGCGGATACTACCAGGAGCCGCTGCGGGTGTACCTGGAGATGAAATACAGCCGGGCCTTCCCCGGCGGCACGGGCGAGGTGAAGTGCGGTGGCAACTACGCCGGCGGCCTGTATCCCACCAAGCTGCGGCAGGACCAAGGTTACCACCAGCAGATCTGGACGGATGCCATGGAGCACAAGTACATCGAGGAGAGCGGCACCATGAACGTGTTCTTCATCATCGATGGCGTGCTCACCACGCCCAGCCTGGACGGCACCATCCTGCCGGGCATCACCCGCGACAGCATCCTTACGCTGGCCCGGGAAAAGGGGATGAAGGTGGCCGAACGGAAGGTGGGTGTGGAAGAGGTGGTCCGCGGGCTGCGCGACGGGGCTGTCTCCGCCGCGTTCGGCGCCGGTACGGCCGCCACGATCGCACCGATCAAGGTGATCGGCTATGACGGGGAGGATTTCACCTTGCCGGACCTGGGTCCGGACAGTGAGGTGAACCAGCTGGGCAAGATGCTGGACGATATCCGCCGGGGCCGCACCAAGGACAACCACGGCTGGGTGGTACACGTGGTGTAACCGATCGTTGCTTGTAAAGGGCCGTGGCGGGATCGCTTCCGGCCACGGCTTCTTGTTTGACGGGGCGCGTGATCGTGCAATGGGCCGCCGTGTTGCATCTTGTCGTTGGAATGGGGATCTCCTTAGCGAAGCGATCATGGGCAGGGGCCGTGCCGATGCTGTGCGCCATGCTGGCCCATGCACAGGGCACCCGTACGGTGCAGGTGCTGGACAGCACGGACCTGCGTCCCATCGCGGAGGTGGCCATCAAGGTGGAAGGCCGGCTGGCGGGCATTACCGGTGAAGATGGCCGCGCGCGGATCACGTGGCATGCCGGATCGGCGATTGTGTTGGGGCACCTGGGGTATGATCCGCGTACGATTTCCATGGACCTGGCCCCGGCGCAGGGAACCTGGGTCCTGCGCCTGGTGCCCCGCGACCGGGTCTTGTCACCGGTGGCCATCGGAAGGGCGATGCCGGAGGAGGTGTTCCGGCGTGGGGACCTGCACGCGGCGGACTTGCTGGTGAATGATGACGGGCTGTGGGTATTGGCCTACGAGCGGCCGCGGCACGTGCGGACGGAAGGCGACGTGGGCAAGGAGATCCTGCGCGATGTGCGGCTGGTCCTGCTGGACACGCTCCTCAACGAAGTGGCATCCTCCCCGGTGCCGGAGGACGTGTTCGGCCTGCGCCACGACCTGCGCAATGATGTTGTGATCGAGGGCACCACGCGCGCCTTCGCCGTGGGCCGCAGCGGCACGGAACTGGCCCTGCTGCCGTTCGGCCTGGAGGAATTGCGGCGTTCCGTGCTGCCGTGGACGGATACGATCCCGGGTTGGGTGGTGGGCTCCAACGCCGAGGACACCTACCCGGCCATGGACCACCTGGCGCTGGACCCGCTGGCCGATAGCCTGGCCTTGATCTGCACGGTGGTGGACACCTTTATGATGGACCTGCTGCGCAGCGAGTACAAATACATGAAGGGCGACGACAAAGTAACGGCGATGAACCTGGCCGCACAGCTTGGCGTGGACAAGGAAGTGGTGGCCGCATACATGCGCGGCTTCAGCCGCAATGTGTGGTTCAAGCCGCTGTATGCGCCGCTCTTCGTGGTGGGCGATACGTTGCTGGTCTTCGACCATGCCCGCAAGCGGATCCGCAAATTCGATCGGGGTTTCCATGAACGCGGTCCCGTGCCGATCATCTACCAGGCAAAAGGGGAGGAGCGGCTATGGGCGGGACGCCTTTCGCAGGACCGTTCAACGGGGCAGGTCTATGCCCACTTCAGGAAGGGCGGCACCATTTGGTTGCGCGTCATCGATCCGGTAAGCGGCCTGCTCGGACCAAGGCACCGCTTGCAGCATGAATACCCGGAACGCGTCCAAGTGCAAGGAGGATGGGCCTATTATACTTGGCGCCCGCATGGTTCATTGCAAAAGCGGACCATCTACCGCGAGCGGCTTTGATGGCCGTCAGTGGGAAGGCGGCGCATCGCGCCACACCTCCGACCCGATCCCGCCCGCGGTTTCCGTCCAATGGTCCACGTGCAGGTCGATGCGCACGGTGGTGCAGGGGACCAGGTGCGTGCCTTCGCTGCCCGCCAGGTGGTCCACCAACAGGCTCACCCCCGGGTTGTGCCCCACGAGCATGGCATGCCGTACCGCGTCCGGGAAGCCGGTGATGATGGCCATGAGCGTTTCCAAGCTTGCCGCGTAAAGGCTTGGTGCCGATCCAAACTTCATGTTGCCCAAGGCCCCGGCAAAGGCACGGGCCGTAGCCTGGGTGCGAACGGCCGTACTGGCGATCAGCAAGTCCAGCGGCTCCTTGCGTGCGGCGAACCGCTCCGCCATCACCGATGCCTCCGCAGTTCCCCGCTCGCTCAACCGGCGATCAAAATCCCGCATGGTGCCGGTGGCCGGCAAGGTGTTCGCATGGCGCGTGATGTACAAGGTGCGCATCCTTCGGGGTTGGGCCTTCGGCGGCCCGCTTTCGTGCCCAACGCCTTGGGCCGGCCGATTGTTCAAGCCTTCAGGAATTCACGCAGGCCCCCGGTGATGGAGTACAGCAGCACGTTGGGGTCGTTGGTCACCACCAGGGGCACCTCGGCGGCGTGCGCGTCGCTGAACTGCTGGTGGCCCGGGATGGCCTTGCTGATATGCAGGTGGAGGCTCTTGGGGTACACGCCGCTGAAGAGCAGGTCCGCCGTGGCGCCGCCGCGCAGGCGCAATTCGTAGCGCGGGTAGTGGCTCACCGGGTCGTTCCACGACGTGACCTCCTCCAGCGCATGGCCTTCCTTGCGCAGGTCATCGCCCCATTCATCCATCACATAGCCCAACACATCCTCGGCGAAGATCTCCGGGTCCTCGGGCAGCAGCAGTTGCTGGTGGTCCATCGGTGCCAGCAGGCGGGCCTGGGTTTGGCGCAGGGCCACCAGCATTTCATCGAGTTGGGCGGTGAAGGTCATGGCGATCGGTGTTTCGATTCACGCCGCAAACTACCCGCCAGGGCAGCGCGCCCGCATGATCCACGAACGGGTTATGCACGATCGATCCAACGATCGACGGGGCGTCGGGAAACCGGCACGTGGAACGCAACCACCGCGGTCAGGGCCTCTTCCGGCTCACACGATCGGCACACGCTGTTCCGTGATGATGCGCTTGAAGGGCATCCGCACCGAGCGCATGGCGATGAGGCCCATCAGGATGGGCAGGTCGCTTTCGGAGAAGGTATGCCGCAGGTCACCCATCGTGCGCGGGGAGAGTTCCTTGGTGTCTTCGATGGCCAGGTCCAGGTCGCTGAACTTACACGCGGTGACCGGTACGCGGGAACCGAAGGCCCGGAACTTGGCATGGGGCACGTGCATTGCCAAGATCGCGGACCATGGCCAGCTGACCAGCGGGGAGGTCAAGCACGGTGGACCGTGAGATCGGGATCCATCCGACCATCCGACCATCCGACCCTCCGATCCTCCGATCCTCCGATCCCTACACCTTCTCCTTCCTCCGCTTGCGCTCCTCCACGCCGTTCACCTTCTCCTCGTCGGCCAGCGGCTGGCGGAAGACGATCTGCCCGTCGAAGGTGTCGATCACCATGGGTTTGCCGGCCTCCACCTTGCCCTCGATGATCCAGCGGCGCAGCGCGTTGAGCAGTTCCTTTTGGATCATGCGTTTGATGGGCCGCGCGCCGATCCCGCTATGGCGGGACAGGAACTGCGGATCGAAGCCGGTGCTGCTGATCCCGCCATAGCGGGATCGCGCTGGCTCAGCGGATCGCCTCCGCCTGTCGGCCTTGGCGATGGCACACGGAACATGATCAGCTCATCCACGCGGTTGAGGTTCACACGGCAAATGACGGCATCCGCTATATTTGGTTCAACAAACCAACCGACATGAAGCGCATATTTACTTTAGTGCTGGTTCTGTTCATTCTGATCGGCCACGTGAGGTCCCAGAACATCACGATCACCTTTGAAGCTGCACTCAACGGCACAGCCATTCCATTGGACAGCATCCTGGTGATGAACCTGACGGCGGGTGGCGACACCACCATATACTTCCCCAACAACGTGCTGGTGCTTGACGGCACCACGGGTATTGCGCCGGGGAATCCGTCGGCCATGGCCATGCAGAGCTGGCCCAATCCCTTCGCAGGCAGCACGGATTTGGTGCTCTCGGCAACAAGTGGCGAATTGCTGCTCACCTTGCACGATGCCACGGGTCGCGTGTTGAAGCGCCATGCGCTTGAGGTGGCGGAAGGAATGCACCGCATCCGTATCGGCTGCGGGCAACCCGGAATGCACCTGCTGACGGCGCGGCAGGGCGCTGTGAGCCGCACGGTCCGTTTGATGGCAACGGAAGGCCAGGGTGCACTGGACATACAGTACAATGGTCCGTGGGCGCTCGTTAGGGCGAAAGACGCCCGTTCATTGTTCACGTGGACGCCCGGGGAAGAACTGCGCTACATCGGTTATGCGGCGGATGCCGGCATCGTGCATAGCGCGGTGATCGATGAGATACCGGTTGCCACGGCCACACGCATCTTCGACCTCTTCGCTGGTCTTGCCTGTCCGGATGCGCCTACCGTCACCGATATAGATGGTAACACATACCCTGTAGTGCAGGTCGGCAACCAATGCTGGATGGCCGCCAACCTGCGCACCACCCGCTACCGCGATGGCAGCACCATACCCCATGTGACGGACAATACCGCGTGGACCCAACTGAGCACCGGCGCGTGGTGCAACTATGATAACAACCCCGGCCACGACGCCACCTACGGCAAGCTCTACAACTGGTACGCCGCCGCCAACCCCAACATCTGCCCGCAGGGCTGGCATATGCCCACCGATGCCGAATGGCAGCAACTGGAGCTTGCCCTGGGCATGCCTGCGGCTGAACTGAACAGCCCAGGCTGGCGTGGAGTGGTCCAGAACGTAGGGGGCAATATGAAGGCCACCACCTTGTGGAATGCGCCCAACATCGGCGCCACCAACGAGAGCGGTTTCTCAGGCCTTCCGGGCGGCCTCCGCTACAGCTACGATGGCTACTTCTACTCCCTTGGAAACGATGGCGACTGGTGGAGCGCCTCGGAGAGCGGTGCGGAGTACGCTTGGTACCGGCATCTGAGCAACCTCAATGCAGGTATCTACCGGAACCTCAACAACGAGAGGAGCGGGTTCTGTGTGCGTTGCCTGCGGGATTGAACTATTTTTCAATTTGACCCTTTGAATTAGGCGGCAGTTGAACCTGAACCCCGCGTAGCGGGGTCGCGAAAACGGGCACAACGGGCACACAAGCTAAAGGCATTCTGCGGGGTGCCTTTTTGCCTTTGGCTGCCGTTGTTGCCGGCGGGTTCCGGTGGACAGGATGGACACGGCATGGCACCGTGTCCATCCTGTCCACCGGAGGGCTGGCCTGTGCGCGGCCCGCGTGAGGGATGGAGGCAGCAGCCTGCCGATGGTGAAGCGCTGGTGGCGCGCGGGCGAAGTGCGACTGAATCAAGGCAGCTAAAGCCCCGGCTCGTTGGCCGGGATAAACTCCCAGTCCGACCCGTGCGCTGGCTGGCGCGGTAGGTGAGGGGCACACCCAAAACACACAAGGCCCCTGTTGGAGCCCTGTGCTCATTGGTTGCGCTATCCGTTCGTCCATACCGGTCAACCCGGTGCGTCGACATTGCAGATAGGGATCTCCACAATCATGCGTCGCACCCCTTCATTCACTTGCTCACCGATGGATTGACGTCCTTCCGATCATCTGATCCCTAAACCTTCTCCTTCCTCCGCTTGCGCTCCTCCACGCCGTTCACCTTCTCCTCGTCGGCCAGCGGCTGGCGGAAGACGATTTGCCCGTCGAAGGTGTCGATCACCATGGGCTTGCCGGCCTCCACCTTGCCCTCGATGATCCAGCGGCTCAGCTCGTTGAGCAGTTCCTTTTGGATCATGCGCTTGATGGGGCGTGCGCCGAACTGCGGGTCGTAGCCCACGTGGGCGATGTGCTCCACCAATTCCTCGCTGGGAGTGAGCAGCATGTCGCGCTCGGCCAGCTTGGCCATCAGGGCGTTCAGTTGCAGCACAACGATCTCGCGCACCTCCTTACGGCCCAGCGGCTCGAACATGATCACCTCGTCCACGCGGTTCAGGAACTCGGGCCGCACGCTCTGTTTCAGGCGGTCCATCACCTGGTCGCGGGTGCGGCGCAACACCTCGTCGTGGTTGCGCTCATCCATGCCGGCGTAGTTGTCCTGGATGATGTCCGACCCGATGTTGCTGGTCATGATGATGATGGTGTTCTTGAAGTTCACCACCCGCCCCTTGTTGTCGGTGAGGCGGCCGTCGTCCAGCACTTGCAGCAGCACGTTCCACACGTCGGGGTGTGCCTTCTCGATCTCGTCCAGCAGCACCACGCTGTAGGGCTTGCGGCGCACGGCCTCGGTGAGTTGGCCGCCCTCGTCGTAGCCCACGTAGCCCGGGGGCGCGCCCACCAGGCGGCTCACGGTGTGGCGCTCCTGGTACTCGCTCATGTCGATCCGCGTCATGGCGTGCTCATCGTTGAAGAGCACCTCGCTGAGCGCCTTGGCCAGCTCGGTCTTGCCCACGCCGGTGGTGCCCAGGAAGATGAAGCTGCCGATGGGCCGTTTCTCATCGCCCATGCCGGCGCGGCTGCGGCGCACGGCGTCGGCCACGGCGCGCACGGCCTCGTCCTGGCCCACCACGCGCTTGTGCAGCTCGTCCTCCAGCCGCAGCAGCTTGCTGCGTTCCGCCTCCAGCATCCGGCTCACCGGGATGCCCGTCCAGCGGCTCACCACGGCGGCGATCTCGTCCACGTCCACCTCTTCCTTGATCATCTTGGACGACTCCTGCACCTTCGCCAGTTCCTCCTTGGCCTTGGCCAGTTGGTCCTCGGTCTCCTTGATGCGGCCGTAGCGGATCTCCGCCACCTTGCCGTAGTCGCCCTCACGCTCGGCCTGCACCGCCTCGAACTTCAGCTTCTCCAGGCGGTCCTTGGCCTCGTTCATCTTCTCCACCAGGCCGCGCTCGCCCTCCCAGCGGGCCTTCAGCCCATCGCGCTTGTTGCCCAGCTCGGCCAGTTCCTTGTTCAGCTCCGCCAGCTTCGCCTCGTCTCCTTCGCGCTTGATGGCCTCCCGCTCGATCTCCAGCTGCATCACCCGGCGGTCCACCTCATCCAGCTCCTCCGGCTTGGAGTTGATCTCCATGCGCAGCTTGCTCGCCGCCTCGTCGATCAGGTCGATCGCCTTGTCCGGCAGGTAGCGGTCGCTGATGTAGCGCGTGCTCAGCTCCACCGCCGCGATGATGGCCGCATCCTTGATCAGCACCTTGTGGTGGTTCTCGTATTTCTCCTTCAGGCCGCGCAGGATGCTGATGGCGTCCTCGCGTGAGGGCTCGTCCACCATCACCTTCTGGAAGCGGCGCTCCAGCGCCTTGTCCTTCTCGAAATACTTCTGGTACTCGTTCAGCGTGGTGGCGCCGATGGCGCGGAGCTCGCCGCGCGCCAGCGCCGGCTTCAGGATGTTGGCCGCGTCCATGGCGCCCTCGCCTCCGCCCGCGCCCACCAAGGTGTGGATCTCGTCAATGAACAGCACGGTGCGCCCGTCGCTGTCGATCACCTCCTTCACCACGGCCTTCAGCCGCTCCTCGAACTCGCCCTTGTATTTCGCGCCGGCGATCAGCGCACCCATGTCCAGCCCGAAGACCACCTTGTTCTTCAGGTCGTCCGGCACGTCGCCGCTCACGATGCGCTGGGCGATGCCCTCCGCGATCGCCGTCTTGCCCACGCCTGGCTCGCCGATCAGGATCGGGTTGTTCTTCGTCCGCCGGCTCAGGATCTGCAGCACGCGGCGGATCTCCTCATCGCGGCCGATCACAGGGTCCAGCTTGTTCTCCTTCGCCAACTGGTTCAGGTTCTTCGCATACTTGTTCAGCGCGTTGTACGTCTCTTCCTGGCTCTGGCTGGTCACCTTGCCGCCCTTGCGCAGCTCCTTGATCGCCGCCACCAGGTCCGCGCGGTTCATCCCGCCGTCCTTCAGCAGCTGCGCCACATTGTCGCTGCCCTCCAGCAGGCCCAGCAGCAGGTGTTCCACGCTGGCGAACTCATCGCCGAACTCCTTCAGCGACGCCAGCGCATTGTTCAGCGCCTGCCCGCTCGCCCGGCTCAGCATCATGTCGCCGCCCTGCACCTTCGGATAGCCGTTTACGATGCGGTCCAGCGCTTGCTGCATCAGGCCCGTGTTCACGTCCAGCTTCTTCAGCAGGAATGGCGTCACATCCTTGTCCACTTCCAGCAAGGCTTTCAGCAGGTGGCCCGTCTCCACCTGCTGCTGGCCCAGCCCGGTGGCGATCACCTGCGCTTGTTGGATCGCTTGTTGCGAACGGATCGTGAATTTGTTCAGGTCCATGTTCTTTCCTGTGGTTTCGCTGGCCGGACAGCAAGTGCCGCGCCGCCTGCGTGAAGTGGAACAACTGTCAGCCTCCGATGTTGCGCAAATGTCAAAAAGTCCAGCAATGCCAAGCACGCCCCGACGATTTGGCTGTTGCTTTCTTGGCCGCCTTTTCGGGCTGTCCGCTGTGGCCGTCTCGCACCGTCCGGCAGCCACGGCGCTCCGGGGTCCCCGCCTTTCATCGGGGCCTCCTCGCTGCTCGTGGCTGCATGGCCGGTCCTTCGCCGGGCCGCCGCTTCCATCCCGGGCGGGGCTTGGGGCCACTTCAGTGCGGGCGCCTGCCCTGTGCGTCTTTCAACGGACGGCAATGGACCCGTTGGAGAGCCGTCCAGCGGGTCCATCTGCGGTTCAATACCACCGCACCCTTCTGCGTAATCGGTACAACCGGTGGACAAAAACGCTGCAAGCCGGCGAACGCCCGCTCACCATGAAGCCATCCACAACGCCACCGCCATCACCACGCCCGATCCCAGGCAGGTCAGCGCCGTGTAGCCCAGTATGTCGCGCATCTTCAGCCCGGCTATGGCCAGCACCGGCAAGGCCCAGAAAGGTTGCAGCATGTTGGTCCACTGGTCGCCGTAGGCCACGGCCATGATGGCGATGGCAGGGTCCACGCCCAGCTTGGCGGCCGCCTCCAGCATGATGGGCCCTTGCACGGCGAACTGGCCGCCGCCGGAGGGGACGAAGAAGTTCACCAGCCCAGCCGAGAGCAGTGCCAGTACGCCGAAGGAATGCGGCCCGGCGATGGCCACGAAGGCATTGGAGAAGATAGCGATCAGGCCCGTGGACGCCATGATGCCCAGGATGCCCGCATACAGGGGAAACTGCAGCAGGATCTCGCCCACATGCCTGGCCGCTTCCTGCGTCAGCCGGATGATCTCGAACGGACTGTGCACGAGCAACAGGATCAGTGCCAGGAAAGTCCAATTCACGATGTCCAGGGTGACGGATCCACCTTGGCCGAAATGGATGGCCAGGTACGCCACCAGCGCAAGGCCCACCAGCAGGGTCAGCCCGCGCGACGCGTCCAGCCGGTCGGCGGGGGTAACCACCTCGGGCTTCCGGTCGGCCACGGTTTCGGAGGCCACCCCGGCGGGCAGCTCCACAAGGGGATCATTGCCCTTGGGTGCCGCCCACCACAGCAGCAGGGCACAAACCGCGATCACGCCCAGGGCCGCCAGCATGTTCCACGGGGCGAAGGTGGTCTCTGACACCGGGATGGTCCTTCCGCCCAGCGCATCGGCCAGGAAGGAGCCGGGCGTGGCGGCCGTCAGCGGGCCGGAGCCGGAGTAGCCCATGTGCCACACCACGAAACCGCTGTACCCGGCGGCCACCAGCAGGGGGAAGTGCACCTTGATGCCGCGGTCGCGGGCCTGCACGGCGGTTTCGCGCGCCAGCAGCGCGCCCACCACCAGGCCCAGCCCCCAGTTGATCAGGCTCGTTGCCGCGGCCACCGCGAATACGAACACGTAGGCGGTTGTGGCCTTGGCGGGCACGCGTGCCAAGCGCACCAGCAGGCGGCGCATGGGGCGGGTGTTGGCCAGCATGTGGCCCAACAGCAGGATCAAGCACATCTGGGTCATGAAGGCCAGCAGCCCGGAGAGGCCGTCGCCCCATCCTTTCAGCACCTCCACCGGCCCCGCATCGGTCAGCACCACGGCCAGCAGGGCCACTACCGCGGTCAACACGATGGCGAAGGTGAGCGACGACGGGATCCACCGTTCCAGTAGGCGATTGGATCCCTTGGCGGACAACCAGCTCATTGCTTGAAGGAAAAAGGGTGGGGGGAAGACATGTACGCAAGCGTTGCCCTGGCGCCTCACGCTCCCAACTTCTTCACCAGCTTCTCCACCTCGGCCTCGGTGGCGCGTAGCATCTCATTACAGAACGTGATCAGGGCCGCGGCGCGCTTCACCTTGGCCGTCAGCTCGTCCACCGAGACCTTGTTCTCCTGCAGGTCCTCCATGATCTGTTCCAGCTCCTGATAGGCCTGCTCATAAGTCTGCTTCTTCTCCTTCTCCATGCGCTTCGATCTTCAGTACGGTGGACCACGCTTTTCCTCGCGCAAAGGTGGTCACCAGTTCATCACCCGGTTTCAGGGCGCCGGCATCGCCCACCGCATTGCCGTTGCGGCGCGCGATGCTGAATCCGCGTTCCAGCACGCGCTGCGGCGATAGCAATTCGATGGCTTCGCCCAAGCTGCCCATGCGCTGCATGGCCAATCGGAAGTTGTGCCGTGCCAGCGCCCCTACGGTGTTCGCCGTCTCGCGCAGGCGCGGTTGTTCCACCAGCCGCAGGCGGTTCATCGGCAGCTGCGCCAGGCGCCCGCCATGGGCATCGATCGACTTGCGGGAGGCGGTGAGCATCGCGGTGGTTTGCAGCGCGAAAAGATTGGCGCATCGGTGCAGGTTGCCACGCTCCCGTTGGCATTGGCTGATGGGCAGCAGGGCCAGGATGCGGCGGGTGCCGGTCAGGTTTTCCTTCTGATGGGCAAAGGTCGTGAGCACGCTGTTGTGGACCTGCGTGAGCATGTTCGCCAACCCGGCCTCGAAGTCCGCGTTGTGGTCCACGATCCAGTCGGCCACGGCGGTAGGTGTCTTGTGGTGCCCGTGCGCGATCAGGTCCAGCACGCTGATGTCCGTGTCATGGCCGATGCCCGTGAGCAAGGGGATGGGCAGCCGGGCGGCGGTGCGGGCCAGGTCGAGGTCGTTGAAAGGCTCCAGGTCCAGCCGCGAGCCGCCACCCCGTATTGCCACCACCACATCAAAGCGGGTGGGATCGATCGCCTCCAGGGCCATGCGCATCTCGCTGGCGGCCGTTTCACCCTGTACCATGGTGTTGAACAGGCTGACGTGGTACACATGGCCGTGCTCATTCCGTTCCAGGTGCCGCATGAAGTCCGCGTAAGCGGCGGTGCCCTCCGAGGCCACCAGCGCGATGCGCTGCACCACGCGGGGCATGACGGTTTCGCGGTTCATGTCGTAAAGCCCTTGGGCCTTCAGGGCGGCAACGGTCTCCTGCTTGCGGCGCTCCAGCGCGCTGATGGTATAGGTATGGTCGATGGCCTCGATCACCAGGCTGAGGCCGTACACGAGGTGGTAGTTGGGCCGCGCCAGGAAGAGCGTTTCCACGCCGTCCTTCAGGATGTTTCGGCTGTCATCACCCAGTTCGCGCATCACCCTTCCGAGCGTGCCGCCCCAGATGATGCCCTTCATCACGGCCACCTTCTCACCATCCTCGTGCTGCACCAGGTCCAAGTAGGCATGCCGGTTCACCTTGAAGGAGGCGATCTCGGCCGTCACCCAAAAAGGCGCTCCCTGGGTGGCCTCGGCGATCTTGTTGCGGATCGCCTGGCCGACCTGTTTTAAGGTGTAGACCTTGCGTTCTTCCATGGGGTGTAGGGAAGGCGGAACAAGTGTAACGGGTTTTGATCGGCCGGAATGGTTGCTTGATCCATTCATGGCCATGAATGGGTTGCATGTGCCGCCGTATCCGGAATGGTGTGCGTCCTGGTCCCATTGGGGGAGGGACATGGCCTACAAGACTTGTGAACTTCCTCGATGTATTCATGGCCATGAATGGGTTGCAGGTACCGCCTATCTGGGATGGTGTGCGTTCTGGTTCCAGTGGGGAAGAGGCATGGCGTACGGACTCGTGAACTTACTTGATGG